>NZ_JAYLVN010000010.1:0-234834 GCF_046156345.1 Variovorax sp. H27-G14
TACAGCGTCGAATCCGTCCGGGTCCCCACTCTTTATTGCGGGCTAAACAACCCAAGGAGGAGAACAGGGTCCACCGAACGGGCTCCCTTCAGCGCTACGGGAGCGGTGGAAACAATATCAGGAGGAGGCCGCAGGCCGGGGGACATTCGCGGAGGGGAGTACCCGGCGGCCTGTGCACGCGCCCTGAACAACGGCCCCCAAAAAACCGCGCCATGCACAAATGGAGGAAAGCAGACATGAACGCCATGCCCCCCAAAGCCATCGGCGCCCTGCCAGCAGGCACCGGCGCACTGGCACTCGACACCTACCAGCTGACCAAACGCTTCGGCGCCTTCACCGCGATGGACAGCGTCACCATGCGCGTAGACCCCGGCACCGTGCATGCGCTGCTCGGGGAGAACGGCGCCGGAAAAAGTACGTTGGTGAAATGCGTGGCCGGCTTCCAGCGCGCGGAGGAGGGCAGCATCCTCATCGACGGGCGCGAACAAGACATTGCCAACCCCATCGTCGCCCGGGCACTGGGCATCGGCATGGTCTACCAGCACTTCACGCTGGCACCGGGCATGACCGTGGCCGAGAACCTGCTGCTCGCCGGCGGCAAGACGCCCGCGCTCATCGACTGGAAAACCAAGCGCGCCGAACTCAAGGCCTTTCTGGCGACCACGCCGTTCAGCCTCGACCTGGACATGCGGCCGTCGGAACTGGCCGCCGGTGAAAAACAGAAGCTCGAACTGCTGAAGCAGCTCTACCTGAAGCCGCGCCTGCTCATCCTCGACGAACCCACCTCCGTGCTCACGCCCCAAGAGGCCGACGAGGTGCTGGGCCATGTGCGCGAGTTTGCGCGCAGCGGCATGTGCACCGTGCTCATCATCACGCACAAGTTTCGCGAAGTCATGGCCTATGCCGACAGCGTGACCGTGCTGCGCCGCGGCAAGGCGGTGCACCACTGCCGCGTGGCGGACACCAGCCCGGCGCAACTCGCGCAGGCCATGATGGGCGGCGAACAGGCGGCTGCGAGCGCGCAGGCCGTCGTCGCCCGCAAGCCCGTGTCTTCTCAAGCACCGGTGGCGTTGAAGGTCGAAGGCCTCAAGGCGCAGGGCGATCGCGGCACGCTCGCGCTGCACGACCTGAGCCTGTTTGTGCGCGCGGGGGAAATCCTTGGCGTGGCGGGTGTCTCCGGCAACGGCCAGCGCGAGCTGGTCGAGGCGCTGGTCGGGCAACGCCCGCGCCTGGCGGGCAAGGTCACGGTGATGGGCCAGCCCTACGGCGCGCACCGCGCGGAGAACCGCAACCTGAAGGTGCGCAGCCTGCCCGAGGAGCCGCTGCGCAATGCCTGCGTCGGCGACCTCAGCGTGGCGGAGAACATGGCCCTGCGCGACTTCGACCGGCCGCCCCTGTCGCGTGCCGGCGTGCTGAACTTTCCGTATTGGCGCAGCCGGGCACGCGAATGGATTGCCGAGTACGGCGTGAAGACGCAGGGCGAAGGCGCGCCCATTCGCAGCCTGTCGGGCGGCAACGTGCAGCGCGCGGTGCTGGCGCGCGAGCTGGCCGGCGACATCAATGTGCTGATTGCGGCCAACCCTGTGTTCGGCCTCGACTTTGCGGCCGTGGCCGAAATTCATTCGCGCATCGTGCAGGTGCGCGAGAAGGGCGGGGCGGTGCTGTTGATCAGCGAAGACCTCGACGAACTGCTGGAGCTGGCCGACCGCATCGTCGTGATGAGCGAAGGGCAGATCGTGTTCGAGACACCCGCCGCGGGTGCCGAGCGGCATGTGATCGGCGCGCACATGGGCGGCGGGCACCACGAGCCGGCGAAGGCCGCAGCCTGATCGCCGCGCCTGAGCCGCAAACAACCAGTGAGCCACAACACCATGCGCATCGAACAAGCCAAGCCCTTTGCCTACGACTTCGACATTGCCCACACGGCGCTGGTGCTCATCGACATGCAGCGCGACTTCATCGAGCCCGGTGGCTTCGGCGAAACGCTGGGCAACGACGTGGCGCTGCTGAAGGCCATCGTGCCGGCCACCCAGGCGGCGCTGGCCGCATGGCGGCAGGCCGGCGGGCTGGTCGTGCACACGAGGGAGGCGCACAGGGCCGACCTCTCCGACTGCCCGCCCGCCAAGCGCAACCGCGGCAACCCCACGCTGCGCATCGGCGACGAAGGGCCGATGGGCCGCATCCTGGTGGCGGGGGAGCCGGGCAACCAGATCATCGATGCGCTTGCGCCCGTCGAGGGCGAACTCGTCATCGACAAGCCCGGCAAGGGCGCGTTCTACGCCACCGGCCTGCACGAGCTGCTGCACCAGCGCGGCATCACGCACCTGCTGTTCGGCGGCGTCACCACCGAGGTGTGCGTGCAGACCAGCATGCGCGAAGCCAACGACCGCGGCTACGATAGCCTGCTGCTGGAGGACTGCACCGAAAGCTACTTTCCGGCCTTCAAGGCCGCCACGCTCGACATGGTGCGCGCGCAAGGCGGCATCGTCGGCTGGACCGCGCCGAGCAGTGCGTTGCTGGCCGCGCTGCAGAGCCCGTGTTGAGCCGGTCTTGAAGCCGTCGCCAGCGACTAACATCCCACCCCGTGTCTACCGTCCGCCCCCGCCCCGAACCTTCCGCTGTCGCCGCCCCTCCTTTGGAGGCCACCGTTTTCCGCACCCGGGCCGACGAGGTCTACGCGCAGCTCAAGCGCGACGTGGCCGAGTTCATTCTGGTGCCGGGCGACCGCTTCACCGAGAACGAGATCAGCGAGCGGCTCGGCGTGTCGCGCACGCCGGTGCGCCAGGCGCTGTTCCGGCTGCAGCAGGAGGGCTTTGTCGAGGTGCTGTTTCGCAGCGGCTGGCGCGTGCTGCCGTTCGACTTCGAGCAGTTCGAGCAGCTCTACGACCTGCGCATGGTGCTGGAGACCACCGCCGTGCACCGCCTGTGCGAAACCGACCGCCACATCGACCGCGGCCTGCTCGACACGCTGGCCGACATCTGGCTGGCGCCCGCCGCGCAACGCAGCAGCGACATGGCGCAGGTGGCGCAGTGGGACGAGGCCTTTCATTGCGCGCTGGTGGCCGCTGCCGGCAATGCCGAGATGGCGCGCGTGCATGGCGACGTGACCGACCGCATCCGCATCATTCGCCGGCTCGACTTCACCAAGCAGCCGCGCATCGACGCCACTTACGACGAGCACGCGAAGATATTGAAGGCCGTGCGCGCGAACCGCGGCGACCAGGCCGCGATGCTGCTGCGCGCGCACATCGAGACCAGCCAGGCGGAGGTGCGCAAGATCACGCTGCACCAGGTGCACCTGGCGCGGCACGCAGGCAAGACCCCGGCGCCGCGCTGAGGGTTTTGCTCCTTCCCCTCCCGGCGGAAGCGCGAAGTCTTGCCCCCTCTCCCCCCGGGGAGAGGGTCGGGGTGAGGGGGTGCGGCCATCGAGGCTGCGCGATGTCGTGAGGCCGATGCCCTCACCCTGACCCTCTCCCGGAGGGAGAGGGAACAACACCTGGAACCGCGCCTTGACACTGTGCGCTGCTGCCTTGCTTCCTCTCCCCCAGGTGAGGAGGGAGCAATGCAAAAGACCGGCCTCAGTCCGCGGTGATGTTCCCCCGCTTCACCACACCAGCCCAGCGCTCCGCGTCCTTCTTCATCAGCGCACCGAACTCCGCCGGCGTCGAGCTCGCCGGCACCATGCCCTGCGACTCGAACGACTTCGCCACCTCCGGCTGCTTCAGCACCTTCGCAATCTCCGTGTTGAGCCGCGCCACCACGGCTGCAGGCGTGCCCTTGGGTGCCAGCACGCCGTACCACATGTCCACGTTGTCGGTCGTCACGCCGGCCTCGGCCAGGGTGGGCACGTCGGGCAACTGCGCCAGGCGCTTGCTGCTGCCGGTGGCGATGGCCTTGAGCTTGCCGGCCTGAATGTGCTGCAGCGCCACATGCACCGGCAGAAACATGAAGTCGATGCGCCCGCCCAGCAAGTCTGTCACCGCGCCCGCGGTGCCCTTGTAAGGCACGTGCAGCAGCTCGGTGCCGGTGCCCTGCATCAGCAGCGCCATCGACAGGTGGTGCGGCGTGCCGACACCCGGCGTGGCGTAGGTCAGCTTGCCCGGCGCGGCCTTGGCCTCGCTCACCAGCTGCTGCACCGACGTGGCCTTCTGCACATTCGGGTTGGTCACCAGCAGCAGCGTGCCCCACGAGGTGAGCGACACCGGCGCAAAGTCGGCCACCGGGTCGTAGCTCAGCGACTTGTACAGGCTGCGGTTCATCACCAGCGTGTTGACCTGCACCATCAGCGTGTAGCCGTCGGGCTTGGCGCGCGCCACGCGCTCGCTGCCGATGTTGCCGCTGGCGCCGGCCAGGTTCTCCACGACCACCGGCTGGCCCAGCAGCGCCGGCAGGCGGGCCGACAGCTGGCGCGCCACCAGGTCGATGCCGGTGCCCGGCGTGTAGGGCACCACCAGCGTGATGGGCTGGTCGGGCCAGGCGTGCGCGGCGGTGGCCATGCCGGCGGCGGCGAGCAGGGCGGCGAGGGTGCGGGTCAGTGAACGCATGTGGTTGTCTCCGTGTTTTTTTGAGGGGTGCGCAAATTCAAAGGAACGAAGGCCGGGCCTTCAGCGCCACCGGGTCGTAGCCGGCCACGCGCTTGTAGTTGTCGGAGATGGCCTGCAGCTCGGCGGTGGGCACCACGTCGTCGATATGTTCGAAGCGCTGGCCGCCCGAGCGCTCGAACACCTCGCGCAGGATGGCGTCGGGCGGGTTGCTGCGGTTGGTCAGCACCACGTCGGTGGTGGCCTTGACGCGCACCCGGTCGTAGTCTTCCAGCGCGGCCATGCCCACGCCCAGGTCTTTCAGCGCACCGGCCAGAAAGCGCGCATCGATGATCGCCTGGCCCGCGCCGTTGGAGCCGCGCGGCACCATCGGGTGCGCCGCGTCGCCCAGCAGCGTGAAGCGCCCGTGCGTCCAGCGCGGCAGCGGGTCCTGGTCGACCATGGGGTACTCCAGGATGGTGTCCGACGCGCGAATCAGCGCGGGCACGTCGAGCCAGTCGAAGTGCCAGTCGGCGAACGCCGGCAAGAAGTCTTCCAGGCGGCCCGCGCGGCTCCAGTCGCGCAGGGCGGGCTGCGGCGCATGGATCTCGGCGACCCAGTTGATCAGCTGGTTGCCCTCGGCGTCGATGTCGTTGCGAATCGGGTAGATCACCATCTTGCCGACCGCGAGCCAGCCCGCGCGCACCATGCTGCCGCCTGAGAGAAACGGCTTGTAGCGCGTGGTGCCACGCCACATGTTCACGCCCGAATAGCGCGGCGCGCCTTCGTGCGGATACAGCTGCTTGCGCAGCGCCGAGTGAATGCCGTCGCAGCCGACCACCACCGCGCCGCGCACCGCGGGCGCATCGGCAAAGTGCACGGTCACGCCTTCGCTGTCCTGCGTGGCGCCGGTGCAGCGGTGGCCGCACACCACGCTGTCGGGGCCCAGGCGCTTCAGCGTTTCTTCGAGCAGCAGGGTCTGCAGGTCGCCGCGGTGAATGGAGAACTGCGGCCAGTCGTAGCCCGCGAACTGGCCCGCCGGCTCGCGAAAAATGAGCTGGCCGTGCGCGGTGAAGAACACCGCCTCCTTCGTGCGCACGCCCACCTTGTCGAGCGCGCTCAGCAGGCCCAGCTCGGTGAGCTCGCGCACCGCATGCGGCAGCAGGTTGATGCCCACGCCCAGCGGCTTCAGCTCGGGCACGGCCTCGTACACGCGGCAGGCAATGCCGGCCTGGTGCAGGCTCAGCGCCAGGGTCAGGCCGCCAATGCCGGCGCCCAGAATGATGACTTCTTTGCTCATGGTGAAAAACGCGCGTTGCGCCCGGTTGCTTGTCTCCGGCCGCATTAGGAACGCGCTTCAGCCATTTGGGAAATTTAGATGTGATATGGATTTATCATGAATCCTTATGAACCTCTCCACGCGCCAGATGCGCGCCTTTCTGCACGTGGCGCGCATCGGCAACTTCACGCGCGCGGCCGAGCAGGCGCACATCACGCAGGCGGGCTTGAGCATTCTGGTGCGCGAGATGGAAAAGCAACTGGGCTGTCGGCTCTTCGAGCGCACCACGCGCGTGGTGAGCCTCACGCCGGAAGGGCGGCGGCTGCTGCCGGTGGTCGAGCGGCTGCTGACCGACCTGGACGACGTGGCGGCCGAGCTGGGTGCCGCGGGCGACGCGGCGCGCCGCACCCTGCGCATCGCGGCAACGCCGCTGGTGTCGTCGCATCTGCTGCCGCAGGTGTTCACCACCTTCCGCGCGGCGCATCCGCAGGTGAGCCTGCGCCTGTTCGACGCCGACCTGCGCGACGTGCAGGCCATGGTGGCGGCCGGCGACGCCGACATGGGCCTGGGCTTTTTCTTCAAGGCCGCGGTGGGGCTGGCGCGCACGCCGGTCGGGCGCTTTCACCTGATGCGCGTGGCGCCTTGCACCGAGCAAGACAACGCGCCGCCGGCCATCGGCACCGCGCCCTGGTCTGCCTTGCGCGGCGCCGAACTGATCGGGCTGCCGCCGGGCAATCCGATTCAGAAGGTGATCGACGAGCACCTGGGCGCCATCGGCCGCGCCGACGCGCAACGCCCGGCGTTCAACTTCTTCGGCACGCTGATCTCGATGGTGGAAGCCGGCTTCGGCACCGCCGTGATGCCGACCTTCGCGCTGGCCGCCTGCCGCCGGCACCGCGTGCGCACCGACGTGCTGACCAAGCCGAAGGTCGGGCTCGACTTCTACCGCGTCACCAAGCGCGGCGCGCACGAGACGGAGGCGATGCAGGCGTTCGTGGCTACGCTGGTGAAGGCGTTGCCTGCGCTGTCGCGCTGAGGGTGAGGGTGAGGGTGAGGGGGCCGGCGTGGCCAGGCGGCAGTCACTGCGGCAACAACCCCCCAATTTCTTTTGCCTGCTCAAGTCGCATCACGTCACGCCTTTCCTGGCGCCCGTGGCCAGGGATTCGACTGAAGGCCTGATCCAGTGAGGATCATCGAGCTGGCTGCGAACGCAATCGCGTAACCATCGATGTGCCGGGTCGGCGTGATGCCGAGGGTGCCACGCCATGCGCATGGGCTCCGAATGCACGGCAATGGGCAACTCGAAAACCGTCAGACCGATGGATGCCGCCATGCCGCGCGCCGTGCGCTCGGACACGCTGGCCACCAGATCGGTCCGCGAGGCTGCGATCAGCGCGGAAAAAGTGCTCGGCACGAGCAGCACCACCTGCCGTAGCAGGCCGAGTGCAGCCAAAGCCGTGTCCACCGGCGAGCCTTCGCCGGGCCGTGGCGTGACGCCGACATGGCGCGCCGCGGCGAATCGCTCCAGCGCAACGGGTGCTTTCTTCAGGGCCTTGAGCAGCGGATGCCCGAGGCGCACGGCGCCTACCAGGGTTTGCTCCGACAGCAACTGTGTTTCGGTTTCGGGGTCGGTGGTGCGGAAGCTGCCGACGTCCAGATCGATGCGCCCTTCGCGCAAAGCGCCTGGGTCCACGTGGGTCTCGGGCAGGAACTGCAGCGCGGCCAGCGGCATTTCTAGTGCCAGCGCACGCGACAGGCTCGCGCCAAACACCACGGCGATGCCTTCGGGTGCCCGCACGACGAAGCGGCGCTGAACGGCGGCCAGGTTTGCAGTGTCTGCGGGTTCGCGCAACGCATGCGCGTGGGCCAGCAGCGCGCGCACGGGTTCGGCCAGCGCCAGCGCGCGTGACGTTGGAACCAGCTTGCGGCCGGCGCGCACGAGGATCGGGTCGCCGAAAGTTTCACGGATGCGCGCCAAGGTATGGCTCATTGCAGGCGTACTCAGATGCATGCGTGCGGCGGCCTGCGTCACGCTGCCGGTTGCAAGCAGCGCATCCAGCGCGGCCAGCAGGTTGAGGTCGTATGTATTCGCCATACGAAATCATATGTTCAATACATTGCACTGTACAAAATACAGCGTGCTTTCGACACTGGCGCCGTTGCATCCATCGAAACATCGCATTCACATGAATCCTGCTCAGAAGCCGTCGCCCGTACTGCCTTTCGCCATGCTCGTGCTGACGCTCATCCTCGCGGCGCTGGACCAGACCATCCTGTCCACGGCCCTGCCCGTCATGGCACGGGAATTGCCCGGCCATTGGCCGCTGGCGTGGGTGTTCTCGGCCTACCTGCTGGCCGCCACGGTGGTCATCGTGCTGTACGGACGGCTGGCCGATGTGCTGGGCAAGAAACGCATGCTGTTGCTGGCGATCGGCCTGTTTCTCGTGGGCTCGCTGGCCTGCGGCGCGAGCCAGGACTTGCAGCAACTCGTGGTGGCGCGCGCGCTGCAAGGCGCAGGTGGCGGCGGCCTCATGACACTGACCATGCTGACTGTTCCGGACCTGTTCCCGCCGGAGCAGCGCGGCCGCTACCAGGGGCTGCTGGGCGCAGCCTACGGCGTGTCGACGATGTTCGGCCCGTTGCTGGGTGGCACGCTGGTGGAGCATCTGTCCTGGCACTGGGCGTTCTGGCTGAACGTGCCGCTCGCGGCGCTGGCCTGGGGCGTGCTGGCATGGACGCTACCGTCCAGCCAGGCCTTCGGCGATGCATCGGCTTCGCGGGAACCCCGCGCGCGCATCGACTGGTTGGGTGCGGCACTGCTCACGGTCACGCTGGTCTCCCTGCTGCTTGCCACGCAGCGCGGTCAGCTCCATCTGCACGAGCGCCTGTCGCTGTGGGTGTTGCTGGCGTTGGGCGCCGCGTTCACGCTGGCCTTTCTCTGGCGTCAACATCGCGCAGCCCATCCGTTGCTGCCCTTGTCGCTGTTCGCCAAGCCCGCCTACGCGGCAGTCAGCTTCATCGGCTTCGCCACGGGCGTCGCCCTTTATGCCGCGGTGGTGTTCCTGCCGCAGTACCTGCAGATCGGCTTGCACCTGTCGCCGACGGGATCGGCTTGGCACTTGCTTCCCTTGATGGCCGGGGTCACCGTTGCAGCCGTGGCCAGCGGCAAGCGGCTTCGCGCCCAGACGCCTGCGGCCTTGCTGGCGCGCACGG
This sequence comes from Variovorax sp. H27-G14, assembly GCF_046156345.1. Classification (NCBI taxonomy): domain Bacteria; kingdom Pseudomonadati; phylum Pseudomonadota; class Betaproteobacteria; order Burkholderiales; family Comamonadaceae; genus Variovorax; species Variovorax sp. H27-G14. The sequence continues at coordinate 9,013 of NZ_JAYLVN010000010.1, forward strand.
CCTGCGTGCTGATGCTGCTGTCCTTCGGCCTCATCGTGAGCACGCTGCACTGGCTCCCGCAGGCACCCCTGGCCCTCTCGGCCAGCCTGTTGCCGCTCGGCCTGGGGCTGGGCCTGCTGTTTCCCGTCATCACCGTGGTGGCACAGCGTGTCTCGCCCGTGCAGCACATGGGTATTGCAACGGCGGCGCCCATCATGTTGCGCAGCCTGGGCGGTGCGGCCGGCGTGGCGCTGCTGGCTGCGCTGCTCGCACACTTGATGGCCGAGCAGTTGACCGCGACCCACACACTGGCGCATGGCGACGCCGTGACCGCCGCAATGGGCCATGGGCTGCAATCGGTGTTCGGATGGGCCGCGAGCGTGGCGTTGCTCGCGCTGTTGGCATGCGGCTGGTTGGCACCCATGCGAGCGGAAGCGAAGCCAGAGGCGGATGCCTTGCGCCAAGCGGCATAGCAAGCCCGAGGTCGGATCACGGCGCGTGGCTGAAACGCTGCGGTTCGCAGGTTGCCTACAGCGTGAAGTCGTACTCCACCGTGATCGGCGCGTGGTCGCTGAACTTCACGGTCTTGTAGATCGCCTCGGTGCGCGCCAGCGCCCCGATGGCCGGCGTGGCCAGGTGGTAGTCCAGCCGCCACCCCACGTTGTTCGCATAGGCCTGGCCGCGGTTGCTCCACCAGGTGTAGGCCTCGTCGGTGGTCTCGGGCTTGAGCATGCGGTACACGTCCACCAGGCCCGCGCCTTCGGTGCCGGCGTCGAGCAGCTTCGTCATCCAGGCGCGCTCCTCGGGCAGGAAGCCGCTGTTCTTCTGGTTGCCGCGCCAGTTCTTCAGGTCGATTTGCTGGTGCGCGATGTTGATGTCGCCGCACAGCACGAATTCGCGCTCCTTCTTCAGCGCCACCAGGTGCGGAAAGAAGCCCTTCAGAAAGCGGAACTTGGCCAGCTGGCGCTCTTCGCCCGAGCTGCCGCTGGGAAAGTAGCAACTGATGACCGAGAACTTGCGCTTGGGCGTGTCGAAGCGCAGCTCCAGGTAGCGGCCCTCGGCGTCGAACTCGGTGTCGCCCCAGCCCACCACGACCTGGCTCGGTGCGTGCTTGGTGTAGATCGCCGTGCCGGCGTATCCTTTTTTCTCGGCATAGTGGAAATGGCCCTTGAGGCCGGCCATCTCCTCGAAGCGGCCTTCCACGTCGCTCGCCTGGACCCGTATCTCCTGCATGCAAATACAATCCGGCGCAAGTTCGGCCACCCAGTCGGCCACGCCTTTGGTAGCGGCCGAACGCAGGCCATTGAGATTGAGACTGGTCAGTTTGAACACAAGGAATTTCCGATGGCTGTAGATGGTGAGAAAAGCAGCGCGGTCGCACAGGACTTCGTCCAGTTCGCGCTGGACGCCGGCGTGCTGCGCTTCGGCGAATTCAAGACCAAAGCCGGTCGAATGAGTCCTTATTTCTTCAATTCAGGCCTCTTCGACGACGGCGGCAAGATCGCCCGTCTGGCCGGATTCTATGCAGACCGGCTGATTGAAAGCGGGCTCGAATTCGACATGATCTTCGGCCCCGCCTACAAGGGCATTCCGCTGGGCGCCACGGTGGCCGCCGAGCTGGCGCGGCGCGGTCGCAACTACCCGTTTGCCTACAACCGCAAGGAAGCCAAGGCGCACGGCGAGGGCGGCAACCTGGTGGGCGCGCCGCTGAAGGGCCGCGTGCTGGTTGTGGACGACGTCATGTCCGCCGGCACCGCGGTGCGCGAGTCGATTGCCACCATCCAGGCCGCGGGCGCCACGCCGCATGCCGTGGTCATTGCGCTCGACCGGCAGGAAAAGGCCACCGAGAACGGTGTCGACGTGAACCACAGCGCCGTGCAGTACGTGCGCAACCAGCTGGGCCTGTCGGTGATTGCCATCGCCACGCTGGACGACCTGCTGAGCTACCTCTCGGGCCATGCGGCCGCCGACCTGGGCGCGCACCACGAGCGGGTGCTGGCGTACCGCGCGCGCTACGGCGCCAACTGAGCAAGGCCCGGATGCGCGCGCGCGACCCCGGCCAGCCGAATCGCCTGCGGGCGGCGGCATTCGTTCTTGTCCTGGCTTCGTCGTTCTGCGGCGCGCTGCAAGCGCAACCGCAAAAGCTCGACGGCGCCGGGGCCGGCATCTACACCTGCACAGACGCACGCGGTCGCACGCTGACCGCCGACCGTCCCATTGCCGAATGCAGCGACCGCGAGCAGCGCGAGCTCAACCCGAGCGGCTCGGTGCGCCGCAAGGTCGAGCCGACCTACACGGTGCGCGAGCTGCAGGAGCGCGAAGACCGTGCCCGCGAAGCCGCCGTGGTGGCCGCGCGCATCACCGACGAGCGCCGGCGTGAACGTGCGCTGCTGGTGCGCTACCCCAACGCCGCCACGCACGACCGCGAACGCGCCGAGGCGCTGTCGCAGGTCGACGCCGTGACCCAGGCGGCGCGCAAGCGCATTGCCGAGCTGGCCGACGACCGCAAGAAGGCCGAAGAGGAGATGGAGTTCTACAAGCAGGACCCGGCCAAGGCCCCTGGCTCGGTGCGCCGCAAGCTCGAAGACAACGCGCAGAGCGTGGCGGTGCAGAACCGCTTCATTGCGGAGCAGGAAGACGAGAAGAAGCGGGTGAATGCGCGCTTCGATGAAGAGCGCACCCGCCTCAAAACGCTCTGGTCGCCGCAGAACGGCGGCAACCCACGCTGAGTGAGCACGCCGGGGCCTCGACAGCCCCGGCTTTTTGCTTCGCTCAGGAGGCCAGCTTGGCCTTCAGCAGATCGGTGACCTGCGCCGGGTTGGCCTTGCCACCGCTGGCCTTCATGACCTGGCCCACGAGCGCGTTCAGCGCCTTGTCCTTGCCTCCGCGGTATTCCTCGACGTTCTTCGCGTTCTTGGCAATCACCTCGTCCAGGATCTGGTCGAGTGCGCCGGTGTCGGCCATCGGCTTCAGGTCTTTCGCTTCGATGATCGCGTCGACGTCGCTGCCTTCGCCGTTCCACAGCGCATCGAACACCTGGCGCGCGGCGTTGTTGGCCAGCGTGCCGTCGGCGATGCGCTTCACCAACTGGCCCAGTTGCTGCGCCTTCACGGGCGCGGCTTCGATGCCGATCTCGGCGGCGTTCAGGCGGCGCGCCATCTCGCCGGTGATCCAGTTGCTCGCTAGCTTGGGCGTGGCGCCCGCGTTCACGGCCTCGTCGAAGTAGCGGGCCAGTGCGGCGCTTTGCGTGAGCTGCGCGGCGTCGTAGGGCGACAGGCCGTGCGCGCTCACGTAGCGCTCGGCCATGGCGCGCGGCAGCTCGGGCATGTCGGCCTTCACGCGCGCGATCCAGTCGGCGGCAATCACCAGCGGCGGCAGGTCGGGGTCGGGAAAGTAGCGGTAGTCGGCCGAGTCTTCCTTGGCCCGCATCGCGCGTGTTTCGCCGGTGCCTTCGTTGAACAGCACGGTGGCCTGCTCGATCTTGCGGCCGTCCTCGATCTCTTCGATCTGCCAGCGGATCTCGTAGTCGATCGCCTGCTGCATGTGCTTGAAGCTGTTCAGGTTCTTGATTTCGCGCCGCGTGCCCAGCTTGTCGCCGGGCTTGCGCACCGACACGTTGGCGTCGCAGCGGAAGCTGCCTTCCTGCATGTTGCCGTCGCAGATGCCGATCCACGTCACGATCTTGTGCAGTTCCTTCGCATAGGCCACGGCCTCGGCGGTGGAGCGCATGTCGGGCTCGGTCACGATCTCCAGCAGCGGCGTGCCAGCGCGGTTCAGGTCGATACCGCTCTGACCGATGAAGCCTTCGTGCAGCGACTTGCCCGCGTCTTCCTCGAGGTGGGCGCGCACCAGGCGCACGGTCTTGTGCTCTTCGCCCAGAAAGAACGACACCGTGCCGCCCTGCACCACCGGAATCTCGAACTGGCTGATCTGGTAGCCCTTGGGCAGGTCGGGGTAAAAGTAGTTCTTGCGCGCGAACACGCTGCGCGGCGCAATGTGCGAGCCCAGCGCCAGGCCGAGCTGAATGGCGCGTTCGACCGCGCCCTTGTTCATCACCGGCAGCGTGCCGGGCAGCGCCAGGTCGACGGCGCATGCCTGCGTGTTGGGCTCCGCGCCGAATGCGGTGGAGGCGCGGCTGAAGATCTTGCTGTTCGTCGACAGCTGCGCGTGCGTCTCGAAGCCGATGATGACTTCATAGCCGCGCACCAGCGGGCCGGTCGGGCGGCCTTGTTGTTGTGCTTCGAATGTGTTCACGGTCTCGCTCATCTCAAAAGCCCTCCGGCGTGCGTGCATGCCAGTCGGTGGCCTGCTGGAAGCGGTGGCCTGCGTTGAGCAGCTTCGCTTCGCCGAAGTAGTTGCCGATCAGCTGCAGCCCCACGGGCATGCCGCCGTCGAAGCCCGCCGGCACGCTCATGCCGGGCAGGCCGGCCAGCGAGGCGGGCAGCGTGAAGATGTCGGCCAGGTAGTCGGCCACCGGGTCGTCGCCGTGCTCGCCGAGCTTCCAGGCGGTGGTGGGCGCGGCGGGGCCGGCGATCACGTCGCACTGGGTGAAGGCCTGCTGGAAGTCGTCCGCGATCATGCGGCGCACCTTCTGTGCCTGCAGGTAGTAGGCGTCGTAGTAGCCGTGCGACAGCACGTAGGTGCCGATCATGATGCGGCGCTTCACCTCGTCGCCGAAGCCTTCGGCGCGCGTGCGCTCGTACATCTGCGTGAGCGCGCTCCGCTTCTTGTCGTTCGGGTCGAAGAAGTCCTTGGCGCGGTGGCCGAACTTCACGCCGTCGAAGCGGCTCAGGTTGCTCGACGCCTCGGCCGCGGCCAGGATGTAGTACACGGGAATCGACAGCTCGGTGCGCGGCAGCGACACCTCGACGCGCCTGGCGCCGAGCTTTTCGTACTGCGCAAGCGCCGCGTCGATGGCCGCGCGAACGCCCGGTGCCACGCCGTCGCCGAAGAACTCCTTCGGCACGCCGATGCGCAGGCCTTCGAGCGAGTCGTTCAGCGAGCGGCTGAAGTCTTCGGCGGGCCGGTCGATGGAAGTGGAGTCGCGGTCGAGGTCGGGGCCGCAGAAGGCCGACAGCAGCAGCGCACAGTCTTCGGCCGAACGGGCCATGGGGCCGGCCTGGTCGAGGCTCGACGCGAAGGCCACCATGCCGTAGCGCGAGGCGCGCCCATACGTCGGCTTGATGCCGGTCACGCCGCAGAACGACGCGGGCTGGCGAATCGAGCCGCCCGTGTCGGTGCCGGTGGCCGCGGGCGCCAGGCGCGCCGCCACGGCCGCCGCGCTGGCGCCGGACGAGCCGCCCGGAATGCGTTCGCGGTTCCAGGGGTTCTGCACCGGCACGGCCTGGTCGTGGCCCACGGCGGGCACAGCGACGTTCTCGTTGGCCGAGCCCATTGCAAATTCGTCGCAGCTCAGCTTGCCCAGCGTGACCGCGCCGGCCTCGGCCAGGCGGCGCACCACGGTGGCGTCGAACGGCGAGCGGTAGCCCGCGAGCATCTTGGAGCCGGCGGTGGTGGCGAAATCGGCGGTAACAAAGATGTCCTTGTGCGCAATGGGCACGCCGGCCAGCGCCGGGGCATTGCCCGCGGCAATCAGCGCGTCGGCCGCGCGGGCCTGGGCCAGCGTGACCTCTTCATTCACGTCCAGAAAGGTGCCCAGCGACTCGTGCGCCTTCATGCGGCGCAAGAAAACCTGCGAGGCCTCGACGGCCGAGACCTTGCGTTCGGCCAGGGCCTTGGCCAGTTCGACCACGCTCCATTGGTGCAATTCACCGCTCTTCATCATTCGATTACCTTGGGCACGAGGAACAGGCCGGCTTCGACGGCCGGGGCGCTCTTCTGGTTGGCTTCGCGGTTGTTCGGCTCGCTCACCACGTCGTCGCGCAGGCGCAGCGTGATGTCTTCGATGGCGGCCACGGGGTGGGCCAGCGGCTCGACGCCGGTGGTGTCCACGGAGCGCATGCGTTCGACCAGGTCGAAAAAGCCATTGATCTGGCTGAGCATGCGCTCGCTTTCGTCGGAGGCAAGCTGCAGCCTCGCCAGCGAGGCGATGCGCGCAATATCGGAAGCGGAAAGTGACATAAGGTCGAAACGCCAAAAAGCGAAGGGAATCGCACCGGGGAGCCAGTGCTAATACAGGAATCAGAGGGGATTCGGGTATTATCCCGCCTTTGCCGCAACCCCCGCGAACGCGCCGGCTTTTGCGCCAAAAACGATCCATTCACCCCGTCAAACGACCCAAAAAATAGAGCGACGACCTGCCGATGCGCAGGCCGTGCTCAGAGGATTCCGCACATGTTTGGAGCTTTCCGTCGGTACTTTTCCACCGACCTTGCGATCGACCTCGGCACCGCCAACACCCTGATATTTGCCCGCAACAAGGGCATCGTGCTGGACGAACCGTCCGTCGTGGCCATTCGCCACGAAGGCGGCCCGCACGGCAAGAAGGTGATCCAGGCCGTCGGTCGCGAGGCCAAGGCCATGCTGGGCAAGGTGCCCGGCAACATCGAGGCGATCCGCCCGATGAAGGACGGCGTCATTGCCGACTTCGTGATCACCGAGCAGATGATCAAGCAGTTCATCAAGATGGTGCACCCGCGCACGCTGCTCACACCCAGCCCGCGCATCATCATCTGCGTGCCCTGCGGCTCGACCCAGGTCGAGCGCCGCGCCATCAAGGACGCGGCCGAAGCCGCTGGCGCCACGGCGGTCTACCTCATCGAAGAACCCATGGCCGCGGCCATTGGTGCCGGCCTCCCCGTCAGCGAAGCCTCGGGCTCGATGGTGGTGGACATCGGCGGCGGCACCACCGAAGTGGGCGTCATCAGCCTGGGCGGCATGGTCTACAAGGGCTCCGTGCGCGTGGGCGGCGACCGCTTCGACGAAGCCATCATCAATTACATCCGCCGCAACTACGGCATGCTGATTGGCGAGCCGACTGCCGAAGTCATCAAGAAGACCATCGGCTCGGCCTTTCCGGGCTCCGAGGTCAAGGAGATGGAAGTCAAGGGCCGCAACCTGTCCGAAGGCGTGCCGCGCAGCTTCACCATCAGCAGCAACGAAGTGCTGGAAGCTCTGACCGATCCGCTGAACAACATCGTGTCGGCCGTGAAGAACGCGCTGGAGCAGACGCCGCCCGAACTGGGCGCCGACATTGCCGACCGCGGCATGATGCTCACCGGCGGCGGCGCGCTGCTGCGCGACCTCGACCGCCTGCTGGCCGAGGAAACCGGCCTGCCGGTGCTGGTGGCCGAAGACCCGCTGACCTGCGTGGTGCGCGGTTGCGGCATTGCGCTGGAGCGCATGGACCGCCTGGGCAGCATCTTCACCAGCGAGTGAAGACACGACTGCCATCATTGGCCGGCCTCTGCTTGCTCAGGCCGGCTTTTTGTTATTTGATTCCGCACCACCGCCGGGTCTGATTTCATGCCTCTGGGCACGCTCGATCGCACAGCGCCACCTCTGTTCAACCAGGGGCAGTCGGCACTCAGCAAGCTGATCTTCTTCGGCGCGCTTGCCTTGTTTCTCATGGTGGCCGATGCACGCTTTCACATCGTGCAGCCCATTCGCGCCACCATTGGCGCGGTGCTCTATCCGGTGCAATGGGTGGCGCTGAAGCCGGTGCAGGCCGTGCTGGGTGGCGGCCGCTACTTCGAAGACCTGCAGACCGCGCAACGCAACGAAGACGACGCCCGCAAGGCACTCATGCTGCAAGCCGAACGCGCTGCGCAGGCCGACACCCTGGCTCAGGACAACGCCCGCCTGCGCGAGCTGCTCGCGCTGCGCCAGACCACCACCACCCCGGGCCGCGCGGCCGAGGTGCTCTACGACGCGGCCGACCCGTACACCCGCAAGATCGTCATCGACCAGGGCATGACCCAGGGCGTGGCGGCGGGCTCGCCGGTGATCGATGCGCGCGGCGTGCTCGGCCAGGTCACGCAGGTGCTGCCCTTCACGAGCGAGGTCACGCTGGTGATCGACCGCGACCTTTCCATTCCCGTGCAGAACACCCGCACCGGCGTGCGCAGCGTGGCCTTCGGCGATGCATCGGCCCACGGTGGTGGACTGGAACTGCGTTTCATGGCCGCCAACGCCGACCTGCAGGAAGGCGACCTGCTGTCCACCAGCGGTGTCGACGGCATCTACCCCGCCGGCCTGCCGGTGGCCAAGATCGAGCGAATCGAGCGGCGCGCCGATTCGGCCTTTGCCCGCATCTACTGCGTGCCGCTGGCCCACGTGACGGCCGCGCGCTATGTGCTGGTGCTCGAACCCACCGGCACGCCGGCCGCGCCGCCACCCGCAGCGCCCGCGGCCATGCAGCGCAAGCGCCCCGACGGCAAGCCCGGCGCGGGCAAGAACGAAAAGAAACCGGGAGAACGCCGATGATGAAGCGCCCCGGCCAACAGCAGCTGCTGCTGCCCGTGAGCCCGGTCTTCATGTGGACCAGCCTCGTCGCGGCACTGCTGGTCAACATGCTGCCCATCGGCCGCGCGGTCTGGATGCCCGACCTGCTGGCGCTGGTGATCGTGTTCTGGGGCGTGCACCAGCCGTCGCGCCTGGGCATTGGCGCGGCCTTCGTCTTCGGCCTGTGCATGGACGTGCACCAGGCGTCGATGCTGGGCCAGCATGCGCTGTCGTACACCACGCTGGGCTTCTTCGCGATCACCATCCACCGGCGCCTGCTGTGGTACCCGGTGCTGTCGCAGGCGCTGCAGGTGCTGCCGCTGTTCGCGCTGTCGCAGCTGATCGAGGTGGTCACGCGCATGATCGGCGGCGGCGTGTTTCCGGGCTGGGCGGTGCTGGTGTCGCCGGGGGTCGAGGCTGCGCTGTGGCCGCTGGTGTCGGCGCTGTTACTCGCGCCGCAACGCCGCACACCGGAACCGGACGAAAACCGCCCCCTCTAAGTCTTGCCGTGCACATTTGCCAAAAGCACTTGCACGCGCCTAAGCTCCCACCGCCATGACCGAAATCCGCAACGTCGCCGCCGACCTCGCGCGCTTCAAGCGCCGCGTGATCGTCATCGGCATGGCCGTGCTGGTTGCCTTCAGCCTGCTGTGCGCGCGGCTGATCTACCTGCAGGTCACGCGCCATGAAGACCTGGCCGAGCAGGCCGAAAGCAACCGCACGGCGGTGGTGCCGGTGGTGCCCAACCGGGGCCTCATTCTGGACCGCAACGGCATCGTGCTGGCCTCCAACTACTCGGCCTACACGCTGGAGATCACGCCATCGAAGGTGGAGGACGTCGAGGAAACCATCGACAGCCTGACCCAGGTGCTGGAGGTGTCGGCGCGCGACCGCCGCCGCTTCAAGCGGCTGCGCGAAGACTCGCGCAGCTTCGACTCCATTCCCATTCGCACCCGCCTGAGCGACCAGGAGGTGGCGCGCTTCGCGGCGCAGCGCTACCGCTTTCCGGGCGTGGAAATCAAGGCGCGGCTGTTTCGCAACTACCCGCAGGGCGAGCTGGCCGCGCACGTGCTCGGCTACATCGGACGCATCAACCAGCGCGAGAAGGTCGCCATGGAAGACTGGGCCGAGGAAGACCAGGCCAACTACAAGGGCACCGACTACATCGGCAAGCTCGGCATCGAGCAGAGCTACGAGAAAACGCTGCACGGCCAGACCGGCGTGGAGCAGATGGAAACCTCGGCCGGCGGGCGCGCCGTGCGCCGCCTGGCCAGCCACCCGGCCACCCCGGGCAACACCGTCATGCTGTCGATGGACATCAAGCTGCAAAAGCTCATCGAAGACATGTTCGGCGAGCGGCGCGGCGCCGTGGTGGCCATCGACCCGAAGACCGGCGAGGTGCTGGCCTTCGTGAGCAAGCCCACCTTCGACCCCAACCTGTTCGTCGAGGGCATCGACACCGAAAGCTGGGCGGCGCTGACCGAGTCGCTCGACAAGCCGCTTCTGAACCGCGCGCTGCGTGGCACCTACCCGCCCGGCTCCACCTACAAGCCCTTCATGGCGCTGGCCGCGCTGCAGACCGGCAAGCGCGGCCCCAGCGTGGTGGTGAACGACCCCGGTTATTTCAACTTCGGCGGCCACCGCTTCGGCAGCCCCGAAGGCAACCTGGGCGGCGTGGACATGCGCCGCGCAATTCAGCTGTCGAGCAACATCTACTTCTATTCGCTGGCCAACGAGATGGGCGTGGACCTGATCCACGACGCCATGAAGCCGCTGGGCTTCGGCCAGATCACCGGCATCGACCTGGGCGGCGAGGTGCGCGGCGTGCTGCCCAGCACCGAGTGGAAGCGCAACACCTACAAGCGGCCCGAGCAGAAGAAGTGGTACGCGGGCGAAACCATTTCACTGGGCATCGGGCAGGGCTACAACGCCTTCACGATGCTGCAGCTGGCGCAGGCCACGTCCATCGTGGCCGACGGCGGCATCAAGCACCGGCCGCACCTGGTGCTGGCCACGCGCAACACGGTGAGCGGGCAGGTGGTGCCGATGCCGCCGGTGCCGGCTGAAAACCTCGGCTACACGCAGGCGGCTGTGTCGGTGATTCGCGAAGGCCTGACCAGCGTGGTCACCAGCGGCACGGCGCGCGGCGTGTTCGCGGGGGCGCTCTACCAGGCGGCCGGCAAGACCGGCACGGCGCAGGCCGTGACGCAGGCGCAGAACACCAAGTACAACGCCCGCGCGCTCGAAGAGCACCAGCGGGACCACGCGCTGTTCATGGGCTTCGCGCCGGTGAACGACCCGAAGATCGCCATCGCGGTGATCGTGGAAAACGCCGGCTGGGGTGCCGGTGCCGCGGCGCCCATTGCGCGCCGCGTGTTCGACTACTGGCTCGCGAACCAGTACCCGAGCGAGGCCGACCTGGCGGCGATGAAGATCGGCAAGGCCACCGCGCCGATCGGCAAGCCGCGCGTGGCGAGCGAAGTGGCGTGGCCGGCGCCGGTGGCGACGCCGGCAACCGCGCCCTGAGTCCGCATGGCTCCCTCCCCTTCCGGGGGTGGGTTGGGGTGGGGGCAAGCGGCGATAGAGGCTGCGCGATGTTGTGAGGCCTATGCCCTCACCCTAGCCCTCTCCCAGAGGGAGAGGGGACAACGCGGGGGGCAACACATGGCGCCAACGGCGAGGCTTTTGTCTTTCTCCCTCTCCCGCTTGCGGGAGAGGGTTGGGGTGAGGGTGTGCAGCCATCGAGGCTGCGTGATGTTGCTATGCCGATGCCCTCACCCTAACCCTCTCCCAGAGGGAGAGGGGACAACGCGGGGAGCGCGGGCAGGCCCCTCAGACCACCGTCCCGCTGACCTCCCCCAGTCCGATGCGCACCACGCCCGCGCGCTCGCAGTAGCCGCGCATCACCAGCGTGTCCCCGTCTTCCAGGAACGTGCGCTTCTCGCCGTTCGGCAGCGTGATCGGTTGCTTGCCGCCCAGCGTCAGTTCCATCAGCGAGCCCGCTTCATCGGGCTTGGGCCCCGACAGCGTGCCCGAGCCCAGCAGGTCGCCCGGCTGCAGGTTGCAGCCGTTCACCGTGTGGTGCGTGATGAGCTGCGCAGCGGTCCAGTAGGCGGCTTCGGTGGTGTTGCCGCGCGTCAGGCGCACGGGCGCTTCACCGGCCGCGCGCATCTTCGCGGTCTGCAGCAGCACTTCGAGCGTGATGTCGAGCGCGCCGGCCTCGCGGTTGGCGGCCGAGTCGAGGTAGGGCAGCGGTTGCGGGTCTTCCGCGGGCCGTTCGAACTTCGCGCGGAACGGCGCCAGCGCCTCCGTCGTCACGATCCACGGCGACAGCGTGCTCGCGAAATTCTTCGCCAGGAACGGGCCCAGCGGCTGGTATTCCCAGGCCTGCAGGTCGCGCGCCGACCAGTCGTTGAGCAGCGTCACGCCGAACAGGTGGTCTTCGGCCTGCCCGATGGCAATCGGCTCGCCCAGCGCATTGCCGCGGCCCACCAGAAAGCCCAGCTCCAGCTCGTAGTCGAGCCGCTTCGACGGGCCGAAGCTCGGCACGGTGGCGTCTGGCGCCTTGGTCTGGCCCTGCGGGCGCTTGAAGCTTTGCCCACTCACGCCGATGGACGACGCACGCCCGTGGTAACCGATGGGCACCCACTTGTAGTTGGGCATCAGTGGCTGGTCGGGGCGGAACAGCTTGCCGATGGTGGTGGCGTGGTGGATGCCGGTGTAGAAGTCGGTGTAGTCGCCGATGCGGCAGGGCACGGTCATCTCGGCCTGGGCTTGCGCCAGCAGCGCCTTCGACCACGCGGCCTGCTTGCCGCTGCCTTCGGCCAGGCCGGCGGAAATGGCGGCGCGCAGGGCCTGGCGCTCCTGCACGCTGGCGGCCATCAGCACGTTCATGTCGTCGGTGTCGACGAGGCCGGTGGCGCGCAGGTCGAGCACCTGGTCGCCGATGGCCACGCCGATGCGAAAGGCCTCCGCGCTGCCCGCGGTGCGAAAGCGCCCGAAGGGCAGGTTCTGCACCGGAAAGTCGGTGCCTGCTGTGTTGGCCGAGGCAACCCAGCTGCGCAGCTGGGGGTCATGGGTGGCGTTGAGTGCGGTCATCAATTTCTTTCTGTGTGTCGGGTCAGTCTGCGGTCATGCCGGCCTTCTTGGCCACATCGCCCAGGCGCTTGTATTCGGTGTCTGTGAGCGTGGCGAGCTCCTGTGCGGTGGAGCCGCGCGGGGAGAAGCCGGCCTGCTGCAGCTTGGCTTTCACGTCGGGCATGGCCAGCGCTTCGACGAAGGCTTCGTTCAGCGCCTTCACGATCGGTGCCGGCAGCTTGGCCGGGCCGTACACGCCGAACCACGGGTCCAGCGCATAGCCCTTGAGGCCAGCCTCGGCCATGGTCGGCACGTCGGGCAGCGAGGGCGAGCGCGCTGGGCCCGCCACGGCCAGGGCGCGCAGCTTGCCGGACTGGATGTGTGGCAGCGACGCCGGCAGGTTGTCGAACATCAGGCCGATGTTGTTGCCCAGCATGTCGGTGATGGCCGGGCCGCTGCCCTTGTAGGCAACGTGCACAAGGTCGGTGCCGGTCATCTGCGCGAACATCACGCCGGCCAGGTTCATCGAGGTGCCGGCGCCCGCGGTGGCGTAGGGCATGCCGGGGTTCTTCCTGGCGGCGGCAATCAGCTCGGGCACCGTCTTGATGGGCGACGCCGCAGGCACTTCGAGCACGATGGTCGAGGTGCCCAGCAGGCTGATGGCGGTGAAGTCCTTGCGCGGGTCGAAGGCCATCGACTTGTAGATGTGCGGGTTCAGCGCATTGGTCGAGATGGCGCCAAAGCCGATGGTGTAGCCGTCCGGCGCGGCCTTGGCCACGGCGTCCATGCCGATGTTGCCGCCCGCGCCGCCGCGGTTGTCGATCAGCACCGGCTGGCCGAGCTTTTCCGACACCTTCTGGCCCACGGTGCGCGCCACCAGGTCGGTGGTGCCGCCGGGCGAGTAGGGCACGACGAAGCGAATGGGCTTGGTCGGAAAGTCCGCCGCATGCGCAAGGAAAGGCGCGGCCAGCAATGCGACGGCCGCTGCACGGCGGGTGAGGGTGAATGCGTTCTTGTTCATGCTTTGAATTGGTCTTTCAGGCCGGCCCAGCAGTCGGCGTAGTCGGTGTCGAGCGCGGGGCTCTGCAGTGCAAATTTGGTGGGAATGAAGCGGTAGCGGCTCTCGAACATGAAGGCCAGTGTGTTGTCCAGCTTGTGCGGCTTCAGGTCGGCGTGCGTGGCCTTGTCGAAGGCTTCCTCGTCGGGGCCGTGCGGCACCATGCAGTTGTGCAGGCTGGCGCCACCGGGCTTGAAGCCGCCGGGCTTGGCGTCGTACTCGCCCAGCACCAGGCCCATGAACTCGCTCATCAGGTTGCGGTGGAACCAGGGCGGACGGAAGGTGTTCTCCATGACCATCCAGCGCGGCGGAAAAATCACGAAGTCGCAGTTGGCCGTGCCGGGCGTGTCGCTGGGCGAGGTGAGCACGGTGAAGATCGACGGATCCGGGTGGTCGAAGCTGATGGAGCCGATCACCATGAAATGCGCCGTGTCGTATTTCACCGGCGACAGGTTGCCGTGCCATGCCACCACGTTGAAGGGTGTGTGCTTCATGGGCGCGCGCCAGAAGCGGCCGCCGAATTTCTTCACGATGTCGTAGTCGCCTTCTTCCGACTCGAAGGCCGCCACCGGCGCCTGAAAGTCGCGCGCATTGGCCAGGCCGTTCGAGCCGATGGGGCCCAGCTCGGGCAGGCGGAAATGCGCGCCGTAGTTCTCGCACACGTAGCCGCGCGAAGGGCCCGCACCGGCCTCCGAATCAGGCAACGCCACCTTGAAGGCCATGCCGCGCGGCAGCACCGCGATCTCGCCGGGCTTCACGTCGAGCACGCCGAGTTCGGTGGTGATCAACAGGCGGCCCTGCTGCGGCACCAGCAGCATTTCGCCGTCGGCGTTGACGAAGGCGCGGCGCGTCATCGAGCGGCCCGCGGTGTACATCAGCGAACCGATGCCGACCTGCGACTCGGCGTCGCCGTTGGCCGCAATGGTGTGCATGCCGTCGACAAAGTCGAGCTCCACCGCGCCGTCCAGCGGCTGCGGATGCCAGCGCAGCGGCTCGGGCGGCAGCGCGATCTCGCGGTCGGCGCCGGTGGTCCAGTGCGCCTGCGCGTACGGCTGGTAGCGGCCCGACACCACCGAGGGCTGGCGGCGGTACAGCCAGGTGCGGCGGTTCTCGTGGCGCGGCGCGGTGAAGGCGGTGCCCGAGATCAGCTCGGTGTACAGGTCGAACGGGCCGCGCTGCGGGTTGTTGCGGCCCTGGGGCAGGGCGCCGGGCACGGCCTCGGAGGCGTACTCGTTGCCGAAGCCGCTCTGGTAGCGCCGGTCGGAGGCGGGGCTTGCTTGGGTCATGTGCTTTCTCTTTCGAAAGATCGCGATGAGGTTGGAATGGAGGTGAGGCTCAGCCGGCGCGCGCGGCCTCGAAGGCTTCGCGCAGCACGGCCAATGTGCCGACATGGTTGGCCAGCACCAGCACAAGGCGCGCGTTGAAGGCGTGGCTCTCTTCGTTCGACAGCCCCTGGTGCGCCTCGATGAGCGCTTCGTAGAAATCGTCGGGGGCTTCGAGGTTCGGCGTGGTGTTCAGGTGATGTTGCATGGCGTTCAGACCTTGGCCAGTGCGCGGTCGACGCCCGCGTGGATGCTTGCCGCCGTGGGCTGCCGCCAGCGCGCGCACACGTGCTGGTCGGGCCGCAGCAGGTACACGGTACCGGGTTGTGCGTCGTAGCGCCGGGCGGCGAGTGCGCCGTCGGCGCCGCCGCCTTCGACACGCACGACGTGCAGCGGCAGGTCACTGGTCGTCAGCGCCTGCAGGCTGCGCTCGGCGGCCTCGCCCTGGCCGAACACCAGGGCCGTGAACAGTGCAGTGGAGGGCGCCGCATGGCATTCACGCAGCAGCCAGCCGGTGCTGCCGTCCGCGCGCTGCACCGGCGCATCGGCCGCCGCCGCGCCCGGCACCATCGCGCCTGAGAAGGTATCGGCATCGGCCGTGTTCAGCGGCGAGCCGTGCAGCACCGTGGCCACCGACAGCCGCCCGCTGTTGACCAGCGTGCGCGCGAAGGCATGGCGCCTGGTGAGCGCCAGCACCGCGTCGCGGAACAGCCGGCTCACGTCGCTCTTGGGCGTGATGAAGTCGGTGGCACGCGTGGAGTTGCGGATGTTCTCGTCGGCCGCGAATTCGCGCTCGGTGGCGTAGCTGTCGAGCAGCGCGTCGGGCGCGTGGCCCTGCACCACGGCCGCGAGCTTCCAGGCGAGGTTGTCCGCGTCCTGCACGCCGGAGTTGGCGCCGCGCGCGCCAAAGGGCGACACGCCGTGCGCCGAGTCGCCCGCGAACAGCACGCGCCCATGGCGGAACTGCGCCATGCGCTGGCAGGCAAAGGTGTAGACGCTGGCCCAGCCAATCTGAAACTGCACGCCCGCAAAACCGATGCTGTCGAGCAGCGCGCGCACGCGCGGCGTGATGTTCTCGGGCTTGCGCTCTTCCACCGGGTCGGCGTCCCAGCCAAGCTGAAAGTCGATGCGCCACATGCCGTCGGCCTGCTTGTGCAGCAGCACGCTCTGGCCGGGGTGGAACGAGGGGTCGAACCAGAAGCGGCGCTCGGTCGGCAGGTGCGCGTCCATCGTGATGTCGGCAATCAGGAAGCGATCGCGAAACACCCGGCCCTTTGCTTCCTGTCCCAGCAGTTGGCGCAGGTTGGAGCGCGAGCCGTCGCAGGCGGCCACGTGGTCGGCGTGCAGTGCGTAGTGGCCGTCGGGCGTTTCCACGGTGAGCACCGCACCGACGTCGCGCTGTTCGATGCCCGTGACCTTGTTGTTCCATCGAATGTCGATGAGCGGCAGCGCGGCGGCGCGCTCGACGAGGTAGCCCTCGACGTAGTACTGCTGCAGGTTGATGAAGGCCGGGCGCTCATGGCCGGGCTCTGGCAGCAGGTCGAAGCGATACACCTGCTCGTCGTGGAAGAACACCTTGCCCACGTTCCACGACACGCCCTTCTCGACCATGCGGTCGCCGCAGCCCAGGCGGTCGAACACCTCCAGCGTGCGCTTGGCGAAGCAGATGGCGCGCGAGCCGCTGGAGAGCGTGTTGTCGTTGTCCAGCAGCACCACGGGCACCTGGCGCAGCGCGAGGTCGATGGCCAGCGTGAGGCCCACGGGGCCGGCGCCGACGATCACGACCGGATGGCGCGCGGGCGTGGCCGCGTCCTGGTCGGGGTGGCGGCGGTAGTCGAAGCGCAGACTTTGATAGTCGATCACGTGTTGTCTCCGTGTCTTTTGTCTTTGGTCTTCTGTCTTGCTCCTTCCCCTTCCGGGGGAAGGCGGGGATGGGGGCACGCGGCCTTCAATACCGCGCGGCGTTCGAGGCCGTCAGCCCCCACCCCAGCCCTCCCCCAGCGGGGGAGGGAGCAATGCGGGGTCAGCCTTCCAGGGCCTTCCACATGTCGATGTCGCGCTGCGCGGTCCACACGCGCGGGTCCGCATGGCCCGAGGCTTCGTCGTACGCGCGGCTCACGTCGAACGGCATGCAGTGGTCGAAGATCACCCACTGGCTGTACTTGGGCTTGAGCTTTTCGTACGTGTCCTTGTAGACCGTGTTCAGGTCGCGCCCGGCCTTCACGCCCTCCTGCACGCTGGCGTACACGTCGGAGATGAAGTTGCGCGTGCCCGTCAGGCCCTCGGCCACGGCCTCGGGCGTGGTCAGCGCGGCACCGCGGCCCGGCACCAGCGCGGCGGGCTTGAGCGCGGCGATGTTGTCCAGCGTCTGCGGCCAGTCCTTGAAGTAGGCGTCGCCCGCATACGGCGTGGCGCCAAACTCGACCAGGTCGCCCGACAGCAGTGTGCGTTCCTGCGGCAGCCACACCACCGTGTCGCCCTTGGTGTGGCCACGGCCCAGCTGAATGAGCTGAACTTCGAGCTTGCCGAGCCACAGCGTCATCTTGCCGGTGAAGGTCATGGTGGGCCAGGTCAGGCCCGGGGGCACGCTCTCCACGTTCTGGAACAGGCGCGGGAAGCGGCCGATTTCGCTGGCCTTGTCTTCCTCGCCGCGCTCCACGATCAGGTCGCGCGTGTCCTGGCTGGCCAGGATGTGGCCGGCGCCCGGCGCAAAGTAACCCGCCGCGCCCAGCACGCGCACCGCGTGGTAGTGGGTGAGCACCACGTACTGGATGGGCTTGTCCGTTACTTCGCGGATGCGGCGCACCACGTCGGCGGCCATGGCGGGCGTGGCCTGGGTGTCGGCCACCAGCACGCAGTCGTCGCCAATGATGATGCCGGTGTTGGGGTCGCCTTCGGCGGTGTAGGCCCAGGCGTGTTCCGAGATCTGGCTGAAGGTGATCTTCTTCTCTTCCATGTCGGCCTGGCTGGCGAATTTCTTGGCTTGGCTCATGTTGTCTCCGTTGGATGTCGTGGGGTGGGGCTGAAATCGGTTCGAAATTAATTCGTCTAACGCGAACGAATTTGCTCTGAACGAATTTTGGCAGTGTAAGCCGCTGATCAGTTAATGTCTAATCCCTTCTTCATGAACGAACGACGGGCGGGCCATGGCAGCCAATGACACCGACCGCGCCCAGCGCGGCATCCAGAGCATCGAAGTCGGTGGCCAGCTGCTGCGCGCGTTGGTGCACCACGGCCGGCCAATGGCGCTGAAAGACCTGGCGCGCGATGCCGACATGACGCCCGCCAAGGCGCATCCGTACATGGTCAGCTTCGGGCGCCTGGGGCTCATCGAGCAGGACCGCGCCAGCGGCCACTATCTGCTGGGGCCGCTCGCCTTGCAACTGGGGCTCATCAGCCTGCAGCAGGCCGACCCGGTGCACATTGCCACCCCGCTGATTGCGCAATTGGCGCAGCAGATCGGCCACACCGTGGCGCTGGCCGTGTGGGGCGCGCGCGGCGCGACCATCGTTCGCACGGCCGAGTCGCCTTCTCCGGTGCATGTGAACATGCGCCACGGCACCGTGTTCTCGCTGACCGCCACGGCCTCGGGCCGGGTGTTTGCGACCTACCTCGACCCCGCCGCGGTGCGCGCGCTGCTCGAAGAGGAGCGCCAGCGCCAGAAACCTCGCAAGGCAGACAAGACGGTCGAGCCGCCCCCCGCCGGCATGCCGCCGGTGCAGCCACTGCCCTCGTGGAGCGACTTCGAGGCGCAGCTGCGCGAGGTGCGCGCGCACGGCATCAGCCGCTCCGACGGCGAGGTCATCGAGGGGGTCAGCGCCATGGCCGCGCCGGTGTTCGACCACACCGGGGCCATCGTGCTGGCCGTGACCGCCATCGGCCCGGCCGCCATCTTCCCGACCGCATGGGACGGCGAGATTGCCCGCGCGCTGAAGGCCTGCGCGGACACCGTGTCGCAGCGCCTGGGCGCCCCCAAAACGTCCACAACAACCATTGCGGGCGCTACGCCGCCCGCCCTCATTTCCTCGAAGCCAGAGCGATGACGCCAGCCTCCACCGATCTCGATCTTTCTTCTTCCGTCCAGGCCGCCGCCGAGTTGCTGGGCAACGCCCGGCGCATCGTCGTTTTCTCGGGCGCGGGCCTGTCGCGTGCCTCGGGCATTCCGACCTACCGCGACGCCGACGGCCTCTGGCAGAGCCAGAACGCGCTGCAGTTCTCCCATGCGCAAGACCTGGCGCGCGACCCCTCGGGCTTCACGAAATTCTGGGCGCAGCGCCTGTCGCTGATCGAGTCGGCGCAGCCCAACGCGGGCCATGCCGCGCTGGCGCAACTGCAGCGGCTGCGCCCGGCCACGCGGCTGGTCACGCAGAACGTCGACGGCCTGCTCACGCTGGCCGGCGGGCAGGACGTGCTGGAGCTGCACGGCTCGCTGCGCCGCTGGCGCTGCGACCACTGCGGCAACCGCAGCGGCCCGTGGCCCTTTCACCGCTGCCTGCGCTGCGGCGCGCATGCGCGGCCCGACGTGGTGATGTTCGGCGAGATGCTCAACGCCGGCGTGCTGCTCGACGCGCAGGTGGCGGCGCAGGAGTGCGATGTTTTCATGGTGGTCGGCAGCACCACCATCGTCTACCCGGCGGCCGAGCTGCCGCAGACCGCGCTGTCGCATGGTGCGCGGCTGGTCACGCTGAACATGGAGCCGCTGCCGCATCTGGACGAGGCGGCTTCGGTGGTGCTGCGCGGGGCTTCGGAAGAGCTGCTGCCGAAGCTGCTGGCCGGGCTGGGCTGACGCGCGTCAGCCGTCTTCTGTGGTCGTCAGCCCTTGCGGCCGCCGAACAACACCAGCGCCCCGCCCACCGCAATCACGGCCACGCCGGCCCACACCGGCAGGTTGACCGTTTCCTTCTCCTTCACCGAAAACTCCAGCGGCCCGAGCTTGGCCTGGTGGGTTTCCTTGGTGAAGCTGAAGCTGCCCAGGGCCAGGGCGGCGATGCCCGCCACGATCAGCAGGATGCCGACGATGCGTGTTGCGTTCATGGTGCGGCTGCTTCGGGAAGGTGTGTGGTGGAAAGAGTCAAGGCTTGGGTTGCTGCTGCTGCAACTGGTCCACCCACTGCACCACCTCGCCCACCGCGGCGTCGCTGGCGCCGATCAGCGCCTTGACGCCACCGGGCGCGTCGGCGCTGGGCGCGGGGCTGCGCACGGTGAACAGGCGCTGGCCCAGCACGCGGTCGCCGCCCGCGGTGCCGCGAATCAGCGTGGCGCGCAGGCGCACCAGGCCCGTGCTGGCGCCGGGCGAATCGAAGTAGTGGCTGAACTCGTCGAGCGAAATGCGCAGCGTGTCGGGCACCTCGCCCTTGCCGCGCGCGATGGTGGCGCTTTCTTCCGGGCCCAGCACCATGCGGCGCTCGGAGAGCGTGTCGCGCAGCCGCTGTCGCAGCAATTGCGCGGGCGGCATGCTCCAGCGCGACTGGCCGTAGGGGCGCAGCTCGTTCACGTCGGCATAGCCCAGGCGGTACAGGATCTGCGTGCCGTCGAGGCGGGCGTTGGTCTCGAACTCGGCCAGTGCGAGCGTGGGCCGCTTCGCCGCGGGCATGGCCGTGGCGGGTGCCGCCGCAGGCACGGTGAGCCCGGGGCCGAAGTCGTACAGCGTGGCGCGCTGGGGCTTGTCGGGCAGCGCGCCACAGCCGGCGGCCAGCAGCGTCAGGCCGAGTGTCAACGGTGCCAGGCAACGTGGCAGCGGCGCCGTCGAGGATCTAAAGATGTTCATGGTCGGTGGCTCCTGGGGTCCCGGGGCGCGGCTCAGGGGCGCGCCGCGGCTGGCGCGCTGAAACCCGGCTCGCCCGGGCCCGCCGCCGCGCCGCCGTTGCCGAACAGCAGCGATTGCGGGTTGTCGTTGATGCTGTCCGCCGCCCGGCCCAGCCGGCGCACGGCGTGCGAGGTGTCGTCGGCCACGCGGTTCACGCGCGGCAGCGTGGCCGCGTTGAACGAGTCGACCGCCTGCGCCAGCGCCTTTGTGCCGTCGCTCAGGCGCTCCACCGGGCCGTCGGGCGCGTTCAGCCGGCCCACGGTGGTGTTGAAGTTGTTGGCCACGCGCGAGACGTCGCCGGCCGCCTTCTTCACCGAGGCCATGGTGTCCGGCAGCTTGGTCAGCACCGGGTTCAGGCCGGTCTTCACGGTGTTGTCCAGCGTCTTGAGCAGCGTGTTGGCGCTGGCCGAGGCGGCCGCGATGTTCTCCAGCGCGTCGGCCGCGCGCTTCTGGTTGGGGTCGCTCAGCAGCTGGTTGGCGCGCTTGGTCACCTCTTCCACCTGGTTGATGATGACCTCGCCGCGGTCCTGCAGCTGCGCCAGCATCGAGGGCTTGAGCGGAATGCGCGGCGGGTCGTCGTTGTCGGGCTTGAGCGCCACCTTCGATTCGCCCTTGTCGTCCAGCGCAATGAAGGCCAGGCCGGTCACGCCCTGGTAGCTCAGCGTGGCAAAGCTGGAGGTGGTGAGCGGCACGCGCTCGTCCACCGTGATGCGCACGCGCACATTGCCCGCGACCTTGGGGTCGAAGTCGACCGAGGTCACCTTGCCCACCGCAATGCCGCGGTAGCGCACCATGGCTTGCGGCTGCAGGCCGCTGACGGCCTCGCGCGTGGACAGCTCGTAGACGTTGCGCACGGTGTTGTCGCGCGTGAACCAGATCACCAGTGCGACGAGCGCGGCAACCAGGCCGAGCACGAATGCGCCGGCGGCGAGGGCGTGAGCCTTGTTTTCCATGGAGTTACCTGCCTTTCAGCGGCCCGCCTGAGCGGCGGCCTTCGACTGCGGTGTGTCGGCGGGCTTGTCATGCAGCGCTGCCAGGGCGCGCTGGCCGCGCCCGCCGAGAAAGTATTCGTGAATGAAGGGATGCGGGTACGCGATGACGTCGCGCGCCACGCCGGTGACGATCACCTTCTGGTCGGCCAGCACCGCGATGCGGGTGCTCAGGTCGAACAGCGTGTCCAGGTCGTGCGTGACCATCACCACCGTGAGGCCCAGCTCGCGGTGCAGGCCGCGCAGCAGGTCGCAGAAGCTGTCGGACGCCTCGGGGTCCAGCCCGGCCGTGGGCTCGTCCAGCAGCAGCAGCGGCGGGTCCATGATGAGCGCGCGCGCCAGCGCCACGCGCTTGATCATGCCGCCCGACAGGTCCGACGGGCTCTTGTTCGCATGCTGCGGCCCCAGGCCCACCATCTGCAGCTTCACCAGCGCCGCATGGCGAATGAGCTCGTCGGGCAGCAGCTTGAGTTCGCGCAGCGGAAAAGCGATGTTCTCCAGCACGCTGAAGGCCGAGAACAGCGCGCCGTGCTGAAACAGCATGCCCACGTTGGCCGCGCCCGAGGCACTGAGCTCGCCGGGCTCTTTGCCCAGCACCTCGACCGTGCCGCGCGTGGGCTTTTCCAGCCCGAGAATTTGCCGCAGCAGCACCGTCTTGCCCGTGCCCGAGCCGCCGACCAGCGACAGCACCTCGCCGCGGTCGATGTGCAACTGCAGGTCGCGGTGCACCACCTGCTCGCCGTCGGCGCTCTCGAACACCGTCCAGAGGTTGCGGATGTCCACCACGGTGGTGTCGGTGTCGGGGCGCACGGGCATGCTCATGATTTCAGGCCCTGAAGCCGATGCCCTTGAAGAGCACCGCAAACAACGCGTCCACCAGGATCACCGCGGTGATCGACGTCACCACCGACTGCGTGGTGCCGCGCCCCAGGCTTTCGGTGTTGGGTTTTACTTTCATGCCGAAGTAGCAGCCGATCAGCGCAATGAGCACGCCGAACACCGCCGACTTGGCCATGGCCAGCCACAGGTTGGAGATGGGCACCGCGCGCGGCAGCGCCGACAGAAAGTACGCCGGCGAAATGTCCAGCGCCGCGTCGGCCGCCAGCATGCCGCCGGCCAGCGCCGCCATCGAGGTCCACAGGCTGATGAGCGGCATGGCGATGGCCAGTGCCAGCACGCGCGGCATCACCAGCCTGAATCCGTGCGGAATGCCCATCACGCGCATGGCGTCGAGTTCTTCCGTGACCCGCATCACGCCGATCTGCGCCGTGATGGCCGAGCCCGATCGTCCGGCAATCAGCACCGCCGCCAGCACCGGCCCCAGCTCGCGCACCAGCGACAGCCCCAGGATGTTCACCACGAAGGTCTCCGCCCCGTACTGGCGCAGTTGCTGCGAGATCAGGTAGGCCAGCACCACGCCGATCAGCAGGCCGACCAGTGCCGTGATGTGCAGCGCGGTGGCGCCGAACTGGTACAGGTGGCCCGAGAAGTCGCGCCATGGTCCGCGGTGCGGTGCCCGAATGAGCCGGCCCACGTCCAGCGCAAGCTGCCCGATGAGCCCCGTGAAGTCGCGCATGACGTACATGGCGCGCGGTCCGTTGTGCGCGAAGGTGCGGATGCGGTCGCGCAGCGTGGGCGGTGGTTCTTCCGGCGTGGCGACTGTGTATTGCGCAACCTGGTCGAGCACGGCCTTGTGCTGGGGCGCCATCTCCAGGGTGGCGGGCCATTGGTGGCGCCAGTGTTCCCAGAGCAGTTGCGCGCCGATGTGGTCGAGCTGCGCAATGGGGCGCAGGTCCCAGGCACGGTCGTCGGCGGCGGGTGCGGCTTCGAGGCTTTTCGACAGCTTCTGCCAGGCCGGTTTGGACGACATGCCCAGGGCGGTCCAACACCCGCTGGCGACGGTCCATTGCCGTCCTTCTTGTTCACGCTGCCCAACGCGGGGCCACGCGCTGTCGGCGGCTGAAGCGTCGGCAGGCGATGTGGCAGGGGACATAGTGCAAAAGAACGGGAAAGTTTACAAAAAAGCGGGTGAAGGGCGCATCGTAACCGGGTGCATCCGGCTGGAAGGTGTTTCAGACCCTTCGTGTGCGTAGGGCACAACGCCGATCCTTCAGCTTGTCTTCAGGTGGTGCTTGTTCGGGTGCTGGTTGGCGTGCGTTGTTCGGGGCTTTGTTCAGTGCGCGTGGTTCAGGGCGACGCTCACGCCGACGGGGTACCTTGCTCCGCGAATGTACCCCGGCCTGCGGCCTCCTCCTTTATTTCGCTGCGCAAGGCACCCCATCGGCGTGAGCGACTTCAGAGCCGTGGTTGATCAGCGGATTGCAAAGAGCGTGCCCAGGTGCACAGGGCGTCGGGTGCTCCCCGCAGCGAAATAAAGGAGGAGGGGCGCAGCCCCGGGGGACATTCGCGGAGGGGAGTACCCGGCGGCCTTTGCACACGCCCTGAACAACGGCGCTTGAACAACAAACAGTGCCCTGAAAAAGCCTGTAGAAGACGACCAGTCAAACCCCAAACCCGTCCCCCAAGGTAGACCGCAGCCACCCCACAAAAGCAGTCACAGCCTGCGGCACATGCGTCGCATACGGCCGAATCGCGTACAGCCGCTCGCCGAACGCTCCCACCGATCGCCACTGCGGCAACACCTCCTGCAACTTGCCCGACTGCAACGCCCACTGCGCGCTGAAATCCGGCACCAATGCAATGCCCAGCCCGCTGAGCGCCGCGTCGCGCAACGCCTCGCTGTTGTTCGCAACCAGCGGCCCCGACACCGGCACCGTGATGCGCGGCGCCGCAGACTTTCCCTTGGCCTCGAAATGCCAGGTCGGCGTGTCCTGCGCCCGCGGGTAATGCAGACAGTCATGACCGGCCAACGCCAACGGCTCGCGCGGCGTGCCGCGCCGGCGCAAGTAAGCACGGCTGGCCACCAGCAGCGAACGGGTTTCGCACAGCGTCCAGGCCACATGCGTGTCGGGCGGCGCGGCCGTGTGGCGAATGGCCAGGTCGAAACCCTCCATCGCCAACGAACTCAGCCGGTCCGACAGGTCCAGCTCGATTCGCACCTCCGGCTGCGCCCGCAAAAACTCCGCCAGCCGCGGTACCAGTTGCTGCCGCGCAAACGCCACCGGCGCCGTGACACGCACCAGCCCGCGCGGCACCCCCGCTAGGTCGCGCACGCCGGCAAAGCTGTGGGCAATCTGCTCGAACGGCCCGCGCATGTCCTCCACCAGCCGCTGGCCCGCCTCGGTGAGGCGCACGCTGCGCGTGGTGCGCTGCACCAATGGCGCGCCGGCGGCACGCTCCAGCTCCGCGATGCGCTGGCTCATGGCCGCCTTGCTCACGCCCAGGCGCAACGCCGCGGCCGTGAAGCTGCCCTGCTGCGCCAGCACCGTGAGCCAGTGCAGGTGCGTCCACAGCGCCTCAATATTTTGGGGTTTCATGGTTGCATTGTTCAGCAGGATGAACAATAAGTTCAAGCCACGCGACTAGGCGCGGGCCGTGCCGCTGCCTAAACTGACCGCATTCTTCCGTCAGCGAAAGCCTTCTTCATGACCACCTCTCTCGACCATTTCATCGCCGGCAAGCCCGCCGCCAACACCTCCGGCCGCACGCAGGACGTGACCAACCCCGCCACCGGCGCGGTCACCGGCAAGGTCGGCCTGGCCGACGCAGCTCAGGTGTCGGTCGCCGTGGCCGCCGCTCAGGCCGCCTTTCCGGCCTGGGCCGACACCCCGCCCATTCGCCGCGCACGTGTCATGTTCAAGTTTCTGCAGTTGCTCAACGAGCACAAGGACGAGCTGGCCCACCTCATCACCGCCGAGCACGGCAAGGTCTTCACCGACGCGCAGGGCGAAGTCAGCCGCGGCATCGACATCGTCGAGTTCGCCTGCGGCATTCCGCAGCTCCTCAAGGGCGACTTCACCGACCAGGTGAGCACCGGCATCGACAACTGGACGCTGCGCCAGCCCCTGGGCGTGGTGGCCGGCATCACGCCGTTCAACTTCCCCGTGATGGTGCCGATGTGGATGTTCCCGGTGGCCATTGCCGCGGGCAACACCTTCGTGCTCAAGCCCAGCCCGACCGACCCGAGCGCCTCGCTGCGCATGGCCGAGCTGCTGAAGGAAGCCGGCCTGCCCGACGGCGTGTTCAACGTGGTGCAGGGCGACAAGGTTGCGGTCGACGCGCTGCTCGAGCACCCTGACGTCAAGGCCATCAGCTTCGTGGGCTCCACGCCCATTGCCAACTACATCTACGAAACCGGCGCCCACCACGGCAAGCGCGTGCAGGCCCTGGGCGGCGCGAAGAACCACATGGTGGTGCTGCCCGACGCCGACATCGACCAGACGGTGGACGCCCTCATCGGCGCGGGCTACGGCTCGGCCGGCGAACGCTGCATGGCCATCTCGGTGGCCGTGCTGGTGGGCGACGTGGCCGACAAGATCATTCCCAAGCTCGTGGAGCGCACCAAGACGCTGCAAGTGCTCAACGGCACCAACCTGGCCGCCGAAATGGGCCCCATCGTCACGCGTGCCGCGCACGAGCGCATCACCGGCTACATCGACCTGGGCGAGAAGGAAGGCGCCACGATGCTGGTCGACGGACGCAAGTTCGACGGCAACAAGGCCGGTGAAGGCTGCGGCGACGGTTTCTGGATGGGCGGCACGCTGTTCGACCACGTCACGCCGGAGATGCGCATCTACAAGGAAGAAATCTTCGGCCCGGTGCTGAGCTGCGTGCGCGTGGCCAACTTCAAGGACGCGGTGGACCTTGTCAACGCGCATGAGTTCGGCAACGGCGTGAGCTGCTTCACCCGCGACGGCAACGTGGCGCGTGAGTTCAGCCGCCGCATCCAGGTGGGCATGGTCGGCATCAACGTGCCGATTCCGGTGCCCATGGCCTGGCACGGTTTCGGCGGCTGGAAGCGCTCGCTGTTCGGCGACATGCACGCCTACGGCGAAGAGGGCGTGCGCTTCTACACCAAGCAGAAGTCGGTCATGCAGCGCTGGCCCGAGAGCATCGGCAAGGGCGCCGAGTTCGTGATGCCCACGGCCAAGTAATTCGCGTCGCGCGAATCCGCGTGCGCGGCCTCCCGCCCCGGCGCTTGCCGGGGCCGGGGTTTTCTTTCTCCTTCCTCCGGTTCTGAAGTTTTTCTTTCGTAGAGTTCGCAATGAACAGTTAGAAACGTGGACGCCTTTTCAGGTCCCATTCCAGAACACCCAGAGAGGAGCGAGGAGACAATGGCCGCGAACCCCCCAGAGACTTTGCACACCGCTGCCGGCAGCGCCACTTGGCGCCTGCCGGCTTTTGCCGTGGCTGTTGCCCTGGCCTTCACGGCTTCGGTCGCACCTGTGCATGCGGCCGGCGTGCTCAGCGTGAGCCCGCAGGGCGAGACACGCGAAGTGCGGCAGGTGGCGGTGCGCTTCGACGCCGACATGGTGCCGCTGGGGCAGAGCGACGGCGCCGCGCCCGCCACGCTGCAATGCGCCCCGCAGACACCCGAAGGCCGCGCCCGCTGGATCGGCCCGCGCGCCTGGGCCTTCGAGTTTGCGAAGGACCTGAGCGGCGGCACGCGGTGCAATGTCGTGTTCAAGGCCGGGCTCAAGACACTGGCTGGCGACGCGGTGGCCACGCCGCCCACGGCGAGCTTCGTTGCCGGTCCCTACGGTTTCTTTGCCTCCTACCCGCCCGAGGGTGCGGAAGTTGCGCCCGACCAGGTTTTCTTGCTGCGCCACCACGAGCCGCAGCCGAAGGACGATGCCCAGACGCTGGCGGCGGGCTTCACCTGCGAGCAGCGCGACGGCGACAAGGTGGTGCGCCAGCCCGCGGTGCCCGTCACCGGTGAAGCGCTGGCCGCCGCCGTGCGCGCCGCGCCGAGCAACACGGCCTACGCACTCGGGCTGCGCTGCGCACAACCGGTGCCCGAAGGCGTGCAGCTTCGCCTGAGCCAGGCGGCCGTCGGCAACGCCGAGCCCAAGCGCTTCAACTACACCGTGCGCCCTCCCTTCACGGCGCAGCTGTCTTGCACGGTGCTCGACTATCCAGCAGGCCAGAAGGCGTGCGACCCGCGCCAGCCGGTCACGCTGAATTTTTCGAGCGGCATCGCCCCGGCCCTTGCCGGCGCATTCCGGTTGACCGGCGCGGCGGGTGCAACAGGTGCAGAGTTGCCGTTCGCCATCGCCGACCGCTGGCGCCGCGACGAGGTGCGGCAACTGCAGGTGCTGCCGCCGAAGAACAGCTTCGGCGAAGGCAGCCGCTTCACGGTGCACCTTCCCGCCGGTCTGCCCGCCGATCTGCCCGCCGGTCTGCGCGACCTGCTCGGCAGGCCGCTGGCCAATGCGTCGGAGTTTCCGAAGGTCGTCGATTTCGCGCGCTTGCCGCCGTACCTCGGCGTGGCCAACCAACTGGCCGTGATGCCGTGGCAGCCGGGCAAGCCGGAGGCGGCGGCGGCCTTTGCCGTGCGCCGCGTCGAGCAGGCACTGGCGGTGCGGCAGTGGCGTCTCGGCGGCGAAATGGGCCCCGGCATCGAGGCCTATGCCATCGAGCTGCTGCAAGGCCAGCAGAACGGCCAGTGGCCTGCCGAGCAACTGAGCGCCAAGGCGGGCGCACCGCGTACGTCGACGGTGCCCACGCAGGGCAACGCGATGGAATTCGTCGGCGTGCCATTGACCGGGCCCGGCCTGCATGTGGTGCGGGCCGACAGCCCCGCCTTCGCGCAGTACATCGACACGCGCGCGCTGCCCGAGGGCCAGTCGCGCGACACCGCGCCGCGCCAGCGCTACGCCGTGGTGCAGGCCACCAACCTCAACCCCGGCGCCAGCCTCAGCGACACGGGCGCCTCGGTCATCTGGGTCACCGCATTCGACAGCGCGCAGCCCGTGGCCGGTGCCGACGTGGCGGTGTACTCGTGCACACGCGAACTGCTGTGGCGCGGCAAGACCGACGCGCAAGGCCTGGCCCGGCCCGACGAGGCGTTGCGCGGCAAGCTGGCATGCAGCGGCTACGGCAACAGCCCCTGGGTGGTGGTGCGCGCCGGCAACGACATGGCGCTGATGCGTGCCTCCGCAGGCTGGAACGGCTACAACGCAGGCCGAGCCGCGCAGAACATCCGTGCCCACACCGTGCTCGACCGCACCCTGTTCAAGGCCGGCGAAACCGTCGGCATGCAGCACGTGGTGCGCCTGCTCGAAAGCCGCGGCTTCGCGTTGCCGCCGGCGGGCACGCTCGACGTCGAAATTCGCTACGGCTGGAGCGACAAGGTGCACACCGCGAGCGTGCCGCTGGGCGCCGATGGCAACGCGGCCCACCAGTGGACCATTCCGCTGGGCGCCAAGCTCGGCGGCTACACCGTGCAGGTGTCGCAAGGCGGCCGGCAACTGGCCAGCGCGCAGTTTCAGGTGGAAGAGTTCCGCACGCCCGTGTTCGACAGCGAACTGCACGCCAAGGCGGTGTGGGAGCGCAACGCGCAGTTGGCGGTGCTCGATGCGCGGCTGAGCTACTTCGCGGGTGGCCCCGCGGCCGGCCTGCCCGTGACCGTGCAGCAGGGCTGGACGCGCGACGTGCAGAGCCCGCGCCCGGGCTACACCTTCCACACCGACCTGGGCGGCACCGCACCGGCAGTGCCGCCTGCCATCGCGCCACAGGCTATCCGGCTCGATGCCGCCGGCAAGGCGCAGGTGCGCCTGAACGCACCGCCCCTGGCGCGGCCGATGCTGCTGCAGACCGAACTCAAGTTCCAGGACCCGAACGGCGAAACACAAACGGTGGGCGCCAGCACCATGCTGTGGCCCGACCGCATGAAGCTCGGCCTGCGGCTGCGCGCGAAAGACCGCGACCGTCCGCAAGCCGTTGAAGGCATTGCGCTGGACGACAACAACCAGCCCGTGGCCGACGAGCCCGTGACGGTGCGCGTGAAGCCGGTGCACCGGGACTGGGGCAACGGCCAGAACACGGTCACCAGTGCAGGCCCCGAGGTGGACGTGTGCAGCACCCGCACCGACGCGCAAGGGCAATGGGCCTGCGAATGGCAACTGCCCACCACGCAGCAGGGCCAGGCCAACGCGCAAGTTCCGGTCAGCGAGCTGTGGCTGTTCGACGCCACAGCGGCCAGCCTCAAACACAGCCGGGCCGTCGTGCGCACGGCCATGCTGGAGTACCGCTGGTCGCTGGGCTGGCAGGAGGCCGCGGCGCGTTCCGCGCTGCAGCTGGACAACGGCGCCGCGTTCGACCCGGGCGACACGGCCGTCATCGTCGCGCGGCCCGAGCGCTTGCCGGCGCAAATGCTGCTGACGGTCGAGCGCGAAGGCGTGCTGCAGGCCAGCGTGCACGCGCTCACCGCGATGACGCAGCGCATCCTGCTGCCGCTGACCGCGCAGCACGCGCCCAACGTGCACCTGGCGGCGCGCTACGTGTATGCGCTGCAGGGCGTGCAGGGCGAGCAAGGCGAGCAAGGCGAGCAAGGCGAGCAAGGCGAGCAAGGGGAGCAAGGGGAGCAAGGGGAAGGGGACGCACCGCTCGCGAGCACGCAGCGCGCCAGCGTCACCGTGCGGCCCGACGCCTGGGCGCTGTCCGTCGGTGTGCGCCCCGTGGCCGCCACCGCGCGGCCGCGCACGCAGGTGCCGGTGGAAGTCTCGGTGCGCGACGCCGCCGGCCAGCCGCTGGCGGATGCCCGTGTCACGCTGGTCGCGGTCGACCAGGCCCTGCTGGCGCTCAAGCCCAATGGCACCTGGGCACTTGCCAAGACGATGTTCGCGGAACGCAGCAACGCGGTCGTTGCCACGGCACTCGACGCGCGCCTGCTTCGCCGCGTCGAGATCGGCCCGCAACCTGGGCACAGCCCCTCCGACGAGGCCGAACGGGGCGCCCCAGGTGGCGTGCCGATGCCCGCGCCGGCCGTGGCGATGGCCAGGAGCCCCGGCCAGGCCGACGGCGCGCAGGCCGCACCCCCGCGCAGCGACCTCTCCTCCCTCGTCCTCTGGCGCACCGACCTGCGCACCGACGCCCAGGGCATCGCCCGCGTCACCGTGCCGCTGAACGACGCGCTCACCCAGTTCCGCATCGTCGCCATCGCCAGCGTGGGCGAGGCGCAGTTCGGCCAGGGCGAAACCACCCTCACCAGCACCCAGCCGCTGCAGATCTTCAGCGGCCTGCCCGAGCTGCTGCGCGCGGACGACGCCATCGTGCAGAAGCTCAGCCTGCGCAACACCGGCGCCAGCCCGCTGGCGGTGGTGCTCAAGGCCGAGGCGGCCGTCGAGCCCGACAGCAATTGGCCAGGCGCGCGTGACGTGGTGCCCGCCGACGCGCTGGCCGCGCGCGGCCTGAAGATCGAGCGCCGCCTGCAGCTCGCGCCCGGCCAGACGCAGGAGGTGCTGTGGCCCGTGGCCGTGCCCGCCGGCGCCGGCATGCTGCGCTGGCGCATCAGCGCGCAGGGCGGTGATGAACGCGACGCGCTGGAGGTTGCGCAGCGCGTGGTGCCCGCGCTGACGGCCACGGTGCGCCAGTCGACCTTGCTGTCGGTGGCCGACGCCGGTGCCGTGCCCGTCGTGCAGCCTCGCGATGCGGTGCCACTCACTGGCGGCGTGCGCGTTGCGCTGCAGTCCAGCCTGGTCGATGCCGCGCTGGCTGAATCGATGCGCTGGATGGCGCAGTACCCCTACATGTGCCTGGAGCAGCAGAGCTCGCGCTTCGTCTCGCTCGACGACCGCGCGGGGTGGGACAGGCTCATGGCCGAGCTGCCGAAGTACATCGACGACAAGGGCCTGGCGCGCTTCTTCCCCGAGGCCACGCTGGGCGGCAGCGAAATGCTCACCGTGCAGCTGCTCGACCTGGCCCACGCCAAGGGCTGGCCGGTGCCCGAGGCGCAACGCACGCGCATGCTCGACGCGCTCGGTTCGCTGCTGCAAGGCCGCCTGCCCGCGCAGGACTGGGCACCGCGCAACGACCTGGAGCCGCGGCAGCTTGCCGCGCAGGCCACGCTGGTGGAGCACGGCCGCGCAAGGATCGTGGTGCGGCCCAGGGCGCTCGACGCGCTGTCGGCCCAGTCGCTGGTCGACTGGTCGCGCACGCTCATGGCCCTGCCCGCCGATTCCGATACCGAACGCGACGCCGCGCTGCAGCAGGCCGGCGCGCAGCTGCGCAGCCGCTTCGACGTGCAGGGCACGCGCCTGCGCTGGCGCGACGAGTCGGCGCAGCACGGGTGGTGGTTCATGTGGAGCGGCGACAGCACCGCCGCGCGCATGGCGCTGCTGGCGCAGCAATGGGCCCAGACCGATGCGGCCTGGAAGGCCGATGCACCGCTCATCACGCAGGGCCTGGTCGGGCGGCAGAGCGCGGGCCGCTGGAGCACCACCACCGGCAACGCGTGGAGCACGGTGGCGCTGCGCCGCTTTCAGCAGCGGTTCGAGGCCGGCCCGGTCGACGGCGTCACGCACGCCACGCTGGGCCGCACCACGCGCGACGCGGCCTGGGCCGATGCCAAGGCGCCGAGCCTGCTGCTGCCCTGGACCGCACAGGGCGCGCAGGAAACATTGCAGCTGCGCCACGAAGGCAACGGCAAGCCCTGGGCCACCATCAGCACGCTGGCCGCGGTGCGCAACACGCAGCCCGTGGCCAACGGCCTGGTGGTGCGCCGCACCGTCACGCCGGTGGAGCGCAAGCGCAAGGGCCAGTGGTCGGTGGGCGACGTCTACCGCGTGCGGCTCGACCTTGAATCGACTGCCGAGCAGACCTGGGTGGTGGTGCGCGACGCCGTGCCCTCCGGTGCCAGCCAGCTAGGGCGCGGCCTGGGCCGCGAGAGCCAGCTCGCGCAGCGCGGTGAAAGCAGCGCGGGCTGGGCCTGGCCCAGCTACATCGAGCGCGCCACCGACAGCTACCGTGCCTACTTTCGCTACGTGCCGCGCGGCAGCTGGCGCGTGGAGTACACCGTGCGCCTGAACAACGCGGGCGAGTTCAAGCTGCCGCCGGTGCGTGCCGAAGCCCTGTACGCACCCGAAGTTTTCGGCGAGGGCACTGCCCAGACCATGACCGTGAAACCCTGAGAAAAAAGATGAGAGACAACGACAACACCTTCGACTACATCATCATCGGCGCCGGCACCGCGGGCTCGCTCATGGCCAACCGGTTGAGCGCCGACAAGCGCAAGCGCGTGCTGCTCATCGAGGCAGGCCGCAAGGACGACTACCACTGGATCCACATTCCGGTGGGCTACCTGTACTGCATCGGCAACCCGCGCACCGACTGGCTCTACAGCACCGAGCCCGACGCCGGGCTGAACGGCCGCGTGCTGCGCTACCCGCGCGGCAAGACGCTGGGCGGCAGCTCCAGCATCAACGGCATGATCTACATGCGCGGCCAGTCGCGCGACTACGAGCACTGGGCCGACCTGACCGGCAACGACGACTGGCGCTGGCAGAACGTGCTGCCGGCCTTCAAGAAGCACGAAGACCACTACCAGGGCGCCGACGACATGCACGGCGCGGGCGGCGAATGGCGGGTGGAAAAGCAGCGCCTGCGCTGGGACATCCTCGACGCCTTTGCCGAGGCCGCGGTGCAGGCCGGAGTGCCGCACTCCACCGACTTCAACCGCGGCAGCAACGAAGGCGTGGGCTACTTTCAGGTCAACCAGAAGAACGGCTGGCGCTGGAACACGGCCAAGGCTTTTCTGCGTCCGACCTGCTATGGCAGGCCCAACTTCGAGCTGTGGACCGGTGCGCAGGTTTCGCGCCTGCTGTTCGAGACCCTGCCGGACGGCACGCGCCGTTGCACCGGCGCCGAGGTGTGGAACGGCACCGAAATGACCACCGCCACCGCCACGCGCGAGGTGGTGCTGAGCGCGGGCGCCATCGGCTCGCCGCAGATTCTGCAGCTGTCGGGCGTGGGCCCGGCCGAGCTGCTGCGCCAGCACGGCATCGACGTGGTGCTCGACGCGCCCGGCGTGGGCGCCAACCTGCAGGACCACCTGCAGATTCGCGCGGTCTACAAGATCGACGGCGCACCCACGCTCAACGTGATGGCCTCGTCGATGGTGGGCAAGGCGAAGATCGGGCTCGAATACCTCATGAAGCGCAGCGGCCCGATGAGCATGGCGCCTTCGCAGCTGGGCGCCTTCACGCGCAGCTCGCCCGAGCGCGAATGGCCCAACCTGCAGTACCACGTGCAGCCGCTGTCGCTGGACGCCTTCGGCGATCCGCTGCACAGCTTTCCGGCCTTCACCGCGAGCGTGTGCAACCTCAACCCCACGAGCCGGGGCTCGGTGCGCATCAAGACCAACCGCTTCGAAGACGCGCCGGCCATTGCGCCCAACTACCTGAGCACCGACGAAGACCGCAAGGTGGCGGCCGACTCGCTGCGCGTGACGCGCCGCATCGCCGAGCAGCCCGCGCTGGCCAGGTACCAGCCGCAGGAATGGAAGCCCGGCGTGCAGTACCAGAGCGACGAAGACCTGGCGCGCCTGGCCGGCGACATCGCCACCACCATCTTCCACCCGGTCGGCACCACCAAGATGGGTGCCGACGGCGACCCGATGGCCGTGCTCGACGCGCGCCTGCGCGTGCGCGGCGTGCAGGGCTTGCGCGTGGTGGATGCGGGCGCCATGCCCACCATCACCAGCGGCAACACCAACAGCCCGACCTTGATGATGGCCGAGAAGGCCGCGGGCTGGATCCTCGAAGACAACCGCTAGACAGCCGCTGGACAACCGCTAGCCGACCGCCGAGTTCGCGTCAGATCCAGACGTCGTTCGCTCGGGTGCGCTCGCTTTCTTCGCCGCCGGTGTTGATCACGCCGCGCGGCTCCACCAGCAGCACGTGCGCCTCGTTTTGCGCGAACGGTTTGTGTTCGACGCCTTTGGGCACCACGAACATCTCTCCGGCGCGCAGCGTGACGGCGCCGTCGCGCAGGTCGATGCGCAGTTCGCCTGCCACCACGAAGAAGCATTCGTCGGTGTCCGCATGGCTGTGCCACACGAAGTCGCCCTGCAGCTTGGCGATCTTGAACTGGTAGTCGTTCATCTCCGCGACCACGCGCTGCGACCAGTGTTCGTGCAGCAGCGAGAGCTTGTGGGCGATGTTGACGCTGGGGTAGGTGCGGGCGGTGGAAGGAGCAATGGGGGTGGGTGTCATGGTGCAGGCATTCGCAAGTTTCAGTCGAACCGCACTCTAGAAGGCCCTCCGTCGTGGGTCTTGAACGATCGTGCGTCGTTCGACAGGCCATGCCCGGCCCTGTAGATGCGCAGCCACCGCGCCGGTGTCACGCCGAAGGCCTGCACGAACTGCCGCGTCATGTGGCTCTGGTCGGCAAACCCCGCCAGGGCGGCGCAGTCGGCCAGCGGCTGGCCCGCGAGCATGTGGCTGCGCGCGCGGTCCAGCCGACGCAGCGTGACGTAGCGGTAGGGGCTGGTACCGAAGAAGGCGCGAAAGTCGCGCGACAGGCTCCAGCGGTCGCGCCCGGCCGCGGCGGCGAGCGCGTCCAGCGTGACGACGCCGTCGAGTTGGTCGTGGATGAATTCGCGCGCGATCCTCGCTGCGCGAAAGTCACCTGGGGGCTCACGTGCAGGCGCACCCGAAGCCGCCTGCAAGGCCAGCGCCAGCGACAGCACCGCATCGTCTTCCTCCAGCGCTTCCAGCGGCGCACCGAGGTGGTCCAGCAGCGCGTGTGCCGCGCGTGCCAGCCGCGGGTCGGTCGACACGCCGCCCGCCACAAAAGGCAACGCGACACCGCCCAGCGCCTCCTGCAGCCGCGCCGGTTCCACATACAGCATGCGGTAGCGAAAGCCTTCGTGCGTACCGGCGTGGCCGTCGTGCACTTCGTCGGGATGCAACACCACCGTGTTGCCGGCCACGCTGTGGCGCAGCGTGGTGCGGTAGGTGAACGACTGCACGCCGGCCATCGTGCAGCCGATGGCGTAGGTGTCATGGCGGTGCAGGGCGTAGGCGTCGCCTTGGAAGAAGGCCTCGATGCGCTCCAGGCCGCCGTCGCCGGCGCCGCGCAGAAGCCAGTCCGCTGGAGGCAGGCTCATGGCGTCGACCGGGCGCAATGCAGTGCGCAGGAGTCCGCTCGGCGGAACGGGGCAGGGGGAGGGCGCTGCATGAGCGGGGATGTGAGGCGGTGGGGCAGGGTGCCATCTGAAAGACCGGCCACTTTAGACGCACCCGCATCCTGCGTCACACGCAGGGTCACAACGTGCAAGCCGCAGGTGTTTTGTTCAAGATATGCCGCGCCGTTTCGCCCACAGTGCGGGGGTCCGGCGACGCAATGGCGCGTTCGCCGCCCTACAACCCAGCTCGACAAACCAGCTCGACAACCCAGCCTGGAAACAAGCATGTCCGACACCCCAACCACCCCCGCGACAGGCGCCTCGCGGCGGCGTATTCTGACCGGCGCGGCCGGCATCGCAGCCGCGTCCGCCCTCGGTACTTCGAGCGCGTCCGCCGCGCAGAAGAACGCGGCATCAATGGCCTCCCACCACCACCAAGGATCCCCCATGAGCTTTGTCACCACCAAGGACGGCACGAACATCTTCTACAAGGACTGGGGCCCGCGCACCGCGCAGCCCATCGTCTTTCACCACGGCTGGCCGCTGAGCGCGGACGACTGGGACACGCAGATGCTGTTCTTCATCGGCAAGGGCTACCGCGTGATCGCGCACGACCGCCGCGGCCATGGCCGCTCCTCGCAGACCGCGGGCGGGCACGACATGGACACCTACGCCGCCGACGTGGCCGTGCTCACCGACGCGCTGGACCTGAAGGGCGCCGTGCACATCGGCCACTCGACGGGCGGCGGCGAAGTGGCGCGCTACGTGGCGCGTGCCAAGCCGGGCCGCGTGGCCAAGGCCGTGCTGGTGAGCGCCGTGCCGCCCATCATGCTCAAGACCGCGGCCAACCCCGGTGGCCTGCCGATGGAAGTGTTCGACGGCATCCGTGCCGCGGTGGCGGCCAACCGCACGCAGTTCTTCATCGACCTGCCCACCGGCCCGTTCTACGGTTTCAACCGGCCGGGCGCGAAGGTGTCGCAGGGCCTCATCGACCGCTGGTGGCTGCAGGGCATGACGGGCGCGGCCAATGCGCACTACGAATGCATCAAGGCCTTCTCGGAGACCGACTTCACCGAAGACCTGAAGAAGATCGACGTGCCGGTGCTCGTGATGCACGGCACCGACGACCAGGTGGTGCCCTATGCGGACTCCGGCCCGCTGTCGGCCAAGTTGCTCAAGCACGGCACGCTGAAGAGCTACGACGGCTACCCGCACGGCATGCTGTCCACGAATGCGGACGTGCTCAACCCCGATCTGCTGGCGTTCATCAAGGGCTGATGACGCCCTGCGCCGCGGTGCGTTGACACCGCGGCGCGCCGCCGCGGTTGGTGAACACCGCGGCGCGCTGCCGCGGTTGGTCAACACCGCGGCGCGCTGCCTCAGCGCTCGATCGTCTTGTTCCAGCGCGCGTTCCACGCGGGCCGGTTCGCGTTGATGCTTTCCCAGTCGATGGTGATGGCCGTCTTCATCCACTTGGTGATGTCGGCCACCTGCGCGGCGCCTTCACCCTCGGCCGGGGTCTTGGGGTTGGTTGGAATCTGCGCGCCGTACTGCAGCACGTTGGCCTGCGCCACCGGGCTCAGCAGAAACTCGGTGAGCTTTTGCGCGAGCTCGGGCTCGGTGTTGTTGGCAATCACGCACTGGCCCACCATGAGCACCACCGCGCCTTCCTTGGGCGGCGCGTACTCCACCGGAATGCCCTTGGTCTTGAGCGCGGCCACGGCCGTGGGCGTCAGCGGAAAGATGGCGGCCTCCCCGGTCTGCACCATCTCCGAGAGCTTGGCCGAGCTGGGGATGTACTCCAGCACGTTCGGCCCGACGGTGGTGGGCCAGGCCTTGAAGCCGGGCTCCACGTTCTTGTCGTTGCCGCCCTGGATGCGGTTGAACATCAAAAAGCCGTGCAGCCCGAAGGACGAGGACGACATCGACTGGAACACCACCTTGCCCTTGTACTTGGGGTCGGCCAGGTCCATCCACGAGGTGGGCGCGGCCCAGCCCTTTTCCTTGAACATCTTGGCGTTGTAGGCCAGCCCCGTCATGCCCAGGCTCACGCCGCTGGCCATGTCGTCCTTGAAGCGCGCGGCGGGGTAGATCTCGCTGAGCGACTGGCTGGGCCGTTGCTTCTGGCACAGGCCCATGCCGATGGCGCGCACCATGATGCCGTCGTCCAGAAACATCACGTGCATCTGCGGCCGGTCCTTGTTGGCCTGGGCCTTGGCCAGAATGTCGGAGGAGGTGCCGGGCACCACCACCACCTTGGCGCCGTAGGCCTTCTCGAAGGCCGGGAACACGTACTGCGTGTACGCCTTCTCCATGGTGCCGCCGTTCATGCCGATGTAGATGGTCTTGTTCTGCGCGCTGGCTGCGCCGGTGGCCGCGAGCAATGCGGCAAGGAGCAGGAAGGACGTGGGGTGCTTGGCGGTGCGGGACATGGGGGGCTCTCCAATCAAGTTCAGGTGGGGAAGACAGCGGAAGCAGTGGAAACGGCGAACACAGTGGAAACTGTGGAAACAGGCGAACCGTCGGCGTCAGACGCCGCAGGGTGTGTGTCGAAGCGCTCGATGGCAAAGGCGTCGATGGGCGTTTTGGTGTGCCCGTCGCGCGCAAGCTCGGCCAGCACCTCGCCGGCGGCCGGGCCAATCTGAAAGCCCGCGCCCGCAAAGCCGAAGCCGTGGAACAGGCCGGGCGTGGTGCGGCTGGGGCCGAGCACCGGTTCGCGGTCGGGCAGGTAGCCCTCGGTGCCGCCCCAGGTGCGAATGATGTGCGCATGCCGCAGCACGGGCAGCAGCTCGACGGCCTGCTGCGCCAGCATGGCGATGCCGTCGCGCTCCGCGCGTGCGCGTTCGGTGTCCAGCGAAATGCCGGTGCCCCCGCCCAGCACCAGGTTGCCGCGCGCGACCTGGCGGCAGTAGATGCCGCCGCCTTCCACGCCCAGGCTCCAGTCCATGAAGTGCGGCACCGGTTCGGTCACCGCCATCAGCGGGCTGCGCCAGGTCATGGGCGGTGTCTCGTTGAACTGGCTGGCAATGGCACCGGCCCAGGCGCCCGCGCAGTTCAGCAGCACCGGCGCCTGCACTTCGAGCGTGCCTTGCGCATGCGCCGCGCGCACCATGAACAGCTCGCCGTCGTGCGCCACCTCTTCGACCTTGTGGCGCTCGAACACCTGCGCGCCCGCGTGCTGCGCCGCCAGCGCGAAGGCCGGCGACACCAGGCGCGGGTTGGCCTGCCCGTCTTCCAGGCACAGCGAGCCGCCCACGGCGCGCGTGCCGAGCCAGGGGCACTGGGTGCGCAGGCGCGCGGCGGAAATGAGCTCGAGGCCCAGGTCGAAGTCGCTGCTCATCGCGCGGTAGCGCTCCAGCGCGGCCATGTCGGCTTCGCTGCGCGCAATCTTGAAATGGCCCGAGCGCACGTACTCGCCGTCGGTGCC
Organism: Variovorax sp. H27-G14; assembly: GCF_046156345.1. NCBI lineage: Bacteria > Pseudomonadati > Pseudomonadota > Betaproteobacteria > Burkholderiales > Comamonadaceae > Variovorax > Variovorax sp. H27-G14. The sequence goes on from NZ_JAYLVN010000010.1 coordinate 48,099, forward strand.
CAGCAGCGCGGGCAGCTGGCCCCAGATGCGGTGCGCGCGCTGCGCCAGCGGCAGCTGGCTCAGCGGGCGGCCCTGGCGGCGCACACCGCCGAAGTTGACGCCGCTGGAGCGCGAGCCGCACAGGTCGCGCTCCAGCAGCACCACGGCCGCGCCCATGCGTCGCAGCGCCAGCGCGGCCGACGCACCGACGATGCCGCCACCGACGATGGCGACGTCGGTGCGCAGTTTCTTGATGGTGCTCATGCGGGTGCTGCCTGTCTTTCTCCCTCCCCTTCCGGGGGAGGGCAGGGGTGGGGGCTGGCGGCGCATCCAATGGGCGCTCTGCTTGCCCCCATCCCAGCCTTCCCCCAGAGGGGGAAGGAGCAAGACGCAAGACCGGCGAGAGTGTGGGTGCTCATGTGGTGCTCCCTTCGGCCTGCACGAGCCGAATCGGAATCGGCTTGATCGGCGCCTGTCCGCGCAGCCGGCCGACCTGTTCCAGCGGCTGCTGCGTGGCATGCGCCAGGATCTCTGCCGCCGCCACGCCGCACATGCGGCCCTGGCAGCGCCCCATGCCCACGCGCGACAGCGCCTTGAGCCGGTTCATCTCGGCCGCACCATTCACGGCCACCGCCTGGCGCAAGGTGCCCGCCGTGATGTTCTCGCAGCGGCAGACCACGAGGTCGTCAGGTGCGTGCGTGGCCCAGTCCTGCGGCACCGGAAAGGCGCGCTCCAGGCCTTCACGAAAACCCATGAGCTTGTCGAGCTGGCGTTCGAGCTGCGCCGCGCGCGCCGTGTCGACCGCCACACCGTTGTCGGCCAGCAGCGCCAATGCCGCGCGCTCGCCGGCCCATTCGGCCGCGTCCGCGCCCATGATGCCGGCGCCGTCGCCTGCCAGGTACACACCCGCCACGCTCGCGCGGCCCGCCGCGTCGCGCACCGGCAGGTGGGCGCGGTGCATGGGCGCGTAGTTGAAGCGGCAGCCCAGCAGGTCGGCCAGTTGCGTCTCGGAGCGCAGGGCGTAGCCGAAGCCGATGGCGTCGCAGGCCAGCGTGTGTTCGTGGCCGCCGTGCTGCCAGGCCACGCCGGTCACGCGGCTTTGCGCGTCATCGCCGAGCACGCGCACCGGCCGCACGCCGCTGTGCAGCGCCACGCCATTCGCGCGCAGCCAGCCGACGAAGTACACGCCCTTGGCGAACACGGCGGGCTGCGTCAGCAGCGCGGGCGTGGCGGCCAGCTGGTTGGCGAGGCGCGCGGTGTCGAGCACCGCGGCCACGTTCACACCCGCCTTCGCATACTGGTAGGCCACCAGGTACAGCAGCGGCCCGGTGCCCATGAACACCACGCGCTGGCCAATGGCGCAGCCCTGGAACTTGAGCGCCACCTGCGCGCCGCCCAGCGTGTACACACCGGGCAGCGTCCAGCCCGGCAGCGGCAGCACGCGGTCGGTGGCGCCCGTGGCCACGATCAGGTGGCTGTAGGGCACCTGGCGGGTGCTGTGCGTGGGGCCGTGCATCACGTCGAGCTGTTGGTCTTGCGCGTTCCACACCAGGCTGTCGGGGTGGTGGTCGATGCAGCCTTGCAGGCCGTCGAAGGCCGCATGCAACGCGCTGGCGCGTTTCGCCTCGAAGCCGTAGAGCGCTTGCGCGGTGCGCTGCACCAGCCCCACGGGCGGTCGGCGGTAGATCTGGCCGCCGGCGCGCGGTGCCTCGTCGATCACCACCGGCCGCAGGCCGTGCGCCACCAGCGTCTGCGCGGCGCGCACGCCGGCCGGGCCGGCACCGACGACCACGGGGCGAAGTGGGTTGGCCGCGGTCATGCGCTGTTCTTTCCGGTGACCAGCGCCATGCCGGGCGCGATGAAGGTCGCGCAGGCGCGCAGGCGTTCGCCTTCGTCGGTGGCAATCCAGCAGTCCTGGCAGGCGCCCATCATGCAGAAGCCCGCGCGCGGCAGGCCGCTGAACTCGTTGCGCCGCAGCTGTGTGCCTTGCGTGAGCACGGCGGTCAGCACGGTGTCGCCGGCCAGGGCGCTGGCCGGTGCGCCGTCGAGCGTGAACGGCACGGCGGCGCGCCCGGTGGTTTCGGCCACGCGGTGGAGCAAGGCACCGAAGGTCTTCGTCGTCATTTATCTGCGCCCCACCAGCACGCGGTCCAGGCCATAGACGCGGTCGAGCACGATCATCGCCACGGCCGTTACCGCCACCATCAGCGCCGACACCGCGGCCATCAGCGGGTCGATGGATTCGGTGGCGTACATGTACATGCGCACGGGCAGCGTCACGGTGCTGGGCGAGGTGACGAAGATCGACATGGTCACTTCGTCGAAGCTGTTGATGAACGACAGCAGCCAGCCGCCCGTGACGCCGGGCAGGATCATCGGCAGCGTGATGCGGCGGAACACGGTGGCCTGGCTGGCGCCAAGCGACAGCGCGGCCTGTTCGGCGCTGCGGTCGAAGCCCACCAGCGCGGCGACCACCAGGCGCAGTGTGTAGGGCGTGACGATGAGTGCATGTGCCATCACCAGCCAGGCGAAGCTGCCCGTGCCACCGACCAGCGAGAACAGCCGCAGCAGCGCCACGCCCAGCACCAGGTGCGGCACGATGAGCGGCGACAGGAACAGTCCGTTCAGGAAGTCGCGTCCTGGAAACGCGTAGCGGGTGATCGCCATGCCGGCCGGCACTGCCAGCAGCGTGGCGATGGTGGCGGAGCTGAGCCCGAGCCACAGGCTGTTCCAGAACGACTGCATGAAGTCGGGGTGTGCGAACACGGCCTTGAACCAGCGCAGGGAGAAGTGCGTGGTGGGAATGGTCAGCGTGTTTTCGGGCGTGAACGCGACCACGCACACCACCACCAGCGGGGCCAGCATGAAGGTGATGACCAGCGCGTTGAACGCCAAGGCCAGGGGGCCGTTCTTGTTCATGTCAGGCCTTTTTTGGGGTGCTTGTTTTCTGAGCGCTGTTGTTCAGGGCGCTGTCGTTCAGGGCGAGTGCCCAGGCCACCCGGTGTCCCCTTCCTCGAATGTCCCCCGGCCTTGCGGCCTCCTCCTTTATTTCTCGGAAGGGGACACCGGGTGCCCTGTGCACTTGGGCACGCTGCTGGTGATCGCTCGATCAACGACCGCTCTGGATAACGGTCACGCCGATGGTGGGCTTCTTTTCGCGAAATAAAGGAGGAGGCCGCAGGCCGGGGGACATTCGAGAAAAGAAGCACACCGTCGGCGTGATCGCGCCCTGAATGACCCCGTGCCGAAGCGACCAAACGACGAAGACAGAAGCAAGCGGCCATCTCAGCCCAGCGCTTTCTTGTAGCGGCCTTCGACAAGGCGGTTGTAGCTCAGCATCACCACCAGATTGGCCACCAGCAGCACCAACGCCACCGCCGCACCCAACGGCCAGTTGAGCTCGCTCAGGTACTCGTCGTACACGATGGTGGCCACCATCTTCAGCCGACGCCCACCCAACAGACCCGGAATGGCGAACGAACTCGCGGCCAGACCGAACACGATCAGGCTGCCCGACAAGATGCCCGGCATCACCTGCGGCAATACGATGCGCCGCAACGTCGTGAAAGGCGTGGCGCTGAGCGACAAGGCCGCGTTCTCCACGCCCGGGTCGAGCTTCTGCAACGACGTCCACACCGGAATCACCATGAACGGCAACATCACATGCACCAGCGCAATGACCACTGCCGCGTTGGTGTACAAAATTTTCACCGGCCCGATGCCCACCAGCTGCAGCAGCCCGTTCACCGCGCCCTCAGGGCCCAGCAACATGCTCCAGCCGAAAGCACGCACCACCACCGACACCAGCAACGGCGCCAGCACCACCAGCAACAGCACCGAACGCCACGGGTTGCGCATGCGGCTGAGCACGTAAGCCTCCGGCGCGCCGACGACCACGCAGATCAGCGTGACCAGGCCCGACACCCAGAAGGTGCGCCAGAAGATGCCAAGGTAATACGAGTCGGAAAACACCAGCGCGTAATGGTCCAGCGTGAACTCGCCGGACTTCGGGCCGGTGGCCGGGTCGTACACGTTGAACGACAACACCGCCGTGAGCAGCAGCGGCACCACCAGCAACGCGGTGAACAGCAGCAGCGCGGGGGCGGAGAGCCACCACGGGGTGGCCTTGTTCCGTGCCGTGGTCATGCGGCAACGGCCTTGGCCGCGACAGCGTCCGACGGCAGCAGCCGCATGCAGTGCGCCGGCCAGTCCAGCCCGGTGCGGCTGCCTTCTTCGAGCGCTTCGCGCCCGTCGTTGGGGCTCAGCACGGTGAGGTCGCCCACGGGCGTGGCCAGGCGGTAGAGCCACTGGCTGCCGAGGAAAAAGCGCTCCTGGACCTCGCCGTCGATGCGGCCACTGCCCACGGGCACCAGCTGCAGCTTTTCAGGCCGCACGCTCAGCAGCGCCGCGGCATCGACGCTGAAGCCCGTGTCGTCCACGTCCAGCGAGAGCGCGCCCACCTCCACGCAGGTGCGCGTGGCGCCGCTGCCGGACACGCGGCAGTCCAGCAAATTGGCCTTGCCCACGAAGGTGGAAATGAAGCGCGTGCTGGGGTGTTCGTACACGCGCTGCGGATGGTCGATTTGCGTGGCGCAGCCGCCTTCCATCACCACCACGCGGTCGCTGATGGACATGGCCTCGCTCTGGTCGTGCGTGACCATCACCGTGGTGGTGCCCACCTTGCGCTGGATCTGCCGCAGCTCGAACTGCATCTCCTCGCGCAGCTTGGCGTCCAGGTTGGACAAGGGCTCGTCCAGCAGCAGCACCGGCGGCTCGATGACCAGCGCGCGGGCCAGCGCCACGCGCTGCCGCTGGCCGCCCGACAGCTCACGCGGGTAGCGCGTGGCGTGCGCCTCCAGGTGCACCAGCGCCAGCGCCTGCTTCACGCGTTCAATGCGCTCGGCCTTGGGCATCTTGCGCATCTCCAGGCCAAAGCTCACGTTGTCGGCCACCGTCATGTGCGGGAACAGCGCATACGTTTGAAACACGATGCCCAGCCCGCGCGTGTTGGCCTTGGCGTGGGTGATGTCCTTGCCCGCGAGCTCGATGCGCCCGCTGCTCACGGCCTCGAAGCCCGCAATCATCTGCAGCGTGGTGGTCTTGCCGCAGCCCGAGGGGCCAAGCAGCGAAACGAACTCGCCTTTTTCCACCGTGAGGTTCATGGCCGACACCGCACGGGTGGTGCCGTAGAACTTGGTCACGTCGGTGAGCCGGAGGAATGACATGGAACGGTGCCTTTCTGCGGGAGCAAAAAAAGAGGGCCATGGGCACCCGGATTCATCTTGGTGCGGGCCATGGACGGCTTGCTGCTTTCAATTCACTCTATTGCAACGATTGCGCCAGATCGCAGCGGGTATTCCATTAATCAGAATATTTCTTCAATTTATTCCGTTCAATGGAATATCATGGCCGAACGCTATGCATCGGATTCCACAGGAGCAAGGTATGGACAGCAGTTCGGCAACCAAGCCACCCGCCGCGCCCGCAGCCACGACCGCCGCGGCCGCAAGCGGCGGCGTGCCGCGCGTCTTTTCGGTGATTCGCGCGCTGGGCGCGGTGCAGGCCGAAGGCGGGCGCGTGACGCAGATCGCACGCTCGGTGGGCCTCACCCAGGCCACCACGCACCGTCTGCTGCAGTCGCTCATGGCCGAAGGCATGGTCGAGCAGGACGAGCGCAGCAAGCTCTACCGGTTGAGCGTCGACTTCTTCGCGCTCGCGGCCAGCGCGGGCAACCCCGGCGACCTGCGCTCCATCTGCCGCCCGGTGCTGCTGCGCCTGTGCGCGAGCCTGGGCGACAGCATCTTCCTGCTGGCGCGCAGCGGCTTCGACGCCATCTGCCTGGACCGCAGCGAGGGGCCGTTTCCCATTCGCTCGTTCACCGGTGACATCGGCGGGCGCATTGCGCTGGGCGTGGGGCAGGGCGCGCTGGCCATCCTGGCGTTTCTGCCGGAGGCGGAGCGCGAGGAGGTGATTCGCTTCAACCTGTCGCGCGTGCGCGAGTACGGCGTGTACGACGAGGTGTACCTGCGCACCGAGATCGAGCGCGTGCGCCAGGCCGGCTACGCGGGGCGCAACACCGGGCTGCTCGAAGGCATGGCCGGCGTGGCCGTGCCCATCCTCGACCGCGAAGGGCGGGCGGTGGCGGCATTGAGCGTGGGCACCATCGCCGATCGGCTCAACGCCGATCGCATGCCGACGGTGGTGGAACTGCTCAAGCGCGAAGCGGCGGCCATCGGGCCGAAGATCAACCCCTTCGACGCCACGCTGCGGCGGCCCGCGCAGAGCCTGGCGAGTTCGCCGGCGGGGCGAAAGATCGAAGTGCCGGACGTGCAGTAAGTGCGGAACGTGCCCGCATCGGCCTGACCGCGCACCCTCAGCGCTGGCGCATCGGCATGCGGTCGATCTCGGCGAACACCGCCTGAAGGTCGACCTGCGGCCCTTCGGTCAGCTTCACGCCGCCGTCCTTGCCGACCAGCACAAAGGTCGGCGGGCCGGCCGCATCGAGCTTCAGTGCCGCCAGCAGCGCGCGGGTCTGCGCGGGCGCCATCTGCTTGTGGTTGCGGCGGCCTTCGCCCGCGACCACGGTGTACAGCACCATCTCGCGCTCGATGAAGGCCTCGCGCGTGGTGGTCTTGCGCAGGGCGGTTTCAACCTTGCGCAGCAGCGCATCGCCCGCCTGCGGCACCACCACGACCACCGGGCGGGTCTTCCAGCGCTCGGCCGCGAGCGGGTTGCTGTCGGCAGGCACGGCAGCTGCAGCTGAGAGCGGCATCGCGATGCTCAGCGCGGCCAGGGTGGACTGGAAGAAGCTTGAAAAAGCCATGCTCACTCCTTCAGCTTGACGTCTTCGCTCTTGGCTTCCGCCATGGCTTCGGGCTCCAGCTCTTCGGCGTAGCGGTTCAGCCGAATGAACACGCCCCAGCCCGCCATCAGCAGGCCCACCGCGCTCAGCAGGGCGGCGCCGTACAGCATGAGCTCGGGCTTTTCGCGCGCCTTGAAGATCGCGACCAGCCCCTCGACCGCCACGGCCACCACGATCACCACCATGAAGCGCGAAAGAAACCGGCGCACGCGCGTCGGCGCGCCGATGTGGGCGTCGCGCACCACTTCTTCTTCCAGCACGGTCTGGGAGATTTGCAGGGCCACCACCGCGGCCGCCAGCAGCCCGACCGCCTCGATCACCGCCTCCGCCGCCGAAATGCCGATGCCCTGCATGACCGCGACAAAGCCGGCATGCCCCGCCACCACGATCAGCACCACGGCCGCGGCGGCGAAGGCGAACGCCGTGAGCGCGTGCAGGGCGGCGTAGAGGGAGAGGATCAGCTTCATGGTGGTGGCGCATCTTGGCGGGCGCAAAGGGCGGTGTGCGTAGGCGCGCAGGCCGTTGCGCAGGGAGCGCGCGCCGAGTCGTCCGGCAGCTGGGCACGCGCTCGGCAAGCTACTCCCAAGGTGGCAACTGCTCCAGCAGGAACTCGTGCAGGCACTTGGCCGCTCTCGGCAACTCGCGGTTCGCCCGGTTCAGCCACATTTCAGAGCACGGCAGCGCCGGGAAGCCTTCCTCCGGCGTCAAGGTACGCAGGCCCGCGACCGTGCCGACCGTCGCTTCATGGAACACGCCGACCGCCAGCCCGGCGAGAACGCTCGCCTTGAGCACTTCGACACTCGAACTTTCCTGCACTACCACCCAGCGCCGCCCGGCCTGCGTCAACGCCTCCTGCGCCCATCGCCTGAGCAGCGAGCCTTGTGGAAGCAACGCCAAGGGAACAGGTGTCTTGCCATGGGCGGCGGCTTGCATCGACGTCGCCCAGACCGCCTGGTCCTTGCGCAGCAGGATGCCGTGGCCTTGTCCCCCCTGAAAGGCATTGATCGTGAGATCGAACGCCGGCCCGAGCTTTCGCTGCATCTGCTCTGCCACGCCGACTTGAAGATCGATGTGGATGGCGGGGTAGAGATTCGAAAACTCCGCCAGCAGCGACGGCAGCACCGTGGTGGCGTAGTAGTTGGTCGCGCCCATGCGCACGGACCCGCTCACGACGCCCGGCCGCAGCTTGTCCATGGCCTCGTTGTTCAGCGCCAGCAGCTGGCGGGCGTAGCCGAGCAGCACCTTGCCTTGCTCGGAAAGTTTCAGTTGTCTTTTGGGTGGGTCGAAAAGGTCGAACCCGATGCAATCTTCGAGGCGAGAGATTTGCTGGCTTATTGCCGCCTGCGTGCGGTGCAGGTAATGCGCGGCAGGCGTGTAGCCATTGCATTCGACCACCGCAACGAAAGCACGCAGCAATTCAGGCGCCAGCAGGCGGCCTCGAAGCATGCCCTTGCCGACTGCAATATCGTCGTCTTTGCTGGACTGCGGTGCGGTTTGCAGGTGGTCATCTCGTTTCATTTTTCCGTCCCTTGCGGTTATTCACCGTTCCCTGAAATCAGTTTAAGCGACGGCGGATATGACAACCACTGGCCAGACGCGAATATTCTCCCAAGGGGAATGATTGCAGGCCTTTTCGGCGCGCGCCCACCGCATCGGGGAAACCTGTCACAACGGGGCATGCGAGATTTCAAAGAACTCGATCACAAGACGTTATGCAAATCATAAGGATAATTTGTTTGTTCCATGGCTTGGTTCTCCAATACGATTCATCGCGAGCGGGAGTTGATTGGCAATTTCCCTATAAAAGGGAAGTGCATGACAAAAAAATATGTAACTATTTTTGTTGGAATTTTTTGGGCTGCATTGGCGAACTCTGCGCCAACCACGCCGCTACAAAACTTCATTGCTGATCGAGAGTTTTGTGCTTACATGGCAGCCCTTCCTGAAAATGACTCAAAAATATTCCTGGAGCGGTACGAGATTGCGATGCGCGGGGCGATTGCATTTATCCGCAAGAATAATCAAAAAATGTCGGAAGATCAGGCTTTATTTTCAATTAAAGCTCAATGCGATGCGGCATTGAATTCAATGCTGCACTATAAATAAAATTATCAAGGGGGTTGAAGAGGTGATAAATAATTCGATATGCCAAGACGTGGGGGCCTTGCAGGCTATTGCACTATCCGGCGGGCTTGGCGCTGAGCTACGTGGCGTATTCATTTGTAGCAGAATGCCGCAAGAAAAAATTGATTTCATTCAACAGATGTTGCTGAAGCATCGCGTGATTTTTTTCAGGAATCAGTATCAAATAACCGATCAGTCGCATCGTGATTTCGCGCAGAACTTTGGCGAGATCGTGAGTCATCCTATGGTTGCCGCCCAGAAAGAGCCGGCGATCCTTGAGCTTCATTCCCACAAGGGGGGACGCGCCAACTCGTGGCACACCGACGTCACATTCGATCTCCAACCGCCGAAACTTTCCATTCTTCGCGCCGTAACGGTGCCGGACCTCGGCGGTGACACAGTCTGGGCCAACACGGTAGCCGCCTATGAACATCTGCCAGATCACCTCAAGGCATTGGCAGAAAAGCTCTGGGCCGTGCACGGCAATGATTTCGACTACGCCGCAAGCCGGGTCGAACTGCTACATGACGACACCGCGAGGAAATATCGTTCGCAGTACGCCGCGCAAGTGATCAAGAGCGAGCATCCCGTCGTTCGCGTGCACCCCGAAACTGGCGAGAAAAGCCTGCTGCTCGGCCACTACGCGCAGCGCTTCGTGAACTGCAACACATACGATTCGGACAGGCTCTACGAGATTTTCCAAGCGCATGTGACGCGCTTGGAAAACACCATCCGATGGCATTGGGCTGCTGGCGATGTAGCTATGTGGGACAACCGCTCCACTCAGCATTACGCCATCAATGATTACGGCGATAGAACGCGAGTCATGCGGCGGGTAACTATCGTGGGCGACGTGCCGGTGGCTGCGGACGGCTCTCGGAGCCGAGCTCATGCGCACTGAATAAGTTGCCCCGAACCTGTTCGACATGACCACTCAAGGTGACAACCTTGCCGGTGCCAGCCTCTCCACTCGCAGTTTTTTGAACGGGCTGGTTTGTCTGTCGCTGTTGATGGGCCTGAGCATCGGCTATTCCAGGGTGGTCACGACCCTGTATGCGGTAAAGATGGACGCGAGCGGTTGGATGCTTGCCGCCTTGGCCATGTCCCAGAGCGTCGGCATGCTGGTGCTGGCAACCTCGGCCGGTCGCTGGGTTGACGTCTATGGCGTACGCGTTGTCTTCGTCGTGGGCTCGGCTTGGGCCATGCTCATGTGCCTGCTGACACCGCTGGTGCCGACCTTCTGGGCACTGTTGCTATTCTCCGCAGCCGCGAGCTTGGCCATGCCCCCCCGATTCGTGTCGATTAACACCATTTTCATGAGTCGGCTGCGTGAACTCGGAAAGCAACGTGCAGGGTGGTTCAGGGCAGCTCACGTGGTTGGGATGACTTTTTTGGGCGCGGTCCTGGCAACGACGCTGTTTCCTTTGCATGGACCCGTGTTTGCCTTCTGGGGCGCCGCCGCCATATTCGCGTTGAACATCGCAGTGTTCCTGCTAGGTATCGGCCATGGTAGACAGCCGGAACTGAAGCGGGGCAAAGCGGGAGAGCGGGGGACTCTTGCGCAACTGTTCAAGGCAATGCCCGCGCGGCGCGTTGCGATCTGGGAGTTCTCCATTCAGTCGTTGAATGCCTACTTTGCTTTCTATATCGTGATCATCGTTCTGCGCTACCTGCATTTGCCAGAGCGCACGGCTGGCTTCGTGGTCGCCACGCAGGGGCTGGCGTTCGTTCTGACACTGGTAACAGCCGGGCGGCTTGTGGTGGGGCGTCCTCGCGCAAGCCGCATCCTGGGTGGTCTTTTGGTTGTGAGTGCCCTGATTGGTTTGGCTGTGTCGCGCGCGACGGCAGAGACCTGTATCTTTGCGGCGGTTCTGGGGAGTGGCCTCGGCCTGTTGCAGATCATCAATCTCACCGAGTTCGCCATCCTTGGCGAGACGATCGGGTTCAGTCAGGCGGCAACGATCAACGCGCTTGCCGGCCCCTGCGGTGGCCTGTTTGGCGGCCTGTTGGGTGGCTTGCTCGAGCACTGGATTGCACCTCAGTCGTTGTTTCTGGCGTTCATTCCGCTTTTCATACTTCTGATCTTGATCAGGCCGGGGAAGAAAACAACGCTTGGCGTGTGAACGGCTGCTGAGACGGGCGAGGCGGAGCGATATCCGGTTCGCGCAGCAGTTCGTCGATGGCGATGGTCCAAGGTCCTTCCTGAAACGCATCACATCCTTCCATCTTTTCACTAGGCATTCGCGCGGAGTTCGCTGATATTGGCCGGGTTTTCGCACCCCCTGCAGCCTTCTTCTTTCACCTCCTCCACGGAGCGCGTCCATGTCCGAAGCCCCCACCTCCCTTCCCGTTGCCACCGAAGTCGCCCGACTGCTGGAGCGCCTTGGCGTGCCCCGCGCGGCCCACACCGGCGGCGAACTGACGGTGCGCTCGCCGGTTTCCGGCGAGGTGGTCGCGCAGGTGGCGCAGACCTCGCCGGCCGAAGCCACCGCCGCCATCGGCCGCGCGCACGACGCGTTCAAGGCCTGGCGCAACGTGCCGGCCCCGCGCCGCGGCGAGCTGGTGCGCCTGCTGGGCGAAGAGCTGCGCGCGGCCAAGGTCGACCTGGGCCGCCTGGTCACGCTGGAGGCCGGCAAGATTCCGTCCGAAGGCGCGGGCGAGGTGCAGGAAATGATCGACATCTGCGACTTTGCCGTGGGCCTGTCGCGCCAGCTCTACGGCCTCACGCTGGCCACCGAGCGCGCCGAGCACCGCATGATGGAAACTTGGCATCCGCTGGGCGTGTGCGGCGTGATCTCGGCCTTCAACTTTCCCGTGGCCGTGTGGTCGTGGAACGCCGCGCTGGCGCTGGTGTGCGGCGACTCGGTGGTGTGGAAGCCGTCCGAAAAAACCCCGCTCACCGCGCTGGCCGTGCACGCCATCGCGCAGCGCGCCGTTGCCCGTTTCGGCGACGCGCCCGAAGGCCTGCTGGGCCTGCTGCTGGGCCAGCGCGACATCGGCGAAGTGCTGGTGGACGACCACCGCGTGCCCATCCTCTCGGCCACCGGCTCCACCGCCATGGGCCGGCAGGTCGGCCCCAAGCTGGCCGCGCGCTTTGCCCGCGCCATTCTGGAGCTGGGCGGCAACAACGCCGCCATCGTCACGCCCTCGGCCGACCTCGATCTCACGCTGCGCGGCATCGCCTTCTCGGCCATGGGCACGGCCGGCCAGCGCTGCACCACGCTGCGCCGCCTGTTCGTGCACGACAGCGTGTACGACGCGCTGGTGCCCAAGCTGGCCAAGGTGTACGGCAACGTGCAGGTCGGCGACCCGCGCGAGGCCGGCACACTGGTCGGCCCGCTGATCGACCGCGCGGCCTTCGACGGCATGCAGAAGGCGCTGGGCGAAAGCCGCGAAATTGGCGCCACGGTGCATGGCGGCCAACGCGTGGAAGGCATCGGCACGGCGGACGCCTTCTACGTGCGCCCCGCGCTGGTCGAGCTGAAGTCGCACGACGGCCCGGTGCTGCGCGAAACCTTCGCGCCCATCCTGTACGTGGTGCGCTACAGCACGCTGGACGAGGCCATCGAATGGCACAACGCGGTGGGCGCGGGCCTGTCGTCGTCGATCTTCACGCTGAACGTGCGCGAGGCCGAGCGCTTCATGTCGAGCGCGGGCTCGGACTGCGGCATTGCCAACGTCAACATCGGCCCGAGTGGCGCGGAAATCGGCGGCGCCTTCGGTGGCGAGAAAGAAACCGGCGGCGGGCGCGAAGCCGGCTCCGACAGCTGGAAGGCGTACATGCGCCGCGCCACGAACACCATCAACTATTCGACGGCGTTGCCGCTCGCACAGGGCGTGACCTTCGATATCGGCGACTGATCGCCTTTCCGGTTCGCTCGCACCTGCCGCGCGGCGCTTCGCCGCGGTGGCAGGCGGGCGGCCGCATGCATTCACCAAAACCATAACCAGGAGACAGAGAACATGAACATTCCCTTCAAGACCGCTGCAACCACCGGCATTGCCGCCGCGCTGCTCGCGCTCGCATTCGGCGCCTCGGCACAAACCGCCACCGGCACGCTCGACAAGATCAAGAGCAGCGGCAAGGTGGTGCTTGGCGTGCGCGAGGCGTCGCCGCCCATGGCCTACATGCTGGGCGCGGGCGACAAGTACGTGGGCTACCACGTCGAACTGTGCGAGCGCGTGCTGAAGGACATCGTGCCCAACGCCAAGCTGGAGTACATGGCCGTGACCGCGCAGAACACCATTCCGCTGGTGCAGAACGGCACGCTGGACATCGGCTGCGGCCCCACCACCAACAACACCGCGCGCCAGCAGCAGGTGGCCTTTGCGCTCACCACGTACGTGAGTGAAGTGCGCATGGCCACCAAGGTCGACTCGGGCATCACCTCGCTGGACCAGCTTGCGGGGCGCAACGTGTCGGCCTCGACCGGCACCACCGCCGTGCAGCTGCTGCGCAAGCGCGAGCGCGCGCAGAACGTGTCTTACAACACCATGCTCGGCAAGGACCACCTGGAGAGCTTTCTGCTGATGGAGTCGGGCCGCGCCGACGCCTTCGTGCTCGACGACAACCTGCTGGCCGGCATCATCGCCAACTCCAAGAGCCCCGCGAGCTACCGCATCGTGGGCGAGGCGCTGGGCTCCGAGCCCATCGCGCTGCTGTTCCGCAAGGACGACCCGGCCTTCAAGACCGCGGTGGACGATTCGCTGCGCAAGCTCATGAAGAGCGGTGAGGTCGAGAAGATCTACACCAAGTGGTTCGTGGCCGCCATTCCGCCGAAGAACACCAGCCTGAACCTGCCGATGAGCCCCGCGCTGAAGCAGCTGATGCTTGAGCCCAACGACAAGCCGCTGGAAGCCTACGCAAAGTGACAGCAGACACCGCCGACGTCATCGCATTCCAGCCGGCGCAGCGCGTGCGCGCCATCGGCGTGTCGGAAATCCTGCGCATCACCGACCACGCCAATGCGCTCAAGCGCGCGGGCCGTCCGGTGATCGTGCTGGGCGCGGGCGAGCCCGACTTCGACACGCCGCTCAACGTGCGCGACGCCGCGGTGCGCGCCATAGAGCGTGGCGACACGCGCTACACGGTGCTCGACGGCAGCCCGGCGATGAAGGCGGCGGTGCAGCTGAAGTTCCAGCGCGACAACGCGCTGGACTTTGCGCTCGACGAAATCAGTGTGAGCGCGGGCGCCAAGCAGGTGATCTTCAATGCGCTGATGGCCAGCCTGAACCCCGGCGACGAGGTGATCCTGCCCGCGCCGTACTGGACGTCTTACGCCGACATCGTGCAGATCTGCGGCGGTGTGCCGGTGGCGGTGGCGGGCAGCGAGGCGAACGGTTTTCGCATCGACGCGGCGCAGCTCGAGGCGGCCATCACGCCGCGCACGCGCTGGCTGTTTCTCAACTCGCCGTCCAACCCCAGCGGCGCGGCCTACAGCGCCGCGCAGCTCGAGCCGCTGTGCGATGTGCTGCTGCGCCACCCGCAGGTGTGGGTGCTGGCGGACGACATCTACGAACACATTCTTTACGACGGCCTGGCGTTCGCCACGCCCGTGGCGGTGGCGCCGCGCCTGCGCGAACGCACGCTGACGGTCAACGGTGTGTCCAAGGCCTACGCCATGACCGGCTGGCGCGTAGGTTACGGCGCGGGTCCGCGCGCGCTCATCGCGGCCATGGCCGTGGTGCAGAGCCAGACCACCTCGTGCCCGTCGTCGATCAGCCAGGCCGCGGCCATCGAGGCGCTGACCGGACCGCAGGGCATCGTGGCCGAGCGCTGCGCCGACTTTCAGGCGCGGCGCGACTTCGTGGTGGCCGCGCTGAACCGCGCGCCGGGGCTGCGCTGCCGCGTGCCGGAAGGCGCGTTCTATACCTTCGCGAGCTGCGCCGGCGTGCTCGGCAAGCGCACGCGCGGCGGCACGCTGCTGCAAAGCGACAGCGACTTCTGCAGCTACCTGCTGCAGGACTTCGAGGTGGCGGTGGTGCCGGGCAGCGTGTTCGGGCTGGCGCCGTACTTCCGAATTTCGTATGCGACGTCGATGTCGCAACTGGAAGAGGCGTGCAGCCGCATCATTGCCGCGTGCCAAGCCCTCGAATGACCCCGCATGGCTCCCTCCCCTTCCGGGGGAGGGCAGGGGTGGGGGCTCGCGGCATGTCGATTGCTGTTGGCGTATTCAGCGCCGCTGGCCCCCATCCCAGCCTTCCCCCGGGAGGGGAAGGAGCAAGACCAACACTCAACACCTTCATCTCATCGGACTCCGCATGACCTCACCCCGCACCGGCGGCCAGATCCTGGTCGACCAGCTCATCACCCATGGCGTGCAGCAGCTCTTCTGCGTGCCCGGCGAAAGCTTTCTGGCCGTGCTCGACGCGCTGCACGACGCCTCTATCGACGTGACCGTGTGCCGCCAGGAAGGCGGCGCCACCATGATGGCCGAGGCGCAGGGCAAGCTCACCGGCAAGCCGGGCGTGTGCTTCGTCACCCGCGGCCCGGGCGCCACCAACGCGGCGGCCGGCGTGCACATTGCGCACCAGGACTCCACGCCGCTGCTGCTGTTCGTGGGCCAGGTCGCGCGCGACGCGCTGGGCCGCGAGGCCTTCCAGGAGCTGGACTACGGCGCGGTGTTCGGCACCATGGCCAAGTGGGTCGTGCAGATCGACGACCCGGCGCGCGTGCCCGAGCTGGTGTCGCGCGCCTTCCATGTCGCCACCTCGGGCCGTCCCGGCCCGGTGGTGATCGCGCTGCCCGAAGACATGCTGACCGAGGCCGCCACCGTGGCCGACGCGCTGCCTTACGCCGTCACCGAAACCCACCCCGGCGCGGCGCAGATCGCCGAGCTGCAGCAGAGGCTGTCGCAGGCCCAGCGCCCGGTCGTCATCCTGGGCGGCAGCCGCTGGTCGGAGAAAGCCACGCAGCAGTTCGCGGATTTCGCGGCCGCGTATTCGCTGCCCGTGTACTGCTCGTTCCGCCGCCAGATGTTGATGTCGGCCGATCACCCGAGCTACGCCGGTGACCTGGGCCTGGGCGGCAACCCGCGCATGCTGGAGCGCATCCGCAACGCCGACCTGGTGCTGCTGGTCGGCGGGCGGCTGTCGGAGGTGCCGTCGCAGGGCTACGAGCTGCTGGCCATTCCGCAGCCCAAGCAAGCGCTGGTGCATGTGCATGCCGACGCCGACGAGCTTGGCAAGCTCTACCGCCCGACGCAGGGCATTCACGCCACGCCGCAGGCCTTTGCCGAAGCCGTGGCCACGCTGCGCCCCGCCACCACGCCCGTGTGGCAGGCCGAAACGGTCATCGCCCGCGCGGACTTCGTGCGCTGGAGCGACCCGGCCCCCATTCGCATTCCCGGTCCGCTGCAGATGGGCGAGGTGATGCAGCATCTGCGCGAGGTGTTGCCGGCCGACACCATCTTTTGCAACGGCGCGGGCAACTTCGCCACGTGGGTGCATCGTTTCTGGCCGTTCCGGGCCTTCGCCAGTCAATTGGCGCCCACCAGCGGTTCAATGGGTTACGGCCTGCCGGCCGGTGTCGGTGCCAAGCGGTTGTGGCCGCAGCGCGAGGTGGTGGTGTTCGCGGGCGACGGCGATTTCATGATGCATGGCCAGGAGTTTGCGACGGCGGTGCAGTACGGTTTGCCGATCATCGTGGTGCTGCTCGACAACGCCATGTACGGCACGATCCGCATGCACCAGGAGAAGCACTACCCTGGCCGCATCAGTGCCACCCAGTTGAAGAACCCCGACTTCCGTGGCTATGCCGATGTGTTTGGTGGTCACGGTGAGCGTGTGACCACCACCGAAGAATTCGGGCCTGCGTTGGCCCGCGCGCGCGCCAGCGGCAAGCCCGCCATCCTGCATTGCCTGCTCGACCCGGAGGCCATCACCCCGGGCAGCACCCTGCAGTCCATTCGCAAGGCTGCGTTGGCGGGGGGCTGAGTTCTGGTCGCTTGTTAGGGCCAGGAGTCATTCAGGGCTACGCTCACGCCGACGGGGTGCCTTGCTCCGCGAATGTCCCCCGGCCTGCGGCCTCCTCCTTTATTTCGCTGCGCAAGGCACCCCATCGGCGTGAGCGTTGGACAGAGCCGGGGTTGATCGCGCGATCACCGCAGAGCGTGTCCACGTGCACAGGGCGTCGGGTGCTCCCCGCAGCGAAATAAAGGAGGAGGGCGAAGCCCGGGGGACATTCGCGGAGGGGAGCACCCGGCGGCCTGTGCACGCGCCCTGAACTGACCCCGACCCCGAATTCACGACCCCGAATTCAGCGCAACCCCCCGACATACCGAGGCGGCGGCGTAGGCGGATTTCCATCAGGCTGCCGCGCCGCCAACCGAGCAGCACGGGCCAGCGGCTCCATCGCCTGCTCCAACCGCGTGGCGAGCTGATAGAGCTCCTCGTCCTTCGTGTCCGCCGCATGCGCCCGCGTCATCCGCACGATCTCGGTCGCGTACTCCGCGTTGGTCGCCATCCATTCCGTGTCCGTCACGCGCCCATGCTTGCGACGCAACGCCACGTGAAGACGCGCGGCGAGGGCGATGCGTTCGCTTTCGGACATCGATGGCATGGTCTCTCCCTAATGGCTTGCGGCCGGTCAGCCTCCCTGGTGCTCACGATGCTGAGCAAGATCGAGGCCCAGCTGCTCACTGTTGGCGTCCACACGCAAGCCGACCAACACATGCACCAGCCAAAGCACCACCGCCGTTCCCGTGGCGCTGTAAATGGCCACGCTGCCCACCGCTATCGCCTGCGTCACCACGCTGCCGCTCGCGCCCGAGATGCGCGCATCGGCGAACACCCCCGTCAGCAACGCACCCACGATGCCCCCGATGCCGTGCACGCCGAACACGTCCAGCGAATCGTCCGCGCCCAGCAGGTGCTTGAGCCCCGTCGCGCCCCAATAACAGGCCAGCCCCGCAATGGCCCCAATGGCCAACGCCGCCAGCGGCGTGACGAAGCCCGCCGCCGGCGTAATGGCCACCAGCCCCGCCACCAGGCCCGAACACAGGCCCAGCAGCGACGGGCTGCGGCGCACCGTCCACTCGCCGATCATCCAGCTCATGGCACCCGCGGCCGCCGCGATGTGCGTCACCAGCATCGCCAGCCCGGCACGCCCGTCGGCCGCCACGGCGGAGCCCGCATTGAAGCCGAACCAGCCCACCCACAGCAGGCCCGCGCCCATCATGGTGAAGGCCAGGCTGTAGGGCTCGAAGGCCTCGCGTCCGTAGCCCTTGCGCGGGCCCAGCGCATAGGCGCACACCAGCCCCGCAATGCCCGCGTTGACGTGCACCACCGAGCCGCCCGCGAAGTCCAGCGCGCCCATCTGCGCGAGCCAGCCGCCCGGCTCCCACACCCAGTGCGCGACCGGCGCGTACACCAGCACGCTCCACAGCAGCGCGAACCACAGAATGGCCGAGAAGCGCATGCGCTCGACGAAGGCGCCCAGCACCAGCGCGGTGGTGATGATCGCGAAGGTCAGCTGGAACATCGCGTACACCGACTCGGGAATGTTGGGCGCCACATGGCTCACCGCCACCTGGCCCGCGTCCTTCAGGTACTCGAAGCCCGAGAACCAGAGCTTGCCGAAGCCGCCCAGCCAGGGCCAGCCCGGTGTGAAGGCCAGCGAGTACCCCACGGCAAACCAGGTGAGCGACACCACCGCGGCAATCGCCACCACGGCGGCCATGGTGGCCAGCACGTTCTTGCGCCGCACCATGCCCGCGTAGAAGAGCGCGATGCCGGGCAGCGTCATCAGCAACACCAGCGCGGTCGAGGTCATCATCCACGCGGTGTCTGCCGCGTTGATGGAGGCATGTGTCGCCAAGGCCATGGCCGTGTCTTTTTCGAGTTGTGGACAGTGGCCTTGCGTGCACGAGTCGTGCCATGCCGTTAACGCTCGGAAACACTTTTGTTCGCAAAATGCGCGTGCAACGTAAGGCGAACCGGGTAATTCCCAATGCACTGGCGCGGTGCACGTCCTAAAGTCTGCCCACTCGCGAACGGGCCCTGCTCGTACTGCCGAGGGTCCGAGGAGACAAATTCCCAGTCAACAAGAAAAATGCTCAAAGGCTCCGTACGAGATGCCTGGTCAGAACTTGAAAGGCGCCGCTGGTCGGCGCCTTTTTTATGCCTGTCTGCATTGCATCGACGAGCTTGAGCCCCCTTTTTTCTTCACGCCGAATGTGCCACTAGCGGCTGCCGCACTTGCTTGTAGCGCTAGCTTTTTGATAGCTCCCGGGTGAGACAATCGCCGGCATGGAAATGCTGGTAGTCACGGGTGCCTCGCTGCTTGCGGGTTTTGTCGATTCGATCGTGGGTGGGGGCGGGTTGATCCTGGTGCCGGCGCTGTTTGCGGTGTTTCCGGGCGCACCACCGGCGACCTTGCTGGGCACCAACAAGAGTGCGTCCATTTGGGGCACGGCCGCCGCGGCGGCCCAGTTCAGCCAGCGGGTGCAGATGCGCTGGGGTGCCTTGTGGCCGGCAGCGCTGGTCGGTTTTGCCGGCGCGATGCTGGGTGCCTGGGGTGTCACGGTGTTTCCGGGCGACTTTCTGCGCCGTGCCCTGCCGCTCATTCTTCTGGGCGTGCTGCTCTACACACTGGCGCGCAAGGACATGGGCCGGTTGCACGCGCCGCGCTTCACCGGTCGCGCCGAGACGCTGGCGGCCTGCACCATCGGGTTGTCGATCGGGCTGTACGACGGCTTCTTCGGGCCGGGAGCGGGCAGCTTTCTGGTCTTCTTGTTCGTGCGCTGGATGGGCTACGACTTTCTCAACGCTTCGGCCTCCGCCAAGATCATCAACACGATGACCAACGGCGCCGCGTTGATCCTGCTGGCGGCCAAGGGGCATGTGTGGTGGCACTACGGGCTGGTGATGGCGGTGGCCAATGTGGCCGGCAGCTTGCTGGGCACGCGCGTGGCGCTCAAGCATGGGGCAGGATTTGTGCGTGTGGTGTTCATGGTGGTCGTGAGTGCGCTGATCTTGAAGACGGCTTACGACGCGTTTCTTCGGTGAGCTTTGGCCTATGTTTTGAGCGCTTTTGTTCATGGCGCTGCTCACGCCGACGGGGTGCCTTGCTCCGCGAATGTCCCCCGGCCTGCGGCCTCCTCCTTTATTTCGCTGCGCAAGGCACCCCATCGACGTGAGCGTTTTCAGAGCAGTGGTTGATCGCGCGATCACCGCAGAGCGTGCCCAGGTGCACAGGGCGTCGGGTGCTCCCCGCAGCGAAATAAAGGAGGAGGGCGAAGCCCGGGGGACATTCGCGGAGGGGAGTACCCGGCGGCCTGTGCACACGCCCTGAACAAAGCGCCCTGAACAACAGCAGCAGCCAACAAGCAAACAGCAGAAACAAAAAAGCCCCCGATCAAGGGGGCTTCGAACAATCGCGGAAGAGACATCACTCCTCGACGAAAGCTTCCTCGCGCTTGGCCTTGATCGCTGGCAACAGCACGATGCCCAGCAGCAGCGCCGCAGCCACCAACAGCCCCGCCGACAACGGCCGCGTGACGAACACGCTCCACGCGCCGCGCGACAAGAGCAGCGCACGCCGCAGGTTCTCTTCCATCATCGGCCCCAGGATGAAACCCAGCAGCAGCGGCGCCGGCTCCGTCTTGAGCTTGATGAACAAGTAGCCGATGAAACCGAAGGCCGCCACCATCCACACGTCGAACGTGTTGTTGTTGGTCGAGTACACGCCAATCGCGCAGAACAACACGATGGCCGGGAACAGGAACTTGTACGGCACCGTCAGCAGCTTGATCCACATGCCGATCAACGGCAGGTTCAGGATGATCAGCATCGCATTGCCGATCCACATCGAGGCGATCAGGCCCCAGAACAGCTCCGGGTTGCTGGTCATCACCTGCGGACCCGGCTGGATGTTGTGGATCGTCATTGCGCCCACCATCAGCGCCATCACCGCGTTGGGCGGGATGCCCAGCGTCAGCAGCGGAATGAAGGAGGTTTGCGCGCCGGCATTGTTGGCCGACTCCGGCGATGCCACGCCGCGGATGTTGCCCTTGCCGAAAGGCACTTCGCCCGGGCGCATCTTGATCTTCTTCTCCAGCGCATACGAGGCGAACGAAGCCAGCAATGCGCCGCCGCCCGGCAGAATGCCCAGGGCCGAACCCAGCGCCGTGCCGCGCAGCACCGCCGGCGTCATGCGCTTGAAGTCTTCCTTGGTGGGCCACAGGCCCTTCACCTTGTGCGTGAACACCTCGCGCTCGTCATCGGGCTGCGACAGGTTGCCGATGATTTCGCCGTAGCCGAACACGCCCATGGCAATCACCACGAAGCCGATGCCGTCGGTGAGCTCCGGAATGTCGAAGCTGTAGCGCGCCACGCCAGAGTTGACGTCGGTGCCCACGATGCCCAGCAAGAGGCCCAGCACGATCATGGCCACCGCCTTGATCAGCGAGCCCGAGGCCAGCACCACCGCGCCGATCAGGCCCAGCGTCATCAGCGAGAAGTACTCGGCCGGGCCGAACTTGAAGGCCAGTTCGGTCAGCGGCGGCGCGAAGGCGGCCAGGATCAGCGTGCCCACGCAACCCGCGAAGAACGAGCCCAGGCCCGCCGCGGCCAGGGCGGGGCCCGCTCGGCCCTGCCTTGCCATCTGGTAGCCGTCGATGCAGGTGACCACCGACGAAGACTCGCCCGGCAGGTTGACCAGAATGGCCGTGGTCGAGCCGCCGTACTGGGCGCCGTAGTAGATGCCGGCCAGCATGATCAGCGCCGACACGGGCGGCAGCGCATACGTGGCGGGCAGCAGCATCGCGATGGTCGCGACCGGACCGATGCCCGGCAGCACGCCAATCAGCGTGCCCAGAATGCAGCCCAGCAGGCAGTACAGCAGGTTGGTGAAGGTGAAGGCAACGCCAAAACCGATGGAAAGGTTGTGGATCAGGTCCATGGTGCGTGCTCCTCAGCCCGAAATGAAAGTGGGCCAGACCTGGATCTGGAGCTTCAGCGCCCAGATGAAGGCCACATAGCTGCCGGCCGCCAGAATGGTCGACAGGATCAGCACGTCGCGCAGCTTGAATTGCTCGCCCGCCATGCTCGAGATGATGGTCAGCGCGTAAATCGCGATGATCATCCCCATGGCTGGCAGCCCGATGCTGGGCAGCCCGCCCAGCAGCACGCCGAAGGCCAGGTTGGCGCCGAGCACGAAGGCCAGCGGCTTCCAGGCCCACTTGCCGATCGGGTCGCCGTCGGTGGTTTCGACCACCAGCGCCTGAAACATGATGATCGCGCCGAGCACGGCCAGCAGGATGCCGAGCATCAGCGGGAAATAACCCGGCCCCATGCGGGCGCCGTTACCCACGGTGTACGTGGTGGCGCCTATCGCAAACGCGCCCCCCACGCTGGTGAACATGACTCCCGAAAAGAAGTCCGCCTGACTCTTGATACGCATCTCTCGCCCCTCTTTGTATGGAGGGGTGAGGGTCGTTCTGCGGGCCTGACCGTTGGCTGACCGCAGTGGTACGGACTAATGCTTACCGGGTTTTCATTAGGTGGAGCTGACTTGGGCCTTTCTTGCCCGGCGCAGAAACGAAAAAAGCTCCCGAAGGAGCTTTTTTTCATTCAGAGAGCCGAAGCTCTCAGAGTGCAGGGGAGGGCTTAGTAGCCGCCACGGCCACCGCCGCCGCCGCCACCACCGTAGCCGCCGCCACCACCGCTGCGGCCACCGCCGCCGCCGCCGTAACCGCCGCCACCACCACCACCGCCGTAGCCGCCACCGCCGCCACCAGCGCCGCCGCCGTAGCCGCCACCACCGCCGGTGCGGGGAGGACGAGCTTCCATCGGACGGGCTTCATTCACCGTCAGGGCACGGCCCTGCAGCGAGTGGCCGTTCATGGCTTCGATGGCTGCGAGTGCTTCAGCATCCGAACCCATTTCGACAAAGCCGAAGCCCTTCGAACGGCCGGTGTCACGTTCCATCATGACCTTGGCGCTGACGATCGAGCCGAACTCGCCGAAAGATTGTTCCAGGTCGTTGTCACGCACGGAGTAGGCCAGGTTGCCTACGTAGAGTTTCTTGCCCATGGAGGGACTCCTAATTCAAACCAACAATACAAAGCGATGGAGTCCCAGAATCACAACAAACAAGTGCGCTGTGGCGCGAAACTGACCGATCACCGAATTACGTGCACGGGAGACAGCGAGGTCTCACAGACACGTGAGCCGGATTATCCAGTGTGAATTGCAAAAACTGTTGGAAATTTGTGTGTTATTGAGAAACACTTTTGCCGCGCGGGCGGTTTCGCAACGGTTTCAGCAGGTCGGAAAGCCCGTTGTGGTCGATTTCATGCATCAAAGCCAGCAACCGACCGATCTCTCCCGAGGGAAAACCCTCGCGTGCGAACCAGGTCAGGTAGTTTCCGGGCAAATCGGCAATCAGCGTGCCCTTGTGCTTGCCGAAAGGCATCTCCAGTGTCACCAGGCGCTGCAGGTCTTCGGGTTTCATCGGGGTTCAGCCTCCGGCCCGCTTGACCGTGTGGCCCTGCTTCACCAGGGCAGCGATCACGGTTTCGCGATGGTCGCCCTGAATTTCGATGACCCCGTCCTTCACCGTGCCACCCGAGCCGCAGGCCGTTTTCAGCTGCTTGCCGAGCGCCGCGAGGCCTTCCGCGTTCAGCGCAACTCCCTTCACCACGGTCACGCCTTTGCCTTTGCGTCCCTTGGTCTCGTGCGATACGCGGACAATGCCGTCCGTGGCGGGCACGCGCGCCTTCAGTTCCTTGCACCTGCACTGGGCCACGGGCTCGCCGCAGTCGGGGCACATGCGCCCGCCCGCCTCGGTGGAGTACAC
Source organism: Variovorax sp. H27-G14 (assembly GCF_046156345.1). Lineage (NCBI taxonomy): Bacteria > Pseudomonadati > Pseudomonadota > Betaproteobacteria > Burkholderiales > Comamonadaceae > Variovorax > Variovorax sp. H27-G14. The sequence continues at coordinate 71,864 of NZ_JAYLVN010000010.1, forward strand.
CAGGGCGCTGCCGGCTTGATTGCGCTGTTTCATCGTCGACATTCGGTTCGTCTCTTCTCTCTCTATCTCTCTCGGGTTTTTCTCTCTGTCTGCTCACATGCCATTCGATTCACTGGGCCTGACCCCCGCGCTCGTGCAGGCTGCCGCCGAAAGCGGCTATGCCACGCCGACCGCCATCCAGGCCGCGGCCATCCCCTCGATTCTGCAAGGTTGCGACGTGCGGGGCTCGGCGCAGACCGGCTCCGGCAAGACCGCCGCATTTTCCCTGCCGCTGCTGCAGCGCCTGACCACCGAGCCCGCTCAGGGCTCGGGCCGTGTGCGCGCCCTGGTGCTGGTGCCCACGCGCGAGCTTGCGGCCCAGGTCGGTGAAACCATGCGCAGCCTGGCGCAGCACCTGCCCGAGCGCCTGAAGATCGTCATCGCCTTCGGCGGCGTGTCGATCAACCCGCAGATGATGGGTCTGCGCGGCGGCGCCGACATCGTCATTGCCACGCCGGGCCGCCTGCTCGACCTGGTCGAGCACAACGCGCTCAAGCTCAATGCCGTGTCGATGCTGGTGCTCGACGAGGCCGACCGCCTGTTCGACCTGGGCTTTGCCGAGGAGCTCGGCCGCATCCTTGCGCTGCTGCCAGCGCAGCGCCAGAACCTGCTGTTCTCCGCCACCTTTCCGCCGGCCATCCAGGCGCTGGCCGACGGCATGCTGCGCGAGCCGGCCGTCATCGACGTGCAGGGCGAGCCGGGCACCGAGCCCAACATCGTGCAGCGCGTGATCGAGGTCGACCCGGTGCGCCGCACGCAGCTGCTGCGCCACCTGCTCAAGCAGCACGAAGGCGAATGGGACCGCGTGCTGGTCTTCGTCGCCACGCAGCATGCGGCCCAGATCGTGGCCGAGAAGCTCTACAAGAACGGCATCTACGCGGTGCCGTTCCACGGCGACATTGCGCAGGGCACGCGCACCAACATCCTGTCGGACTTCAAGCAGAGCCGCTGGGACGTGGTGATTGCCACCGACCTGGCGGCGCGCGGCATCGACATTGCGCAGCTGCCGGTGGTCATCAACTACGACCTGCCGCGCTCGCCGACCGACTACATCCACCGCATCGGGCGCACCGGCCGCGCGGGTGAGAGCGGCCTGGCGATCAGCTTTGTGAGCGCATCGACCGAGGCGCACTTCCGCCTGATCGAAAAGCGCCAGGGCCTGAGCCTGCCGCGCGAGCGCATCGAAGGCTTCGAGCCGACCGAGGTGGCCGTGCCGGTGGTGGACGCGTCGGGCAACGGAGGCGTCAAGGGGGCGCGGCCGAGCAAGAAGGACAAGCTGCGCGCGGCGGCTGCGCTGGCCGCCGCACAGGGCGAGTCGCCCGACAAGAAAGACTGAGCGCGGGCGAGCATGCGGTCGGGCGGGCCGCCGCGCGCTACCAGCCCAGCTGCCTGGCGGCCAGCTCCTTCATGATTTCTTCCGCCCCGCCGCCGATCATCATCACCTTCACCTCGCGGTAGATGCGCTCGCTCACCGTGCCGCGCATGAAGCCCATGCCGCCCAGGATCTGCACCGCCTGGTCGGCGCAGAACTGCATGGTCTGCGTGGCGTGGTTCTTCAGCATGCAGATCTGCGCCACCCACTCCGGCGCATTGAAGCGGCCGGCTGCCTCCAGTGCATCGCCCTCGGTGGACACGGCCTCGATCCACGCCTCGGTAGAGGCGATGCGCATCTGCATGTCGACCAGCTTGTGACGCACCGCCTGGTGCTCGATGAGCGCGTGGCCGAAGGTCTTGCGTTCTCGCGCCCAGGCCAGCGCCTCGTCCAGGCAGGCCTGCGAAAAGCCCAGCGCGCTCGCGGCCAGGCCGATGCGTTCGCCGTTGAAGTTGCCCATGACCATGCGAAAGCCCGCGCCCTCCTTGCCCAGCAGGTAGCGCGCCGGCACGCGCACGTTGTCGAAGTGCAGGGTGGCGGTGTCGGAGCACAGCCAGCCCATCTTCGACAGGCGCGTGCGCGACAGACCCGGTGTGTCGCCCGGCACCAGCAGCATCGAGATGCCGCTCGCGCCGCGTTCTTGGCCGGTGCGCACGGCCACGGTGATCCAGTCGGCGCGCATGCCGGAGGTGATGAAGGTCTTCTCGCCGTTCACCACGTAGTGGTCGCCTGCGCCATCGGTGTCTCGCCGCGCGGTGGTGCGCAGCGCGGCCACGTCGGAGCCGCCGCCGGGTTCGGTGATGGCGAGCGCGGCAATCTTCTCGCCGCGCAGCACCGGCGGCACCACCTCGTGGCGCACCGCGTCGCTGGCGTGCAGCACCACCGGCGGCAGGCCGATGTTGTGGGAGAAAAGGCTGGCGAGCACGCCGCCGCTCTTGCCGTGGCGCGCCAGCGCTACCCACGCGGGCAGCTTGAGCGAATACGACGCAGGGGTGCCGCCCAGTTCCTCGGGATAGCTCAGCCCGAGCAGCCCCAGTTGCGCGGCGCGCGTGTACAGCGCACGCGGAAACTCGCCCGCGTCGTCCCACGCCTGCACGTTCGGCGCGATCTCGTTCTCGGCAAAGCGGCGCACCGTGTCGGCGAGCGCCGCGCGGTCGGCCTGCAGTTCGGCCTGCAGTTCGGCGTCCATGCGGTTCAGTGGCGCGCGGGCCGCTTGGCGATGCCCATGGTCTTGGCGAGGATGCCGAGCATCACCTCGTCCGCGCCGCCGCCGATGGAGCCCAGCCGGCCGTCGCGGTACAGGCGCGACACGCGGTTTTCGAGCGTGAAGCCCATGCCGCCCCAGAACTGCAGGCAGGTGTCGGCCACCTGGCGCGTGAGGCGGCCGGTCTTGAGCTTGGCCATCGAGGCCAGTTCGAGCACGTCTTCGCCCTGCACATGCAGCTCGCAGGCGCGGTAGGCGAGCGCGCGCAGCGCCTCCACCTCGGTCTTGAGTTCGGCCAGCTTGAACTGCACCCACTGCTGATCGGCCAGCGTGGCGCCGAACATCTGGCGCTGCTGCGCCCATTCGATGGTCTGCGCGATGCAGTCTTCCATCGATTCGAGCGAGCTGGCCGCGGCCCACAGGCGCTCTTCCTGGAACTGCTGCATCTGGTAGATGAAGCCCTGGCCCTCTTCGCCGATGCGGTAGCGCTGCGGCACGCGCACGTTGTCGAAGTAGATGAGCCCGGTGTCGCTCGAATTCATGCCGATCTTGCGGATCTTCCTGGCCTTCTCGATGCCGGGGCTGTCCATGGGCACCATCACCAGCGACTTGTTGCGATGCACGGGCCCCTCGCTGGTGTTGACCAGCATGCACATCCAGTCGGCCTGCAGGCTGTTGGTGATCCACATCTTCTGGCCGCTGATGAGGTAGTCGTCGCCGTCCTTGCGCGCATGGCTCTTCAGGCCCGCCACGTCGCTGCCCGCGCCGGGCTCGCTCACGCCGATGCACCCGACCATGTCGCCCGCGATGGCGGGTGCCAGGAACTCGCGGCGCAACTCGTCGCTGCCGAAGCGCGCGAGCGCGGGCGTGCACATGTCGGTCTGCACGCCGATGGCCATGGGCACGCCGCCGCAGCTGATGTGGCCCAGCGCCTCCGCCATGGCCATGGCGTACGAATAGTCGAGCCCGCCGCCGCCGAAGGCCTCGGGCTTGTTCAGGCCCAGCAGGCCGAGGTTGCCGAGCTTCTTGAAGACCTCGTGCGCGGGGAATATTTCGGCCTCTTCCCATTCGTCGACATGCGGGTTGATCTCTTCGTCGATGAAGCGGCGCAGGGTCTTCTGAATCTCGAGGTGTTCGTGGGTGTACTGCATGGGGTGTCTCCGGTCGGTCGGTCGTTCTTCAGTGGTCCTGGGCGTTCGGGGTGTCCTGGCCGTCCTGGAACACGCGCGGCGTGGTCGCCAGGTGGAAGCCGTCGAAGGGCTGCACGGCGGCACGCTGGCGCGCGTGCATCGGGCAGTTCCATCGGCCAGCCCATGCGCACCTGCGGGCGCGCACCATCCACGCGCAGCACGGTGCCGCTGATGAAGCTGGCCGCGGGGCACAACAGAAAGGCGATGGCGGCGGAGGTTTCGGCCTCGGTGCCGAAGCGGCCCGCGGGCAGGGTCTTGCGCATGGCGCGCAGCATGTCGCCGGCCTCGGGCGGGTAGTGGTCCATGCCGCTGGAGGCGATGTAGCCCGGCGCCACCGCGTTCACCCGCACGCCGCTCACGGCCCATTCGGCGGCGGCTGTCTCGGTGAAGCTCACCATGCCCGCGCGCGCCGCGCCGCTGTGGCCCATGTTGGGCATGGAGCCCCAGATGTCGGCCACGATGTTGACGATGGCGCCGCCATGCGCCTGCATGCTCTGCAGATAGCACTCGCGCGCCACCAGAAAGCCGCCCGTGAGGTTGGTGTGAATCACCGCCTCCCAGCCCTTGGCCGAGATGGCGGCCAGGGGCGTGATGTACTGCCCGCCCGCGTTGTTCACCAGCCCGTCGATGCGGCCCTGCGCGGCAACGATGGCGGCCACGGCCGCGCGCACCGCCTCTTCCTGCCGGATGTCGAAGGCCTGCGTGCTGGCCTTGCCGCCGGCGGCCTCTACTTCGGCCCGCACCGCGTCGAGCTTCTCCTGCTTGCGCCCGACCAGCACCACGTGCGCGCCCAGCGCGGCCAGTTCGTGCGCGGTACAGCGACCGATACCGGAGCCGCCTCCGGTGACGACGATGACCTGCCCGTCGAACAGGCCGGGCGTGAAAACGGAGCGGTAGCGCGACAACGGAGCGTTCATGCAAAAGACTTTCGAAAAGGGACGGGGTCGCGCATCAGGCGTCGGCAATTTCAGCGACCACATGGCGCGCGGCCACCTGCGCACCCAGCGCAACGTGCAGCGACACCCGGCCGGCGCGCGGCGCGCAGTGCACGTGCTCCATCTTCATGGCCTCGAGCGTGACCAGCGGCTGGCCCGCCACGACAGCGTCGCCTTCGGCCACCAGCAGCGCGATGACGCGGCCGTTCATGGAGGCGCGCAGCAGGTTGCTACCACCCGCATCACCGGCATCACCGGCGCGGGCCACGGCCACGTGCGTGAGGTTTTCCAGCCCGAAGGCCCGGCCGCGAAAGTGGAACCAGGTGCGCCCCGGCTCGCGCACGGCGAAAGCCTGTTCGGCCACGCCGCCGCATGAGAAGCGCAGGGTGCCATCTGCATGCACCGCGAGCAGCGCAACCTGCGCGGGGGCCGCGTCGTTCAGCGCGACGTCGAACGCACCGTGGCCGCGCGGCGTTACCCGCGCGGCGTGCACCGTGCCATCGAGCGCAAAGCGCAAGGCATTGGGCAGCGTGTGCGCCAGCGGTGACGGCCAGCCGCATTCGCCCAATTGCAGCAGCAAGGCGGCCAGCAGCGCGGCCTGCGTGTCGGTGGCTTCGTCGGGCGCGAGCAGTGCATCGAGGTGATCGGCAATGAAGGCCGTGGTAGCCGCGCCGTCGGCGAACACCGGGTGCTGCAGCGCGCGCTGCAGCAGTTGCTGGTTGGTCGCGATGCCGAGCGCCACCGTGTCCTGCAGCCCGGCAACGAGCCGGTGCCTGGCTTCGTCGCGCGTGCGGCCGTGCGCCACCAGCTTGGCGACCATCGAGTCGTAATAGGGCGGCACGGCCGCGCCGTCGCGCAGCGCGTGCTCGGTGCGCAGGGCTGGCGAAGGCCGCCACGCCGCGAAGGTGCCGCTCTGCGGCATGAAGCCTTGGCGCGGGTCTTCGGCGCACAGGCGCACTTCGATCGCATGGCCGGTGATGTGCACGTCCTGTTGCGTCAGCGGCAGCGGCTCGCCGGCGGCCACGCGCAGTTGCAGTTCGACCAGGTCGAGCCCGGTCACCGCCTCGGTCACGGGGTGCTCGACCTGCAGGCGCGTGTTCATCTCCATGAACCAGTACTGGCCGTCGGCGTCGAGCAGAAATTCGAGCGTGCCCGCGCCTTCGTAGGCAATGGCCTTGGCCGCCGCGACCGCCGTGGCACCCATGCGCTCGCGCAGGGCCACAGACACCGCGGGCGAGGGCGCCTCTTCAATCACCTTCTGGTGCCGGCGCTGCACCGAGCAGTCGCGCTCGCCCAGGTGAATGGCGTGGCCGTGCCGGTCGGCGAACACCTGAATCTCGATGTGCCGCGGCGCGACGATGGCGCGCTCCAGGATCACGGTGGCATCGCCGAAGGCATGCAGTGCTTCCGACTGCGCGCTGTGCAGCAACTCGGCGAACTGCGCGGCCGACGCCACCAGCCGCATGCCGCGCCCGCCGCCGCCGGCAGTGGCCTTGATCATCACCGGCCAGCCGATGCGTTCGGCCTCGGCCGCCAGCGTGTGCGTGCCCTGGTCTTCGCCCTGGTAGCCCGGAATGCATGGCACGCCCGCGGCCTGCATCAGCCGCTTGGCGCCGGCCTTGTCGCCCATCGCGCGAATGGCCTCGGGCGACGGTCCGATGAAGACCAGGCCCGCGTTGCGGCAGGCCTGTGCGAACTCCGCGTTCTCGGCCAGGAAGCCGTAGCCGGGGTGCACCGCATCGGCGCCGCTGGCGCGCGCGGCCTCGATGATTGCGGCGATGTTCAGGTAGCTCTGCGCGGGCAGCGGCTCGCCGATGTGCACCGCCTGGTCGGCTTGGCGCACGTGCTCGGCTTCGGCGTCGGCGCTGGAATACACAGCCACCGTGCGGTAGCCCATGGCGCGCGCGGTGCGCATCACGCGAACCGCAATTTCGCCGCGGTTGGCAATCAGGATCTTGTGGAAAGCGCTCATAAGGCAAGCTCCGCGCGAGGCTTTGCGGTGCGAGCTTGCTTGGGGCGGCCCGGCGCGGCGCTCATGGCCGTGCCACCGAAAACTGCATGGGTTGCGGCACGCGCGCGTCGGCGTCGCGGCACACGGACAGCACCTCGGCCAGCACCGCGCGGGTGTCGCGCGGGTCGATCACGCCGTCGTCGAGCAGCAACGCGCTGGTGGTGAACACGCTCATCTGGCGCTCGAAGCGCTCCACGATCTGCTGCTGCATGGCGTCGATCTTCGCGTGGTCGACCGCGCCCTTGCGGGCCATGCCGGCCTCCATGACGATGGCCATGGTTTTCGCGGCCTGCTCGCCGCCCATGACGGCGGTGCGTGCGTTGGGCCAGCTGAAGCAAAAGCGCGGCGCAAAGCCCCGCCCGCACATGCCGTAGTTGCCCGCGCCGTAAGAGGCGCCGCAGTGCAGCGTGATCTGCGGCACGGTGGCGCTGGTCACGGCCTGAATCATCTTGGCGCCGTGCTTGATGATGCCGGCCTCTTCGTGCGCGCGGCCCACCATGTAGCCGGTGATGTTTTGCAGGTACACGATGGGCGTGCGCGACTGGCAGCAGGCCTGAATGAAGTGGGTGGCCTTGGTGGCGCCGTCGGAGTCGATGGGGCCGTTGTTGGTGATGAGGCCCACCGCATGCCCTTCTAGCCGGATGTGGCCGCAGACGGTGGCGCTGCCGTAGTGCTCGCTGAACGCCAGGAACTCCGAGCCGTCGGCAATGCGCGCAATGACTTCGCGCATGTCCACCGGGCGCCGACCGTCGCTGGGCATGATGCCCAGCAGGTCGTCGGCGTCGAAGCGCGGCGGCGCGAACTGGCGCGGCGCCTCTTTGCGCGCCCAGTCGATGCCACCCAGGATCGAGCGCGCGATGCGAATGGCGTCGCGGTCGTCCTCGGCCAGGTAGTCGCCCAGGCCGGACACGTGCGTGTGCATCACGGCACCGCCCAGTTCTTCTTCGGTCGCGATCTCGCCGGTGGCGGCCTTCAGCAACGGCGGTCCTGCAAGAAAGGCCCGCGTGCGGTCGCGCACCATCACGATGTAGTCGGACAGCCCCGTCTGGTAGGCGCCGCCCGCGGTCGATGAACCGTGCGTCACCGTCACCACCGGCAGGCCCGCGGCAGACAGGCGCGCGAGGTTGCGAAAGATGTTGCCGCCGCGCACGAAGTCCTGCACGCGGTACTGCATGAGGTTGGCGCCCGCGCTTTCCACCAGCTGCACATAGGGCAGCTTGTTCTCCAGCGCGATCTCCTGCACGCGCAGCTGCTTGTCCAGCCCCATGGGCTGCAGGGCGCCGGCGTCGATGCCCGAGTCGGAGGCGTTCACCATGCAGCGCACGCCCGCCACCTGGCCGATGCCCGAGAGCAGCCCGCCGCCCGGCACGCTCTTCGACAGGTCGGGGTTGTCCTGCCCCAGCCCCGCGAGCGAGGCCAGCGGCAAAAAGGGCGCGCCGGTGTCCAGCAGCAGCGCGAGGCGCTCGCGGGGCAGCAACTGCCCGCGCTTGGCGAAGCGCTCGGCCGAGGCGTTGGACGCCGCGGCGGCGCGGGCCTCGTGCGCTCGCACTTCTCCGAGCAGCGCGAGCATGCCGGTGCGGTTGGCCTGAAAGGTGTCGCTGGCCGCTTGCAGCCGGGATTCGATGACGGGCATGGGGTCTGTGCAGGTCGCTGTTGTCGCTCTGCACCCACTTTAGGAGGCGCCCTGCGCGCCTGCTTGCGCCAACTAGCTGGTCTAACCCGTCAGCCGACGCGGGGGCGCTGCACGCCCACCGCCGGTGTGGTGTCCAGGCTGGTGCCGGTGACCACCCAGTAGATGAAGATGAGCACCGCGCCGGCCGTGCCGAACACCGTGAGGCCCATGGAGCTGCCGCCGATGGCCAGCGCGTCGAGGGGTGCGGCGGCGGTGCAGACCATGTCGGCCGCGCTCATGCCCACGTAGTGCATGGTGCACACCGCCACGCCCATCACGGCGGCAGCCGCCACCTTGTGCGTGAAGCGACGCAGGTTGAAGGCCAGCCACAGCGCCGCTGCCGCCGCGCTGACCGCAATGACCACCGACAGCGCAACGCGCGCCAGGTCGAAGTCCATCGTTGCGCGCATGTTCATCGCGAACATGCCCATGTAGTGCATCACGCACACGCCGGCCCCGGCCAGCAGGCTGCCGCCCAGCCAGCCCGACTTGCTGAACTTGCGCCGGCCGCCGGCCATGTACAGCGCAATGCCCGAGATGAGCACCGCCGCCACCAGAGACACCGCCGTGAGCGGCGCGTTGTACGAAATGGCCACCGGCAGGCGGTACGCCAGCATGCCGATGAAGTGCATCGACCAGATGCCGATGCCGCCCAGCGCCACCGCCGCGCAGGCCACCACGGCCAGGTTGGGCTTGCCGTCCGCGCCAACCATGCGCCCGGCGCAGATCAACGCCACCAGCGAGCCCGCGAACGAAATGAGGAAGGAGAGCGCCACCATGCCCACGGAATATTCGGGCGAAAGCAGCTGGCCAACGACGAGCGGAGTCATGGGTGTCCCTTTCAGATGAACGCCTCGCTCGGACCCCCGGCAACGGGATGCCACCGGGACGCAGCAAGGCGTCCCGGCCAGTCTGTAATGTTTGTTTTAAAAAGTAAACAGGTAATTACACTTCTTGTTACCCTACCTTACGGCGCGAATCCGATATATCGCATTGTTCCGGTCGGCCGACATGTAGATGGTGCCGTCGGCGCCCACGGCCACGCCCGTTACCACGTAGGGCGCAGGCAGCCCGGGCCCGGGCGCGAGGCCGATCGGCAGGTTCTCGGCCACCGTGCGGCGGCTGCCGTCGGCCGGGTCGATTTCCACCAGCCGGCGCGCCGCGCTCTCGGCCACGATGAAACTGCCCCACGGCGTTTGGGCCAGTCCTTCGGGCAGCGCCAGCCCGTCGGCCACGGTGCGCAGCGGCGCGCTGGCGTCCAGCGGAATGCGCAGCAGCTTGCCGGCCGCCTCGGTGACGTAGAGCGCGCCGTCCTGGCCAACCACCATCTGCACCGGGCCGTTCAGGCCGCTGGCAAGCACCGACTTCTGCGCCAGCTTGGGCCCGCTCGCGCGCGTGATGCTGCCGGTGGCAATTTCCGCGTAGATCACGCTGCCGTCGGCCATGGGAATGGCGTCGAACGGTGCCTTCAGGCCGTGCAGGGTGTCCACGGTCTTCAGCGTCTGGCGGTCCACCAGCTGCACAGACCCGGTGAACCAGGAGGTCAGCGCGAACAGCTTGGCCGACAGGCCGACCGCGAACGGATAGTCGAGCTCGGGGTCGCGCTGCATGCGGAACACGTCGCGCACCTCGCCCGTGCGCACGTCGACCTGGCGAAAGCCGAACACGTCGGCCACCCACAGGTCGTTGCCGTCGATCTTCATGCCGGCGGGCACGGCCACCTTGCCGCTGGTGAGCGTGCGCAGCTCACCGGTGGTCGGGTTGAAGGCCTGCACTTCGTTGTTGGCCATGTTCGACACATAGATGGTGCCGTCCGGTGAATCCTTGGCGATGGCCAGGTTGTCCAGCGAGGGCCGCAACTGCCTGGCGACGGTCTTGCGGCCGGTGGCCAGGTCCACCTTCACCAGCTCGCCACTGCGCGCATCGACCACCCAGAGGTTGCCCTTGCCGTCCAGGTTGGCCGCGGCCGGGATCTTGAAGCCGTCGGCAATCACGCTCAGGTTGCCGTTCGCGGGGTCGATCTTCACCACCTGGCCCTTGAACCACAGCGGGCCGTAGAGCATGCCGTCGGGGCCCACTTCAAAGCCGTTGAAGCCGCCCATGTCTTTCTTGATGAGCCGCGGCGGCTTCTGGCCTTCGCGGTCGATTTCCCACAGCGCGTCGCCCAGGAACACCTGCGCGGCGTAAAGCTTGCCGTTGCGCCGGTCGAAGTCCAGCGAGTTCAGGCCCGGCAGGTCCTTGGCCAGCACACGCAGCGGGGCGGTGTCGCTTTCGCGGTAGCGCAGCATGCCCATGAGGTAGTTGGTCCACGCCAGCTCGCCCTTGGGGCCCACGGCAATGTCGTCGGCCTGGCCTTCGGGCGCGTCGATCAGCACCTTGGCCGCGCCGGTGGTTCGGTCGACCTCCCACAGCGTGTTGCCCAGCACCGAGCCCGCGAGCAGGCGGCCCTTGGCGTCGATGGCCAGGCCGTGCACGCCGGCAAAGGAAGAGGGCGCGACCAGCGCCTCGGGGGCGGCCCACGCGGTGGGCCGCGAGGTGAGTGCCGGTGGCGTCACCGTGCCGCACGCGCCCAGCAGGGCGAGGCCGGCGGCCAGCAAGGCGGCGCGCAGGGCGCCGGACGAAGAACGGTTCATGGGTGTGTCTCCTCTTGTGATTGCGCGAAGCAGTCTAGGAGGCGGGCGAGACGGCGAAGTCTCTCCCGGGACACGGTGCGCACTTTCGTCCGCTGGGGCTTACCCGCGCGGGTTCAACCGCGCAGCAACTGCGTGGCGGTGTGAATCAGCAGCCCCACCAGCCCGCCCACCAGCGTGCCGTTGATGCGAATGAACTGCAGGTCGCGCCCGATGTGGCGCTCCAGCTCGAGCGTCATTTCCTGCGCGTTCCACTCGCCCACGCGCTCTTCGATGTAGCGGCGGATGTCCTCGCGGTAGCGCTCGATGGCCAGCGGCGCGGCCGCCTCCACCTGCTCGTTGATCCAGCGGCGAATGGCCTCGTCGCCTTGCAGCCGCGTGCCCAGCGCGCCGGCCATCGACCCGATGCGCTGGCGGATGGTGGAGTCGCCGCGGCCCAGGTCGTCTTGCAGCCAGCTCAGCAGTTCGCCCCACAGGCCGTGCAGGTAGTCGCCCAGCGCGGGGTGCGCGATGAGCTCGGCGCGAATCTGCTCGCCGCGCTGTTGAAACTCGGGGTCGAGCTTCAGGCGCACCACGAAGTCGTCGACGAAGTGGTCGAAGCGCTTGCGCATGGGGTGGTCGGGCTCGGCCGCCAGTTCGCCGATGGTGTGCGCCACGGCCGCCACGATCTTGCGCGTGGCCAGCTTGGCCGCCACCTGGTCCAGGCCCACGTAGCGCAGCGTCTTGATTTCGCGCGCAATGGCCTCGGTGATGTGCGCCTGCAGCTCGTCGCCTTCGAGCAGGCCGGCCACTTGCTGCAGCACGTCGTCGAGCAGCGCCTGGTGGCGCCCGCCGGCGGTGAGGGCGTCCAGGGCCTGGCCGGTGAGGCGCGAGAGGTCGATTTTCTGCAGGCCGGCCGCGGCGGCCCGGCCCATGAAGTCGCGCACCCGTTCGTCGTCGAAGGCGCTCAGGCCGTAGCGCGCGGCGGTCACGCCCCATTCACCGAGCTTGTCGCCGCTGGCGGGGCGTGCCAGCCAGTCGGCGATGCGTTTGGCGGTGTCGAACTGGCGAACTTTGTCGAGCACCTGTGCGGTGCTCAGAAAGTTGTCGCAGATGAAGCCGGCGAGCTTGGCGCCGATGCGGTCCTTGTTGCTCGGAATGATGGCGGTGTGCGGAATGGGCAAGCCCATCGGATGCCGAAACAGCGCCACCACCGCAAACCAGTCGGCAATGGCGCCGACCATGGCGGCTTCGGCGAATGCGGCGACGTAACCCCACGCGGGGTGCTGTGCGTGCAGTGCGCTGGCCAGGGCGTACAGCAACGCGGCGCCGCACAGAAGTCCCAGTGCTACGCGCTTCATGCGTTGTAGCTCTGTTGTTCGGTGCGCCGTTGTTCTTGGCTGCGTGGTTCTGGGGACTGTCGTTCAGAGCGCCGTTGTTCAGGGCGTGTGCACAGGCCGCCGGGTGCTCCCCTCCGCGAATGTCCCCCGGCTTCGCCTCCTCCTTTATTTCGCTGCGGGGAGCACCCGACGCCCTGTGCACGTGGGCACGCTGCGGGTGATCGCACGATCAACCACCGCGGCTTACAACGCACACGTCGATGGGGTGCCTTGCGCAGCGAAATAAAGGAGGAGGCCGCAGGCCGGGGGACATTCGCGGAGCAAGGTACCCCGTCGGCGTGGGCGCGCCCTGAACAGCGGCGCCAGCAAACCACCACGCGAACACCGCCCCGCCAGAGCGCCATCTCAGCCAATGACAGGCGCAGAAGCCAGCCGTTCCATGAACAGCTCACAGCGCGCCAGCTGCTCCAGACTCACGAACTCGTCCGGCTGATGCGCCTGCTCGATGCTCCCAGGCCCGCACACCACCGTGGGGATGCCGGCGTTCTTGAACAGACCCGCTTCGGTGCCGAAAGCCACCAGCGTGGTGCGGTCCTCGCTGGCCAAACGCTGCGCCAACAAAGTGATCGGGTCGTTCGCCGAACCCAGAAAGCTCGGAATTTCGCAAATGGTCTCGAACTTGAAGCCCGCGTCCTTCGCCACGTTCTTCATGCCCGGCTCCAGACTCCCCGCGTAGGCCACCACGTCCGCCTGCATGCGCTTGGCGTCGGCCGTGGGCAGGTCGCGAAATTCGTAACGGAACTCCGCGTCGCGCGGCACCACGTTGTCGGCAATGCCGCCGTGGAACTGGCCCACGCTGGCCGTGCTGAACGGCACGTCGAAACCCTCGTAGCGCGGCTCGTTGCGCTCGAAGTCTTCCGCCATGTCGCGCACCTTGCCCACCACGCGCGCCGCCATCTCGATGGCGTTCACCGACTTCGGCGTGAGCGACGAATGCGCTTCCTTGCCGCGCACGCAGCACTTGTAGCGGTACACGCCCTTGTGCGCGATGGCCGGCACCATGCTGGTGGGCTCGCCCACGATGCAGGCCAGCGGCTTGATGCCCGCGTCGCGCATGTCGGCAATGAGTTCCTTCACACCGAAGCAGCCGATTTCTTCCTCGTAGCTGAACGCGAAATGCACCGCGAAGGGCGAGTCGCTTTCCAGAAAACGCTTGGCGTTCGACAGCGCAATGGCAATGAAGCTCTTCATGTCTGCCGAGCCGCGCCCGTACAGGCGCTCGTTCTGCACCACGGCGGAGAGCGGGTCGACGCTCCAGTCCTGGCCGTCCCAGGGCACCGTGTCGGTGTGGCCCGAGACGATCACGCCGGCCGGCTTGCCCTCGCCCAGCGTGGCGAACAGGTTGGCCTTGGTGCGTTCGGCGTTGTAGGTGATGCGGCTTTTCACGCCCAGGGCGGCCAGATGGCTCTGCGCGAAGTCGATCAGTTGGAGGTTGCTGTTGGCGCTGACGGTGTTCATGCGAACCAGCGTCTGGGCCAGCAGAAGGCTTTGAGGGGAAAGCGTGTGGAGCATGCAACACATTCTCCCGGAAGTCGGCGCGGCGCGCCGCCCGGGGGTCGATGCTGTCACGCGAAGCGGGTACGCTGCGCCTCTTTTGGACGGAAGAAAACCATGCGCACCCTTCAGATCGCCCTGACCGCGACCGCCGCCCTGTGCGTTGCCGCCTGCGGCACCACCGGCCCTTCCGGTGCCACCGGCAAGCTGCTGACGCTCGACGGCAATCCGCCGCTGGTCATCGCCCACCGCGGCGCCTCGGGCTATCTGCCGGAAGAAACGCTCGAAGCCTATTCGCGCGCCATCGAGCTGGGCGCCGACGTGATCGAGATGGACCTGGTCTCCACCAAGGACGGCGTGCTCATCGCCCGCCACGACCCCAACCTGGGCATCAGCACCGACGTGGCCAAGCACCCGCGCTTTGCCTCGCGCAAGAAGACCATCAAGGTCGACGGCGAAACCCAGACCGGCTGGTTCAGCAACGACTTCACGCTGGCCGAGATCAAGACCCTGGGCGGCATCTCGACCGACGCCGAGCGCGCACAGGAATACAACGGCAAGTTCAAGGTGGTCACCTTCCAGGAAATCATCGATTTCGCAAAGGCCAAGACCAAGGAAACCGGCCGCACCATCGCCATCTACCCCGAGTCGAAGAACCCGACGTACTTTCGCGAGCTGGGCCTGCCGATCGAGGACAAGATGATTGCGGCCATCGTCGCCGCCGGCTGGAACAACAAGACCGCGCCCATCTATGTGCAGTCGTTCGAGCCAGGCAGCCTGAAGTACATGAAGAGCAAGGGCCTGAACACCAAGATCATTCAGCTGATCGACGGCGACAGCGTCGACCTGAAGACCGGCACCGTGACCTTCGCCGTGCCCAGCGACCGCCCCTACGACTGGACCAAGGCCGGCGACAAGCGCAACTTCGACGCCATGGTCACGCCCGCGGGCCTGGCCGAAATCAAGACCTATGCCGACGGCATCGGCCCTTGGAAGCGCTACATCGTGAGCATCAAGGGCACCATCGGCGCCGACGGCAAGCCGGTGGACGTGAACAAGGACGGCAAGATCAACGATGCCGACGCCACCTCCACCGCGCCCACCTCGCTGATTGCCGACGCGCACAAGGCCGGCCTGTTCGTGCACCCCTTCACCTTCCGCAACGAGTCGCGCCGCCTGGCCTCCGACTACGCCAAGGACGGCAAGAACGAATACGCCGTGTACTACAAGCTGGGCGTGGACGGCGTGTTCACCGACTTCACCGACACCGCGCTGGCCGCGCGCGCGGACTACCTGAAGAGCATCGGGCGCTGAGCCGTTTCAGGAGGAACACCGCGGAACCGGCTCTGCCGGGCCGCAGGTGTTGCCCCCGGCGAGGGGGTTGGAGAAGCGACACGAAGTGCGCGCAGCCTGGGGGAGTGCGTAATTACCCGGCACGGTCTTTGCGGGTGTTGCTGCAAAGCCTAGACTGTGAAACATGAAACTCATCGATTCGCTCGTCACGCAGGCGGCCGGCATCGCCGCCGTCCGACGTGACCTCCACGCCCATCCCGAACTCTGCTTCGAAGAAGTCCGCACCGCCGACGTGGTGGCAGGCAAGCTCACCGAATGGGGCATTCCCATTCACAGCGGCCTGGGCACCACCGGCGTGGTGGGCATCATCAAGAACGGCACCAGCTCACGCGCCGTGGGCCTGCGCGCCGACATGGACGCGCTGCCCGTCACCGAGCTCAACACCTTCGAACACGCCAGCAAGCACCAGGGAAAGATGCATGCCTGCGGGCACGACGGCCATACCGCCATGCTGCTGGCCGCGGCCCAGCATCTGGCCAGGAACCGCAATTTCGACGGCACCGTCTACCTGATCTTCCAGCCGGCCGAAGAGGGCGGCGGCGGTGCGCGCGAGATGATCAAGGAAGGGCTCTTCGAGCAGTTCCCCATGGACGCCGTGTTCGGCATGCACAACTGGCCCGGCATGAAGGCCGGCCAGTTCGCCGTGAGCCCCGGCCCGGTGATGGCGTCGGGCAACAAGTTTCGTGTGAACGTGGTCGGCAAGGGCGGCCATGCGGCGCTGCCGCAGACCGGCATCGACCCGGTGCCGATTGCGTGCGAGATCGTGCAGGCCTTTCAGACCATCCTCACGCGCAAGATGAAGCCGACCGATTCGGCAGTGGTTTCGGTCACCACCATTCACGCGGGCGAAACCAACAACGTGATTCCCGACAACTGCGAGCTGACCGGCACGGTGCGCACCTTCTCGCTGGAAGTGCTCGACATGATCGAGGCCAAGATGGAGCAGATGGCCAAGCACATCTGCGCGGCGCACGACGCCACCTGCGAGTTTCGTTTCGAGCGCTACTACCCGCCCACCATCAACACCGAGGCCGAGGCCAACTTTGCGCGCCGCGTGATGGGCGACATCGTGGGCCCCGACAACGTGCTGCGCCAGGAGGCCGCCATGACCTCGGAAGACTTCGCCTTCATGCTGCAGGCCAATCCCGGCGCGTACGCCTTCATCGGCAACGGCGATGGCGCGCACCGCGACGTGCACCACGGCGAAGGCCCGTGCACGCTGCACAACGCGAGCTACGACTTCAACGACGACCTGATCCCGCTGGGCGCCACTTGCTGGGTGCAGATGGCCGAGCAGTTCCTCAAGCCCGGCGCGGCGGAGTAACCGCCACATGATCGGCATTGCCGAGGCCTTTTCCCCGCGCTACGCCCAGGCGCGCCAGAAGTTTCTGCAGGCCTGCGTGAGCGCGGGCCTCACGGTCGAGCCGCATGCGCACCCGCTGAAGGGCCGCGACGGCGAAGACCTGTCGATGGACGTGGCGCTCGACGGCGACGCCGACGCGCAGCACATGCTCATCGTGACCAGCGCCTGCCATGGCGCGGAAGGCCATTGCGGCAGCGGCGTGCAGGTGTTTGCGCTGCACGACGCCGAGTGGCGCGAGAAGGCCAGGGCGCAGGGCGTGGCGGTGCTCTATGTGCACGCGCTCAACCCGCACGGCTTTTCGCACGGGCGGCGCGTGACGCATGAAAACGTCGACCTGAACCGCAACTTCATCGACTTTGCGAAGCCGGTGCCGGTGAACGAGCCTTACGCCAAGCTGCACGCGCTGTTGCTGCCCGACACCTGGCCGCCCACGCCCGAGAACCAGGCGGCCGTGGCCAAGTGGATCGACAAGCACGGCACCACGGCCTACCAGGCGGCGGTGACGAGCGGGCAGTACCAGTTCGACGACGGCCTGTTCTTCGGCGGCAAGGCGCCGACGTGGAGCAACAAGACGATTCGCGACGTGCTGCGCCGCCATGCGGGCCGGGCCAAGCGCCTGGCCTGGATCGACCTGCACACGGGGCTGGGGCCCAACGGCCTGGGCGAGCGCATCTACGCGGGCAAGGACGACAAGGCGGCCTACGCACGTGCCAATGCATGGTGGGGCACGACAGCGGCGCCTGTCACGTCGATCTATGACGGGTCTTCCACCTCGGCGTTGCTGCGCGGGCTGATGTGGGACTCGGTGTACGAGGAGTGCCCGCAGGCTGAATACACCGGCATTGCGCTGGAGTACGGCACGTTGCCGATCCTGGATGTAACGGGAGCCTTGCGCGCCGACCATTGGCTTCACAAGCACCCCGAGGCGCCGGCCGACCTGGCCGATGGCATTCGGGCTCGGATGTTGGAGGCCTTCTATACCGATACCGATGCGTGGCGGGGGCAGATCGTCAGCCAGGCGCGTCAGGCGATGTTTCAGGCTGTGGACGGGCTTGCTGGCTGAGCTTGTTCAGCGCTGTTGTTCGGGGCGCTGTTGTTCAGGGCGACGCTCACGCCGACGGGGTGCCTTGCTCCGCGAATGTCCCCCGGCCTGCGGCCTCCTCCTTTATTTCGCTGCGCAAGGCACCCCATCGGCGTGAGCGTTTTTCAGAGCAGAGGTTGATCGCGCGATCACCGCAGAGCGTGCCCAAGTGCACAGGGCGTCGGGTACTCCCTGCAGCGAAATAAAGGAGGAGGGGCGAAGCCCCGGGGGACATTCGCGGAGGGGAGTACCCGGCGGCCTGTGCACGCGCCCTGGAAAGCAGCGCCGAAAAGCCCCCCCCGACGACCGACAAGAACCAAAGGCGGGCGCCTTAAGTCCTGACCCGTCCATCCCCAGTCAGCATCGAAAGCTCGACGAACTTCGAGCCCACGTGGTTCTTGGCGGAGAACGACACCTCGAACCCACCGAACTGCTGACGGTCGATGCCTTCCAGCCCCGCAATCAGACTGTCGCGCGTCGGCCTGCCCGGCGCCTTGCGCAATCCCTCGGTCAACACCTTCGCGGCCAGATAGCCTTCCATGCTCGAAAAATTGGCACTGGCCCCATTGCCGGCCTTACGCACCGCCTCCGCAAACTCGCGCGCCAGGGCGTTGGCCTGGCTGTAGGGCGAAGGCACCACCTGCGTGACCATCACGCCCGCCGCGTCCTTGCCCAGTTCGTCGGCCAGCGCCTGCGTGCCCACGAACGACATGTTGAAAAACGTGCCGCCATAACCGGCCTTGCGCGCCTCGCGAATGAACGCCGCGCAAGCCTTGTAGGCACCTATCTGCACCACCGCGTCGGGCCGCGCAGCCGCAATGCCCTTGACCGCCGCCGCCACGTCCACCGAATTGCGCTCCACCGTGCCCAGCGCCACCGGCTTCAACTGCAACTGCTCCAGCGCCAGCGTCACGCCGTCGAGCCCGGCCTTGCCGTAGGCGTCGTTCTGGTAGAAAACCGCAATTTTTTTCTGGCCCAGGTGGGTCAGCTGCTTCACCATCAGCGCCGCCTCGTCGTTGTACGAGGCGCGCAGGTGAAACACGTTCTTCTGGAACGGCTCGCGCAGCGACATCGCCCCCGTGAGCGGCGCGATGAACGGCACCCGGTCCTTTACCGCCAGCGGCAGTGCGGCCAGGCTGGTCGACGTGCCGATGTAGCCGAAGAGCGCGAACACGTCTTCGTCGATCAGCTTCTGCGTGTTGGCTGCGCAGCGCTCTGACTCGTAGCCGTCGTCCAGGTTCTTGATCACCACGTTGCGGCGGCCCGGCTGGGCGTTGTAGCTGTCCAGGAACACCTTGGCACCCTGGTGGAACTGAATGCCCAGCTGCGCCGCCGGGCCGCTGAACGGTGCCGACTGGCCCAGCACCAGCGGTGCCTCGCCCTGCGCCCGGGCCAGGCCGAAGCCGCCCAGGGTGGCAGCCGCGCCCGCGGCCAAAGAAAAACGTCGTCGATTGATCGTCATATTGAAAACCCCCTCCCGCACGCTGACTCGCGCACAAATTAGACTTGCCCGATGCCCCACGCACCGGATCTTTTGCTCGAAGAAGCACCCCCGCCCACCATGTCCACCGTGCTCGGGGCCTGCCCCCATGACTGCCCGGACACGTGCGCACTCGTCACCACCGTCAAGGACGGCGTGGCGGTGAAACTGCAAGGAAATGCCGCGCATTCGCACACCGGTGGCGTGCTGTGCACCAAGGTGTCGCGCTACATCGAGCGCAACGACCATGCGGAGCGGCTGGTTCAGCCGCTCAAGCGCGTCGGTCCCAAGGGCAGCGGCCAGTTCGAGCCAGTGACTTGGGACGCCGCGCTGGACGACATCGCCAAGCATCTTTACGTTTTACAGGGTAAACCCGAAGACATTCTCCCCTATAGCTATGCCGGCACCATGGGACTGGTGCAGGGCGAATCGATGGACCGTCGTTTTTTCCACAAGCTGGGTGCCAGCCTGCTGGACCGCACCATCTGCTCCATGGCCGGGGGTGAGGCGATGGTCTACACGCTGGGCGCCAAGGTGGGCATGCGCATCGAGTTCTTTGCCGAGGCCAAGCTCATCCTGATCTGGGGCAGCAATTCAATTGCAAGCAACCTGCATTTCTGGCGCCACGCCCAGGCCGCCAAGCGCGCCGGCGCGCGGCTGGTGTGCATCGACCCGCGCCGTACCGAAACCGCCGACAAGTGCGACGAGCACATCGCGCTCTTGCCCGGCACCGACGCCGCGCTGGCGCTGGCGCTGATGCACGAACTCATCGTGCACGACTGGCTCGACCACGACTACATCGCCCAGCACACGCTGGGCTGGGAGCAGCTGCGCGAGCGCGCGCTGCAATGGCCGCCCTCGCGCGCGGCCGAGGTCTGCGGCATTCCGGAGGCACAGATCGTGGCGCTGGCCCAGGCCTACGGCACCACCAAACCGGCCGCCATTCGGCTGAACTACGGCATGCAGCGCGTGCGCGGCGGCGGCAACGCGGCGCGCGCCATCGCCTGCCTGCCGGCGCTGGTGGGCGCCTGGCGCGACCGCGCGGGCGGCCTGCTGCTGAGCAGCTCGGGCCACTACCCGGTCGACCGCGCCGCGCTGCAGCGCCCCGACCTGCTGGCCGGGCGCCGGCCGCGCACCATCAACATGAGCACCATCGGCGATGCGCTGCTCGACACCGCCCACCCGGTGAAGGCCATCGTGGTCTACAACAGCAACCCGGTGGCCGTGGCGCCCGACTCCGCCAAGGTGGCGGCGGGCTTTGCGCGCGAAGACCTGTTCACGGTGGTGCTGGAGCAGTTCCGCACCGACACCGCCGACTACGCCGACTACCTGCTGCCCGCCACCACGCAGCTGGAGCACTGGGACATTCACTGCAGCTACGGCCACACCGACGTGCTGCTGAACCGCCCGGCCGTGGCGCCGCGCGGCGAGGCGCGCAGCAACGCCTGGGTGTTTCGCGAGCTGGCGCGCCGCATGGGTTTCACCGAGCCCTGCTTCTCCGACTCCGACGAGACGCTGTGCCGCACCGCCTTTGCCGAGAACGCCATCGACTTCCCGCAACTGCTGGAACAAGGCTTCACCAGCGTGAAGCTGCCCGAGGCGCCGTTCGCCGAAGGCAAGTTCCCCACGCCGTCGGGCCGCTGCGAATTCTTCAGCGAGCGGCTGGAGGCGATGGGCATGAACGGCGTGCCCGACCATGTGCCCAACTGGGAGCCGGCCGGCAGCTCCACCGAATTTCCGCTGGCCATGATCTCGCCGCCGGCGCGCAACTTTCTCAACTCGACCTTCGTCAACGTGACGAGCCTGCGCGCCATTGAGGTGGAGCCGCTGCTGGAGATTCACGAAGCCGACGCCGCCGCGCGCGGCATCGAGAACGGCGCCACGGTGCGCGTGTTCAACCAGCGCGGCGAGCACCGCTGCCGCGCCGAGGTGTCGCGCCGCGCGCGCCAGGGCGTGGTGCACGGCATGGGCATCTGGTGGCGCAAGCTGGGCATGGACGGCACCAACGTGAACGAGCTGACCAGCCAGCGCCTGACCGACATCGGCCGCGGGCCGACCTTCTACGACTGCCTGGTCGAGGTCGAGAAGGCGTGAGGCTTGTTCCTGCGCTCGCGTTGGCCGGCGCGCTGTTGCTGAGTGGCTGTGCCGACCTGGGCTACTACTGGCAATCGGCCAGCGGCCACATCGGCATCATGCGGGCCGCCAAGCCCGTGCCCGAGTGGCTGGCCGACCCGGCCGTGTCGGCGGCGCTGAAGGCCAAGCTCGAACTCACGCAGCGCATTCGCCGCTTTGCCGTGACCGAGCTCGGCCTGCCCGACAACCCCAGCTACAAGTCGTACGCCGACCTGCACCGCGCCGCCGCCGTGTGGAACGTGGTGGCCGCGCCGCCGTATTCGCTCACGCTCAAGAGCTGGTGTTTTCCGGTGGCCGGTTGCGTGGGCTACCGCGGCTACTACGACGAGGCGGCGGCCAAGGCCGAAGCCGAGGTGCAGAAGGCGAGCGGGCTGGAAGTGGCCGTGTACCCCGTGCCCGCCTACTCCACGCTCGGCTGGATGAACTGGGCCGGCGGCGACCCGCTGCTGTCCACCTTCATCGGCTACCCCGAAGGCGAGCTGGCGCGCCTGGTGTTCCATGAGCTGGCGCACCAGGTGCTCTACGTGGCCGGCGACACGGTGTTCAACGAGTCGTACGCCACGGCGGTCGAGCGCATCGGCGGTGCGATGTGGCTGCAGCGCGAGGCCGGCGAGGCGGCGCGCGTGGAGTACACGCAGTTCGACGCGCAGCGCCAGGGCTTTCGCGCGCTGGCGCTGGACACCCGGCGCGCGCTGACGCAGGTCTACGAATCGCCCGAGGCCAAGGCCAAGGACTGGGCCAAGGTCGAGCCGATGAAGCAGGCCGCCATGGCGGACTTTCGTGCGCGCTATGAACAACTGAAGGCGGGGTGGACCGGCTCGCGCCAGAACGCCTACGACGGCTGGGTGGCGCGCGCCAACAATGCGGCGTTTGGTGCGCAGGGTGCGTACGACGACCTGGTGCCCAGCTTCGAGAAACTCTTCGAGCGTGAAGGCAGTGACTGGCCGCGCTTTTACACTGAGGTCAAGCGCATTGCCGCGCTGCCGAGCGACGCGGAGCGCCGCAACGCGTTGCAGGCCGCCACGGGCGTGTTGCACAGCCGCTCCGGTCCTGACACCTCCCACACCTCCAACACCCCCCACACCCCCGACGTAGACCACAAGGAAAATCACGGTGCCTGACATTCATATCGAACGCAATCACACGCTGGGCATTGCCGGCGCGCGCAAGGTCGCGCACAAATGGATCGAGCAGGCCGAGCAGGAGTTCGGCTTGGAATGTGTCTACACACCGGGCGAAGGCCGTGACGTGGCAACTTTCACCCGCGCCGGCATCGACGGAACGGTAGAGGTGACGGAGACGACCTTCACGCTGGACGCGACGTTGGGCTTTTTGTTCAGCAGCTTCAGCGAAATGATCGAGCAGAAGATCACGCGCAACCTTGACGCGATGCTGGAACCCAAGCGGGGCGGTACTCGGCTCGCCTGAGTTTGGTCATTGCCCTGGCGCTGTTGTTCAGGGCACGTGCACAGGGCGTCGGGTACTCCCCTCCGCGAATGTCCCCCGCTTCGCTCCTCCTTTATTTCGCTGCGGGGAGTACCCGACGCCCTGTGCACCTGGACACGCTCTGAGTGCTCGCCGATCAACCCCGGCTCTGAAAACGCTCACGTCGATGGGGTGCCTTGCGCAGCGAAATAAAGGAGGAGGCCGAAGGCCGGGGGACATTCGCGGAGCAAGGTACCCCGTCGGCGTGAGCGCTGTCCTGAATGACCCGTGCAATGACGCCACGCGAAGCATTCATTTCAACCGATGCATCGCATCCCGCAACGCCGGGTACAGCGACTTGTAGATATCGAACCGCTCCCGGTACACCGCCTGCGCCGCAGGCTCGGGCCGTGCGCGTTCCACCAGCGTGACCCAGCCGCGCTCGGCCGTTGCTGCATCGACCAGCCCCGCACCCAATGCCGCGAGCATCGCCGCGCCCAGCGCCGCCTCCACCTCTTCCTCGATCGTGAACACCGGGTAACCCGTGACGTCCGCCACGATCTGCATCCACAGGTCCGAGTGCGTCGCACCACCCACCACGATGAGCCGTTCGGCCAGCGGCTGGCCGCTTTGCCGCCCCGCCTCTATGTTGTGCTGCAACGCAAAGGTCACCCCCTCCAGCACCGCCCGGTACAGGTGCGCGCGACTGTGCGCCAAAGACAGGCCGATGAACGCGCCCTTGGCTTGCGCGTCCCAGATGGGGCTGCGCTCGCCCATCAGGTAAGGCAGAAACACCAGGCCCTGCGCGCCCGGCGGCACATCCACAGCCTTGCGCTCGATGAGCGCATGCGCGTCCTCGCCCGTGCGCGCGGCCTCCGCCACCTCGGCCTGGCAGAAGGCCTCGCGAAACCAGGTGATGGCCGCGCCCGCCGTGATCGCACCACCGAACACATAGCTGCGGTCCGCGCCGCGGTACACATGCGGCATGGTGATGAGCTTGTGCCGCGCATCGACCGTGGGGCTCACGAAGCCCCAGCACATGCTGGTGCCGATCATCGCGACATGGTCGCCGCTGCCCGTCACGCCCGCGCAGAAGGTGGCCACCGCCGCGTCGACACCGCCGGCCATCAGCGGCATGCCCTCGGCAAGGCCCAGCTTCGCGGCCCATTCTGCGGTGAGCCCACCCACCACGTCGCTCGACTCCACCAGCCGCGGCGGCATCATGCGCGCGGGAATGCCGAGCATCTGCATCGCTTCGTCGGACCACTGGCGCCGCTGCGCGTCGTACACCCCGCCAATGTTGCCGGCCGAGCTGTGGTCCACCGCCAGCTCGCCCGTGAGCCGCAGGTTGATGTAGCTGTTGGGCGGCAAGAAGTAGCGTGTGCGCTCCCACACCTGCGGCAGGTGCTCGCGCACCCACAGGATCTTGGTGAAGCCGTGGTAGCTGTCCACGCCGTTGCCGGTGATGGCTTCGAGCCGCGGCACATTGACGTTGGCGTTTACCCATTCAACTTCGGCGGTGGCGCGGCGGTCCATCCAGATCAGGCAGGGGTGCAGCGGCTGCATGGCCTCGTCGACCGGAATGCCCGCGCCGCCGTACAGGCTGCTCACGCACAGGGCTGCAATGTCGGCAGGGGCCACGCCGCTGGCGGCCACGCAGGCGCGAACGCTTTCGCACACCGCGTCGAACCACACATCGCAGTGCTGCTGCGCCCACAGGGGCTTGGGCGTTTCGGGTTGGTAGGCCACGCTGCGTTGCGCATGCACCTTGCCGTCGATGCCGACCAGCAAGCACTTGGTGCTCTGCGTGCCGATGTCGACGCCGATCACGTATTTCATGGGGTTGTCTCTCGGAAGCTGGGCTGCGGCTTGAGCAGCACCTTGATGGAATCGAGCGAGTTTGCCAGCGCAAAGGCGCGCTCCCATTCGGTCAGCGGAAAGTCGTGCGTGACGATGCCTTTCGACGTGACCAGCCCGCGCGCCAGCAGGTCGATGGCAATCGGGTAGCAATAAGGCCCCAGGTGCGCGCCGCGCACATCGAGCTCCTTGCGGTCGCCAATGATCGACCAGTCCGCGCTGGTGTGCGCGCCGAACACGCTGAACTCCACGAAGCGGCCGAGCTTGCGAATCATCTCCAGGCCCTGCGTCACGCCGATGGGCGCGCCGGTTGTTTCGATGTACACGTCGCAGCCGTAGCCCTCGGTGAGGCCCTTGACGATGGCGTCGGCGTTCTCTGTTCTGGGGTCGATGACGACGTCGGCGCCGTACCGCTTTGCGAGTGCCAGGCGCTCGGGCACCAGGTCGATCACGATCAGCTTCTTCGGCGTCTTCAGGCGTGCGGCCTGCACCATCATCAGGCCCAGCGGGCCGGCGCCAGCGATCACCACCACGTCGTCGAACTGGATGTCGCCACGGTTCACCGTGTGGATCGCGCACGAGAGCGGCTCGATGATGGCCGCGTCTTCCAGCGTGATGCCGTCGGGAATCTTGTGCACGCGCGAGGTGGGCGGCAAGCGCATGAAGTCGGCCATGCCGCCGTCGGCCACAAGGCGCTGGAAGCCGAAGATGTTGTGCACCTCGCACATCCAGTATTTGCCCGATGTGCAGAAGCGGCACTTGTTGCAGGGCACGATCTGCTCGGCAATGACGCGGTCGCCTTTTTCCACGCCGAAGTGTTCGCCCGCGCCTTCGCCCAGCGCCTCGACGTAGCCGAAGAACTCATGGCCCGGAATGACCGGCGCCTTGACCCATGACGGCTGGCCGTCGCCGCCCCAGAACATCTTGGCGCCCGAGTGGCATTTGCAGTCGGAGGCGCAGATGCCGCAGGCCGCGATGGAGATCAGCAGTTCGTTGCGGCCGATGGTGGGCATGGCGACGGTTTCGAGGCGGTAGTCCTTCGGGCCGTGGCACACGACGGCCTGCATGGCGGCGAGTTCGCCGATGGCGCCGAATGAGCCGGGCTGTAGCTTTTGATAAGACATGGGTTTCTTGGGGTCGGAGATGGTGTTGGTTTTGGTTTTGGTTTTGGTTTTTCTCCCTCCCCCAGGAGGGGAAGGAGCAAGACAAAAGGGAGGGGTCAGCGTTTGGCTTCGCGGCTGATGAAGATGGCGAGCAAAACGATCCCGCCCTTGATGACCAATTGCAGGTACGGCGACACGCCGATCATGTTCAGGCCGTTGTTCAAAACGCCGAGCAGCAGCGCACCGACCAGCGTGCCCACGATGGCGCCGCGCCCACCGGCAATGGACGTGCCGCCCATCACCACCGCCGCAATGGCATCCAGCTCGAAGCCCACGCCCACTCCAGGCTGTCCGCTGGTCACGCGCGCCGCCTGCACGATGCCGGCAATGGCCGCGGTGAGTCCGCTCAGCGCATACACCAGCAGCTTGTAGCGCGATACCCGTACACCGGAGAGCCGCGTCGCTTCCTCGTTGCCGCCAATGGCATACACATAGCGCCCGAACGGCGCCATGTTCAGCATCACATACGCCACCAGGTAGGTCGCCAGCATGATGAGAATCGGCACCTTGATGCCCGCCAGCACACCGCCGCCCAGGAAGGCGAAGGACTCTGGCAGGCCGTCGATGGGGTAGCCGCCGGTGTAGATCAGCGCAATGCCGCGCGCAATGCCCATGGTGGCCAGCGTCACGATGATCGGCGGCATGCGCAGGTACGCCACGCAGTAGCCGTTGAACAGGCCAATCACCACGCCCACCGCCAGCCCGAGCGGCACGGCAAGCATGGGAGGCAGCCCGAACTGCACCATCATTCCCGAGGCCAGCGTGCCCGACAGCGCCACCACCGCGCCCACCGACAGGTCGATGCCACCGGTGAGGATGGCGGCCGTCATGCCCACCGCGATGATCGCGTTGATCGACGACTGCAGCGCAATGTTCTGCAGGTTGCCCCAGGAAAGAAAGTTGTCGGTCGCCACCATCATGAAGACCGAGACGGCGACCAGCCCGACCAGCGGAAGAAAGGCCGTGGAGCGGCGCAGCGGGCTGAAGAAGCCGCCGTGGGGTGCCCTCGGCGCGGTGTGGGTGGCGGTGGCATTCATTGAAGACTCCCTGACAAAGTAGCGTGGCGCATGATGTCGCCCGCGTTGATGGATTCGCCCTCCAGCGTCGCCACGATGGCGCCGCCCGAGAACACCGCGACGCGGTCGCACATGCCCACGATCTCGGGCAGTTCGCTCGAAATCATCACGATGGCCTTGCCCTGGCGCGTGAGCTCGCGCATCAGGTTGTAGATCTCGGCCTTGGCGCCCACGTCGATGCCGCGCGTGGGCTCGTCGAAGATCAGCACCTCGCAGGCGTGCCCGAGCCAGCGGGCAATCACCACCTTTTGCTGGTTGCCCCCGGACAGCGTTGCCACGCGGGTCTCCATGCCCGGTGCCTTTACGCCCACGCGCTTCGCGAGTTCGCAGGCCGTTTGCTTCTGCGCCTTCTGGCTCACCAGCCCGGCGCGCCTGTGCTTGCCCAGGTTGTTCATCGAGATGTTGAAGCGCACCGTGAAGTCGGTGATCAGCCCCTCGACCTTGCGGCTCTCGGGCAACAGGCCGATGCCGTTCTGCAGCGCATCCGTCGGGTCGTTCAGCCGCACGGGTTTGCCGTTGCGCAGCACCGTCTTGCGGTGCACGCGGTTGGCGCCCATCATGCCCAGCGCGAGCTCGGTGCGCCCCGAGCCCACCAGGCCGGCAAAGCCGAAAATCTCGCCTTCGTGCAGCGCAAAGCTGTTGACCGGCCCGCCCTTGGCAAGCTGGATCTGCGGCACCTCCAGCACCTTGCGTGCACGCGGCGCGGGCACCGGCTTGGGCGGAAAGTTCTGCGCAATCTTGCGGCCCACCATCATCTGAACCAGTGCATCCACGGTCGTTGCGCCGACCTGCGCATGCCCCGCGTTGGCGCCGTCGCGCAGCACGCTGATGCAATCGCACACCTCGAATATTTCATCCAGGTGGTGCGAGATGAAGATCATTGCCACGCCCCTGGCGCGCAGCTCGCGCATGATCCTGAACAGGTGCCCGGCCTCGTTGGGCGTGAGCGTGGCGGTCGGCTCGTCGAGCACCAGCAGGCGCGCCTTCAGCGACAGCGCCTTGCCGATTTCCACAAACTGCTGCTGCGCCACCGAGAGCCGGCAGATCGGCACGTCCAGATCGATTTGAACGCCGAGCTCGTCGAACAACGCGCGGGCCGAGCGCTTCATGGCCGCCTTGCGCAGCAGCCCGAAGCGGTTGTTCAGGTAGCGGCCCAGAAAGATGTTCTCCACCGCGTTCAGATACGGAACGAGGCTGAACTCCTGAAAGACGATGCCGATGCCCGCGGCAATGGCATCGTTGTAGCCCGCGAAGCGGCGCGCGCTGCCGTCGATGAGGATGCGGCCCTCGTCGGGCTGGTGAATGCCGCCCAGGATCTTCATCAGCGTCGACTTGCCCGCGCCGTTCTCGCCGAGCAGCGCATGCACCTCGCCCTTGCGGACCGACAGGTCGATGCCGGTCAGCGCGTTCACGCCCGGAAAGCGTTTGGACACGCCTTCCAGGCGGAGGATTTCTTCGCCTTCCTTGCCTTGTTTGCTTTCTGAACAGGTCATGGCTGGGCCCTGTCACCAGGCAAAGGTTTTCGCGCCCTCGGCGTCGATCAGCTTCACGTCGACCGGCACCGCGGCCGGCACGCTGGCGCCCCACTTCTTCGCCAGCGCGATGCCGATGGCCAGGCGGACCTGGTCGCGCGGGTACTGCGCCGTGGTGGCGATGAATCTGGAGCCGGGCTTCTGCATGGCCTTGATGGCTTCGGGCGCGCCGTCCACGCTGGTGAGCTTCACGTCCTTGCCGCTGGCGTCGATGGCCGCGAGTGCGCCCATCGAGCCGCCGTCGTTCACGCTGAAGATGCCCTTCAGGTCCTTGTTGGCCTGCAGGATGTTCTCGGTGACGGTGAGCGCCGCGGCGCGCTCCTGCTTGCCGTTCTGCGTGCTCACCACCTTGATGCCGGGGTACTTGGCCAGCGCCTCGCGGCAGCCCTTCACGCGCTCCAGGATCGGCACGACCGCAATGCCGTCGAGGATGGCCACGTCGCCTTTTTCGCCGATGCTGCGCGCAAGGTAGTCACAGGCCAGGCGACCGGCATCGATGTTTCTGGAGCCCACGAAGGCGTCGACCGGGCCTTGCGCATTCGCGTCCACCGCCACCACGATCAGCCCCGCCTTCTTGGCCGAGCGCACTGCCGACTGCACGCCGGCGGAGTCGGTCGGGTTCATCAGCAGAATGTCGACCTTCTTCTGAATCATGTCTTCCACGTCGCTGATCTGCTTGGCCACGTCGTGCCGCGCGTCGGTGATGACCACGGTGGCGCCGATGGTGGCGGCGGCTTCCTCCAGCGCCTGCTTCATCGTCACGAAGTAGGGGTTGTTGAGCTCCTGAAAGCTCATGCCGATGCGCAGCGGCTGCCTGGGGGCCTGCGCCTGGGCGGCGCACATGCCACAGGTCAGTGCGGCCAGAGCGGCCAGTGCGGTGAGGGTGGTGCGTGCGGTGACCTTGAGAAGGTTCTTCATGGTTGCTGTCTCCTTGGGTTTATTGGCTGTCGGGCGAACATGGCGTGAAAAAACGCCGGCAAAGGCGTGCCCCGCGCGGCACCCCGAGGCGCCGCGCCGGAAACGACGCGGGGTGCGTGCAGGGCGCCGTCTACGGCCCGGCGGCGCGCGAGGGCGCGGCCTGCATGCGATGAAAGTTGCGGAACTTGGTCGGCGGCATGTGCTTGTGCAGCAGAAACTGCCGGTTGAAGTTCGACACGTTGTTGAAGCCAACGTCCATGCAGACGTCGAGCACCGGCTTCTCGCTGTTGGTGAGCAGCTCGCAGGCGCGGCTGATGCGCAGTCGGTTCACATAGCGCACGAACGACTGGCCCGTGTGCTTGCGGAAAGAGCGCGAAAACGCGCTCGGGCTCAGGCCCACCAGCGCGGCCAGCATCGGCTCGCGCAGTTCGTCGCCGAGGTTGGCGGCGATGTGCGCCAGCACGTTGTTGATGGCGTGCGGCATGAAGGCCTTCGGGTCGGGCCTGAACGCGGGGCTTGCGAGCCGCTGGCGTTGGCTGTTGCTCGCCAGCAGGTCGAGCAGCGAGAGCAGCAGAATCACGCGGCGCAGTCCGCTCGCCTGCAGCAGCGACTCCATGATCGGCTTGGCCGCGATGGCGGTCCTGGCGCAGAACAGCAGGCCCGAGCCCGATTCGGCCAGCAGCGACGCGATGCGCTCGAACTCGGGGAAGGCGACGCCCATGTTCTTTGCCAACTCGGCCTTGAACTGAACCACGATGCTGCGCCGCTCCACGCTCTGGCCCGCGGGCACGTCGCTGATCCAGTTGTGCGGCAGGTCGGGGCCCACCAGCACCAGGTTGCCGGGCTCGAAGTGCCCGACATGGTCGCCCACGAAGTACACGCCCCTGGTCTGCACGATCAGCTGAATTTCGTACTCGGGATGGAAGTGCCAGCGCACCGTGCGGTACGGGTAGCCGTGCGCCCACGCGGTGAACGATTCGTCCCCCCGGAGCTCGACGATTTCCAGATCAGGTTGCATCAGCGGTTCCCTCCCTTTGCTTTTTTGTTGTCCCTGGCAGCGCGTGACAGCGTGGAGCGGACTGTACGAATCGCCCGGGACGCCCACAACCAGAGATGCTGCTCCAAAGTGATACTTTTTTGCTCATCGGCAGACGACCGGGGCGTGGACATGGCGCTGCTGAAACGCGGTTTCTACAGGGGGAGAAGGGTTGCGGGCGGGCAATTTCCGTGGCCCTAAATGAGCCGAAACGGCGTGTCAGGAATGCATAGGTGTTTTCCCGCCCCGATTCTTTCTTCCACCCCTTCTCCGATGTCCATTCGCATGCCTGCGCCGAGCGCACACGTCGCCGCACGGCACACTCTGGCGCCATGACGAACACCGCTTCTTCCCCTGCGGCCACTGCCGCCCCTGCCGATGCCACCGCTGCTGGCCCGCTGGCCGGCCTGAAGGTCGTCGAGCTCGGGCAACTCATCGCCGGGCCTTTCGCCGCCCGCACGCTGGCCGACTTTGGCGCCGAGGTCATCAAGATCGAGCCGCCCGGCGCGGGCGACCCGCTGCGCACCTGGCGGCTGCTGAAGGACGGCACGTCGGTGTGGTGGCAGGTGCAGTCGCGCAACAAGCGTTCGCTGGCGCTCGACTTGCGCGAGGCCGAGGCACAGGCCATCGTGCGGCAGCTTGCCGCCGAGGCCGATGTGCTGATCGAAAACTTCCGCCCCGGCGCCATGGAGGGCTGGGGCCTGGGCCCCGACGCGCTGCTGGCCGCCAACCCCGCGCTGGTGATGCTGCGCATCAGCGGCTACGGCCAGACCGGCCCCTACCGCGACCGCCCCGGCTTTGGCGTGGTGGCCGAGGCGATGGGCGGGCTGCGCCACCTCACGGGCGAGCCGGGCCGGGTGCCGGTGCGCGTGGGCGTGTCGATAGGCGACACGCTGGCGTCGCTGCACGGCGTGATCGGCGTGCTGCTGGCCATGCAGCACCGGCATGCGACGGTGAGCGCGGCGCACCCGAAGGGCATCGGCCAGGTGATCGACGTGGCGCTCTACGAGGCCGTCTTCAACTGCATGGAAAGCCTGCTGCCCGAGTACGACGCCTTCGGCGCGGTGCGCGAGGCGGCCGGCAGCGCGTTGCCGGGCATCGCGCCCACCAACGCCTACCGCTGCGCGGACGGCGGCTACGCCATCGTGGCGGGCAACGGCGACAGCATCTTTCGCCGGCTGATGGCCTGCATCGGCAGGCCCGACCTGGCGGGCGACCCGGCGCTGGCGGGCAATGCCGGAAGGGTGGCGCAGGTCGAGATGCTCGACGCCGCCATCGGCGATTGGGCCGCGCAACGCACGGTCGACGAGGTGCTGGCCGCGCTGGACGCGGCGCACGTGCCCGCAGGGCGCATCTGCACGATTGCCGACATCGCCGCCGACCCGCACTACGCCGCGCGCGGCATGCTGCAGCAGGTGCGCATGCCCGACGGCAGTGCGCTGGCGGTGCCGGGGTTCGTGCCCAAGCTGTCGCTCACCCCGGCCAGCCACCGGCACAACGCGCCGGCACTGGGGGCGGACACCGATGCGGTGCTGAGGGAGATCGGGTTGAGCGCCGAGCAGATCGCCGCGCTGCATGCGCGCGGGATCGTGGGCTGAACTGCGCGGCCGTTCAGCCGCGCAGCGACTCGATCAGGTCGATGTATTTCTGCTTCGCCTCGTCGGCGCTCGCGCCTTTTTGCGCGGTCCATGCGTCCCATTTGGCGCGCGCCACGATGTCGCTGAAGCTGGGCTTCTTGGCGGTGTTGTCGCCTTCGGTGGCTTGCTTGAACAGACCGTAGATCTTCAGCAGCGTCGGGTTGTCGGGGCGCTCGGCAAGCAGCTTGGAGTTGGCCTGGGCGGCTTCGAATTGGGCGTGGAGGTCGGACATGGCGGTGATGACGGTGACGTGGAAAGGTTGAAGGAAAGGCGGAGACCGCGCATCTTAAATTGCGCGGTACCCACTGGTACCAATCACTCGTCCAGTCAGTCTTTCAGCCCGGCGCGCGCCAGCTCCACGTCGAAGCGCTCCCGCGCATCGGCGGGCTTGAGCGCGGCGGCCTGCTCGTACAGCCGCGTGGCCTCGCCCATGCGCGATTCGCCGTGCAGCATGAGCAGGGCGCGCGCGTACTCCATCATTCCGGCGGCCGAATCCGGGTGCATCTCCAGGCCGCGCTCGAACAGCGCGATGGAGGTTTCCGCCCGCACGCCGTAGGTCATGCGCCCGACCAGCGCGCCCACTTTGTCGATCACCTCGGCATGGAAGGAGGCGAGCGCAAGGTGCGCGTCGGCATGGCGCGGCTGCAGCTCTATCACCCGTTCCAGCGCGCCCTTCAACGTGCTGCCCAGCCCCTGCGCCAGCGCACGCGCCACGCTGATGCCCTGGCTGTAGCGGCCCAGCGCATAGGCCTGCCAATACAGCGCCTGGCAGTTGTCGGGCTCGGCCGCGGCCTGCGCGCCGGCACGCTCGATCACCTGGCGGAACATGGCGAGCCGCACCGCCTCGCGCGGCTCCAGGTAGTCGGCGTAGATGGCGCTCGACTGATTGGCCAGCGCCAGCCCCTCGGCACCGTGCAGCAGGCCGAGCGTGGCGGCGCGTTCGAATTCACCGCTGTGGTACAGCGCCCAGCCCTCGGCCAGCGCGGAGTTGTCGGGCGGCATCGGCAGCGCATGGCCGGCATGCAGGCGCGCCCAGTGGGTGGCCACGCTGCGCGCGTCGTAGCGCGGCACGTCGGCCCAGGGCAGCGGCGTCCAGGGGCCCGCGTTGGCCAGCACGGGGTGCGCGGGCACCGGGTGGGCCGGGTGAGCGGATGTGCGCGAGAGCGGTTGAAAGTCGGGGTGGGGCATGTGTCTAGACCGCCATGTCGACCGAGGTTTTTGCGGGGGCGCCGCGCTGGCCGCCGTCGTTGCTGTCCTCGCCGTTGTAGGCGTGGCTCAGTGTCACCAGGTGCCGCCGCTGGTCGCGCCCGAGGTAGGGCGCGAGCTGGTGCAGGGTGTGGTGGGCGCCGCGCATCAGGGCGCCCTGCGCATGCGCGGGCTCCAGCGCTTCGCGCGGGTTGCGCACGTACTCGTAGCTCAACCAGTAGGTCAGCACCACCACCATGCTTTGTGCGAGCGTGTCGACCTCGTGCGCGTCGATCTCCAGGTGGCCGGCGCGGCTCAGCCCGGCAATCAGCTGGCGGATGGCGCGGGCCTTGTTCTTCAGCACCAGCTGGAACTGGGTTTCCAGGTGCCGGTTCTTGCTGAGCAGGTCGTTCAGGTCGCGGTACAGAAAGCGGTAGCGCCAGATCAACTCGAACAGCGTGTGCATGAAGAACCACGCGTCCTCCACGTCGTGCACGCCTTCGCTGGCGTGCAGCAGCTCGTTGAGCTCGGCTTCGTAGCCTGCGTAGAGCTTGTTGATCAGCTCTTCCTTGGCCGGGTAGTGGTAGTACAGGTTGCCCGGGCTGATGTTGAGTTCGCCTGCCACCAGGGTGGTGGAAACGTTCGGCTCCCCGAAGCGGTTGAACAGGTCCAATGCGGCTTCGAGGATGCGTTGCGCCGTGCGTCGTGGCGCCTTCTTTGCCATGTCGGTGCCCCCGTTTGTCTCGTGGTCTGTTGGGGACACTCTAGCCTATGTGCACCGCAACACGCGCGGTGCGGGACATGTTTTGCGGGGCTGTTTTTTGCTGCGGTGCCGCATTCACGCCAGGCCGCAGAGGGCCACAGCGGGCCACTGTGGCCCGTGCCGTCTCAGCCCGCCTTGCTGCGGCGCAGGGTCGTCTTCTTGGCGGCGGGGGCCGCCGTCTTGCGCGCGGCACCGCGGCTGGCGCGTGCCGGCGCATGGGCGGCTTCCTTGGCCGGGGCGGCCTGCTTCTTCAGTTGCGCTTCGAGCGCCTCGACGCGCGCCTGCAGCGCGGCCATGTCGGCGGCCGAGGGCACGCCCAGTTTCTCGATGGCGCGGGCCACGCGTTCTTCGAAGATGTTCTCCAGCTTGCCCCATTGGCCGGCCGCCTTGGTGCCGAACTCGCTGGCAAAGCCGCTCATGCGGTGCTGGGCCTGGGCCAGGGTTTCTTCGGCGGCTGTCTGCGTCTTTTTCTGCATGCCGGCGCCGTCCTTCACCAGCGCCTCGAAGGCCTTGCTGCCTTCCTGCTGCATCTTGGCAAAGGCGCCAAGGCCGGCCAGCCAGATCTGCTGGGCGGAGTCCTTGATGCGGTCGGCAGATTTGCTGTTGTTGTTCTTGTCGTCGTCGGAGGTGGCCATGCGGAGTGTTCCTGGAAGGAGAAGGGAGACGGGAGAAGGGGGGTCGAGCGCAGGACTCTAGCCGCCCAGGCCCTTCGCCGTTAGAGCTTTCCGCCTAGCCGCGCACCTTCAACCCGCGCCTCAGGGCGTGGCGCCGGCAGCGCGGCTGGCGTCCAGGTGCGCCTTAGCGCGCTCGGCCAGCGCCATTTCGCCGGGCGTGCCGGGCGCGTAGCTCTCGACCGGCAGCGGCCGGCCGTGCGAGTCGACAGAGACGAACACGATCAGGCATTCGGTCGTCTTTTCCATCGAGCCGCCCTTCATGTCGCCGCTGCGCACCTCCACCGAGATGTTCATGCTGGTGGTGCCGGTGTAGGCCAGGCGGGCCTCCACCTCGACCAGGTCGCCGATCATGATCGGGCGGTGAAAGCGGATGCTGCCGATGAAGGCGGTGACGCAGTAGCGTTTGGACCAGCTGGTGGCGCAGGCGTAGCCGGCCTCGTCGATCCACTTCATGACCGTGCCGCCGTGGACCTTGCCGCCAAAGTTGACGGTGCTGGGTTCTGCGAGGAACCGCAGGGTGATCGAGGACATGGAAGGCCGCCTTTGTTGTAGGGCTGTGGGGTGTGGGGAGCCGCGATTATGCGAGCGCGGCCGTCGCCCGTCCCCTCGAAATGCGCGCTCAGCTGCCGCTGAACAACTGCGCCAGCGTGCGCCGCAGCCAGGCGTTGCCCGGGTCGGCATGAAAGCGCTCGTGCCAGTGCTGCTTCACCGCGTAGGCCGGCAGGGCGAAAGGCGGCTCCAGCAGCTTCACCGGCTCCTGCGTGGCCAGCACCTTGCCCAGAATGCGCGGCACCACCACGATCAGCTCGGTGTGCGCCACGATGCGCGCCACGCTCAAGAAGCTCGACAGCCGCACCACCACGTCGCGCTTCAGGCCCAGCCGGGCGATGGTCGTGTCGACAATGGCGTGCCCCGTGCCCGACGTGGACACCACCGCATGCGCCTCCCCCTCGAAGCGCTTGCGCGTGAGCCGCGCGCCAATGCGCGGATGGTTCTGCGCCGCCAGGCACACGAAGTTCTGCATGAACAGCGTCTGCTGGTAGAAGCCCGCGTCCAGCTGTGGCATGAAGCCCACGGCCAGGTCGACCTCCCCGTCCTGCAGGCGCCGCCCGCTGATCGTGGAGATGATCTCGGTCTCGATGTGCACCCCCGGCGCCCCGTGCCGCAGGTGGTCGAGCAGGGCGGGCAGCAGCACCACCTCGCTGATGTCGGTCATGCAGATGCGAAAGCGCCGCTGCGCCTGCGTGGGGTCGAAACTGCTGCGGTTGCCCTGGGCCTGCGCCAGCTGGGCCAGCGCCTCGCGCAGGTTCGGGTAGATGCGCTGCGCATACGGCGTGGGCTGCATGCCCTGGGCGGTGCGGGTGAACAGGCGGTCGTCGAAGTGCGCGCGCAGCTTGTTCAGCGCGGTGCTGGCCGCGGCCTGCGCCATGCCCAGCCGCTCGGCCGCCTTGGAGACGTTGCCGGTCTTGTAGACCTCGTCGAACACGGCGAGCCATTCGAGATCGAGCTTGGACATGGGGTGGGGCGCTCCGTGTGGTTCAGTGCAGACCAAAAGCAAAAGACGCCATTATCGAAATTTCGAATTCCGTGTATTGGCCACCGGTCTTGAGGAAATAGTGGTGCGCGTGAAGAATGCCGCCACGGAGACACACCACGCCATGAACACCGCGCCAACCAATGCGGCCGAACGCCGCGACTACTACGCCCGCATCGCCCCGCTGCACCTCACGCCGCTGTGGGAGTCGCTGCACGCCCTGGTGCCGCGCGAGCCGCAAACGCCCTGCGTGCCCGCGCTGTGGCGCTACGACGAGATTCGCCCGCTGCTGATGGAATCGGCCGCGCTCATCACCGCCGAGGAGGCCGTGCGCCGCGTGCTGGTGCTGGAGAACCCGGCGCTGCCGGGCAACTCGTCGATCACGCAGTCGATCTATGCGGGCCTGCAACTCATCATGCCGGGCGAGGTGGCACCGTCGCACCGCCATGTGCAGTCGGCGCTGCGCTTCATCGTCGACGGCAAGGGCGCGTACACCACCGTGGGCGGCGAGCGCACCACCATGCACCCCGGCGACTTCATCATCACGCCCTCGTGGGCCTGGCACGACCATGGCAACGAAGGCCTGGGCGGCGTGACCGAACCGGTGGTGTGGCTCGACGGCCTGGACATTCCCATGCTGCGCTTCTTCGACGCCGGCTTTGCCGAGAACGACGACGCCAAGGTGCAGCACGTGTCGCGGCCCGAAGGCCACAGCCTGGCGCGCTTCGGCCACAACATGGTGCCGGTGCGGCACGACCACACCTCGGCCACCTCTCCGATCTTCAACTACCCCTATGCGCGCAGCCGCGACGCGCTGGCCCAGTTGCAAACGCAGGAGGCGCCCGACGCCTGGCTCGGCCACAAGCTGCGCTATATCAACCCGCTGACGGGCGGCTCGCCGATGCCGACGATTTCTACCAACCTGCAGTTGCTGCCGAAGGGCTTCACAGGCAAGGCGCACCGCGCCACCGACGGCACCGTGTACAGCGTGGTCGAGGGCCACGGCACGGCGGAAATTGCCGGGCAGCGCTTCGACTTCGGTCCGCGCGACACCTTCGTGGTGCCGTCCTGGGCGCCGCTGCGGCTGTCGTCGCCCGGCGAAGACACGGTGCTCTTCAGCTTCTCCGACCGCCCCGTGCAGCAGGCCATGGGCATCCTGCGCGAAGCCTTTCTCGAAGAAGCCTGAGCGCCGTCTTCACGCGACCTCGCTTTCTTTTCATCTTTCTGTTCGACCGAGTGCCGCCCCGCGGCAGGAGCCT
Organism: Variovorax sp. H27-G14; assembly: GCF_046156345.1. NCBI lineage: Bacteria > Pseudomonadati > Pseudomonadota > Betaproteobacteria > Burkholderiales > Comamonadaceae > Variovorax > Variovorax sp. H27-G14. Next base: position 109,259 of record NZ_JAYLVN010000010.1, read on the forward strand.
TCATGTCCTTCGTCTTCACTCCCCCTTCCATCGTCGGCCTGCCCATCGTGGATTCCGACAAGCTGTTTCCCGTGCGCCGTGTGTACTGCGTGGGCCGCAACTACGCAGCGCATGCGCGCGAGATGGGCTTCGACCCCGACCGCGAACCGCCGTTCTTCTTCTGCAAGCCCAACGACGACGCCTCGGTGGTGCCGGTGGCCGAAGGCACGACCGGCGCCGTGCCATACCCGCCGCTCACCACCAACTACCACTACGAAGCCGAGCTGGTGGTGGCCATCGGCAAGGGCGGCCGCGACATTCCGATCGAGCAGGCCGCCAGCCACATCCACGGCTATGCCGTGGGCCTGGACATGACCCGCCGCGACCTGCAGATGAAGATGCGCGAGCAGAGCCGGCCGTGGGAAATCGGCAAGGCCTTCGACTTCTCCGCGCCCATCGCGCCGCTGCGCACGCTGGCCGACGTGGGCGAGATCAGTGGCGGCGCCATCACGCTGGAAGTCGACGGCCAGGTGCGCCAGAGCAGCGACATCACGCACCTGATCTGGTCGGTGAACGAGGTCATTGCCAACCTGTCGACGCTCTTCACGCTGCAGCCCGGCGACCTGATCTTCACCGGCACGCCCGAAGGCGTGGGCGCGGTGAAGGCCGGCCAGACCATCAAGGTGAGCATCGAGCGCCTGCCGTCGCTGACGGTTCGCATCGACTGATTCCGAACGCGCAGAAAACAAAGAGGCCGCCTCATGACAGCACACCCCCCGAAGAACCCGCCCACCGTGCTGCTGGTCGGCGGCGGTATCGGCGGCATGGCCGCCGCGCTGGCGCTCGCGCGCCTGGGCGTGGCGGTCGACCTGCTGGAGCAGAGCGCCACCATCGGCGAGATTGGCGCCGGCCTGCAACTGGGCCCCAACGCCTTTGCCGCGCTCGACGCACTGGGTGTGGGCGAGGCCGTGCGCCGGGGCTCGGTGTTCACCGACCGGCTGGTGATGATGGACGCGGTCGATTGCGCGGAAGTGGCCTCGGTGCCCGTGGGCGAAGCCTTTCGCGCGCGCTTCAATAACCCGTATGCGGTGAGCCACCGCGCCGACCTGCACGGCGCCATTCACGAGGCGGTGAAGCAGCATCCGCTGATTCGCTTCCACACCTCGGCGCAGGTCGAGGCCATCGACACGAGCGGGCAGGGTGTGACAGCCGTCACGCGCGACGGCCGCCGGTTCAAGGCCGACGCCATCGTCGGCTGCGACGGCGTGAAGTCGGTGGTGCGCGACAAGCTCATCGGCGATGCGCCGCGCGTGTCGGGCCACGTGGTGTACCGCGCCGTGGTGCCGGCGAACGACATGCCCGCCGACCTGCGCTGGAACGCCCCCGTGGTCTGGGCCGGTCCCGACTGCCACCTGGTGCACTACCCGCTGCGCCACGGCGAGCAATACAACCTGGTCGTCACCTTCCACAGCCGCGAAGCAGAAGAGTGGGGCGTGACCGACGGCAGCAAGGAAGAAGTGCTGTCTTACTTCGAGGGCGTGCATGCGCGCCCGCGCCAACTGCTCGACCGGCCCACATCGTGGCGCCGCTGGAGCACCGCCGACCGCGACCCGGTCGGCCGCTGGAGCGACGGTGCGGCCACGCTCCTGGGCGACGCCGCGCATCCCATGATGCAGTACCTGGCACAGGGCGCCTGCATGGCGCTGGAAGACGCCGTGACGCTGGGCGAGGCGGTGAAGGCCTGCGGCTTCGACATGCCCGCCGCGTTCAAGCTCTACGAGGCGGCCCGCGTCGCCCGCACGGCGCGCGTGGTGCTGTCGGTGCGCGAAATGGGGCGGCTGTATCACGCCAAGGGCGTGGAGCGCCTGGTGCGCAACAGCCTGTGGGTGGGCCGCTCGCCCGAACGTTTTTACGATGCGGTCGAGTGGCTCTATGCCTGGCGGCCCGAGCATTGCCTGGACGATGCGCCGCAGGCGCTGCGTCCTTCGGCTAGCGCCAGGACCGAAGCGCCCGCCGTACTCGCGCCGCACTGACCCCTGTTTCTTTCAGCATTCACAACCATCGAGGCCGTCAAGGCCCAGGAGACAAGACATGAACTTTTCGCGCGTGTTGCTCACAGGCGTCGCTGCCCTCGCGGCGGCTTCCGGGGCACTGGCCCAGTCCGACTACCCCAGCAAACCCGTGACCCTGGTCACGCCCTTCGCCGCCGGCAGCGGCCCCGACGCGGTGCTGCGCCTGGTCTCCGACAAGCTCTCGCGCCTTTGGGGCCAGCGCGTGCTGATCGACAACAAGCCCGGCGGCGGCGGCTTCATCGCCATCGACCAGGCACGGCGCGCCGCGCCCGACGGCTACACGCTGCTGCAGCTCGACAGCGAGCACATCGCCGCGCTGCCGCACCTGTACAAGTCGAAGAACTTCGTGACGCTGCAGCACTTCGATCCGGTGGCCTCGCTGTTTCGCACGCCCTTCTTCGTGGCCGTGGGGTCCGACTCGAAGTGGAAGACCATGGCCGACCTGATTGCCGCCGCCAAGGCCGAGCCCGACGCGGTGGTTTACGGCTCATGGGGCGTCGGCAGCCCCGGCCACCTTGGCGCGCAGCAGCTGGAGGCGCTCACCGGCATCCGCATGCGCCACGCGCCGTACCGCGAGGTGTCGCAGCTGTATTCGAACGTGGGTGCCGGCGACGTGCCGTGGGCCTTCGCCAGCATTCCGTCGAGCCAGGGCATCTACAAGGCCGGCAAGCTGCGCTACATCGCGGTGGCGGCGGCCAAGCGCATTCCGCAGATGCCCGACGTGCCCACCATGGCCGAGTCGGGCGGCCCGGCCTCGCTGGAGGTGAATTCGTTCGTGTCGCTGCTCGCGCCCAAGGGTGTGTCGCCCGCCATCAAGGCCAAGATCAATGCCGACGTGGCCAAGGTCATTGCCGACCCGGAGATCCGCGCCCGCTTCGACACTTTCGCCTTCGAGCCGCTGGCCTGGTCGCCCGAGGAGATCGAGCGCAATGCGCAGGCCAAGTCCAAGGTGTATGGCGAGCTGGTGCGCAGGGGCAACATCAGCCTCGACTAGCCAGGGGGGCGCCTTGCCCCCTTCTCGGCTCGGCAGTTAAGCTGGCCCTCTCTGTTTTTTGACAATTTTTCACACTTCCAAATGCAAGCCACCAAGAGAGCCCTCCTGATTGCCTGCGGCCTGGCCGCCGCCGCCGTGTTGCCCACGACCGCCAGCGCAGAGAACGCCGCCTGGCCGACCAAGCCAATCCGCCTGCTGGTGGGCTTTCCGGGCGGCTCCACGCCCGACATTGCGGCGCGCACCATCGCCGAGCCGCTGGGCAAGGCGCTGGGCCAGCCGATCGTGGTGGACAACAAGGCCGGCGCCTCGGGCAACATCGCGGCCGACCAGGTGGCCAAGGCCACCGACGACCACACGCTGGGCATCGTCATCAACGGCAACCTCACGTCGTCCAAGATGCTGTACGCCAAGCTGCCGTACGACCCGGTGAAAGACTTCACCTACCTGTCGCTGATTGCGACCGCGCCGCTGGTGCTGGTGGCGCAGAACAACCTGCCCTCGGGCACCGCCTTTTTCGACGCGGGCCGCAAGGCGGGCGACAAGTGGAACTACGGCTCGGTGGGCATCGGCTCGGTCGGCCATCTGGGCATGGAACTGCTCAAGACCCGCATGCCCGGCTTCAAGCCCGAGCACGTGCCCTACCAGGGCAATCCGCAGGTCATTACCGCCATGCTGGGCGACCAGGTGCAGATGGGCCTGATTCCCCCGGGCGTGGCCATGCCGCAGATTCGCGCCGGCAAGCTCAAGGCCATTGGCCTCACGGGTGGCCGCAGCGCGCTGGTGCCCGAGATCCCGCCGCTGGCCGATGCCGGCGTGAAAGACTTCAACCTCGAGGTGTGGGTGGCGCTGCTGGGCCCGGCCAACCTGTCGAAGGCCGCGCAGGCGCGCATCAGCCGCGAGCTCGAAGTGGTCATGAAAGACCCCGACGTGCGCCGCAAGCTCTTCGAGCAAGGCTGGCAGGCCGTGGGCACCTCGCCCGACGGCATGCGCACCCGCGTGACCGAAGAGGCCGCCATCATGGGCAAGATCATTTCCGCCCGCGGCATCAAGTTGCAGTAATGAGCGCTTCCACATTGCATGAGCCCGCCCGCGAGCTGCCGGTGTTCGGCGACTACGACGTGGTCGTGGTCGGCGGCGGCCCCGCCGGCATTGCCGCGGCCGTGAGCGCCGCGCGCCACGGCGCCCACACGCTGCTGGTGGAACGCTACGGCTTCCTGGGTGGCATGGGCACGGCCGGCGGTGTGACCAACTTCGCGGGCCTGTACGGCAAGCGCAAGGGCGAAATGACGCAGCTGGTGCACGGCGTGGTCGACGAGCTGATCGAGCGCATTGCCGCGCTCAACGGCATGAACGATCCGCAGAACGGCATGGGCGGGCGCATTTGCGTGCGCTCGTACGACACCTCGGCGTACAAGCTCGCGGCCGACCAGCTGCTCGACGCCGCGGGCGTGAAGCTGCTGTTCCATGCGTACGCGGCCGCGGTGATCCGCGACGGCAACCGCATTGCGGCGCTGGTGGTGGAGACCAAGTCGGGCCGCCAGGCCATTCGCGCCAACGCCTTCATCGACGCCAGCGGCGACGCCGACGTGGCCGCCTTTGCGGGCGTGCCCTTCGAAGTGGGCGACGGCCACGGCAGCGGGCTGTTTCCGACCACCATGTTCCGCATTGGCCAGGTCGACGCGCCGGCCGCGCTGGAGGCGGTGGGCGAGTTCAAGGCCATCAACGACTACATGGCGCGCACCGAGCAGCTGAAGCCGGGCAAATACAAGTTTCCGCGCGAAGGCGCCATCCTGCGGCCCAACAAGGACCCGCGCGAATGGCGCGCCAACGTCACGCAGATTCGCAATGCCCAGGGCCATGCGATGAACGGCGTCGACGCGCGCGAGCTGACCGAGGGCGAGCTCGAAGGCCGGCGCCAGATTGCCGCGTACTTCCAGTTTCTGAAGGCCGAGGTGCCGGGCTTCGCGCAGTCGGCCATCGTGGAAATTGCGCCGCAGGTCGGCATTCGCGAGACGCGGCGCATCCAGGGGCTGTATGCGCTGCAGCGCGAAGACATTCTGGGCTCCGCAAAGTTCGACGACGCCATCGGCCTGAACGCCTGGCCGATGGAAATGCATGCCGACGGCCGCATCGAATGGGCTTTTCCGCGCGACGAAGACAACGCCTACAACCACCTGCCGTGGCGCATGCTGGTGCCGCGGACGCTCGACAACTTGCTGGTGGCCGGGCGCTGCGCGTCGATGACGCACGAAGGCCAGTCGGCCGCGCGCGCCAGCGGCGGCTGCTTCGTGATGGGGCAGGCCGCGGGCACGGCGGCGGCGTCCCTGGGCGGCGCGGCCTTTGCGGGCGTGGACGTGGCGGCGCTGCAGAAGAAGCTGGCGGCCGACGGCGTCGACCTGGACCGCTGAACCCACTGAACGCAGAAAGCGGCGACGGCGGCGGCGCGCTAGAGTCCGGGGCTTGATGAACTCCCACCCCGGACGAAACGTGCACTTATCTTCGTTGTCGACCCCCGCGCGTCGCATCTTCCTGGCGCTGTCCTGCGCCGCGCTCGGCCTGCTGCAGATGGGCTGCGCCAGCACCCCCGAAGGCGAACCCGTCCACGGCAAGGACAGGTTGCTGAGCTTCGTGGCGGCCAAGGACGGCCGCAAGGTCGCCCTTGCCGGCGAGAACTACCACTACGTGTTCGACGGCGACCCGTCCGTGGCGGCGGTGCTGCGCTGGGACGGCCGCACCAAGGTCACGCCCGCGCTCATCGGCGAATTCAAGGTCGCGCGCAACCAGAGCTTCGAGGGCCAGTACGTGCTGATGGCCTTCGACGCCGACCTGACGCCCGAAGACCGCGTCTTCCTGGTCCAGACCGGCTTTGCCAAGGCCGACATGAAGTACGGCGACCGCACCGGGCCGGTGCTGCGCTACTTCGGCACTGTCTACGGCAAGCGCTATGAGGCGACGCCGCTGAAGTCGGCCGACAAGGTCGACTTTTCGCGCCGGCAATACCTGAAGTACGTCGAGCAGGAAACCCTCAGCGGCCCCTTCACCAAGGCCGCGCCCTCGCCGCTGGTGTATGCGGACGACGGCTCCATGCTGCTGGGCGGCGTGCCGGTGCGCGTGGTGCAGGGCGGCACGGACGCCGGTTGCAGCGCGCGGTTGATGGGCGTGTGCTTGTACAAGTAGGCCCGGCAAGCGGCGCGGGAGAGGGTGTGCAGCCCCGCTGACCGCCCCGCGACAGCCCGCGGGCCCGGCCTTTGCTATGGTCCAGGGTTGCTTCTTTTGCCAGCCCCAGACTGTTCCCCGATGACCATCGACCCCGCCACCGCTTCCCACCTTGTCGACGAACTCGTCGCGCTCATGCAGCTCGAGCCCCTGGGCGGCGACCGCTTCCTGGCCCAGAGCGAGGACATCGGCACCCCCGCCGTCTTCGGCGGCCAGGTGCTGGGCCAATCGCTGATGGCCGCCAGCCTCACCGTGGGCGCCGAGCGCCCGGTGCATTCCATGCACGCCTACTTTCTGCTGCCGGGCGAGCATGCGCCCATCGAATACAGCGTGGACCGCGTGCGCGACGGGCGCAGCTTTACCACCCGCCACGTGGTGGCGCGCCAGCAGGAGCGCATCATTTTTGAAATGTCGGCGTCGTTCCAGACCGTCGACGACGGCGTGGAGCACCAGTTCGACATGCCCGAGGTGGCCGGCCCCGACGGCCTTGTGAGCGAACTCGACCAGCGCATTGCACTGGGCGATCGCCTGCCAGAGCCCTGGCGCAGCAAGGCGATTCAGCCGCACGGCATCGAGTACCGCCGCGTCGACCCCGAAGACCTGATGGCGCCGGAGATTCGCCCCACCTCGGCGCAAAGCGCCATCTGGATGCGCGCCATCGCCCCGCTGCCCGACGACCCGATGGTGCACCGCGCGCTGCTGGCCTATGCCTCCGACCACGGCCTGCTGCGCGCCGCGATGCTGCCGCACGGCCTGAGCTTCATGAGCGGGCAGGTGCGACCGGCCAGCCTGGACCACGCCATGTGGTTCCACCGCGATTTCCGCATGGACGACTGGCTGCTGTACGTGCTCGACTCGCCCAGCGCCGGCGGCGCGCGCGGCCTGTGCCGCGGCAGCCTCTACACGCTCGATGGGCGGCTGGTGGCGTCGGCCGCGCAAGAGGGAATGCTGCGCATCAGGAAGCCGGCAGCTCGTTCGTGAGCGTGGGCAGCAGCCCTTCGCGGGTGCGCTCGTCCAGCAGCCGCTGGTAGTTGTCGCGCAGCAAGATGCCCGCGTAGTACACGTGCTCGCGCATCAGCTGCTCGGCCCGCGCGGCGTCCCCTGAAATCACCGCCTGCACGATGCGGTGGTGGTCGTCGTGCGAACGCAGGATCACGCCGTGGTCGTGCCACAGCATGATGCGGTCCGACGCGAACGGCACCGCCTGCGCCTGCGCGCCAAAGCGCATCACCCACGGGTTGCGCGCCCCGTGCATCAGCGTGTTGTGCAGCTTCACGTTCATCTGCTGGTAGGGCGCGAGGTCGTCCAGCAGCAGCTGGCCCTTGGCAAGTATTTCGTCGCCCTCGCGCAGGCACCCGCGCAGCAACTCGGCCGTGGCCTCGTCCACCCCCAGCGCCGCAAAGCGCCGGCAGGCCAGCCCCTCCAGCACCGAGCGCACCTCGTACGCCGCAAGGATGTCTTCCAGCGCGAACGAGCGCACCAGGTAGCCCTTCTTCGGCTGGTGGTCGATCAGCCCTTCCATCGCCAGCGCGGCCAGCGCGGCGCGCACCGGGGTGCGCGACACCTTGAGGCTTTCCGCGATCGGCACCTCCTCCACGCGCATGCCCGGCGCAAGCCGTCCGTGAAGGATCCAGGTGCGCAGCGTCTCTGTGACTTGTTGGGAGAGTGTGTCCATGTCAGGTATACATGATGCCCGCAAATACGGACGATAGTTTGAGTTATTAGGGAAAACGAGGTCTCTCAGATGTGTTCATGTATACACAATGCGACCCTCGATCAACTTTCAAGTCGCCCCGAAGCGGCCCGGAGACCTTGCAGCCCATGGCGGACCATCATGCACAACCCCACGGCCGGCTGGCCCTCGTGACCGGCGGCGGCCGGGGCATCGGCGAGGCCGTGTGCCGCCGCCTCGCGGCCAGCGGCTACCGCGTCGTCGTGGCCGACATTGACGGCGGCAATGCCCGCGCGGTGGCGCAATCGCTGGGCGACGACCCCGGCGTTCACCACTTCCGCCAGTTCGACGTGAGCGAAGAAACCGCCGTCGAGGCTGCCTTCGACGACATCGAAGCCAGCATCGGCCCCATCGCCGCGCTGGTCTGCGTGGCCGGCATCCTGCTGATGCCCGGCGGCGAGCGCTCGCTCATCAAGGACACCTCGCTGGACGACTGGGAGCGCACCTTCGCCGTGAACGCGCGCAGCGTGTTCCTGTGCGGGCGCGCCTACCTGCGCCGGCGCGAGGCCGCGCCCGTGGCGCACGGGCGCATCGTCACCTTCGGCTCGGTGGCGGCGCAGCTGGGCGGCTACCGCTCCAGCGCCACCTACATCGGCGCCAAGTCGGCGGTGCTGGGGCTGACCAAGGCCATGGCGCGCGAGTCGGCGCACATGGGCGTCACGGTCAATTCGGTGGCCCCCGGCCTCATCGACACCGACATGCTGCGCGGCACCGTGCAGAGCAGCGGCGCGCTCGCGGCTGCGGCCGCCAACATTCCGCTCGGGCGCATCGGCACGGTGGACGACGTGGCGGGCGCGGTCGACTACCTGCTGTCCGAGCAGGCGGCGTACATCACGGGCAACGTGATCGACGTCAACGGCGGCTACCGCATGCAGTGACCCGGCGCGGTCCGTCCACCCCCCTTCATTCCAACGGAGACAGCACATGAAAAAGAACTTCCTGATTTCGGCCGCGGCACCCTGGGCCCTGGGTGCGGCACTGTGCGCGCTCGCCCCCGCGGCGCTGGCGCAGGCCGAGCCCGGCCTGACCGACAAGACCATCAAGATCGGCATGTTCTCGCCAATGTCGGGCGCGTCGATGAACTACGGCTTCGACGTGATCAACGCCGCGAAGATGTACTACGACAAGATCAACAAGGAAGGCGGCGTGAACGGCCGCAAGATCGAGCTGGTGGTGGAAGACGACCGCTGCAACGCCAACGACCTGCTGGCCGCGGTGAAGAAGCTCACGGAACAAGACCAGGTGTTTCTGCTGAACGGCGGCTCGTGTTCGGCCGCGGTGGTGGGCGCGCGCGAATACGTGGAGCGCGCGAAGATTCCGCTGATCATGCTCAACGCCTCGGGCGACGGCGCGCTCTACCCGCCGTCCAAGTACATCTACGGTGCGTTCTCCATCTCGCAGCACGCGGTGGGCGGCTCCATGGTGCAGTTTGCGAGCGAGCAGCTCAAGGCCAAGAAGATCGGCTACATCAACCATGACGACGCCTACGGCGGCTGGAACCTGGAGTCGGCCCAGGCGCAGGCCAAGGCGCTCGGCGGCATCGACCTGCAGGTGCAGTCGGTCAACCCGAACATCACCGACGTGACGGCGCCCATGCTGAAGATCAAGGCCGCCAACCCCGACGTGCTGCTGCTCACCACCTACGCACGCCCGGTGAGCCTGATCGTCAAGCGCGCCTTCGAGCTCGGCTTCAACAAGCCCATCGTGCTGGCCGTGAACTCCACCGCCGACCTGAAGCAACTGGTGGAAAACGTCGGCAACAAGGACGCCTTCAAGAACGTCTACATCCAGGAGGTGCTGGCCGACGTGCCCGGTGGCCCCAAGCTGAAGTGGGTGTACGACATGTACAAGGCCGCCTACCCCGAGCTGGCCGCCAAGCCCGGCTATCCGCAGGCCTACATGCCCTACGGCATTCCCTCGGCCATGGCCGTGGTCAACGCGCTGAAGGCCGCCGGCCCCAGCCCCACGCGCGAGAAGGTGCTCACGGCGCTGTCGACCATGAAGTTCGACTCCGGCGTGATGGCCGGCCCCATCGAGTTCGGCCCCGACGACCGCGCCGCGCAGGAGTCGGCCATCTACATCAAGTTCGACGGCAGCAGCATGGCCCTGGTGCCGGGCAGCTACAAGAGCGTGTGGAAGTACAAGCCCTGAGGGCGGCGGGCAATCCATGAGCCTCTCCGACATCTGGCTTTTCTTGCAGCAGGGCGTGTTGTCCGGCATCGTCACGGGCAGCGTCTACGCGCTGCTCGCGGTGGCGATCGTCATGGTCTTCAAGACCACCGACGTGCCGAACTTCTCGCAAGGCGAAATCTTCATGGCCGGCGGCTACGCCGCGCTCTTTCCGCTGGTGGTGTGGGGCTGGCCCTACTGGGCCGCGGTGATCGCGAGCATCGTGGTCACGGCCTTGCTGGCCGCGGGCTTCCAGCGCGTGGTGATGCAGCGCGTGACCGCCTCGCGCGGCGTGGGCGTGCAGCTGGTCATTGCCACGCTGGGCTTTGCGTATCTGCTCAAGGGCCTGGTGCGCAAGACCGGCCTGGGCGACACGCCGCGCTCGCTGCCTTCGCTGGTGCCGCAGGACCCGATCATGATCGGGCAGGCCTCGCTCACGCTGCTCGACCTGGCCATCTTCGGCTCGGCCGTGGTGGTGATGGTGCTGCTGTATCTGATGTTCACGCGCACCCGCACCGGCCAGGCCATGCGCGCGGTGGGCATGAACCCGCGCGGCGCGCAGATCGTGGGCGTGAAGCTGGGCAGCATCCGCATGAAGATCTGGGCGCTCACGGGTGTGATCTCGGCCATTTCGGCGTTGCTCATCACGCCCAAGATCCTCATCACGCCGGACATCGGCCACATCGCCATCCTGGCCTATGCGGCCGCCATCGTCGGCGGCTTCACCAGCCTGCCGGGCGCGGTGGTCGGCGGCTTCATCATCGGCATCGTCGAGAACCTGGTGGGGCTTTTCATTTCGTCCAATGCCATCGTGGTGGCGCCCTTCGTGGCGATCATGGTGGTGCTGCTGGTGCGCCCGCAAGGGCTGCTGGGCGGCAAGCCTCAGGTGAAGAAGGTATGAGCGCGTCCTCTCCGGTTTCCTTTCCAGTTTCCTCTCCGGTGTCCTCCCCCTGGTGGGACCGCGCCTTGCTGCTCGGCATGGCCGTGGTGCTCGCGGTGCTGCCCTTCACCACCAGCGGCTACGTGCTGTACGTGGTCAACCTGCTGATGGTGTTCAGCGTGCTCGCGCTGGGCATGCACCTGGTCATTGGCGAAACGGGCCAGTTCGCGCTGTCGCACGCGGCCTTCTTCGGCATCGGCATCTACACGGCCGGGCTCATCAACAACCACTGGCAGCCGCCGTTCTTCGTGTCGATTCTTGCGGGCGCGGTGCTGTCGGCGGCGCTGGGCTGGGTCATCGGCCTCTTGGCGCTGCGCATGCGCGACATCTACCTGGCGCTGGCCACCTTCGCCTTCGGCGAGGCCATGCAGTGGGTGTTTCTGAACTGGGAGTCGGTCACCAACGGCTCCAACGGGCTGCAGATGAAGCCGGCCTCGCTGGGCGGCTATCAGCTGCTGAACGACCTGCAGGCCTACCCCTTCGTGGTGGCCATCGCGGCGCTGATGCTGTGGCTCACGCTGGCGCTGTCGCGCTCTCGGCTGGGCTCGTCGTTTCGCGCGGTGCGCGAGAGCGACGTGGCGGCGGTGGCCATGGGCGTGAACACGCGCGCGGTGAAGGTCACGGCCTTTGCGCTGTCGGCCGCTTTCGCGGGCGTGGCGGGCGGCATGTACACGCTGTTCACCTCGTTCATTCACCCCGAGAGCCTGGGCTTTCAGACCACCATCCTGATCCTCACGATGGTGGTGGTGGGCGGCCTGGGCTCGGTGCGCGGCGCGGTGGCCGGTGCCATCGTGTTCGGCCTGGCGTCGGAGCTGCTGCGCCAGGCACCGTCGTACCAGGAAATCATCTACGGCGGCATTCTCATGCTCTTCATGATGTTCCTGCCCAAGGGCATGGCGTCCTTGTTTGCGACGCGCCGCAAGGCGCAGCGCTCGACCTCCATGAACGTGGCCGCAACGCCCGAAGGAAAGCACGCATGAGCGCGACCGCATTCCTCGACGTGCGCGACATCAGCGTGGTGTTCGGCGGCCTCAAGGCGGTGAACGGCCTGTCGTTTCAGGTGGAGCAGGGCCGCATCCACGCGCTCATCGGCCCGAACGGCGCGGGCAAGTCGACCACCTTCAACTGCATCTCCCGCTTCTACACGCCCAGCAGCGGCAGCGTCAGCTTCGAGGGCCAGGAGCTCACGCGCGTGTCGCCGCACCGCATGGCGTCGCTGGGCATTGCGCGCACCTTCCAGAACCTGGAGCTGTTCGCCGAGCTGTCGGTGCTGGAGAACGTGCTGCTGGGCACCCATGCACGCGGCGCCCGTACGCTGGGCCGCCTGCTGCGCCGCCCCGACCGCGAAACCGAAGACTTCGCGCTGCACCTGCTGGAGCGCGTGGGCCTGGCCGACGAGCGCCACCAGCCCGCGCGCGACCTCGACTTCGGCCGCCAGAAGCTGCTGGAGCTGGCGCGCGCGCTGGCCATCAGGCCCAAGCTGCTGCTCCTGGACGAGCCCGCGGCCGGCCTGCGCAACCGCGAGATCGAAAGCCTCGACCGGCTGCTGAAAGAGCTGGTGGCGCGCGACGGCATCACCGTGCTGCTGGTGGAGCACGTGATGCAGCTGGTGATGTCCATCTCGGACCGCATCACCGTGATGGCCTTCGGCGAGAAGATCGCGGAAGGCACGCCTTCGGAAATCGGCAGCAATGCGCGGGTCATCGAAGCCTATCTGGGCAAGGGAAAAGCAAACGCAACGGGGGCCGCGCATGGCTGAAGCACTGTTGTCCCTGCGCGCCGTCTCGGCCGCGTACGGCCGCATCCAGGCGCTGTGCAACGTGTCGGTCGACGTGCCCGAGGGCGAGATCGTCGCGCTGCTCGGCAGCAACGGCGCGGGCAAGACCACCACGCTGAACTGCATCTCCAACCTGGTGGACTGCACCGAGGGCGAGGTGCGGCTTGGCGGCGAGCGCATCGACCGACTCGGCTCGGACGCCTTGGTGAAGCGCGGCATCGTGCAGGTGCCCGAAGGCCGCCAGGTGTTTCGCGACATGAGCGTGCGCGAGAACCTCGACCTGGGCGCCTACCTGCGGCGTGACCGCGCGGGCATTCGCAACGACCTGGAGGCGGTGTACGCGATGTTCCCGCGCCTGAAGGAGCGCCAGGGCCAGATGGCGGCCACGCTCTCGGGCGGCGAGCAGCAGATGCTGGCCATCGGCCGGGCCGTGATGGCGCGCCCGCGCGTGATGCTGTTCGACGAACCGTCGATGGGCCTGTCGCCGCTGCTGGTGGAGCAGATGTTCGGAATCATCGAGCGGCTGCACCGCGAACAGAAGATCACCATCCTGCTGGTCGAGCAGAACGTGCAGCTCGCGCTGGCGGTGGCCAGCTACGGCTACATCCTGGAGAACGGCGAGATCTCGCTGCACGGACCGGCCGCGCAGCTTGCCAACGACGAGGCCGTGCGCCGCGCCTACCTTGGCGTTTGACGCCGCTTCACCAAAGGACTTTTTCCATGCTTCTGCAAGACAAACTCTCTCTCATCACCGGCGCCGCGCGCGGCCTGGGCGAGGCCATTGCGCGCCGCATGGCCAGCGAAGGCGCGCACGTGCTGGTGGTGGACCGCGACCTTGACGTGGCGCAGCAGGTGGCCGCGTCGATCCGCGAAGCGGGCGGGCGCGCCGACGCCGAGAGCGTGGACGTGAGCGACGCGGCGGCGGTCGATGCGCTGGCGGTGCGCGTTGCGGCGTCGTACGGCGACATCGACATCCTGGTGAACAACGCGGGCATTTCCGCGCGCTCCAGGTTCGACGAGCCCGGCGCGCGCGAAGCCTGGGACCGCGTGATGTCGGTCAACCTGCAGGGCGTGTTCAACGTCACGCAGGCTTTCGTGCCGGCGCTCAAGCGCACGCACGGGAACATCGTGAACCTGTCGTCCATCGTGGCCTTTGGCGCGGGCATTTCGTCGGCCGGCTATGTGGTGGCCAAGGGCGGCGTGCGGTCGCTCACGCAGGTGCTGGCGCGCGACCTGGCGCCCTACGGCGTGCGCGTGAACGCGGTGGCGCCGGGCCTCATGGTGACCGACATGACGGCGGGCCAGCGCGAGACCGACCACGGCACCGACTGGTACCTGAGCCGCGTGCCCATCAAGCGCCACGGCGAGGCCGACGAGATTGCCGGGCCGGTGGTCTTTCTTGCCTCCTCGATGGCCAGCTACGTCAATGGCGTGGTGCTGCCGGTCGACGGCGGCTACCTGGCGGTGTGAGCACCGCGCTTCAACGGAACAAGCATGAACAACAGCAGTGAAGACAAACAGATCGCGCTCGTCACGGGCGGCGCCAGCGGCATGGGCCGCGCCATCGTGGAGCGCATGGCGCGCGACGGCTGGCGCGTGGTCATGGCCGACTACAACGGCGAGCTCGCCGAGCGCGAGACGCAGGCGCTGCGCGCCGAAGGGCTCGACGTGGAATGCCGCGCCATCGACCTCACCGACGAGGCCGCGGTGCGCGCCATGGTGCAGGCGCTGCCGCCGCTCACCGCGCTGGTCAACAACGCGGGCATCTTCGACGAGCGCGCGTTCCTCGACGTGACTTCGGCCGACTTCCGCCGCATGTACGAGGTGAACCTGCTGGCCGTGGCCACCCTCACGCAGGAGGCCGCGCGCAAGATGGCGAACGGCGCGCGCATCGTCAACATTGCCTCGCGTGCCTACCTGGGCGCCAAGAACCATGCGCACTACGTGGCCTCGAAGGCCGCGCTGGTGGGCTACACGCGGGCCAGCGCAATGGAGCTGGCCGCGCGCGGCATCATGGTCAACGCCATTGCGCCGGGCCTCATCGACACGCCGCTGCTGCGCGCGCTGTCGCCCGAGCGGCTGGCCGCCCAGCTCGCCTTGCAGCCCACGGGCGCGGCCGGCACGCCGCAAGACATTGCCAACGCGGTGGTGTTCTTCGCGTCGCCCGCCACCTGCTTCGTGACCGGGCAGGTGCTCTTCGTCGACGGCGGCAAGTCGCTCGGCGGCTCGGGGTCGTGATGGCGCAGCAACCGCAAGACAAGACCACGTACGACGTCGTCGTCATCGGCAGCGGCGCCGGCGGGCTTGCCGCCGCGCTCACCGCCAAGCTCGAAGGCCTCGATGTGCTGGTGGTCGAAAAGACCGACCGCATCGGCGGCTCGACCGCCATCTCGGGCGGTGCGGTGTGGATACCGCTCAACGACCAGGCGGAAGCCGCCGGCCACCCCGACACGCGCAGCCAGGCTTGGACCTATCTGCAGAACACCGTGGGCGCGGCCGGCGACGAAGAACTGCGCCACGCCTTCCTCGACGCAGGCCCGCTCGCGCTGCGCTACCTGCGCGAGCGCACCGACGTGAAGCTGGCCGCGCGCACCTACTCGCCCGACTACTACCCCGACCGCCCCGGCGCGGCCATGGGCGGCCGCTCGCTCGACCCCATCGAGTTCGACGGCCGGCTGCTGGGGGCGCACTTCAAGACCCTGCGCGACCCGCTGCCCGAGTTCTGCGTGCTCGGCGGAATGATGGTCAACATGACCGACGTGAAGCACCTGCTCGGCGTGTGGCGCTCGTTCGCCTCGTGGAAGCATGGCGCCAAGATGGTGCTGCGCTACGTCGGCGACCGGCTGCGCGGCCACCACCGCGGCACACGCGTGCTGCTGGGCAATGCGCTGGCGGCACGGCTCTTTCACAGCGTGCTGAACAAAGGCATTCCGTTCTGGCTCGACACGCCGGCACTCGGCCTGGCGCAGGACGCCAACGGCACCGTCACCGGTGTGCACCTGCGCCGCGACGGCAAGGAGGTGACCGTGCAGGCGCGGCGCGGCGTGGTCATCGCGACCGGGGGTTTTCCGTGGAACGCGGCGATGCGCGGGCAGCACTACCCGGCCCCCACGGGGCCCTATTCGATGTCGCCGCAAGACAATGCCGGCGAAGGCATCGCGATGGCGCAGCAGGCCGGCGGCGTGCTCGGCACCGGGCACGCGGGGCCGGCGCTGTGGGCGCCCGTGTCGCTGCTGACCCGGCCCGACGGCAGCGTGCTGCGCTATCCGCACCTGGTGTGGGACCGCGCCAAGCCCGGGCTCATTGCGGTCGATGCGCGCGGCGAGCGCTTCGTGAACGAGTCGACCTCGTACCACGAGTTCGTGCGCGGCATGTACCGCGCGAATGAAAAGGCCCCGGCCATTCCCGCGCTGCTGGTGTGCGACAGCCCCTTCATGGAAAAGTGGGGCCTGGGCCTGGCGCTGCCCGGCGGGCGTGCGCGCGAACACCTGGTGCGCGCCGGCTACCTCTACCGCGCCGACACGCTCGAAGACCTGGCCAAGCAGGCGGGCGTGGATGCGGCCGGCCTGGCGCGCACGGTGGCCAGGTACAACCCGCTGGCCGCGCAAGGCCAGGACCCGTCGTTCGGCAAGGGCGGCAACGCCTACAACCGCTACCTGGGCGACCCTGATCACCAGCCCAACGCCTGCCTCGCGCCGGTGAAGCAGGGGCCGTTCTATGGCGTGAAGGTGTACCCCGGCGACATCGGCACCGCCCTGGGCATTCGCGCCGACGCCAACGCCCGCGCGCTCGACGCGCAGGGCGCACCCATTGCCGGGCTCTACGTGGCCGGCAACGACATGCACTCGGTCATGGGCGGCGAGTATCCTGCGCCGGGCATCACGCTGGGCCCTGCGCTAACCTTCGGCTGGGTGGCCGGCATGCACCTGGCCCACGGGCCGGACATCCACTCCCACGGCGCTGAAACCGCCGCCCACGCCCACGTTTGACACACGTCTTCTGAACGAAAAGCTCTTCATGCAAATCTTCTTCTCCCCCGCTTCCCCCTTCGTGCGCAAGTGCATGGTCGTGGCGCATGAGCTCGGCGTGGCCGAGCGCATCGAGAAACTGCCGAGCGCCGCCGGCCCGGTGGCGCGCGACGCCAGCATCCTTCCGAAGAACCCGCTGGGCCAGGTGCCCACTTTCATCACCGACGACGGCCAGGTGCTGTTCGACAGCCGCGTGATCTGCGAGTACCTGAACGCCACGCACGGCGGCAACATGTTCCCGGCCGAGGGCGCGGACCGCTGGGCACGCCTGACCGAGCTTGCGCTGGCCGACGGCATGACCGGCGCCGCCTTGCTCGCGCGCTACGAGAACGTGCTGCGCCCCGAGCCACTGCGCTGGGCCGACTGGACCGACGGCCAACTGGCCAAGGTGCGCACCGGCCTCGAATGGCTGGAGACGGCGGCGCCGTCGTTCGGCGAACGCGTCGACATCGGCACCATCGCCTTTGCCTGCGCGCTGGGCTACATGGACTTTCGCTTTCCCACGGTCGACTGGCGCGCCGAGGCACCGAGCAGCGCGAAGTGGTTCGACGCGTTCAACCAGCGCGCATCGATGCAGGCCACGCTGCCTCCGGTCTGAACCGGATGGGTTTCGACGACCTGTCGCGCCGCACGGGCATCGAGATTCCGGCGCTGCTGGCGCAACTGCTGGCAAGCGGACCACCGGTGCTGGCGAGCTTCAGCGATTTCGAATGGACCGATGCCGCAGAAGCGGCCGAGACCCTGGACGGGTGGCTCGACGCGAAGTGGCAGGGCGGGCGGCGCTTGTTGCCGTTTGCGCAGTCGGGTGCGGGCGATGCCTATTGCCTGGTGCCGTTGGAAGATGGCGTAGGGGGTGTTGGGGGCGTTGGCGTGGCCTTCGTGTGGCACGACGACGATGAGAGCCGTGTCGAGCACGCTTCGTTTTCCGACTTCGTCTGCGCGAAGTTGCTGCAGACCTTTGCGGACATGAGTTGGCTCGAAGAGCTGGACTTGTCGGTCGAAGAAATGGCCGATCGCGTCATTGCCGACGTGGCTGTCGTCACGGCGTTCATGGACGCTGAAACGGCGGCGTGGCTGCAAGCCCTGAGCCGCTTGCCGGTCGAACAACGGCCCTACAAGTCAGGGCCGCGCGCGCGGGCCGAGCAGGTGTGGTCGTTGATCTCGCAGGTGCAGCTGGACCAAGAACTGCGGCGGTTTCAGTTGCAGGACGCGGCGCCGTTTCCCGTCAAGCCTCGCTGGGAAATCGGCGAGTAGGTATTGCTTTCGGTGCTCTTGTTTCAGGGAGCATTCAGGGCGTCGCTCACGCCGACGGGGTGCCTTGCTCCGCGAATGTCCCCCGGGGCTTCGCCCCTCCTCCTTTATTTCGCTGCGCAAGGCACCCCATCGGCGTGAGCGTTGGACAGAGCAGTTGTTGATCGTGCGATCACCAGCAGCGTGCCCAGGTGCACAGGGCGTCGGGTGCTCCCCGCAGCGAAATAAAGGAGGAGCGAAGCGGGGGACATTCGCGGAGGGGAGTACCCGGCGGCCTGTGCACGCGCCCTGAACGATCCCCCGATGCCCTGTGCACCAGCCCTTAGCAAGCACCCCACCGGTCCCATCCATTCCTTGGCTAAATTCGGGGTTCATTTGAACCAAGGAACCCCACCATGTCAGATCAGAAGGTAGCCATCGTCACCGCGGGCGGCAGCGGTATGGGCGCGGCCGCGGCGCGCAAGTTGGCGGACGACGGCTTTCGCGTGGCCATTCTTTCGTCTTCGGGCAAGGGCGAGGCGCTGGCCGCCGAACTCGGGGGCATCGGCGTCACGGGCTCCAACCAATCGAACGACGACGTCAAACGGCTCGTGGACGAAGTCGTGCGCCAGTGGGGCCGCGTCGACGTGCTGGTCAACAGCGCCGGCCACGGCCCGCGCGCGTCCATTTTGGACATCAGCGACGAAGACTGGCACCGCGGCATGGACGTGTACCTGCTGAGCGCAGTGCGCCCCGCGCGGCTGGTGGCGCCGCTGATGGTGCAGCAGGGCGGCGGCACCATCATCAACATCTCGACCTTCGCCGCCTTCGAGCCCGACCCGGTGTTTCCCACCTCCGGCGTGTTCCGCGCAGGCCTGGCGGCCTTCACCAAGCTCTTTGCCGACAAGTACGCCGCGCAGAACGTGCGCATGAACAACGTGCTGCCCGGCTTCATCGACAGCCTGCCCGAGAAGGCCGAGTTTCGCTCGCGCATTCCGATGGGCCGCTACGGCAAGAGCAGCGAGATTGCGGCGGTCATCGGCTTCCTGGCGTCCGAAGGCGCGGGCTACATCACGGGGCAGAACCTGCGGGTGGACGGCGGCATCACGCGCTCGGTGTGACGTAACGCCCGGCTGAAGGCCGGCAGCGCGCTCGGCAAAGGCCCGCTGCCTACAATCGCGCCCCATGTGCCCGAGGATGCCCCGCTTTCCCATTCGCCGCCGGCAGTCGGGCTGCTCGCGGCCGACGCCTCCTTGACGCCAGCGCAGTGACACGCGGCGGCCTGGGCCGCCGCCACACGCATGCGGCCCCGGCCGCCGCGACACCCTCGGGGCCGCACGCCGGCCCCGCGTCTTGTTCTAGACCCGCACCGTTTCTTCGGCGGCATGCGGGCTGCTTCCTTTCCTCCCCATGTCTTCCTTACGCAGTCGCCTGCGCACCGAGTGGTGCCCGAGCATTCCCCGCGAGCTGATGGCCGGCGCCGTCGCCACCTTCGCGCTCATTCCCGAAGTCATCGCCTTCGCCTTCGTGGCCGGTGTCGATCCGGCGGTCGGGCTGTTCGCTTCTTTTGTCATCGGCATCGTCATCGCCTTCACGGGCGGGCGGCCGGCCATGGTGTCGGCCGCGGCCGGCTCGGTGGCGCTGGTGGCCGCGCCGCTGGTGCATGCGCACGGCCTGCCGTACCTGCTGGCGGCCGGTGTGCTCGCGGGCGCGATGCAGATCGTGTTCGGCCTGCTGCGCCTGGGTGTGCTGATGCGCTTTGTGTCGTCGTCGGTGCGCACCGGTTTCGTCAATGCGCTGGCCATCCTGATCTTTGCGGCGCAGATGCCGCACTTCATCGGCGCCAACACCGCCACCTGGGCCATGGTGGGGCTCGGCCTGGCCGTCATCTACCTGCTGCCGCGCCTCACCACGGCGGTGCCGTCGCCGCTGGTGTGCATCGTGGTGGTGACGCTGGTGGGCCACTGGCTGGGCCTGCCGCTGAAGACGGTGGCCGACCTGGGGCAACTGCCCAGCGCGCTGCCGGCCTTTGCGCTGCCCGACGTGCCGCTCACGCTGAACACGCTGCGCATCATCGCGCTGCCCGCCTTCGCCATTGCGATGGTCGGCCTGCTGGAGTCGCTCATGACGGCCAGCGTGGTCGACGAGCTCACCGACACGCCGAGCGCCAAGAACCGCGAATGCAGCGGCCTGGGCGTGGCCAATGTGGCAGCCAGCTTCTTCGGCGGCATCGCCGGCTGCGGAATGATCGGCCAGACGGTGAGCAACGTGCGCTACGGCGGGCGCGGGCGGCTGTCGACGCTGTTCGCGGGCGCGTTTTTGCTGATCCTGATGGTGCTGCTCAAGCCCTGGGTGTCGCAGGTGCCGGTGGCGGCGCTGGTGGCCATCATGGTGATGGTGTCGGCCTCCACCTTCGACTGGGGCTCGCTGCGCGCGATGGTGCGGCACCCGCGCATGTCCAGCGCGGTGATGCTCGCGACGGTGGCGGTCACCGTGGCCACCGACAACCTGGCGGCCGGCGTGGCCGTCGGCGTGATGCTCAGCGGCGTGTTCTTCACGTTCAAGGTGGCGCGGCTGCTGAAGGTGCATGCGCCGCAGGAAGAAGGCGGCGAGCGCGTCTACCGCGTCACCGGCCAGGTGTTCTTCGCTTCCGCCGACATGCTGGTGGACGCCTTCGACGTGCGCGAGATCGGCGGCGCGCCAGTGCGCATCGACGTGTCGCAGGCGCACTTCTGGGACGTGACGGCGGTGGCCGCGCTGAAGAAGGTGGTCGAGCGGCTGCGCAAGCACGGCAGCGTGGTGGAGGTGGTTGGCATGGACGCCGTGAGCCGTGACCTGATGCTGCAACTGAACGCCACGCCCGACTGAAATTCGAGTCCGCGCGCAACCGGGTCACAGCGCTTTTTGCGTTGTGTTGCGGCAACAATTTGAAACAAAACTGGGTATTCCGGCCCCGTTTTGGCCGTTATCTCACACTTTCGTTTACGCCTAATTACCATTGCCGGCGATTCTGGACATCGCTGCCTCGTGCCTCATTTGTTCAGCCCTCCGGTGTTCCGTGGAAGAAGAAATGAGCCGAAGCTTGACGAGACAGTGGGTTCGATGCGGCGTGGCCTCAACCCGGGCCCAGGCCCTTACCCAGGCCCTGACCCTGGCCCTTGCCGCATTCACCGGGCTGGCCGCCCATGCGCAGGCCGAGCGCTTCGACATCGCGCGCTTTCAGGTCGAGGGCGACACGCTGCTCGGCCCCGCCGAAGTGCAGCACCTGGTCGGCGCCATGGCTGGCCCGGGCCGTGCCTATGGCGACATTCAGCGCGCCGTCGACGCCCTGCAGCAGGCCTATGCGCAGGCCGGCTACACCACGGTGCGGGTCTCGGTGCCCGAGCAGGAGCTCACCGGCGGCACCGTCACGCTGAAGGTGACACAGGCGGTGATCGGCACGGTCACCGTGAGCGGCAACGCGTATTTCAGCGCCGACAACATCCGCGCCAGCCTGCCGTCGCTGCAGCCGGGCCGCGTGCCCGACCTGCGCGCGGTTTCCGCGTCGGTGCAGCTGGCCAACGACAGCCCGGCCAAGCAGGTCGGCGTGTCGCTGGCCGACGGTGCCGTGCCCGGCACCATCGACGCCAAGGTGACGGTCACCGACAACAACCCGCTGCGCGTGATCGGCACGCTGGACAACACCGGCACCTCGTCCAGCGGGCGCTGGCGCACCGGCGTGGCGCTGCAGCATGCCAACCTGTTCGACCGCGACCAGGTCGGCACGCTGGCATACACCACCTCGCCCGACAGCCCCTCGGGCATGCGGCTGGCGCTGTATTCGCTGGGCTACCGCATTCCGCTGTACGGCATGGGCGACAGCATCGACCTGGTCTACGGCAAGTCCAGCGCCAACTCGCCCGCCAGCTCGCCCACGCTGGGCGGCGTGCTGGGCTTCACCGGCAAGGGCGACATCTACGGCCTGCGCTTCAACCACTTCCTGGGCCGCCAGGGCGAGCACAGCGCCCGCCTGGTGCTGGGCATCGACCGCAAGCGCATCGACTCGCGCTGCGACTTGGGCGGCGAAGAAGTCAGCATCGCCCCGCCGACGCCGCCAATTGCCGCCTGCGTGCCCTACGTGACCGCGCCGCTGAGCCTCACCTACATCGGCCAGCGCGAGAGCGTGGGCGAAACGCTGGGCTACAGTCTGGGCCTGGCGCGCAACATGGCCAGCGGCACCCGCTACACCAACGTGGACGGGCGCACCGACCGCTACTCGTACCTCACCTCCGGCAACCGCGACACGCACGACGGCTTCGTGGTGCTGCGCGGCGCGGCCTCGTGGTTCAAGGGCCTGTCGAACGACTGGCAGGTGCGGCTGAACGCCAGCGCGCAGTACGCCAACGCGCCGCTGGTGGCGAGCGAGCAGTTCGGCCTGACCGGGCTGCAGCTGGTGCGCGGCTTCCAGGAGCGCGCGGTGGCGGCCGACAGCGGCGCCATCGTCAACGCCGAGCTCTACACGCCCGAGCTGGCCGGCCCCGCCGGCCTGGCGGGCCTGCCAGGACAGCTGCGGTTGCTGGCCTTCTACGACGCGGGCTACGGCGCCAACAAGCGCACCGCGGGCACGCTGGTGCCCAGCCATGTCACGGTGGCCAGCATGGGCGTTGGCGCGCGCTACGCATGGGGCCGCAACTTCAACCTGCGGCTGGACATTGCGCGCGTCAACGACGCCGGCAATGCCTTTACCGAGAAGCGCGGCGACTGGCGCGCCCACCTGAGCGCCATGGTGGCGTTCTGACCTTCCGACGCCCTTCTGACGCCCTTCTGACGATCCACACGGCAGACACACACCCATGCGCTCGCTTCATCACCGCCCCCGCCCCCGCTTTCGCCTTGTTCCGCTCGTCGTCGCCGCCTTCTGCGCCGCGGCCGGCGTCACCGCCCGCGCCCAGCTCGCACCGGGCGCGCTGCCCACCGGCTGGAACGTCACCTCGGGCACCGCGTCGATCGTGCAGAACGGCAGCACGCTGAACATCCACCAGACCACGTCGCAGGCGCTGGTCAACTTCGCCACCTTCAATGTGGGCGCGGGCGCGCTGGTCGACATTCGCCAGCCCGGCAGCAGCGCGGCGCTGCTGGCGCGCACCACCGGTGGCGACCCCTCGCAGATCTACGGGCAGATCAAGGCCAACGGCGCGCTGTGGCTCATCAACCCGGCCGGCATCATGGTGGGCGCGGGCGCGCGCATCGACGTGGGCAGCTTCATTGCGAGCACGCTGAACGTGAGCGACAGCGACTTTCTCGCGGGCCGCCTGACCTTCAAGGCGGGCGCCGTGGCCACCCCCGGCGACGTGCGCAATGCCGGCACCATCACCGCGGCCAGCGGCGGCAGCATCTACCTGGTGGCGCCGAACGTGAGCAACACCGGCACCCTGAACGCGCCCAACGGAGAGGTGCTGCTGGCGGCCGGCCAGAGCGTGCAGCTGGTCGACACCGGCACGCCGGGCGTGTCGGTGGCCATCACCGGCGCGCCGGGCGCGGTGACCAACCTGGGGCGCATTGCGGCCGAAGCCGGGCGCATCGGCCTGGCGGCGGGCCTGGTGACCAACGGCGGCAGCATCAACGCCGACAGCGTGGTGCGCGAAGGCGGGCGCGTGTTCCTGCGCGCGTCCGGCGACCTGAAGACCACCTCCGCCTCCGACATCAGCGCCAACGGCAACACCGGCGGCAATGTCGTGCTGTATGCGGACGGCGCGGCGTTCATCGACGGGCGTGTGTCGGCCACCGGCAGCGCGGGCCGCGGCGGCTACGTCGACACCTCGGGGCAGCGCGCGCTCGACGTGGTCAACGTGCCCGTGGTGGGACGCGGTGGCGAGTGGCACATCGACCCGATCAGCATCCAGATCGTGGCGGGCGGCGGCAGCGGTGGCACCACCGGCACCAACGCCATCACCTCCAACGAGACCGGCGCGCACATTGGCGCGGACGTCATCACGGCGCAGCTCGATGCGGGCACCGACGTGAGCATCACCACCGGCATCAACACCAGTGAAGCCGGCGACATCACCGTGCTGGCGGCCATTGACAAGACCGGCAGCCTGGCCTCGGCGCTCACGCTGAACGCCAGCAACAACATCGTCATCAGCGCGCCCATCACCAGCAAGGCGAGCGCGCTCACGCTCAACCTGAACAGCAACCAGCGCAACGACGACACCGGCGCCGACCATGCGGTGCAGCTCGGCGCCAACCTGGACCTGCACGGCGGCGTGCTCACCGTTTCGGAAAACGTTGGCGGCAATGGCAACGGCACGCTGAACATCGTAAGCGGCACCACGTCGCTGAACGCACCCACCTCGGCCATCAACGCCGCCACGGTGAATGTGCAGGCGGGCGCCACGCTGGCGCTGAACCGCGAGGGCTCGGCGCTCTCCGGCGTGCTCAACAACGCCGGCACGGTGGCAGTCGCTGGCACGGGCACGGGCACGGCGCTGCTCGACCACGGCGGCACGCACACCGGCGTGTTCGACGTGGCGGTGGGGTCCGGCCTGTCGTTCTCGGGCGGACACGACTTCAACGCGGGCAGCGCCTTCTCCGGCGGCGGCGTCGTCGAATGGGCCGACCTGATCGGCCTGGGCACGTCGCTGAGTTTCGGTGGCATGGGTGGCACAGGCGCCACAGGCGCCAACACGCTGGTGCTGCACGGCGCAGGCCTGCGGGGCTCGCCCGGCAGCGTGCTGACCACCGAAGGCACCGCCACGGTGGTCGACAGCCAGGTCGCGCTGTACGAAGGGACCGTGTGGAAGAACAACGGCAGCATCGACGTGCGCGGCGACGGTGCCATCTCGGCCGCCCAGTCGAACACCCGCTTCGAGAACAACGGCACGGTCACCACGTCGGGCACCTTTGCCAACGTGCTGACGGGCTCGTCTTCAGACAGCACGATCGTCAACAACGGCACGCTCATCAAGAACGCCGCGGTCGACCAGCAATACACCAACGTAAGCAGCAGCGCGGGCAGCACCGTGCGCGTGGACGCGGGCGAGCTGAGGCTGCAGACGGCCACGCTCGGCGGCAACCTGCGGATTGCCGACGGCGCGCACGCCACGCTCGACGGCCTGACCCTGGGCAGCGGCGTTGCGTTTTCTGGCGCGGGCACCATGACCTGGCAGGGCGCGGTCAAGCTGCTGGGCGACGTGGACATCGCCGCCACGGCGCCCGTGCTGTCCGGCGGCCCGCTCACGTTCCTGCAGGGCAATGGCCATGCGTTCACCACGCGCAACCAGGTGAACCTGGCCGGCAACGCGAACTGGGTGCTCACCGACGGAACGACCTGGAACAACTATGGCGCCGTCAACGTCGGCCTGCCCGGCGGTGTCGGCCCCGGCACGCTGGCCTTGCAGGGCAGCGGCGCCTTCAACAACAAGGCGGGCGGCGTGCTGAGCGTGGCGCCTGCTTCGCAGCTTCAACTGGCGGCCACCAGCGTGATCACCAACGACGCCGGCGCTACCCTGCAGTTGACGCTCGACGGTTCGGACTCCCGCGAGATCTTTCGCGACAGCACCCTCGGGCGGCTGCTGAACAGCGGCACGGTGGTGAAGACCGGCATCGGCGCCACTGACGCGCCGCTCAGCAACCTGGCGGGCGGCACGGTGCGCATCGAAGCGGGCATGCTCGGCGTGCGCATGGGCGCCGACAACCCGAACAACGGCACCGTGGTGCTGCTGCCCGGCGGCACGCTGCGCAGCGGCGGCACCGACCTGTACAACAACGGCGTCATCGCGGGCAGCGGCACCATCGGGCTGGCCGACGCCACGCTGTTCAACAACGGCACCGTGGCGCCCGGCAGCGCCACGGCCCTGGGCACGCTCGCGGTGCAGGGCAGCTATGTGCAGGGCGCCAACGGCGTGCTGAACATAAGGCTTGGCAGCGACGGCGCCGACCTGCTCGACGTGGACGGCGCGGCCACGCTGGGCGGCACGCTGAACCTGGGCGTGCTCGGCGGCTTCATGCCCGTCAACGGCGCAATGGCCGACTTCGTGGTGGCGCGTGGGCCGGGCAGCGGCGGTGCCTTTGCGCAGGTCAACGCGCCCGCGCTCGCGTCGGCCGGCAGCACCGGCACGCTGAGCGTGAGCTACCCGGCGGGCGGCGCTACCGTGGCGCGCGCCACCGCCGCCGTGCTGCCGACCTTGGCGCAGTGCGTGGTCAACAGCGCGCTGCCCGGCTGCACTGTGGTGCTGCCGTCGCTGAGCGCCTGCAGCGACAACGCCGCGCTGCCCGGTTGCGCGATCGTGCTGCCGACCTTGGCGCAATGCGTGGCCAACAGCGCGCTGCCTGGCTGCAACGCGGTGTTGCCGACGCCCGGCATGTGCACCGTGAGCCCCCTGCTGCAAGGGTGCCCGCCGCCGCCGCTGCCGGTCGTCGTGACTCCACCGTCATCCACGCACGCCCCGACCCCCGCCCCCGCCCCGACCCCGCCGCCTTTGGCCGACATCTGCACCATCGCGCCTAACTCGGCGCTGTGCCAGGTGCTGTCGCCGCCGCCGCCGGTCGCCGTGGCCCCACCGGCGCCCACGCCTGCCCCACCTCCTTCGGCCGACATCTGCACCTTCGCGCCCAACTCGGCGCTGTGCCAGGTGCTGTCGCCGCCGACGGCATCGGAGCCGGTGAAGCCGGTGCAGCAGGCGACCAACGTGATCATCGCCACCGTGACCGGCACGCCGTCTACGCTGGATACGTCGGAGACGTTTCTCCCGGCGGCTACCGGGCCCGCCAAGAAGATGTATTGCAATTGAGGAGTGCACGCACCATGAAATCGACATCACGCATCGCTGGCCTTCTGTGCTTGCTGCCGCTGCTTGCGCTGGCGCCCACCGCACAGGCACAGGCACAGGCACAGGCACAGGCACAGGCACAGGCACAGGCACAGGCACAGGCACAGGCACAGGCACAGGCACAGGTGGTCGGCACTGTCACCAACCTGTCGGGCATCCTGGCCGTGCGCAGCGCGCAGGGCGCCACTCGGCTGCTGGCGGTGGACTCACCGATTCGCCAGGGCGACACCCTCACCACCGAGAGCCGCGCCTACGCGCAGCTGAAGTTCAGCGACGGCGCCGAGCTGACGCTGCAGCCGCAGTCCATGCTGGTGGTGACGCGCTACAGCTACGACGCTGCCCAGCCGCAGCAGGACCGCATCGAGCTCGGCCTGGCGCAGGGCGGCTTCCGCAGCACCGCAGGTGCCGTGGGGCAGCGCAGCAAGGACGCCACGCTCATCAACACCCCCGTGGGCGCGCTGAAGGGCAACGCCAGCATGGTCGTGTCCCTCACGCCGCCGGAGCCGGGTGCAAAGCCATGAACACACGCAGCGAGACCTCGATGAACAAACTCTTCTTCTGTGCCTTCAGCGCCTTCTGCATGCTGGCCCCTGCTGCCTCGGCCTTCGCGCAGATCGGGTCGCCGGTGCCCCCGGGCGGCCTGGCACCGGGCCTGTACGTGTCGGTGACCGATGGGCAGATCGTGCTCGCCAACAAGGGCGGCAGCACGAACTTTGCCGCGGGCCAGTTCGGTTTCGTCGCCTCGCCAACGCAGCCGCCTGTCCTTATTCCCAAGAACCCGGCCGTCCAGTTCACGCCGCCGCCTTCTTTCAGTTCGAGCACGACCGCGCAGACAAGCAGCACACCCCCCAAGTCGGGCGGGGTGGACTGCGTCGTCCGCTGAGGGTCAGGGGCTTGCAGCGCGCTCGCTTCGGCTGAGCGTGCGAAAGCGTCCCGGGCTTTCACCCACCGTGCGCCGGAACGCCGCGCTGAACGCCGTTTCAGACTGGTAGCCGATGCGCTGCGCAATGCAGGCCGTTGCCGATGGCGGCGGGCATCGCCGCATGCGCTGGGGTGGTCTTCGTGGTGGCGTTGCGCGCGCTGGGTGCGCGTCCTCCGGCTGCGGCTGCCTTGCCTGGGCTCGGCCCCTACACACCCAGGTACCGCGTCCACAGCGAGCGGTCCGCGTCCAGCGCGGCCGAGTCGCCTTGCCACACCACGCGCCCGCGCTCCAGAATCACATGGCGGTTGGCCAGCGGCATCAGGCGCTGCACGTACTTGTCGACCACCAGAATCGCCTCGCCCTCGGCCTTGAGCGTGGCAATGCAGTTCCAGATTTCTTCGCGGATCACCGGGGCCAGGCCTTCGGTGGCTTCGTCGAGGATCAGCAGGCGCGGGTGCGTCGACAGTGCCCGTGCAATGGCCAGCATCTGCTGCTCGCCGCCCGAGAGCTGGTTGCCCGCGTTGGCCTTGCGCTCCGCAAGGCGCGGGAACAGCCCGTACAGCGCCTCGCTCGTCCAGCGCGGCGCGCTGCCCGGTCGTGGCCGTGCGAAGGCGCGCAGGTGCTCGTCCACGCTGAGGTTGGGAAACACATGCCGGCCCTCGGGCACGATGGCCACGCCGCGCCGCGCAATGGCGTCGGGCTTGTGGCCGCCGATGGCCGCGCCGTCGAAGTGCACGCTGCCGCGCATCGGCGAGAGCGTGCCCGTCAGCACCTTCAGCAAGGTGCTCTTGCCCATGCCGTTGCGCCCGAGCAGGGCGAGCACTTCGCCGGGGCGGATGTCGATGTCGATGCCGAACAGCACCTGGCTGGCGCCGTAGCCGGCCTCGATGGATTTGGCTTCCAGCAATGTGGGGTTCGCGCCGCTCATGAATGGCCTTCTGCTTCGGTACCCAGGTACACGGCCTGTACGTCGGGGTGTCCCCGCACTTCTTCGGCCGTGCCGCTCATCAGCACCTTGCCCTGCACCAGCACCGTGAGTCGGTTGGCCAGGCGGAACACCGCGTCCATGTCGTGTTCGATCAGCAGGATGGCCATCGATGCGCGCAGCGACTCGATCAGCTCCACCATGCGCGCCGATTCGTCCGGCCCCATGCCCGCCATCGGCTCGTCGAGCAGCAGCAGCTTGGGCTCGGCCGCCAGCGCCAGCGCCACGTCCAGCGCACGCTGCGCGCCGTGCGGCAGCGTGCCCGCGATGCGCTCGCGCTCGCTGCCCAGGCCCACGCGGTCGGCCAGCGCCACGGCGCGATCGACCAGGTCGCGTTCCTTGGCGCGCGGCGCCATGAAGCGCAGGCTGCTGCCCGCATGCGCTTGCGCGGCGAGCATCAGGTTGTCGTGCACGGTTTCCTTGGGGAACACGCGCGTCACCTGAAAGCAGCGCGACATGCCGGCGGCCACGCGCTGGTGGTCTTTCAGCGCGGTGATGTCGCGCTCGTCGAGCAGCAGGCGGCCGGCGTCGGCCTTCAGCAGCCCGGTGATGAGGTTCACCAGCGTGGTCTTGCCCGCGCCGTTCGGCCCGATCAGCGCATGCACTTCGCCGCGCTCGACCGTGAGGTTCACATGGTCGGTCGCCAGCAGGCCGCCGAAGCGCTTGACCAAACCTTCGATTCTGAAAAGGCTCATGACTCGCTCCCTCGCGCGGTCGTCTTGCTCCCTCGCCCCTCCGGGGAGAGGGTTGGGGTGAGGGGCAAGCGGCGCTTGTACAGCGCGGCCAAGCCCTTGGGCGCCCACAGAGCAACCGCGATCAGCAGCAGCCCCAACGGCATGTGCCAGTGCTCGGTGTGCTGCTTCAGCGCTTCTTCCAACACCAGCCAGACCACGGCGCCCACCGGCCCGCCCCAGCTGCGGCCAAGCCCGCCGATCACCACCATCACCAGCAGCGTGGCCGACTGCGTCCAGTGCATGGTGGCCGGGCTCACGAACCCGTTGCCACCGGCCAGCAGCGCACCGGCCAGGCCCGCGATGGCGCCCGCAATGGCAAAGCCCACCAGCTGCAGGCGGAACACCGGATAGCCCAGCGCGCGCATGCGTGTCTCGTTGTCGCGAATGCCCATGAGCGCATGACCGAAGCGCGATTGCGTCGCGCGGTGCAGCCAGCCCAGCGCCAGCGCCACCACCACCAGCACCACCCAGTAGAAGGTCGACTCGTTGCCCAAGTCCAGCCCTGGCAGCAGCGTAGGGCGGCTCATGAGTGTGTAGCCGTCGTCGCCGCCGTATTTGCGCAGCGACACCACCACGAAGTACAGCATCTGCGCGAAGGCCAGCGTGGTCATGATGAAGTACACGCCGCGCGTGCGCAGCGCCACCGTGCCGATCAGCGCGGCCACCAGGCCCGCGACAAGGGCCGCGGCCGGCCACAGCAGCCAGCCCGACACCACGCCCGCGTCGCTGAGCGCCACCACCGTGTAAGCGCCCATGCCGATGAAGCCCGCATGCCCCAGCGCCACCATGCCGCCGAAGCCGAGGATGAAGTTCAGGCTGGCCGCGGCCAGCGCCACGATGAGCACGCGCCGCACAAAGCCGATGTAGAACTCGAGCCCGAACAGCGGCGCCACCAGCGGAAACGCCGCCAGCAGCACGAAGAGCAGGCCGACGCCGATGTAGCGTGAAGAAAAAAGAGAAGGCTTCATGCGCGTGCCGAGAACAGCCCTGAAGGCCGGAAGATCAAGACCACCACCATCAGCGCGTACATCGCGACTTCGGCGAACAGCGGGCCCAGGTCGGCCGCGGTGGCCGGCGGCAGCGTGGCACGCAGCAGCATCGGCACAAAGGCGCGCCCCACGGTGTCGACCAGGCCCACCAGCAGTGCGGCCACGAAGGCGCCGCGCACCGACCCGATGCCCCCGATCACCAGCACCACCAGCGCCGGGATCAGGATGGCTTCACCCATGCCGACCTGCACCGCCACGATCGGCCCCATCAGCGCGCCCGCCAGCGCGGCCAGCGCCGCACCCAGCAAGAACACGCCGTTGAAGATGCGGCCCACGCGCACGCCCATGAGCTCGGCCATCGGCCGGTCGGACGCGCCCGCGCGTACCCGCATGCCGATGCGCGTGTGGTTCACCAGCAGGTACAGCGCCAAGGCCACCAGCAGGCCGCCCGCGAGGATGACCAGGCGGTAGGCCGGGTAGGGCAGGCCCTCCATCAGCTCGATGGGCCCCGACAGCGCGGCCGGCGTCGGTGCCATCACCGGCGACGGGCCCCACACCATCTTCACGATGTCGTCGGCCACCAGGATCACGCCGAAGGTGGCGAGCACCTGCGCGAGGTGGTCGCGTGTGTAGAGGCGGCGCATCAGCAGCACTTCGAGCAGCAGCGCCACCACCACCGTGACCGCCACCGCAATAACGATGGCCGCGGTGAACGACCCCGTGCGCGTGTGCGCCTCGGCCGCGACATAAGCACCCGCCATGAACAGCGAGCCATGCGCGAGGTTCAGCACGTCCATGATGCCGAACACCAGCGTGAGCCCCGCGGCCAGCAGGAACAGCATCAGCCCATAGCCGAGGCCGTTGAGCAGCTGCTCGAGAACAAGAATTCCACTCATAGAACCTACTGGATTGCCCGCGGTTTTTGTTCAAGAAACACCGAGGAACCGGCTCTGCCGGGCCTCAGGTGTTGCCCCCGGTAGGGGGTAGGAGAAGCGGACACGAAGTGCCGCGAAGCCTGGGGCGAGCTTTATCCCGCCTGGGGGCGAGTCACTTCATTTGGCACTTGTCGGCGTAGGAGTCGCCGTAGTTGGTCAGCACCGTATTGATCAGCTTGTTCGTGACCTTGCCCTGTGCGTCCTTGCCGACCACGCGCAGGTAGAAGTTTTCGATCGGAAAGTGGTTGTTCGCGTACTTGAAGTTGCCGCGCGTCGATGCGTAGTTGGCCTTCTTCAGCGCGGCCACCACGGCCTCGCGGTTCTGCGCGTTGCCGCCCGACTGCTTCACGGCCGCGTCCATCGCCAGGATCGCGTCATAGGCCTGTGCCGCGTACACCGACGGGTAGCGGCCGTTGTATTCCTTGCGGAACGCCGCCACAAAAGACTTGTTGGCCGCGTTGTCCAGGTCGTGCGCCCAGTGCGAGGTATTGAACAGGCCCAGCATCGGATCGCCCACGGCGCCGATCACGTCCTCGTCGGCCGAGAAGCCGCTGGTGACCAGCGTGATGTCCTTCGACAGGCCCGCGCCCACGAACTGCTTGATGAAGTTGATGCCCATGGCGCCGGGCAGAAAGAAGTAGATCGAGTCGGGCTTGGCCGCGCGCAGCTGCGCGAGCTCGGCGGCGTAGTCGATCTGGCCGAGCTTGGTGTACAGCTCGTCGGCCACCTGGCCCTTGAACTGCCGCTTGAAGCCGCCCAGCGCGTCCTTGCCGGCGGGGTAGTTGGGGGCGATCAGCACGATCTTCTTGAAGCCGCGGTCTTGCGCGAACTTGCCGGCGGCCTCGTGGAACTGGTCGTTCTGGTAAGCGGTGCCGAAGAAGTACGCATTGCACTGCGCACCCGCGAACTGGCTCGGGCCGGCGTTGGCCGACAGGTACGGCACCTTGGCGTTGAACAGCGTGGGGCCCACGGCCAGCGCCACGTTGGAGCCGATGGGGCCGCTGAAGATGTCGATCTTGTCGCGCTGGACCATGCGGTCGACCAGCTGCTTGGCCTGGTCGGGGCTGCCGGCCATGTCGGCCTGGATGAACTCCACGTCCTGCCCGCCAAGCTTGCCGCCCAGTTGCTTGATGCCCAGCGCGAAGCCGTCGCGCGCCTCGGCGCCCAGCGCCGCGAATGGCCCTGAGATGTCGAGGGCCAAGCCCACCTTCACCGGTGCGGCCATGGCCGACAGCGAGGTGCCAAGGGCCGCGCCGCACAGCAGCAGCGAGAGCAGGGTGCGCGGCAGCGCGGGCGACTTCGGGGACAGTTGGCTCATGGGTTCTCCGGCAGAGGAAGGGTGAAACGACGCGCCGGCACCGCTTTGCGCGGCACCGGCGACATCGAACCGTTGATAGCTAAATACTTTAACCATAAACAATTCGGTGTCAACGGTGCTAGCACGAATGGTGCCAGTGGGTCGTGTCACTTCCTGGTGCGGAGACCCTCTTGTCCGGGGTGATTTCAGGGGCCTGGAACCGTGTTCAGCCGAAGGGGTTTGCGGTGGCGAACCACAGGCCGATGCCGGTCGCGATGATGAAGGCGCCGTCCGTCACGCCTGCGATCAGGAAGAACTTGGTCTGCAGCGTGTCGACCATTTCGGGTTGGCGCGCGGTGCTTTCCAGAAACTTCTGCCCGACCAGCCCGATGCCAAGGCACGAACCGAGTGCGGCGATGCCGATCAGCAGGGCGACTGCGAGGGGAAGGATGTTGAAGCCGGTCATGGTGTTTTCTCCTGGTGGGTTGATCGATGGAGGTACTTTCCCGCACCGGGTGCGCGGGGTCCATGACGTGGGAGGTGATGTGCTTCGGTTCGGGTCGGTAGGGTTCAGTTCAGGGCGACGCTCACGCCGACGGGGTGCCTTGCTCCGCGAATGTCCCCCGGGGCTGCGCCCCTCCTCCTTTATTTCGCTGCGCAAGGCACCCCATCGACGTGAGCGTTTTCAGAGCCGGGGTTGATCGCGCGATCACCCAGAGCGTGCCCAGGTGCACAGGGCGTCGGGTACTCCCCGCAGCGAAATAAAGGAGGAGGGGCGAAGCCCCGGGGGACATTTGCGGAGGGGAGTACCCGGCGGCCTGTGCACGCGCCCTGAACAGCAGCAGCGCCCACAAAAAAAGCCGTGCAGAAAACCCCGAAGGGTCCCCTGCCCGGCCGTGAACAAACCAAAAACCGGTTGCTAGGGCAACTGCGTCCAACCCTGGTTGGTCCCCCCGTTGCAGGTCCAGGTGATCAGCGCCGTGTCCTGCGCGGTCGCGCTGCCAGGCACGTCCAGACACGACCCCGAGCCGCGGTTCTTGAGGGAGTTGCCCACCAGGCTCCATTGCGTCGTGTCGCCCGCCGAACAGGCCAACTGAACCACCGGCGCATTCGTCGCCGCAGTGCCGTTCTGCGCCAGACACAGACCGCTGTGCTCGGCCTTGAACTGCACATAGCCACCGGACAGGCTCGTCACCGTGAACTTCTCGTTGTTCGCATTGCCGCACGGCCACTGCACCGCCAGCGCGCCGCTCGCCGTCGACACCGCCTTGATGTTCACGCACATCGTCGGGTTGAGGTTCGAACGGATGCGCGTGATCGTCGGCGTCGGGTCGCTGTCCTGCGAGCGCACGTACTCGCGAATCGCCACCACGTCGGCGGCCGGCAGACTGCTGGCATTGCCGTGCCCGCTGGCCAGCACGTCCTGCAACGTGGCCGCCTGACCGTTGTGGAAGAACGCCGCCGTGTTCCAACTGCCCAGCAGCGTCGGCGTGTCGAAGCCCACGCCCGCCAGCGGCTGGTTGATACCCTTGCCCGATGAGAGCTGCACCGTGCCCACGTCATGCCGCATCCCGTCGCGGAAGGTCGCGCCGGTGTGGCAGGTCACGCACTGCGCCGAAGCGAACAGCGCCTGGCCCCGCGCCGCGTCCACGCTCAGGCTGCCGTCCGCCGCACGCGCCGGGCTGCGCATGTACTTGTTCAACGACGTGAGGTACGCCGCCAGATCGTCCAGCTGCGCGCTCTTGCCGGCCTTGGGCGCGCCCAGCGGATCGGACGTGGCCGCGAAGTCCGCATTCGTCAAAAAGCCCGTGCCGCCGAACTCGTTGCGGATGTCGTTCTCGAAGTCCTGCAGCTCGTTGAAGTTGGCCGTCCAGTGCAGGTTGCCGTGGCCCATGCCGCGCCGCCCCATCAGGGTGATGGTGCGTCGCAGGCCCTCGCCGCGCTGCGTGAAGTCCCACACCATGCCGTCGTCGCTCGCGTCCGCGTGGCAGCTGGCGCAGGAGATGTAGTTGTCCTTGCTCATGCGCCGGTCGGAGGCGTTGTAGAACACCTGCTTGCCACGCAGCGCCGCGGCTGCCATCGGCTCCTGCGCCACCGTCGACACGTTCTGCAGAAAGGTCGGCGCGGCCGACTCCGACGTGAGCACCAGCGCCACGTCGTGCACCGACACCGAGCGCGCCAAAAAGTTGTTCACGAACAGGCGCTTGCGCGTCGCGTCCAGGTACAGGCCGTGCGGCGCGCTGCTGGCGTTGATTTCTCCGCGCACCGTGCGGCTGTACGGATCGACGATGGCCACGCGGTTGCCCTCCATCTGCGCCACGAACAGATAGTCGCCCGCCGGCGTGAACAGCGCGGCGCGCGCCGGTGCACGGTCGTCGAAGTCGATCTGCTCGGCAAACACCTCCGCGGCCGCCTGCAGGTCGACCTGCGACAAGATGGAGCGCACCGTCTTGTCGTGCTCCAGGTTGTTGCCGTCCCTGAACTTGCCGCGCACGATGTTGTCCTTCTTCGAAGGCAGCACCGCCCGCGTGCCGTCCGGCGAGATCACCACCTGGCTCAGGTAGTTGGCCACGCCGCGCGCACGGCTCTCGGTGTCCACCGTGGTGGTGTCCACCGGCAGCGCGATGGTGCTCATGGCGCTCATGCTCTGCAGGTTCACCTTGTGCAGCTGGCCGCCGGTCATCTTCGACTTGAAGCGCGTCACGTAGGCCACCTGCGAGTTGGAGTTGACCGCAATGCCGCGCAGGTTGCCGTCCAGCGACACCGCGCCGGTGGTGGCGCCGGTGCCGGGGTCGAAGCTCATCAGCACCGACTTGCTCTCCAGCGTCAGCAGGCCCCTGGTGCGGTCGGGCGTGAAGGCCACGCCGTAGGGGCCGCTGCCGTACGCCAGCGGCACGCTGGCCGACACGGTGCCGTCGGCCGCGTTGAGCGCCACCAGCTTGTCTTCGCCCTGTACCGTGACCCAGATGCGCCCGTCGGGCCCCACGGCCAGCGTCTTGGGCTCGTCGCCCACGCGCGTCTCCCAGCGCTTGGCCAGCGTCTGCGCGTCGATGGCGGCGACCGTGCCGCTGTCGGGGTTGACCGAATACACCGAGGTGGCATCGCCCGCGATGTTGGTGGTGTGCGTCGGTGCCTGCGCCGTGACCGGCGCGATCACGGTGAGGTTGTAGGTGTAGAAGGTCTCGCGGCCGCTCGCATCCTTTACCGTCAGCGTCACGGTGTAGTGGCCGGGGGTCGCGTAGGTGTAGGTGTAGTTCGGCTGGTTCGAGAAAGCGGTCTGCGTGCCGTTGCCAAGGTTCCAGCGGTACTGCGCACCGCCGCTGCCCAGCGTGGCGGGGTTGAACACCACCTGGCCGTTGACGACCTTCGGCCCGCCGCCGATGCCGGGGTCGCCGATGACGGCCTGGCCGCGCAGCGCATTCACCTCGGTGTCGGCCAGCACGCGCCCGTACACGCGCACCTCCGCCAGCACGCCCTTGAACAGCGCGGCGTTGCCCTGGATCTGCCCCAGCAGGTTGAACTTGTTCGTCAGGCCCTTGTTGCCCGTGAGTCCGGCGGACGTGGTCTTCACGCCGTCGACGTACACGGCCTGCGCGCCGGAGGCCGCGTCGCGCGTGAGCACCACGTGGTGCCAGGTGCCGTCGTTCACCACCGCGGTGGAGGTGGTGCCGGCGTCGTTGCCCACCGACAGCTTGATGCGCCCGCCGCTGTCCAGCCAGCCCCAGAACACATCGTCCGCACCGCTCACCTGGTCGCGCCCGAAGATGCCTGGGGCGCTCCATGCATTGGCGCCGCCGGTTTGGGTGGTCTTCATGTAGAAGCTCAGCGACGCGGTGCTGCCCAGCACGGTGGCGACCGAATCGTTCTTCAGCGGCACGCCCGCCGTGCGGTTCGCAAAGTTCAGGCCGATGCTCTCGAACGCGTCCGAGCCCGGCGTGCCGTTGTTGCTGCCGATCGGGTCGCCCAGGTTGCCCGCCAGCGGCCAGTAGTGCATCAGGTTGATGTCGGTCGCGTTGCCGGTGTTGAAGGTCGACTTGTAGTCGGCCGCAATGGCATTGCCCGCATAGTCCTTCATGCCGTTGGCCGGCAGAAACACCTCATAGCTGGTGCCGGGCGACAGCGGAACGTCGGGCGAAAAGTTGACGATGCCCAGCTGCACGCTGTAAGTGCCCGCCAGCGTGTTGCCGCCCACCGGGCGCACGATGAAGGTGTTGGCATTCACGCTCTCGGGCCGGATGTTGTCGGTCATGCCCAGGCCGATGCGCGAGGTCAGCGCCTGCTGCTTGGCACCGTTGGCGGGCGAGACCTGCTTGACCTCGGGCTTGGTGATGTCGGGGTCCACCGCATGCACGACAAAGCCGCTGCCAGAGCCGTGGTCGTTGCCCACGAACACCAGGTTGCCGAACATCGCGACCTGGCCGTTGTCTGAGTGCGTGAAGTTCGGGTCGTCCTCGCGCAGGATGCTGCCGCGGCCCACCTCCACATGGTTCAGCGGATTGCTCACGTCGACCTTGTGGATGCGGGTTTGCGCGCCCTGAATGACGTAGTTGTCCTGCGTGGCGCAGTACAGCTGCTCGTCGATGACCAGCCGGTTGTCTTCCGCCACGAAGTGCGTGCGGTCGCTCAAGTCGTAGCTGTACATCCTGGCGCCGGCGTTGCGCGCGGACGCGTGCAGGTTGCGCCCGTCGAAGCAGGTGGCGTAGTAGAAGGGCGTGCTGCCGACGATGGCGTCCAGCACCTTGGGGTTGAGCGGGTCGGAAATGTCCAGGCTGGAGAAGCCGCCGTTGCTTTCCATCGCGGTCAGCACCATGGTGTTGCCCATGGTGAAGATCGGGCCGACGCGAAAGTTGCCCAGCTCGCCCGTGGGCACCGGGTTGGGCTTGCCGGCACCGCGGTTGGCGACGAACGCGTTGGCCGGGTCGCGCGCATCGACGATGAAGATGCCCCGGCCCGCCGACGCCACATACAGATAGGGCGCCTGCCACCACAGCTGCCAGCTCACGTCTTCATAGTCGCCGCCATTGACGCCGGGCAGCGCCAGCTTCTTCACCTGCTTGATGTCGTTGATGTCGGTGAAGTCCCAGAACTCGACGCCGTTGATGCTGGGCAGCACCACGTAGGTCTTGCCTGCGATCTTGGCGGTGCCGAAGGAGTGGGTTTCTCGGAACTCCTTGGTGCGGGCTTCGGGTTCGTAGATCTTCTTGACCAGCTGGATCTGGCGAGGGTTCGACACGTCGTACAGCAGAAAGCCGCCCGGGCCAAGGCCGCTGTCGGGCGCGAACGAGGTGAGAAAGTAGCCGTTGAGCATGATGCCGGCGTTCATGCCGTAGTCCTTGCGGCCCGGGTACGTGGCCGGCACCTCGCGCGACTCGTAGGCGCTGCTGTGCGCCGAGTCGAGCGGGTGCGCCGGGCTGGTGATCATGGACACCGGCTTGAACAGTTCCGCCGAGGTGTAGGTGAGGTTGCCCAGGCCTGGTCCCTGCAAGGGGAGCGGGTCGGCGACGGCCGCGGAAACCGCCGACGCCATGTTGTCGAGGGTCGTCATCGGACTGACCCCCGTGATTGCCGCATGCGTCAGCAATGTGACGCAGGGCACCATCAACGCCATCAGGTAATACCGGATCTTCATCGTCGCCTCCAGGTTGTTGTGCAAGGTTCACTTGTCAAAGCGAGCGCGCAGGGCGCACCCCGGCCGGCGACGAGTCCGTCGCCGGCCGTACAGCCTCTCCTCACTGCTCCCACCTCTTTTTTTTGACGGCGCTACGTCGCCGTTTCAGTTCGCCTCAGCTCACTTCTTCGCCGTGCCGCCCGACTCGTAGATGTCCCAGGCCGCCTTGGCACTGGCGCCGCGATGGATCATGGCCATCAGTGCCTCCACCACCGCCGACGGGTTGGCGTGCTGGTACACATTGCGTCCGTACACCATGCCCACCGCGCCCTGGTCCATCAGCACGCGCGAGCGCGCGAACACCTGCTGCAGGTCTTCGCGCCCGCCGCCGCGCACGAGCACGGGGCAGCGCGCGGCCTGCACCACGCGGTGGAACTCGGCGGGGTCGGTGGTGGGGTCGGCCTTGACGATGTCGGCGCCCATCTCGCGCGCCAGTCGCACCAGCGTGACGATCTTCTCTGCGTCGCCGTCGACCATGTAGCCGCCTTGCTCGCTGTGCGGGCGCATCACCAGCGGCTCGATCATCAGCGGCATGCCGTAGCGGTCGCAGTCGGCGCGCACGCGCGCAATGTTCTGCACGCACTGGCGAAACAGTTCGGGCTCGTTCGGCAGCATGAACAGGTTCACCACCACGCAGGCGGCGTCGCGCTGCACGGCGGGCAGCACCGGGTCGTGCTCGTTCTGCAGCAGGGCCCACATCACGCGGTGCGCGGTAGCGTTGTAGGGGTTGCCCATGTCGATGCGCTGCACCAGCGCGGGCTTGTCGCGGCCCGGGCGGTCTTGCAGCAGGTCGGCCTGGCCGTAGTTGAGCTGCAGGGCGTCGGGGCCAGCGGCCACCAGCTTCTCGACGATGGCGGGCATGTCTTCCAGCCCGTTGAGGAACGAGGGCTCGTTGCACACGCCGTGGTCGAGCGCGATGTCCAGGCAGCGCCCGTTGTTCAGCAGCCGGTTCAGGCGTGCGGTCTTGTCCTTCGACATACGAAAGAGCTCCTTGTGTTGAGAGTGAAGGGGGTCAGGCCAACGCGTGCAGGTGCTGGCCCGCGGCGGCGTCGATGAGTTGCAGCGCGTCTTCGTGCAGGTGCACCGCGCCGGCGGCCGCGTTCTCCACGGCCTGCTTGCTCACGCGCGCGCCGCACAGCGCCACCTGCACGCTGCCGCGCGCCAGCGTCCACGCAATCATGAGTTGGCCGAACGAGCATTCGAGCTGCGTGCGCAGCGGCTCCAGCGCTTCGAAGAAGGCCTTGAGCTTTGCGCGGTTCTGCGTGCTGAAGCGCGGGTTGCTGGCGCGCTGGTCGTCGCCGGTGAACTGGCGCGCGGGGTCGATGGGGCCGGCCAGCAGGCCCAGCGCCAGCGACGAATAGCCCAGCACCGCCACGTTGTGCGCGGCGCACAGCGGCACCAGCGTCTGCTCGATCTCTCGGTCGATCAGGCTGTAGCGCTCCTGCGCGGCATCGACCGGGCCGTACCTCAGGTACTCGGCCAGCGTCTCGGGGCTCACGTTGCTCACGCCAATGGCGCGGATCTTTCCCTGCTTCTTGAGCTCCAGCAGCGTGGCCATGGTCTCTTCGACCGGCGTGGTGCTGTCCTGCCAGTGCGTGATGTACAGGTCGATGTAGTCAGTCTGCAGGCGCTTCAGGCTTTCTTCCGCCTCGTGAATGATCGACTCGCGGCCCAGGTAGCGGTACACCGGGTGGCCGTCTTCTTCGAAGAAGTGCGTGCCCTGTTGCGTGTGCCACACCAGCCCGCACTTGGTGGCGATGACGGCCTCGTGCCGCCGGCCTTTCAGCGCCGTGCCTACGATGCTTTCGGAGCGGCCCAGCCCGTAGGCCGGCGCGGTGTCGATCAGCGTCACGCCCGCGTCCAGCGAGGCCTGAATGGCCAGCGCGGCGGCCGCGTTGTCCCCGCCGCCCCACATCCAGCCGCCCATGGCCCAGGTGCCCAGGCCGATGGCCGAGCATTCGATGCCCGAGGGGCCCAGGGTGGTCTTCTTCATTGCTGCGTTCATCGCTTGGTCTTTCGGGTGTTCATGATGTGGTCGATGGTCACGGCCGCGAGCAGGATGAGGCCCTTGATCACGTCCTGCCAGTAAGGCGACACGTCCAGCAGGATCAGCGAGCTGGTCACCACCGACAGCAGCGCCAGGCCCAGCACGGCGCCCAGCACCGTGCCCGAGCCGCCCTTCAGGCTGGCGCCGCCGATCACCGCGGCGGCAATCACGTTCAGTTCCATGCCCACGCCGAAGGTGGGCGTGGCGGCGCCGAAGCGCGCGGTGTAGATCACGCCCGCCAGGCCGGCCGAGGCCGAGCACAGCACCGTGACCCAGAACTTCACGTTGCCCACGCGAATGCCCGAATACAGCGCGGCCTTCTCGTTGCTGCCTGTGTAGAACACGCGGCGCAGCAGGGTGGAGCGGCGCAGCACGAAGTCGCTGATGACCACGATCGCCACGAAGATCAGGATCACGGCCGGAACGCCGAACAGCGTGCCCTGGCCGATGAACTTGAACTCCGCCGGCAGCGAGAACAGCGACTGCGGCGTGCCCTGCGTGAGCGCCAGGCACAGCCCGCGCACGATCACCATGAACGCCAGCGACGCAATGAAGTGGT
Source organism: Variovorax sp. H27-G14 (assembly GCF_046156345.1). NCBI lineage: Bacteria > Pseudomonadati > Pseudomonadota > Betaproteobacteria > Burkholderiales > Comamonadaceae > Variovorax > Variovorax sp. H27-G14. The sequence goes on from NZ_JAYLVN010000010.1 coordinate 150,342, forward strand.
TCAGCCCGATGCGCGTGACGCACCCGCCGATGAGGGCGCCCACGCCCGCGCTCGCGGCAATGGCAATGAGCCCGGCCGTCCACGGGTCCAGGCCCATGAGAAAGAGCTTGCCCGTCACCACCATCGCGAAGCACACCACCGAGCCCACCGACAGGTCGATGCCGCCCACGATCAGCAGAATGGTCATGCCCACCACCACGATGCCTTCGATGGAAAACGACAGCAGCATCGCGCGCACGTTGTCCCAGGTCAGGAAGTAGGGCGAGGCAAAGCTCATGCCCACGCACAGCACCGCGATGATGAGCAGCAGGCCCATCTCGCGCATGCTGGTGAGCTTGTTGGCGGGTTTGTGTGTGGGGTTCACGGTGCCGCCGCCTTGCAAGGGCGCAAGGCCTGCCGTGCTGGCGCCCGCGTCGAGTTGTGCCGGGTAGTTCATGCTGTTTCCTGTTCGCAAAGTCCGGAGGCCAGCCGCAGCAGGGCCTCTTCCGTCATGTCGTCGTCTTGCACTTCACCGGCCAAGCGGCCGTCTCGAATCACCAGTGCGCGGTCGCACAGCCCGATGATTTCTGGCAGCTCCGAAGAGATCACCACCACGCCCACGCCCTGGCTGGCCAGCTCGCGCAGGATGTGATGAATCTCCGACTTGGCGCCCACGTCCACGCCGCGCGTGGGCTCGTCCATCAGCAGCACCGTCGGGTTGGTTGCCAGCAGCTTGGCAATGGCCACCTTCTGCTGGTTGCCGCCCGACAGGCTGGCCACGTCGATGTCCACCCCGTCGGACTTCAGCCTGAGCTTGGCGCCCAGCTCCACCGCCAGCTTGTGCTCGGCCGCGCGCTGCAGCAGGCCGAAGCGCGAGCTCACGCGCTTCAACGCCATAGAGGCGATGTTCTGTGCAATGGGCAGGTCCAGGTACACGCCGGCCGCCTTGCGGTCTTCGCTGAGGTAGGCGATGCCTTCACGCAGCGCGTCGCTGTACTTGCGAATGCTCAGGGCCTTGCCGCGCAGGCGTACCGTGCCGCGCGTGGCCGGTCGAAGGCCGCACACGGTTTCGGCCAGCTCGCTGCGCCCGGCGCCCATGAGGCCCGCAATGCCCAGAATCTCGCCGCGCTTCACGGTGAAGGAGACGCCATGCACGCGCCCACCGTCGGCGATGTCGCGCACTTCGAGCACCGGCTCGCCGTGCGTGGCGTCGTGCTGCTTGGGCGGGTAGTAGTTGCCCAGGTCGCGCCCGACCATGCGGCGCACCAGGCCGTCGGCGTCCAGCTCGGCCAGCGGGCCGCTGTGCACGTTGCGCCCGTCGCGCAGCACCGTCACGCGCGTGCAGTGCGCAAAGATCTCGGCCATGCGGTGGCTGATGTAGATGATGCCGATGCCCTGCGCCTGCAGGTCGTGCAGCACCTTGAAGAGCGCAGCCGATTCGTTGTCGGTGAGCGCGGCGGTGGGCTCGTCGAGGATGAGCACCTTGCAGTCGAGCGTGAGCGCCTTGGCAATCTCGATGAGCTGCTGCGTGGAAATGCTCAGGTCCTTCACCAGGCACGCAGGGTCGATGTGCTGGCCCAGCCGCTGCAGCACCTTGGCGGCGCGCGCGTTCAGGCTGGCGTAGTTCATCCACGCGTGTTTGCCGGCATTGATTTCCGGCATGAAGATGTTCTCGGCCACGGTGGCGTCGCCGCACAGCGCGATCTCCTGGTGCACCAGGCCGATGCCCAGGCGCATGGCATGCGCCGGGCCGTCGATGACCACCTGCTGCCCGTCGAGCGCGATGTTGCCCTCGTCGGGTTGGTGGATGCCGTCGATGATGTTCATCAGCGTGGACTTGCCCGCGCCGTTCTCGCCGCACAGCGCGTGGATTTCGCCGCGCTGCAGCGAGAAGTCCACGCCCGTGAGCGCGCGCGAAGCGCCAAAGCGCTTGCTGATGCCACGCAACTGGAGCAGGGCGCCCATTGCCGTTTCCGGGGCTGCTGCGTTCGCCTGGCTCACTCGCCGATTCCCTTGGTGCCACGGCGCGCGAGGTACTTGTCCCAGTAGAAGTCGTCGGCGTTGGCCTTGCTCACCACCGCCAGGCCGTTGTCCAGGAAGGGCACGGCCATCGGGTTGGTGCCGTTGCGCTTGGCGTCGTTCATCGGGTCGATGAGCGTGGGGTTCTTCGCCAGGAACAACATCATCATGCCCATGTAGCCCTGCATGCCCTGGTTCGGGTTGATGGAGCCGAACACGTCGCCCGACTTGATCATGTCCAGGATCTTGGCGTTCACGTCGCAGCACATCACCTTGATGTTCTTCTTGCTCTCCACCTTGGCCTGCGCCGCGCCCAGCGCCGAGTTGGCCTCGGGCATGAAGAGCGCGCCCAGGTTCGGGTTGGCCTGCGCCAGGCTCAGCACCGCCTGGTAGGCCTTGTTCGGGTCCTGGTTGCTGGCGGCGCGGCCCACCAGCTTCATGCCCGGGTGCTTGGCCTTCATGCGGTTCACGAAGGCGGCGATGCGGCGGTCGTGGTTGTCCTGGCCCGGGTTCTCCAGCACGGCGTATTCGCCCTTGCCGTTGAGCGACGCGGCAATGGCATCGGCGGCCTGCGTGCCTTCGCGGTCGTTGTCCGAGGTGATGAACGAGGTGCGCTTGGAGTTGGGCGAGTCGGCCGCGAAGGTGACCACCGGGATGCCCATCGCTGCGGCGCGGTTGATGGGCTCGATGAACGGGTCGGGGTTCATCGGGTGCAGCAGGATGCCCGCGGGCTTGCGTGCCAGCTCCTGCTCGAAGGACGCGAGCTGCTTGTTCACGTCGTACTCCGGCGTGCCGGTGTAGCGGGTGCGAACGCCCAGCGTGCGACCGAGTTGCTTCATCATTTCGTAGACCGGAAACCAATACTCCACACCCGACACCATCACGTTCATCACGTAGACGTCGCTGGCGTTGCCGCGCAGGCCCGCGCCCGCGCCGGGGGCCGCCGACTGCTGCTGCGCAAGCGCGCTGGCACCGGCCAGGCCGATGCCGGCAGCCGCCGCGGACTTCAGGAAATTACGCCTCATTTTTTGTCTCCTCACGTTGAGTGGCACAGCTTGCGAAGCCGCTTTTCAGGGCAGCCCTCTGATCCTCGTTGTCACGACAGTTGTTATGACAGGCTAGAATGTAAGCGCTGGTCGTTTAGCTAGATAACTAGGGGAAACGCTACTGGCAACGTGCTTTTATTCAGTCGAAGCTGTTATGACATGAAGCCCAACATACTGATCGGCATCGACATGGGGTCGAGCAGCCTGAAAGCCCTGGCCCTCGAGGCCGGGAACGGCCGGACCATTGACGCTGGGAACGGCCGGGCCATCGCCCTTTCACGCATGCCATTGCCACACGACCGGCTGCCCGGCGGAGGCTGCGAGGTGAGCGCCGCCGCCATTCGCGCCGCCCTGACGCACGTGCTGCGCGACGTCGCCCACCAGCTCGGCGAGCGCGTGGCCGAGGTGCGCGCCATCGGCTGCACCGGTCACGGCGCGGGCCTCTATGCGCTCGATGCGCGCAACGAACTCGTCGGCGGAAGGGCCATCGCATCGACCGACCAGCGGGCCGACGCGCGGGCGCGCTCGCTGGCGCTGCACCATGGCGATGCGCTGTTCGCGGACGTCGGCTGCCGGCCGTGGCCGGGGCAGCCCACCGTGATCGCGGCCGAGCTGTTGGGCACCGACGCCGTGCAGCGCGGCACGGTGCGCAGGCTGATGTTCGCCAAGGACTACCTCGGCTTCTTGCTGACCGGCGAGATCGCGACCGACGCGAGCGACGCGAGCACCGCGGGGCTGGTGTCGATTGCCACGGGCACGTGGTCGCAGGCGGCCTTCGACGCCTCGGGCATCGCCGACCTGGGGCCGCACGCCTTCGGTCCGCTGGTGCGCAGCGGCGAGGTCATCGGCAAGCTGCGGCCTGCCGAAGCCGCGCTGTGCGGCCTGCCCGCCGGCGTTCCGGTGGCCATGGGCGCCATCGACCTGCTGGCCTCCATGACCGCCATCTGCGCCGAAGGGCGAGGGCGCGCGGTGCAGGTGTTCGGCACCTGGTGCGTCAACGCGGTGATCGGCCCGGTGATCGAGCCCAAGCCCGACGTGGCCGCCGTGGTGAATTTCGCCCGCGCCGACAAACGCCTGTACATGGAGAACAGCCCGTCGTCGATGGCCAACATCGCGTGGCTGGCCGGCGTGCTCGGCCTGCCCGATGCGCGCGCGGTGGTCGACCTGGCGATGTCGGTGCCGCTGGGTGCCGGCGGGCTGCGCTTTCTGCCGTTCGTCAACGGTGGCGGCGACGCAGGTGTGACGGCCGGCTTCGTCGGCCTGAAGAGCCACCACACGCGCGGCGACATGGCGCGCGCGGTGGTCGATGCGGTGGCGGCGCTGCATGCGCGCCACACGGCACGCCTGGCCGCCTGCGGGCTGCCCGTGTCCGCATCGACCGTGCTGGGCGGCGGCGCCAGCGACACGCGCCTCGTGCGCCTGCTGGCCGGCCTGCTCGGCCACCCGGTCGAGCGCTGTGCCGACGACGAGACCGGCGCGCGCGGCGCCGCGCTCTACGCCGCCATGTCGCAAGACATCGACCACGCCGAACAAGGCAGCGCCTTGCTCGCGCCCTGCGACATGGTTGAACCCGACGCCGCGCAGGCGCGTGCCCATGCCGACTTCAACGCCAGCTTCAACGAACTGATCGACACCATGTCCCCTGTGTTCAGCCACCTGTCGGGAGCCGCGAAATGAGCGCCTGGCAACTGCCCTTCGTGCGTCCCGCTGCCTTGGCAGGCCGCCATTTTTCCACGGTGATCGTGGGTGCCGGCATCAACGGCGTGGGCGTGTTTCGCGACCTGTCGCTGCAGCGCGTCGACTGCCTCATCGTCGACAAGGGCGACTTCAGCGCGGGCGCCAGCAGCGCGCCGTCGCGCATGATCCACGGCGGCCTGCGCTACCTGGAAAACGGCAGCTTCTCGCTGGTGGCCGAGGCCACGCGCGAGCGCAACCTGCTGCTGCGCAACGCGCCGCACCTGGTGCAGCCGCTGAAGACGGTGGTGCCGCTGTCGAGCTTCTTCGGCGGGGTGATGAGCAGCGCGCTCAAGTTCTTCGGCCGCACGCCGCCGCAGCGCACACGCGGCCTGCTGGCCGTGGCCGCGGGCCTGCGGCTGTACGACCTGCTGGGCCGCCGCCAGCGCGTGATGCCCAACCACCGCATCAGCCGCGTGCCCGCGAACGACCGCGGCCTGTTCCGCGCCGCCGTGCGCTGGACAGCGACCTTCTTCGACGCGTGGATCAGCCACCCTGAATGGCTGGTGCTGGAGCTCATTGGCGACGCCTGCCGAGACCAGCCGCGCTCGGCCGCGTCGAACCACTGCCGCGTGATGGGCTGCGCGGGCAACATCCTCACGCTGCGCGACGAGATCACCGGTGCGCTGGTGCGGGTGACGGCCGACACCGTGGTGAACGCCAGCGGCGCGTGGCTGGACCGCAGCACGGCGGTGCTGGGCGGGGCTGGTGGAAATGTGGGAAATGTTGGGAATGGTGGAAAGGGTCCGCGCGTGATGGGCACCAAGGGCTCGCACCTGGTGCTCGACCATCCCGCGCTGCGCGATGCGCTCGAAGGGCGCATGGCGTACTTCGAGGCGGTCGATGGGCGCGTGTGCATCGTCTACCCCTTTCTGGGCCGCGTGCTGGTCGGCTCCACCGACATTCCGGTGGACGACCCCGACCAGATCGGCACCGAGCCGGCCGAGGTCGACTACCTGCTCGACGTGCTGTCCGAGGTGTTCCCGAAGCTGTCGTTCGGCCGCGGCAACGTGGTGTACACATACGTTGGTGTGCGCCCGCTGGCGCGCTCCGACGCCGACAAGCCCGGGCAGATTTCGCGCGACCACTCGGTGGTGGTCGATGCGCCGAACGCGACGCGCGACATTCCCATCGTGGGCCTGGTCGGCGGCAAGTGGACGACTTTTCGCGCGCTGGCCGAAGAGGCCACCGACGAGGTGCTGCGGCAGTTGGGCCGCCCGCGCACCGCGTCGACCGCGTCGATTCCCATCGGCGGCGGCGCGGAGCTGCCGGCCGACGCGGCTGCCACCGAGCGCTTCATCGAGCGCATGGTGACGTCGTCGGGCGTGGGCCGTGCGCGTGCGCAGGCCTTGCTGCGCCGCTATGGCACCAAGGCGCTGCCGCTGGCGCAGAGGCTGGGCGCATCGGGCGATGTGCCGCTGCGGCATGCGCCTGACTATTCGGTCGCCGAAATTTCGTATCTCTGTCTCGAGACGGGCGTGATGCACCTCGACGACCTTGTGATCCGACGCACGCTGCTGGCGATTCGTGGCCTTGTCACCGATGCCGCGCTGGCTGAAATGGCCGGCATCGCGGCGGAGGCACTGGGCTGGGATGCGGCGCAGGCGCACAAGGAGTTGCAAGCCTGCGCGACCGCGCTGCGCGAGCGGCACGGCGTGCGTCTGTCTGCGGTGGCGCCCGAAGCGGCTTCCCCGTTCGATGCATCATTGATGACCAGCTCGGTCCTTGGCCAGTCTTGAAATGAAACCTTGCTCTGCTGTTCGCCGGGTTGTGTTTGACGTGCGTCATTCAGGGCGCGCTCACGCCGACGGTGTGCTCTGCTCCGCGAATGTCCCCCGGGGCTGCGCCCCTCCTCCTTTATTTCGCTGCGCAGAGCACACCATCGGCGCGAGCGTGTTCAGAGCACCGGTTGATCAGCGCGCGCTCAGAGCGTGTCCAGGTGCACAGGGCACCGGGTGCTCCCCGCAGCGAAATAAAGGAGGAGGCCGCAGGCCGGGGGACATTCGCGGAGGGGAGCACCCGGTGGCCTGTGCACTGACCCCGAACAGCAGCGCCAAACAAAACCCAAGACCGCGTGACGAAACACTGACATGAACTCTCCGACCGACATTTCGACCGTGCTCGACCGCAGCTCCGAATCTCCCCTCTGGGCCCAGTTCCGCGACGCGCTGCGCCTGCAAATTCTGCAGGGCGTGCTGCCCATCGGCGCCAAGCTGCCGTCCGAGGCCGAGCTGGGCGATCAGTTCGGCATCTCGCGCATCGTGGTGCGCGAGGCACTGGCCGACCTGGTGCGCAACAACCTCATCTACAAGATCAAGGGCCGCGGCGCCTTCGTTTCGGCGCGCGAGCGCGACGAAGACTTCGTCTCTACCGTGCTCGGCTTCTCCGACGAAATGGAGCGCAAGGGCCGCTCGGTGCGCACGCAGATCCTCACGCAGGAACTGCGCGCGCCCACCGCACAGGAGGCCGCTTCGCTCGGCCTCACCGACGACACGCAGGTGGTGGCACTCAAGCGCCTGCGCAGCGTGGACGGCGAACTGCGCCTGCTGGTGGAAACCGTGGTGCCCGCCGACCTGGCGCCAGGGCTGCACCGCACCCGCCTGGACGACCGCTCGCTGTACGACGTGCTGCGCCGCCAGTACGGGCTGCGCCTGGTGCGCGCCGAGCGCTGGATCGACGCGGTGCTGCCCGATGCAGCCACCTGCGAACTGCTGAACCTGCCCACGCCGGAGCCGCTGTTGCGCATCGAATCGATTGCGTACGGCGCAAACGGCCGGCCGCTGGAGCACTACCGCGCGCTGCACCGCTGCAAGACCAGCCGGTTGCATGTGCAGACGACGACCTGAAGGTGCAGGCCTGCGCCCCCTGTAAGCAAACGGCTTCGGAACCTAGAATGCCCCGATGGAAGCGCAAGAGTTGCTGATTGCTTTGCACGATGAGTCGGCTGGATATGAAATCTCGCCCAACCGTGTGCCGCTGTCCGTGTTGCGCGCCTTTGCCAGGGACGTGGATGAATTTCTGCGCGGCGACAGCAACGACGTCGATACCAGTGCGCTCGATGTCTCCATCGAAAAGGGGTCGCTTGCCATCCGCACGTCTCCCACAGCCCATCCCGTCCTGCTGAACGATCTGCGAAAGCTTGCGAGCAGCCAGGAGATGGATGGCATTGCGCTGAAGCGGCGCGCGGTGATCGAGCGCTGGCAGAAAAGTGCGCGCGGCAGCCGTCGCTGGCGCGTCAGCATCGCGGCAGATTTTTTGCCGGCGGCCATCGTCATCAGTGCCGAATCCGACTTCAGGGCCGACGATGCAGACCAGTGGGTGCGGGTCGAGCGCTATGTGCGCGGCGAGATCGAGGACATGGGCGGGCACACCAAACCGAACGCTCACATTCGTCTGCCGGATGGCAAGGTGCTGCTGGTCGACGCAGCCCGTGGAATGCTGCGGGATGAAAAGGCCAACCGCCTCTACAAGCCGGCAATGATCCGCATCGTTGCCGAATACAACGTCATGACGCGCGAGTACCGGGGTGCCAGGCTGCTGGAGTTCGTCGAGCATGAAAGCCGGCTCGACGAAAAAGACCTCGACCGCCTGACGCAACGCGGGGCCAAGGCCTGGCGCGATGTGCCTGATGCAGGAGCATGGGTCGACGAACTTCGGGGCAGCAAGGAATGAGCGCGATCCTGCTCGACACGAGCTACCTGATCTCGCTGGCCGACCCGGCGCGTGCGCATCACCCAACCGCGGTCAATTACCTTCGAGAAGCGTTGAAGCGTGGTGTGCCGCTGTATCTGTCGGCCGTTGCGGCTTCGGAGTTTCAGGTCAAGCAGGCCGTGACCGATTTGCCGTTGCGCAATTTCGAGGTGCTTCCGTTCAACATCGATCACGCCATGACCGCTGGGTTGCTCATGCGCAATCTCCAGCGCGATGCAGGCGACGACCGGAGCGCCGTCAAGGACGACATCAAGCTGATTGCCCAGGCCATCTGTGAATCGTTGACGCACATCCTCACGGAAGACGCGCAAACGCTGGTGAAGTACCTGCGCAGATTGAACGAAGCCGGCACCAGCACCGTGAAGCCGATCCTGCTGGCGGACGGCTTCGATTCGGCGTGGTTCGACAACGGCCAGCGGGGCCTGCTGGGCGACCTGAGCGAGTGAGCATGGCCGAGCCAAGTCGCTCGGTCAGTTCTTCGGCAGCAGCCGCTTGAGGTACCGCCCCGTGTGGCTCCTCTCGTTCGACGCGATGTCTTCCGGCGTGCCTTCCCCCACCACCGTACCCCCACCCGCGCCGCCTTCAGGCCCCATGTCGATGAGCCAGTCGGCCGTCTTGATGACGTCCAGGTTGTGCTCGATCACCACGATGGTGTTGCCCGCGTCGCGCAGCTGGTGCAGCACCTTCAGCAGCAGCTCGATGTCGGCAAAGTGCAGGCCGGTGGTCGGCTCGTCCAGGATGTAAAGGGTGCGGCCGGTGTCGCGCTTGCTGAGCTCCAGCGCGAGCTTCACGCGCTGGGCCTCGCCGCCCGACAGCGTGGTGGCCGACTGGCCCAGCTTGATGTAGCTCAGGCCCACGTCCAGCAGCGTGCGCAGCTTGCGCTCGATGGTGGGCACGGCCTTCAGGAACTCGTACGCGGTCTCCACCGTCATCTCCAGCACCTGCGCGATGTTCTTGCCCTTGTAGAGCACCTCGAGCGTCTCGCGGTTGTAGCGCTGGCCGTGGCACACCTCGCAGGGCACGTACACGTCGGGCAGAAAGTGCATCTCGACCTTCACCACGCCGTCGCCCTGGCAGGCCTCGCAGCGCCCGCCGGCCACGTTGAAGCTGAAGCGACCCGGGCCGTAGCCGCGCTCGCGCGCGGTGTTGGTCTCGGCCATCAATTCGCGGATGGGCGTGAACAGGCCCGTGTAGGTGGCCGGGTTGCTGCGCGGCGTGCGCCCGATGGGGCTCTGGTCGACGTTGATGACCTTGTCGAAGTACTCGATGCCCTCGATGGCTTCGTGCGCGGCAGGCTCCTCGTGCGCGCGGTACAGCGTGCGGGCCACGGCGGTGTAGAGCGTGTCGTTCACCAGCGTCGATTTGCCAGAACCTGAAACGCCCGTCACGCAGGTCAGCAGGCCGACCGGGAACGCCACGCTCACGTTCTTCAGGTTGTTGCCGGTGGCGCCCACCACGCGAATTTCCTGCAGGTCGCTTTGAGAGGCCAGGTGGGCGGCTTCGCGCGCGGCACGGCGCTCGGCCGCAGGGCTCTGTGGAAAGCGCGAGGCCTTCTTGCCTTCGTTGAACGCGGGCTTGTGCACCACCGGCAGCCACGCGGTGCGGTGCCTGGGCACCTCGATCTTGCGCGTGCCCGACAGGTACTGGCCGGTGAGCGACTCGGGGTTGGCCGCCACCTCGGCATACGTGCCTTGCGCCATCACCCGCCCGCCGTGCACGCCGGCGCCGGGGCCCATGTCGATGACGTGGTCGGCGGCGTGGATCATGTCCTCGTCGTGCTCGACCACGATCACGCTGTTGCCGATGTCGCGCAGATGCTTCAGCGTGCCGATTAGGCGGTCGTTGTCGCGCTGGTGCAGGCCGATGCTTGGCTCGTCGAGCACGTACATCACGCCGGTAAGGCCGGAGCCGATCTGCGAGGCCAGGCGAATGCGCTGCGCCTCGCCGCCCGACAGCGTCTCGGCGCTGCGGTCCAGGCTCAGGTAGTTCAGGCCCACGTCGTTGAGAAACTTCAGGCGCAGGCCGATCTCGCGCACCACCTTGTCGGCAATGTCGGCCTTGGAGCCGCGCAGCTTGAGGGTCTGGAACCACGCGAGCGAATCGCGCAGCGTGAGGTGGCTCAGTTCGAAGATGGCCATGCGCGGCGGCTCACTGCCATCCGCCGGGCGGCTCGATTCATCGACCAGGAACACGTTGCGCGCCTCCGGCCGCAGCCGCGAGCCGCCGCAGTCGGGGCAGGGCTGCAGGTTGCGAAAGCGCGCGAGGTCTTCGCGCACCATCACCGAGTCGGTCTCGCGGTAGCGCCGCGCCATGTTGGGAATGATCCCCTCGAAGGGGTGCTTCTTCGTGAGCTTCTTGCCCGCGAAGTTGCCCGACTCCATCACGTAGTTGAACTTGATGTCCTCGGCCGCCGAGCCGTTCAGCAGCACTTGCTGCACCGAGGCCGGCAGCGACTCGAAGGGCGCGTCGACGTCGAACTTGTAGTGCTTGGCCACGCTCTCGATCATGCTGAAGTAGTAGCCGTTGCGGCGGTCCCAGCCCTTGATGGCGCCGCTGGCGATCGAGAGCGAAGGAAAGGCCACCACGCGCGCCGGGTCGAACACCTCGCGGTGGCCCAGGCCGTCGCAGCTGGGGCAGGCGCCCACGGGCGAGTTGAACGAGAAGAGCCGCGGCTCCAGCTCCGACAGCGAGTAGTGGCAGATCGGGCAGGAGAACTTGGCGTTGTACAGGTGCTCGCGCGCAGTCGTTCGGACTGAGCCTGTCGAAGCCGCGCCCGGCACTTCGACAAGCTCAGTGCGAACGGAATCGGTCGGCGCATCCATTTCAACGGCAATGGCACGGCCTTCGGCCAGGCGCAGCGCCGCCTCGAAGCTCTCGGCCAGGCGCTGCTGCATGTCGGGGCGCGCGCGCAGGCGGTCGATGACCACGTCGATGTCGTGCTTCTCGGTCTTCTTCAGCTTGGGCAGGTCGTTGTATTCGTAGGTTTGCCCGTCGACCCGAAAGCGCACGTAGCCCGCAGCCTGCATCTCGGCGAACAGCTCCAGGAACTCGCCTTTCTTCTCGCGCGCCACCGGCGCCAGGATCATCAGGCGCGGCTCACCGGGCAGCGCCAGCGTGGCATCGACCATCTGCGAAACCGTTTGCGCCTGCAGCGGCAGGTGGTGCTCGGGGCAGTAGGGCGTGCCGGCGCGTGCATACAGCAGGCGCAGGTAGTCATGAATTTCGGTCACCGTGCCCACGGTGGAGCGCGGGTTGTGGCTGGTGGCCTTCTGCTCGATGCTGATGGCGGGCGACAGGCCCTCGATGACGTCGACGTCGGGCTTGTCCATGAGCTGCAGAAACTGCCGCGCATAGGCCGACAGGCTTTCCACGTAGCGGCGCTGCCCTTCGGCATACAGCGTGTCGAAGGCCAGGCTCGACTTGCCCGAGCCCGACAGACCGGTGATCACCACCAGCTTGTTGCGCGGAATGTCGAGGTCGACGTTCTTCAGGTTGTGCGTGCGCGCACCCCGGATGCTGATGCGCTGCAGCGCCAGCGCTGCGCCGAGGTAAGTGTCGCGTTCGCGTTGCGCGTCGCGCTCCGCGGTGTCTTCAGTGGATGTTGAATTCAAGAGGGCGATCGTCCGAGGGCAACCGGACATGATAGACCGCCGGGCACTTCAAGGCGAGCGGGCGGACTCTGGCGGCCTGGGCGTGGGGACTTGCGGCGGCGGCGGGTGCACCGGCTCGGTGGTGCCGAGGGCCCGGGAAACCATGTGCTCGGCCAGCGTGTCGTACAGCGGGCGGCTGATCATGCGAGACACCAGGCTGGCCAGCATGGCAGCGGCCATCAGGCTCAGCACCATCGAGTGGCCGTCGACCATTTCCATCACGATGATGAAGGCGGTGAGCGGCGCCTGCGTCACCGCGGCCAGGAAGCCGGCCATGCCCATGGCAATGAGCGCCGGCCCCAGGTCGCTGCTGGCCAGGCGGCCCACCGCGTCGCCGATGCCCGCGCCAATCGACAGCGACGGCGCGAAGATGCCGCCCGGCACGCCGCACCAGGCCGTGAGCCAGGTGGCGACGAACTTCAGCACCGTGTAAAGCGGCGTCAGCTCGTCGTGGCCCTGCAGCATCTGCTTGACCGCCTCGGAGCCCGCGCCAAAGGTGACGCCACCCGTCACCAGGCCGATGACCGCCACCGCCAGCCCGCCGACCGCCGCGAACCGCACCGGAAAGCGCGCACGCCAGCGCGTGAAGCGCTCGGGTGCGCCGGTGAGCGAGGCGATCAGCAGCCGCGCGAACAACCCGCCCGCCGCGCCGCTCAGCAGCGTGACCAGCAGGCCGGGCCCGAGCGCGTCCCAGCCCAGGCGCTGCACGCGGATCACGCCGAAGTAGCTGGTATTGCCGAAGGCCGACACCGCCACCAGGCCCGCCAGCACGATGGCGGTGATGATCAGCCCGCTGGAGCGCGCCTCCAGCCGGCCCGACAGCTCCTCGATGGCGAACACCACGCCCGCCAGCGGCGCATTGAAGGCCGCCGCGATGCCGGCCGCCCCGCCGGCCACCAGCAGCGCGCGGGCGTCGATGGTGGTGTTGGGCGAGAGCCAGCGCCGCGCGTGCTGCATCACCCCGGCCGCCACCTGCACCGAAGGCCCCTCGCGCCCGATCGACAGGCCGGCCGCGAAGCCCGCCACGCCCAGCCCGATCTTGGCGACCGTGAGCCGCAGCGAGGCGAAGATGAAACGCCGTTCCTCCGGCAGGGCCGGGTGCAGCGCGGCCTTGATCTGCGGAATGCCCGAGCCGCCCGCGCCGGGAAAGAAGCGCAGCGTGGTCCAGACAATGCCCGCGGTGATGAGCGGCGTGGTCAGCAGCACGGCCCAGGGCCAGGCGCGGTAGAAGCGGTGGAACTGGCCGAAGGCCCAGTCGCTGGCAAAGGTGAAGCCCACCACGAAGAGGCCGGCCGCAATGGCGTAGCCGAGCACGATGGCCCGGTCGAGCCAGACGCGGCCACCGCGCAACTCGGCGCGCAGATGCTCGAAAAAGTCGGGTTCGCGGTTCATGGGTGAGGTGCATTCTGGCATCCGGGCCGGGGCCGGCCAGTCGCCTTGGGGCACAATCTCCGGTTCTTTTTCCTCCTCCTCCATCTACTTATCAGGGGCAGTGCATATGGCATCGGTCAACAAAGTCATCGTCGTAGGCAACCTGGGGCGCGACCCCGAAATGCGTACTTTCCCAAGCGGCGACCAGGTGGCGAACGTCACGGTGGCCACCACCGACCGCTGGAAAGACAAGCAAAGCGGCGAGATGCGCGAAGCCACCGAATGGCACCGCATCGTGTTCAACGGCCGCCTGGCCGAAATTGCCGGCCAGTACCTGCGCAAGGGCTCCCAGGTGTACGTCGAAGGCAGCCTGCGCACGCGCAAGTGGACCGACAAGGACGGCGCTGAAAAGTACACCACTGAAATTCGCGCCGACCAGATGCAGATGCTGGGCAGCCGTCAAGGCATGGGCGGCCCGTCGGGTGGTCCCGAGGACGACGGTGGTTACTCGCAGCAAGGTGGCGGGGGTGGTGGCGGTTATTCGCAGGGCGGGAACGGTGGCGGTGGTGGTGGTGGGGCCGGCGGTGGCGGTGGCGGCTATGCCCCTCGCCCACCCGCACCGGCAGCCGCACCGCGCGCCCCGGCACCGGCGCCGCGCCAGGCACCTGCCAAGTCGTCGTCGGGCTTCGACGACATGGACGACGACATTCCGTTCTAAGGACCGGTTTTCCCGGCGCCAAACAAAAAGCCGGCCTCGAAAGAGGCCGGCTTTTTGCATTCAGAGGGCGCGTTCAGTCCTCATGGCAGGCCCCCGCGCTGCACCTTGCGCGGGGCCGCCCATATCGCTGCCCGTATCGCTGCCTCAGCCCGCCAGCCCGACAAACACGTTCTGCACGTCGTCGTTCGCGTCGATGGCCGCCAGGAACACTTCGACCTCTTCCAGGTCCTCCGCGCTCAGGCTGGCCGGGTCGACCGGGTTCTTCGGCTTGTAGCCCAGCCTGGCCGACAGCACCGTGAAGCCTTGCGCCGGCAGCGCGCGGCTCACCAGGTCGAGGTCGGTGGGGTCGGTCAGAAACACGGCGGGGTGGCCTTCGCTGGCCGGTTCGAAGTCTTGCGCGCCGGCTTCGATGGCGGCCATTTCAGGGTCGGCGTCGGGCTTGGCGGGTTCGGCTTCGATCATGCCGACGTGGTCGAAGTCCCACGACACCGAGCCCGAGGTGCCCAGCTGGCCCTTGCGGAACAGCACGCGCATTTCAGGCGCGGTGCGGTTCACGTTGTCGGTCAGGCACTCGACCATCAGCGGCACGCGATGCGGCGCAAAGCCTTCGTAGATCACATGCTCGAAATGCACCGCCTCGCCCGTGAGGCCGGCGCCCTTCTTGATGGCGCGGTCCAGCGTTTCCTTGGGCATCGAGACCTTGCGGGCCTGCTCCACCACGAGGCGAAGGCGCGAGTTGCCGGCCGGGTCGGCGCCGCCGCGCGCGGCAATCATGATTTCCTTGGCAAGTTTGCCGAACAGCCGGCCCTTGGCATTGGCCGCCAGGTCCTTGTGTTTCGCTTTCCATTGGGCGCCCATGGCATGTTTCCTTGAATGTGTGTGTGGCCGGGTCTGTCGCTCGCCTGACGCTTGCCTGAATGAATCTTGCAAGACGCGTGGCGAAAGGGCTGTGTGACCGATTGGGGCGACTACTGTAGCCGCAGCGCCCTCGGCTGGGAACCGGTTGACATGGCCGCGACAGCGGCAGGCCTTCTGGCTGCCGATACTTTGGGCATGCACACACAGCCCCTGTTCGCGCCGCGCGCCGAGGCCGACAGGCGCAGCGTGATCGACCACATGGTGCGCCAAGCCACGCCTTCGGCGCACGCGCTGGCCGCGTTGATCAAGCCCTGAGCGCACCGATCGCCCTGATTGTCCTGATCGCACTGACAGCCCTGAAAGCAGCCGCCACCGGCCCAGAGACTCACTAAAAACTACTGCTAAAAAAGTAAAACAATTTTACTGAGACTGCTACACTTTTTCATCACCATGAAAAAAACGCAGCCTCAAAAAGAGCCGCTGAGCGAAAGTGCCGCACTCGCAGGCCGCGAAACCGGGGTGCTTGCCGACATCGGCGAAGCCCTGCGGGCACGCCGCCGCTTGCTGCACCTGAGCCTGGCGGAAGTGGCCGAACGCAGCGAGCTCAGCATCGGCTACATCTCGCTGCTGGAGCGCAACCTGGCGTCGCCCTCGCTCACCGCGCTGATGCGCATCGGCCAGGTGCTGGGCCTGGAGCTGGACTACTTCTTCCAGGCGCGCAATGCCGGCGGCCACCACTTTCCGCAGAGTGCGCGCTCGCCGTTCCAGCTGCAGTCCGGCGGCATGACCTTCGACCGCATCAGCGGCCAGTTTCCAGGCAGCGTGGTCAACGGTCTGGTGGTGACGATTCCCGCGCGGCACAAGTCCACGCCCATCACCCACCCCGGCGAAGAGCTGGTCTACATCCTGAGCGGCAGCCTGCGCTACACGCTGGGCGGCCGCACGGTGCAGCTGGACGAAGGCGACTCGGTGCACCTGCCGTCCACCACGCCGCATTGCTGGGAAAACCCCTTTGCCCAGCCCGCCAAGGCATTGTGGGTGGGCACCGCGCCGCTCTTCAAGGCCGACGGAGGCGACCCCCACGCCGCGCACGACCTGCAAAGCCATGGCTCGCCTACACGGGTGTCCGGCGCCACGGCCGCGGTCAAGGGCCCCACCAAGGCCTCCACCAGAGCACCCGCCAAGGCACTCACCAAGCCCAAGGCCCGCCCCTCCAGGAAGAAAGACGCATGAGCATCAACGCCCGCCCCGTGACCGACTACGAAGCCGCCTTCGCCGCCGTGAGCGACCTGCTCCAGCAGCGCATCGGCCACAAGCTGCTGACCGTGAGCCGCGTGCTGCCCGACGAGGCCAGCGTCGAGCGCATCTACACCACGCAGCCCGAGGCCTACCCGGTGCACGGCAAGAAGCCGCGCGACCACACCGAATGGACCGCGCTGATGGAGCGTGGCGAATGCTTCGTGGCAAGCCAGCCCGAAGACTTCGGCCCGCATTTTTCCGACCTGCCCACCATCGTGCGGCACGGCCTGGGCGCGGTCATCAACATTCCGGTGCTCGAGGGCACCCGAATGCTGGGCACGCTGAACCTGCTGGACGCCGCCGGCGCCTACACCGGCCCGGTGCTCGACGCCTGCGTCGAGGCGCGCGGGCTGGCCGCCAAGGGCTTCGCGCTGTATGAGCAATGGCTCGCGCAGCGCGCGGCCTGATTCGCCCGATCTCTTTCCTTGCCCCTTCTCATCCCTCCCCAGGAGCGAACCTTGGACCCTCGAATTTGCGCGGCAGTTGCAGGCGTCTTTCTCTCGTTGTCCGCGTGGGCCGCCACGCCCAAGGACACGCTGGTGGTGGTCAAGAACATCGATGACATCGTGAGCCTCGACCCCGCCGAGGCCTTCGAGTTCTCCAGCGGCGAGGTGGTGACCAACATCTACGAGCGTCTGGTGCAGTACGACGTGAAGGACCCGACCCAGCTCAAGCCAGGCCTGGCCGCGAGCTGGAAGCCGGCGGCCGACGGCAAGAGCATCGAGTTCACGCTGCGCAAGGGCGCGGCCTTCGAGAGCGGCAACCCGGTGCGCCCGGAGGACGTGGTGTTCTCCTTCAAGCGCGTGCTCAAGCTGAACAAGGCGCCGGCCTTCATCCTGAGCCAGTTGGGCTGGACCGCCGACAACATCGAGCAGATGGTGCGCAAGGGCGCTGGCACTGGAACGGCCGACACCCTGGTGCTCGGCTGGAGCGGCGAGTTCGGCTCGGCCTATGTGCTGAGCGTGCTGGCCGCGCGGCCCGGCGCCATCGTCGACGAGAAGCTGGTGCTGGCCAACGAGAAGGCGGGCGACCTGGGCAACCAGTGGCTCAACCGCAACTCCGCCGGCAGCGGCCCGTACAAACTGAAGCTGTACAAGCCCAAGGAAGTGCTGCTGCTCGAAGCCAACAAGAAGGCCTTCAGCCCGCCCAGGACCGCCAACGTGCTCATCAAGAGCGTGGCCGAGTCCGCCACGCAGCGCCTGCTGCTGGAGTCCGGCGACGCCGACATCGCGCGCGACCTCGCCGCCGACCAGCTCGACGCACTCAAGACGCGCCCTGACGTGCGCATCGAAGACTTCCCCGCGGCCGCCGTGCACTTCATTGCGCTCAACCTCAAGAACGAGAAGCTGCGCAACCCCGCGCTGTGGGAGGCCATGCGCTACCTGGTGGACTACGACGGCATCTCCACGCAACTGCTCAAGGGCCAGATGCGCACGCACCAGGCCTTCCTGCCGGTAGGCTTTGCGGGCGCGCTGACCACCAACCCCTACAAGGCCGACCCGGAGCGCGCCAAGGCCATCCTTGCCAAGGCCGGCATCAACGGCCTTGAAATCGACATGGACCTCATCAACACGCAGCGCTTCATGGACATGGCGCAGTCGATGCAGGCCACCATGGCCAAGGCGGGCATCAAGCTCAACCTGCTGCCCGGCACCGGCGCCCAGGTGCTCACCCGCTACCGCGCCCGCAAGCACGAGGCCATCCTGCTGTATTGGGGCCCCGACTTCTTCGACCCGCATTCCAACGCGAAGTCGTTCGCGTACAACGTGGACAACAGCGACGGTGCGTACCAGAGCACCACCACGTGGCGCAACTCCTGGCTCGTTCCCGATCTGTCGGCCAAGACCATGGCGGCGCTGAAAGAGGTCGACCCGGCCAAGCGCGCCGCGGCCTACCAGGGGCTGCAGCGCGAGGTACAGGCCAGGTCGCCGTTCATCATCACCTTCCAGGAGCAGAACCGGGTGGCCCTGCGCAGCAACGTCAAGGGCTACGTGCAGGGCACGGTGGCCGACCTGATCAAGTACGACGGCGTCACCAAGTAGCACGGCCATGCGCAAGCCCTTCGCTCTGGCCGCTCCGGTTGCTCCGGCCGCCCTGTTGCGCTCCGGCCTGTCCTTTGCACTGATGTTGCTGGTGCTGCTGCTGGTCACCTTTTTGATCGGCAAGGCGGCGCCCATCGACCCCGTGCTGCAGGTGGTCGGCGACCGCGCCTCGCCCGAGGCTTACCAGGAGGCAAGGCAGCGCATGGGGCTCGACCAGCCGATCGCCAAGCAGTTTGTGCGCTACGTGAGCGACGCGGTGCAGGGCGACCTGGGCCGCTCCACCTCCACGGGCCGCCCGGTGCTGGAAGACCTGCGCCAGTACTTTCCGGCCACGCTGGAGCTGGCCACGCTGGGCATCGTGCTGGGCGTGGTGTTCGGCGTGCCGCTGGGCATGCTGGCGGCGCACCAGCACAACCGCTGGATCGACCAGGTGCTGCGCCTGATCGGCCTGCTGGGGTATTCGGTGCCGGTGTTCTGGCTCGGGCTGGTGGGGCTGCTGGTGTTCTACGCCAAGCTGGGCTGGGTCGGCGGGCCGGGGCGGCTGGACGACGTGTACCAGTACACGGTCGACAGCTGGAGCAACCTGGTGCTGGTCGACACGCTGCGCGCCGGCAACGTGGAGGCCTTTCGCAACGGGCTGTCGCACCTGCTGCTGCCGGCCGCGCTGCTGGGGTACTTCTCGCTGGCCTACATCTCGCGCATGACGCGGGCCTTCTTTCTTGAAGAGCTGGGCAAGGAGTACGTGATGACGGCGCGCGTGAAGGGCGCCTCGGAGCTGCGGGTGCTGGTGTGCCACGTGCTGCCCAACGTGGCCGCGCCGCTGGTCACGGTGATCGCGCTGTCGTATGCGGTGCTGCTCGAAGGCGCCGTGCTGACCGAGACGGTGTTCTCCTGGCCCGGCATCGGCCTGTACGTGACCAATGCGCTGTTCAGCGCCGACGTGTCGGCCGTGCTGGGCGGCACCTTGCTGGTGGGCCTGTGCTTCGTGGTGCTCAACACCGCGTCCGATGTGTTCGGCTACCTGATGGACCCGAGGGCCCGCTCATGATGCTTCGACAGGATTGGTGGCTCAGCGAGGCGCCCGCCTCGGCCTTCCAGGCGCGCTGCGGGCGCTGGTACCGCATGGCCCTGCGCACGATGCGCAGCCCGGCCATGGTGTTCGGCCTGGTCATTCTGGCGGCGATGGTGCTGGCGGCCGTGTTCGCACCGTGGCTGGCGCCGTTCGACCCCAATGCGCAGAACGTGCAGCAGCGGCTGCTGCCGCCGGGCGCCACGCACTGGCTGGGCACCGACCAGCTCGGGCGCGACCTGCTCAGCCGCGTCATCTACGGCACGCGGCCCACGCTGCTCATCGTGTCGCTGGTGGCGCTGCTGTCGGCGCCGCTGGGGCTGCTGCTGGGCATGTGCGCGGGCTACTTCGGCGGCTGGGTCGACACGCTGCTGATGCGCGTCACCGACATCTTCATGGCCTTCCCGCGGCTGGTGCTGGCGCTCGCGCTCGTGGCGGTACTGGGGCCGGGCATCGTGAACGCGGTGATCGCCATTGCCATCACCGCATGGCCGGCCTACGCGCGCATTGCGCGCACCGAGACACGCACCGTGCGCGGCAGCGACTTCATTCAGGCCGCCAAGGTGCAGGGCCTGCGCACCTCGCGCATCCTGTTCGGCCACCTGCTGCCGATCTGCCTGCCCTCGACGGTGGTGCGCGTCACGCTGGACATGGCGGGCATCATCCTCACGGCGGCCGGCCTGGGCTTTCTGGGGCTGGGCGCGCAACCGCCAATGTCGGAGTGGGGCGCCATGATCTCCACCGGGCGGCAATACATCTTCGACCAGTGGTGGGTGGCGGCCGTGCCCGGCGTGGCCATTCTGCTGGGCAGCCTGGCCTTCAACCTCGTGGGCGACGGCTTGCGCGACGTACTGGACCCCAAGAATGGCTGAGCTGCTCATCGAAGACCTCACGGTGACCTACCCGACGGCCAGCGGGTCGGTCGACGTGGTGAAGTCGCTGTCGTTGCGCATGGGCGCCGAGCGCATCGGCATCGTGGGCGAATCGGGCTCGGGCAAGTCGATGACGGCGCGCGCCATTCTGGGCCTGGTGCGTTCGCCCGGCCGGTCCACGGCCAGCCGCATGACCTACGACGGCGCCGACCTCACGCGGCAGACGCCCGCGGGCTGGCGTGCCATTCGCGGGCGCCGCATCGCCATGGTGCTGCAGGACCCGAAGTTCTCGCTCAACCCCGTGCTGCGCGTCGGCAGGCAGATTGCCGAGGCCGGCCTGCTGCACGGCGTGTTCAAGCCGGCGCAGGCGCGCGACCGTGTGCTGCAGATGCTGCAGACCGTGGGCGTGGACCACCCCGAGCGGGTGTACGACGCCTATCCGCATCAGCTCTCGGGTGGCATCGGCCAGCGCGTGATGATCGCCGCGATGATGATGGCCGAGCCCGGCCTGCTGATTGCCGACGAGCCCACCTCGGCGCTCGACGTGATGGTGCGCGGCCAGGTGCTGGAGATGATGGACCGCGAGATCCGCAAGCGCGGCATGGGCCTGCTCATGATCAGCCACGACCTGAAGATGGTGGCGCATTTCTGCGACCGTGTGCTGGTGATGTACCGCGGGCAGGTGGTGGAGTCGTGCGCCGCCAAAGACCTGTTCCAGTCGCAGCACCCCTACACGCGCGGCCTGCTCAACTGCATGCCCACCGGGCAGAACCCGGGCCAGCCGCTGCCCACCATCGACCGGCAACTCATTCAGGACACGGTGGCCCGTCATGCGCAGTGAAACCTCTGCCGCCGACTCGTCGCAGACAGCCATCCGCTGTCACGGGCTCGATGTGTTCTACGGCCACGGCGCGCAGCGCCATCAGGCGGTGAAGCAGGCTTCTTTCGAGGTGCGCAAGGGCGAGTCCTTCGGCGTGGTCGGCGGCTCCGGCAGCGGCAAGTCGACCCTGCTGCGCGTGCTGGCGGGGCTCGACGGCGACTGGCAGGGCGACGTCGAGGTGCTCGGCCACCGCCGCGTGGCCGGCGTGGCGCCGCAGCGCGAATACCGCCTGAAGGTGCAGATGATCTTTCAGGACCCGTTCGGCTCGCTGCACCCGCGCCACACCGTCGACCGCTGCCTGAGCGAAGCCATGCGCTTTCACGGCTTCGATCGCATCGAGCAGCGTGTGGTGTCCGCGCTCGAGCGCGTCGGGCTGGGCAAGAGCTTCCGCTTCCGCTTTCCCCACCAGCTGAGCGGCGGCCAGCGCCAGCGCGTGGCCATTGCGCGCGCGCTGGTGCTGGAGCCCGAGGTGCTGCTGCTCGACGAGCCCACCTCGGCGCTGGACGCCTCCATCCAGGCCGAGGTGCTGAACCTGCTGATGGAAGTGCGCCGCGACCTGGGCACCACCTTCTTGTTCGTGAGCCACGACCTCGGCGTGATCGCCCACATGTGCGAGCGCGTCGCGGTGATGCGCCAGGGCGTGGTGGTGGAGACGCTCGCGGCCGCGCAGATCACGGCCGGCCAGGTGGCGCACCCCTACACCCGCGAGCTGCTGGCCAACTGCTACGCCGCGCAGCCGCTGGACCCTGTTGTTGCGTGAACGGAGCTTCTTCATGACAGTCGACCCTGGCACCCTTTACACCACGCCCTTCGAAAGCGGCAACGCCAACCAGACCACCACCTGGGCCGAGTGCGTCGCCTTCTATGAGCGGCTGGCCACGCATTTCCCCGGCGTGCTGCAGTGGAAGCAGATCGGCGTGTCCGACACCGGCGTGCCCATGCATGCCGGCGTGGTCAGCGCAGACGGCGTGTTCGAACGCGAAGCGCTCCAGCAGCAGGGCCGCCCGGTGTTCTTCAACAACAACGGCATCCACCCCGGCGAGCCCGAAGGCATCGACGCCTGCATGGCACTGGTGCGCGACTTCTGCACGCAGCCCGAACGGCTGGCTGCGCTGGGCGACACGGTGTTTCTCTTCATTCCGGTCTACAACGTGGATGGCTGCCTGAACCGCCAGAACACTTCGCGCGTGAACCAGCTCGGGCCCGAATATTCCGGCTTTCGCGGCAACGGCCGGCACCTGGACCTGAACCGCGACTTCATCAAGTGCGACAGCCTGGCCGCGCAGGTGTTCAACCGCTTCTTCACCGCGTGGTGCCCCGACGTGATGGTCGACACCCACACCTCCAACGGTGCCGACTACGCCTGCACCATGACGCTGATCCCGACCCAGCCCGACAAACTGGGCGGCGCGCTGGGCAGCTTTCTGCGCGAGCGCATGCTGCCCGCCATCTACGGCGACATGGACTGGCGCGGCTGGCCCACCTGCCCGTATGTGAACCTGCTGGCCGAGACGCCCGACGACGGCATCGAAGACTTTCTCGACCTGCCGCGCTTTTCCACCGGCTACGCCGCGCTGCACCACACCATCGGCTTCATGCCGGAGACCCACATGCTCAAGCCCTACGCCGACCGCGTGGCGGCCATGCGCACGCTGGTGGAGGTGGTGCTGAGCTTCACCGTGGCGCATGCGGCGCGCATTCAGCAGTTGCGACGTGAGGCCCGCGCCGCATCGGCGCAGCAGGCGCGCTGGCCGCTGGTATGGCGCAACGACCGCACCCGGCCCGCCAGCCTGCGCTTCAAGGGCTACCAGGCGGTGCGCACGCCCAGCAAGCTGGGCAGTTACGAGCGCCTGGCCTACGACCGCAACCAGCCGTGGGAAAAAGACATCGTGCACTTCGACCGCTGCGTGGAAGACCTGGCGGTTTCAGCGCCCAAGGCCTACCTGGTGCCGCAGGCCTGGCGCGAGGTGATCGAGCGGCTGCAGTGGAACGGTGTGGCCATGCAGCGCTTGGAGGCGGACCGGCTGTTCGATGCCGCCCGGGTCTATCGCATTGAAAGCGTCACGTCCCGTGCGAACGCCTACGAAGGCCACATGTTCCATGACCAAGTGGTGCTGTCCACGGACACCGAGCCCTTTCAGGCGCGCGCGGGCGACATGTGGATCTCTCTCGACCAGCCCGGCGCCCGCTACGCCGTCGAGACGCTGGAGCCCGAGGCCCACGACAGCTTCTTTCGCTGGGGCTTCTTCAACAGCGTGCTGGAGAAGAAGGAGAACTTCTCCGACTACGTCTTCGAAGACACCGCGCTGCAGATGCTGGAAGACGAACCCGCGTTGAAGGAGCAGTTCGCGCAGTGGAAGGCAGAGAACCCCCAGAAGCTGTCCGACCCGCAGGCAGTGCTGGGCTTTCTTTTTGCGCAGGGCCGGCGGCATGCGGAGCAGGAGTGGCGGCGGTATCCGGTGGTGGCGCTGATGAGCTGATGCGCCGATGACCTGAGCCCTGCTGGCCGGCAGCCAGGCAAGGCGCAATTTTTTCCAAGTGCTGGCGTCCGCGCGGCTTTAGGCTGAGGTTTCTCCCAAACCTTTTCGGGCCACCGCACATGCATTCCTCCGATTTCCGCCGGCAAATCGACACCTTCCACCACCTGCACGCGGCCACCGGCCCGCTGGTGCTCGTCAACGCCTGGGACGCGGTCAGCGCCCGCATCGTCGAGCGCGCCGGCGCCGCGGCCATCGGCACCACCAGCGCGGGCATGGCGTGGTCGCTGGGCTACGCGGACGGCGAGCGCATGCCAGTCGGCGAATTGCTCGCGGCCTGCGCGCGCATCTGCCGCATGACACGGGTGGCTGGCGTGCCGGTGAGCGTGGACATCGAAAGCGGCTTCGGCGCCAGCACGCAGGCCGTGGTCGATGTGGTGGGCGCGCTGATCGACATGGGCGTGGCGGGCATCAACATCGAGGACGGCACCTGCGTGGACACCGGCGAATTGGCACCGGCCGACGTGCTGTGCGAGCGCATCGCCGCCATCCGCCAGCTGGATGCGCGCTTCTTCATCAACGCGCGCACTGACGCCTACTTCGTGCGCTGGGACGACCCGGCGGCGCGCTTCGAGGAGGCGCAGCGCCGCGCGCGGCTTTATGCGGCGGCGGGCGCGGACGGCATCTTTGTGCCGGGCATGGCCAGCCTGGAGGAAATCGCCGCGTTGGCGGGCGAGGTGCGCCTGCCGCTGAACGTGTACGCGGGCTACGCCGGTGCACCGACGGCAGACGCCCTGGCGCGCGCAGGGGCGCGGCGCATCAGCCTGGGCTGCGGGCCGCTGCAGTCGGCGCTGGGGCTGGTCGGGCGCATCGCCACGCAGGCCTTGGCGCACGGGCGCTTCGACGCAATGGGCGAGGGGATGCTGTCGGTCGGGGAGATCAACGGGCTGTTTCCCGCGACGCCCTGAGCGCTTCAGCCCGCGCGGAGGCTTCGGGTACAGTGGGCGCCCCTTGCCGCAGCCCACCCCACCCGAACCCCGCGAACCGCCCGAAACGCGCTCCCCGCACAGCATCCTGCTGGACGCGGTGACGCTGGTGCGCGGCAACCAGCGCGTGTTCGAAGGGCTCACGCTCAGCCTGCACGAGGCACGCATCGGCCTTGTCGGCGACAACGGCGCGGGCAAGAGCAGCCTGTTTCGACTGATCAGCGGGCTGGATCAACCGCAGCAGGGCCGCGTCACCGTGCACGGCTGCGACACGCAGACCGACCGCAAGCAGTTGTCGAAGCACGTCGGGCTGATGTTTCAGAACCCCGACGACCAGATCATTTTTCCGACCGTGGCCGAGGAGCTGGCCTTCAGCCTCACCGCGCGCGGCGAAACCCGCCAGGCCGCGCGGCAGCAGGCGCGCGACTTTCTCGCGCAGCGCGGGCTCGAGGCCTGGGCCACGCGCGCCGTGGGCGAACTGAGCCAGGGGCAGCGCCAGCAGGTGTGCCTGCTGGCGCTGCAGATCAGCCAGCCCGCCACGCTGCTGCTCGACGAACCCTTTGCCAGCCTGGACCTGCTGAGCCAAGCGCGGCTGGCGCGGCAGCTGGAAGCCACCGACCACCAGATCGTCGTGTCCACGCACCTGCTCGAACATATCTACGGCTTCGAGCGCGTGCTGTGGCTCGAGCAGGGCAAGGTGCGCGCCGACGGGCCGGGCCGCGAGGTGTGCGAGGCCTATGCGGAGAACGTGCGCGAGCGCGCCGCCCTGGAGCGCGGCCGCGGTGCGTAGCCTCTATTCGGCGCAGCCGACGTGGATGCACGCGATGGCGGCGTGGGTGAAGCTCGCGGTGCTGTCAGTGTGCGGCACGCTGCTGGTGCTGGTCGAGCGGCCTCTGGCGCTGGCGCTGGTCTGTGCGGCGGTGCTGGCGATGTTCGCGTCGCTCGGCCCGCCTGCCTGGCGCCGCGTGCGCATGCTGCTGGGCGTGGCCATTGCGGGGGGCTTGATCGTCGGCTTTCACTGGGCGATGGGCACCACGCCGCTGGGCGTGGCCAGCGCGCTGCGGCTGGCCAGCGCGGCCACGCTGGCGCTGATGCTCACGCTCACCACCCGCTTCGAAGACCTGCTGGCGGTGCTCGAAGCGCTGCTGCACCCGCTGCAGCGCTTCGGCGTGCCGACCGAGCGGATCGCGCTCGGGCTTGGCCTGATGCTGCGCTTCGCGGAAAATTTCTATGTGCAGTGGCAGCGGCTGGACGACGCCTACCGCGCGCGCACCGGCCATGGCGGCGGCCTGCGGTTGCTGGCGCCCCTGACCATTCGCACCCTGCAGACGGCCGAGCGCGTGGCAGATGCGTTGGCCGCGCGGCTGGGGCGCTGAGCTTTTTCTTCCTTCTTTTCACCGACAGCGATTGCGACCGCCATGACCACCACCGGCTCCCTCACCTCGTCCCGTTCCCTTTCGTACATCGCGCTGTTCGCTGCGCTGATGGCGGTGTTCGGCCTGATCCCCAAGATCGACCTGCCGTTCGGCGTGCCGATCACGCTGCAGTCGCTGGGCGTGATGCTGGCGGGTTGCCTGCTCGGGCCGCGCCGCGGCTTTCTGGCCATTGCGCTGTTCCTGCTGGCGGTGGCGCTGGGCCTGCCGCTGCTGCCGGGCGGCCGGGGCGGGCTGGCGGTGTTCGTGGGGCCGACCTCGGGCTTTCTGTTCGGCTGGATGTTCGGTGCCTTCACCTGCGGCCTGCTGATGCGCCTGGCCATGCGCCGCATGGCCGGCGCCACGGGCCTGCCGCTGCTGGCGGCGGCCTTTCTGTCGTCGTTGGTCGGCGGCATTCTCGTGGTTTATGCCGTGGGCATCGTCGGGCTTTCCTGGATCGCCCACATGTCGCTGTCGCAGGCCGCGCTGGCCATGCTGGTCTTCATACCGGGCGACCTGATCAAGTGCGGCCTGTGCGCGATGCTCGTGCAGACGGTGATGCGCGGCATGCCGAGCTGGCGGCTGGACCGCGACTGAGCGGGCGCGCTACGGCGCAAGCCGCGTGAAGGCCGTGGCCGACAGGTAGCTCTTGCGCGGGCCGTGCACCGTGTGGCGAATGGTGAAGCTGCCGTCGGGCAGAAAGCGGTAGCCGCTGTCGTAGGTGTCGGGCGTGCACAGGTGCGTGGCCGACCCGGCGAGCGCGTCGCCGTCGGGCACGACGGCAATGGCATGGAACAGCCGCGGCGGCGTCTCGGCAAAGTGCACCAGAAAGCCGGCCGGGGCGCGCTCGAACAGGTACTCGCGGTGCCCGTCGAATTCCTTGCCATCGGCCAGGCGGATGCGGCCCTCTTCGCGGTACTTCAGCATGTGCGGCCCGAGCGGGCTGAACACGGCCGTGCCCGACATGCGGGCCTGGCCTTCGATTGTTCGCTCCAGTGCCCATGCGCCGATCAACGCGTCGAAGACGGTGTCCGGAGTGCCCCACGGGGCGAAAGCGGGCAACGGGGAGGGGGCGTGGGGGCGCATCGCAAGACTCTACGACAAGGCCGTTGTCCGCCCCAACTCAGGTGATTGTTTCCAGAGTGTGAACACCGTGGTTCTGTTTTCTAAGGGTTTTTACTTAGTCATCGGCGCACAATTGACCTCACAGACCGGCCCCCAAAGCCGGTCTGGATGAACAGGGCCCCGAGCGAGGTGGCCGCCCCCCGGAGGGACGGTGACCCACCCAAGACCGGTTCGACATCATCCAAGTGCAAGAACTGACCGAACAAAAAAGGACAAATCAAATGACCGCCTCCAAGCTCCTCTCCGCCGTTGCCATCGCCCTGCTCGCCGCTGCCGGTGGCGCCCACGCCGAAACCTACAACGGCGTGCACCCGCTCACCTCGGGCGCCAGCCGCGCCGACGTCGCCAGCCAGGCCGTGGTGGCCGCGCACAGCGCCAACCCCTACGCCACCGGTGCCAACTCCGGCCCGGCCCCGGTGATGGTGTCGACGCTCAGCCGTGCGGCTGTCCGCGCTGAAGCCGTGGCCGCTGCCCACACCGCCGACCCGTATGCCGAAGGCGCTTCCAACGGTGTCGCACCGCTGGTCGCCAGCTCGGTGGACCGTGCCACCGTGCGCGCCGCAGCCCGCGCTGCCGCTCACGGCGACGCGCTGCCGCTGTAAGCCTCGCTCTCTCTGTCTTCAGAGAAAACAAAAGGCCGGGCCATGCAATGCATGGCCCGGCCTTTTTGCGTGGGCTCGCTCACCGCAGCAGGCTCAGCCCGGCCGTGAGGAAGGGCGGGGCTTGCTCGTTGTGCAGGGTCATGTCGTGCAGCGTGACGAACCACTGCGCCGGAGCGGTGTCGTCAGTGTCCGCATCCGCGCTCAACGTGCAGGCATAGACCAGCCGGTCCGTGCGCGTGTCGTCGCACGGTGCGATGGCTTCGTCGCGGCACTCGTCCACCAGCGACGCGCCGCCATCGGCGTCGCGACGCATGCGGCGGCGCATCAGCCGCACGGCGATGCGCTCGGGCGCCACTGAGCGCTCGCCTTCGCTCGCGGCGGGCACCGACGCCCGCAGCCGCAGGTCGAGCGGTGCCCCCACGCGGAAGCCTTCCCCGCGCTCCAGCGACAGGTTCTCCAGCGCCACGCGCACGCGGCGGCGTTCGCGCAACGTGGTCACGACGAACACCACCCCCAGCACCGAGAAGACCGCGAACATCGGCACGCCGACGCCCAGCCAGAGCCACTGCCAGCCGCCGGCCAGCGCCCAGGTGATGGCCTGAAAGCCGAACACCGCCATGAACACCAGCACCGCCAGCGCCACCAGCCAGCCGGCCCAATCGGTCACGGAGCGCGACACGCGCTCGGTCGCTGGCGGGGCATCGCTGGTCCATTCGGTGGGCAGCTGTTCCTGCACGTGCAGGCCTTGCGGGTCCGCGATGAGGTCGATGGAGGTATGTCGCTGCGGCATGAAGAGCCGCCGAGCATAGCCACTGGCGCAACGCCAAAAGCAATCGGCAAGCGGCACCAGCCCGGAGCGGTCCGCGGCCCCCACGGCCTGGGCGCCTTCGCCGAACGGCGCATTGCCTTGCCATGGCGCATCCTTCATGATGGCGCCGGACGGAGGGGGCGGCCACAGGACCTAATGCTTTTGCATTGCTGCGCCATGCGGGTGCGGTGGGCGAAAATACCGAGGCGCTCCCGCTCGCAACAAGAAAGCATGATTCGTCGCCGCTCCCCGCGGCAACCCAACACGCATGGCCCTCACTCTCGACCCCGAAGACACGCGCGGACGCATCCACGATCTGGTGTGGAGCGGCTTTCATCCCGACGCCGATGTCGAATGGATGATCACCGACGAGTACCTCGACCCGGACGAACTCAGCGCCGAAGACCGGGCCTGGGTGAAGGAAGAGGCCGCGCAGGCCTGTGCCGCCAAGCGCGCCCAAGAAGCCACCTGGCCCGCGCACACCGAGTACGACCGCCTCGACGCGGTGTTCGTGCAATTGCGCGGCGAAAAAATCATTGCGCTGCACCGCGCGGGCAACACGCTCGCCGACGGCCACGACGACGTGCGCGAGCACTGGCGCGCCGCGGGCCGGCAAGCCTCGGGCGTTCGCGGCTGCTGCTTCTATCACTCGCAAGACCTCGACACGGCGGTGCGCACCGGCCGCCTGCACCTGGCCTTCAGCGGCGGGATGATCCCCGACATCGACCAGCGCGAGGCCAACACCGTGGCCGTGGGCCACCGCATCGTCGAGCTGCTGCGCGCGGCCGGCTTTGGCGCGCACTGGAGCGGCAACATCGACGAGCGCATCGAAGCCGACCTTGGCCAATGGCGCAAGCGAGGCCCCGCCGCGTGAGCGTGCAGGCCTGGCAGCCGCCGGCGTGCCGGTGGTAGCGTCCACCGCTTGCGGCCCCACTGACATGCGCGGCATGCACGGCATGTACGCCACGCATGGCCTGCACGGCCCGCGCGAAGAAGCGCCCGGCGACGTCACCGTTTTGCACAAAGCATTCGGTAAAGCATTGCCGGCCGCCCGCATTCCCTGAACACGGAGAAAACACCTTGGTATCGATCGAACAGGCCCGCGCGGCCCTGGCCCCGCATGGCACGCTGGCCCCGCAGACGGGCGCCGAACACTGGCGCGGCGACATCGCGCTGCCGGCCGCCATCGCCGACTTCTACGAACAGGTCGGCCCGCTGGGCGAATGGGTCAACGAGCGCGTTGGCCATTCGGGCCTCACGGTGCCGACCACCGGCAATTCGTTCAGCATTCCGCCGCTCTCGCGCCTGTGGCAGCTGCAGGCCGGTTACCGCTGGCAGGGCATCACCGGCGAGCGGCTGACCGACTGGCCCGACCACTGGCTGGTGGTGGCCGACCAGGGCGCCGACCCGTTCATCTTCGACCTGCGCACCGGCGCGATTCAGTTCGCGATGCACGGCGCGGGCGCCTGGCAGGAAGACGAGCCGCTGTTCACCGACATTCTGCAGATGGCCGCGTGCCTGGGCACCATCGGCCAGGTGTGGGAGGAGGCAGGCGACGACATCTTCATCGACGAGGACGAGTGCGAGGTGGCCCCGGTGCACCGCGCGCGCCTGGTCGAGCGCCTCGCGCCGCTGCTGGGCAGCGCTGGCGCGGCGGCAGACATTGCCGACGCATTTGGTTGGTAAGCAGCACCGCATGACCATCGATCTACAGACACTCAAGTGCGGCGAATGCGGCAGCAGCGTGCTCCAGCGCACCGGCCTGAACGAATACACCTGCAAGCACTGCGGCTCGGTCACGCTGGTGGAAGACAACGTGTCCGACCGGCTCGAGCGCGTGCTCGACCAGGTGAAGAACGAGGCGGGCCGGCAGCTCGCGGCCGAGGCGGCGCTCAGGCAGAAGCTGATGCTGCGCAAGATCAGTATCGGCGTGATCGTGGTGCTGGGCGTGGTGCTGGTGGGGCGCGCGGTCGAGGTGTTCCTTGCATCGCGCCACGTGTCGGATGCGTCCGATGCGTCTGGTGCACCGCGCTCCATGGTGGCCGCCGTGGTCGACCGCACCATTCCCACCGATGGCGTGAAGCTGGGCGAGCCGCGCCAGGTGCTGGTGGGCAGCGGCAGTTCGGCCCAGCCCAAGCTGCTGGTGGTGGCGCGCAACGACACCGGCAAGGCGCTGTCGCGCGCCAGCATCCGCGCCGTGTACTACGACGGCGACAACCGGCTGGACGAGCGCAGCGAGACGCTGCCCATCGGCGTGCTGCAGCCCGGCGAGAGCGCGCCCGCGCTCATCGACATGCCCAGCGGCAAGAACGTCACGCGCCAGGAGCTGCGCGTGCAAAAGCTCAGCGAGCCCTACAACGCGGTGCAGGGCCCGCGCATGACGCTGGCGCGCGCGCGGCTCGTGCAGCAGGGCGAGCGGGTGCGGCTGGTGGGCCGCGTCATGAACGACCGCAAGGACGCCACCGTGCTGGGCGGCATCGAGGTGCTGGTGACGCTGTATGACGACGCAGGCCAGGTCATCGGCTTCGGCCACGGCTACGGCCAGGCCAACGAGCTTGCGCCCGGCGCACGCACGTCGGTGGACGTGAGCATTGCGCGCTTCGGCCGTGCCGCGGCCATCGCGGCGTGGGACTACCGCATCGGCTACAGCACGGTGGAAGCCTCGGGCGGGCGCGCGCCGGTGCTCAGCACCGACCGCGTGGTTCGCACCGCGGGCGGCCCGGAAAGCTTCAACCCCGACCTGCGCCTGGGCACCGACGACCTGCTGGCCGACGACAGCGAGCGCTTCGACGACAAGCAGCTCGAACTGCTGCCGCTGGTCGACGGGCGCAACAACATCCAGCAGCGGCTGTTCCTCGGCGAGCTGGTGAACCGCAGCACCGACGCGGTGGTGCTCGCGCCCGGCGGCGTGATCTCTCGCTACAGCGGCAGCAAGGCGCACGGCACCACCAACATCACCGGCCTGGCGTACCTGTACCCCGGCGAGCGCTTTCCCATCTTCCTGGAGCCGGAGGACATGGAGCGTTTCACCTCGACCCGCATCGAGTGGAAGCCGATGCGCCGCGCCGCGCTGCCGGGTCCGCGCAAGCCGATGGAGGTGAAGGTGACCGGCACCAGGGCCGAGACCGGCAGCGTGCTGCTGAACTTCAGCCAGCGCTTCACCTACAAGAGCGTGGAGGTCACGGGCAGCGTGAAGAACCCGGGCACCGGCATCGTCGGCAAGGTGCGTTTGTGGGTGAGCCTGCGCGACCGCAACGGGCAACTCACCGGCTTCAAGCTGGTGGACAACCTGCCGGCCATCGCGCCGGGCGAAAGCGTGCCGTTTCAGGTGAACGTGGAGCAGAACGGCCGCGACTTCGCGACGGTGAGCACGCTATACCAAACCGAATAGCCCCTCCGGCCACGCCGTTGGGCGGTTCGCGCCATGATCGCGCCATGATTCCGTTATCGATCCTCGACCTTTCCCCGATCACCGAGGGCAGCGACGCCGCGCAGTCGTTCCGCAACTCGCTCTCGCTTGCGCAGCACGGCGAAAAGCACGGCTACACGCGCTACTGGCTGGCCGAGCACCACGGCATGCCGGGCATTGCGAGCGCGGCCACGGCCGTGCTGCTGTCTTACGTGGGAGCGGGCACCTCCACCATTCGCATCGGTGCCGGCGGCGTGATGCTGCCGAACCATTCGCCGCTGGTGATTGCCGAGCAGTTCGGCACGCTGGCGTCGCTGTACCCGGGGCGCGTCGACCTTGGCCTGGGCCGCGCGCCCGGCTCCGACCAGCGCACCGCGCGGGCCTTGCGGCGCAACCTGGAGTCCGACTCCGACCAGTTCCCGCAGGACGTGATGGAGCTGATGGACTTCATGTCGAAAGACCCGCAGCAGGCCGTGCGCGCGGTGCCCGGCGAGGGGCTCGAAGTGCCGTTGTGGATTCTGGGCAGCAGCACCTTCGGTGCGCAGCTCGCGGCGCACCTGGGGCTGCCCTACGCCTTTGCCTCGCACTTTGCGCCTCAGCAGCTCATGCAGGCCATTCAGATCTACCGCGAGACCTTCAAGCCGTCGGCGCAGTTGAAGAAGCCGCACGTGATGCTGGGCTTCAACGTGTTCGCGGCCGACACCGACGCCGAGGCCGACTTCCGCGCCACCTCGTGGCAGCAGGCCTTCGTGAACCTGCGCAGCGGCCGCCCGGGGCGCCTGCCGCCGCCGGTGGAAAACTACCGCCAGAAGGTCGGGCCGGCGGAGAACGCGCTGCTCGACTCGGTGCTGTCGTGCTCCGCCGTGGGCTCGGTCGACACGGTGAAGAAGGGCGTGGAAGCGTTCGTGGCGCGCACCGGCGCCGACGAACTCATGATCACCTCGCAGGTGTTCGACCACGCCGCGCGGCTGCGCTCCTACGAGCTGCTGGCCGGCGTGTTCGGGCAGACGGCGAAGTAGCCGGCGCTCAGAAGTTCAGGCCCGCTTGCGGGCTTCCTCGTCCACAAGGTCCTTCTTCGAGAGCTTGCCCACCGCCGTCTTGGGCAGCTCGGCGCGAATCTCCAGCGCGCCGATCATCTCGTGCTTGCCCAGCTTGTCCTTCAGGAAGCTCTTGAGCGCGTCGAGCGTGAGTTCGCCCGCGCCTTCCTTGAGCTTCACGAAGGCCTTGGGCGACTGGCCGCGGTAGTCGTCGGGAATGCCGATCACGCACACCTCGGCCACGGCGGGGTGCTCGTACACCGCTTCTTCCAGCACGCGCGGGTACACGTTGTAGCCGCCGCACAGCAGCATGTCCTTGGTGCGGTCGACGATGTAGAGGTAGCCGTCGGCGTCCATCTTCGCGACGTCGCCGCTGCGGAAATAGCCGTCGGCGGTCATCGATTCGGCCGTGGCCTTCGGGTTGTTCCAATAGCCCTTCATCACGTTCGGCCCGCGAATGCAAAGTTCGCCCGGCTCGCCGAAGGTGGTGACGTCTTGCGTCGGGTCGTCCAGGCTCACGAGCTTGATGCGCACCTGCGGCAGCGGCATGCCACACGAGCCGGCCTTGCGGACGCCGCGCGCAGGCGTGAAGGTGCCCACGGGCGAGGTCTCGGTCATGCCCCAGCCTTCGTTGAGGTGGCAGCCGGTGAGCTCGAAGAAGCGCTGTTCCACCTCCACCGGCAGCGGCGCGCCGCCCGAGCCGCAGAACTTCAGCGAGCGCAGGTCCATCTCCCTGGCCTTGGGGTGCGACAGGATGGCCATGTACATCGTGGGCACGCCGGGGAACACGCTGATCCTGCTGGCCGCCAGCTCGTTCATCACCGCGTCGACGTCGAAGCGCGTGTGCAGCACCAGCGCCGCACCCAGGCGCACGCCCAGCAGCATGGCCGCGCTGAGCGCGAAGATGTGGAACAGCGGCAGCACGACCAGAAAGCGCTCCTTGCCCTCTTCGAGAATCGGCGGTTCGCCGCGCGTCGACTCGTAGTACTGCGCACTGGCCGACGAGAGGTTGGCGTGCGTGAGCATCGCGCCCTTGGGCAGGCCGGTGGTGCCGCCGGTGTACTGCAGCACCACCACCTCTTCGGCCAGGTCGCCGATCGGGTAGGTCTGGTGCGTGCCTTCGGTCTTGAGCAGGTCGGTGAAGCGCACGTGGCGCGCGTCGGTGGGCACGGGCGCAACCTGTCCGGCGGCTTGCAGCTGCGCCTGCACTTTCTCGCCCATGGCGCCGTAGTCGCCGATGCTGCCCACCACCAGCGTCTTCAGGCGCGAGTGGTCGAGCAGGCGCGCCATCAGCGGGTAGAGGTTGACGAGGTCGAGCGTGACGAGGATGTCGGTGCGGCTGT
The DNA here is from genome assembly GCF_046156345.1 of Variovorax sp. H27-G14. Lineage (NCBI taxonomy): Bacteria > Pseudomonadati > Pseudomonadota > Betaproteobacteria > Burkholderiales > Comamonadaceae > Variovorax > Variovorax sp. H27-G14. Next base: position 184,789 of record NZ_JAYLVN010000010.1, read on the forward strand.
CCTCGATCTTGTGGGCCAACACGCGCTCGGCGTCGAGCGGCGAATAGTTCACCACCGTGCCGCCGGCCTTGAGCACCGCGAAGAAGGCGATCGGGTAGTGCGGCGTGTTGGGCAGGTACAGGCCCACGTGCACGCCGGGCTTCACGCCCAGGTCCTGCAGGCCCTTGGCGGCGCGCTCGACCGCAGCGCCGAGCTGGCGGTAAGTAAGCGACTGGCCCATGAACTCGACGGCGGAGTGGTCGGGCCAGCGCGCGACGGCCTCGTCGAGCATCTGCTGCACCGGCTTGACGGGCAGCTCGGCGTCCCAGCGCATGCCGCTTGGGTAGTTGTGCGTCCAGGGCGTGCTGTCGCCGGGCTGGATGGGCTGGAAGGCTTGGAAGGCTTGGGTGGGGGAGGGGGTGGCCATGCGTCTTGTCTCCGCTGTGCTGTTGTTGCGAATCGCGTGCGCGGGTCTGCGCCGCCTTCCAGCGGCACTGTAGCGTTGGCCCTTCGCGCCGTGGGGCGGGCGCTGACAAGCCGGGGACACGGGTTTTCCCGATTTCCCACACGCCGCGGGCCCCTAGCCAAGGGCTGGGACAATGGCGCACTTATGGCAAAGCAACGGATCGTGGTGGGACTGAGCGGCGGGGTGGACTCCGCGGTGACGGCGCACCTGCTCAAGCAGCAGGGGCATGAGGTGGTCGGCATCTTCATGAAGAACTGGGAAGACGACGACGACAGCGAGTACTGCTCGTCGAACATCGACTTCGTGGACGCCGCCAGCGTGGCCGACGTGCTGGGCATCGAGATCGAGCACGTCAACTTCGCGGCCGACTACAAGGACCGCGTGTTCGCCGAGTTCCTGCGCGAGTACAAGGCCGGCCGCACGCCCAACCCCGACGTGCTGTGCAACGCCGAGATCAAGTTCAAGGCCTTCCTCGACCACGCCATGCGGCTGGGCGCCGAGAAGATCGCCACCGGGCACTACGCGCGCGTGCGGCTGAACGAGGCCACCGGCAGGCACGAACTGCTGAAGGGGCTCGACGCATCGAAAGACCAGAGCTACTTTCTGCACCGCCTGAACCAGGCGCAGCTGTCGAAGACGCTGTTCCCCGTGGGCGAGCTGCACAAGACCGAGGTGCGCCGCATCGCGGAAGAAATCGGCCTGCCCAACGCGAAGAAGAAAGACTCGACCGGCATCTGCTTCATTGGCGAGCGGCCGTTCCGCGACTTTTTGAACCGCTACATCTCCAAGGAGCCGGGCCCCATCAAGGACGACCGTGGCCGCAGGCTGGGCGAGCACCAGGGGCTGAGCTTCTACACGCTGGGGCAGCGGCAGGGGCTGGGCATCGGCGGCGTGAAGGAGAAGGGTGCGCAGCGCGGCTCGGGCGACCATTCGCCCTGGTTCGTGGCGCGCAAGGACATCGAGACGAACACGCTCTGGGTGGTGCAAGGGCACGACCATCCGTGGCTGCTGTCGTCGGCGCTGAAGGCGGACGGCGCGAGCTGGGTGTCGGGCGATGCGCCGTTGGCCGGAAGCTATGGCGCGAAGGCGCGCTATCGGCAGGCGGATGCGGCTTGCGACATGGATGATGCCGTGGAGGAGGGTGTGGCCGAGGCTGGCGCGCCGGCCGCATTCAGCCTGCGTTTCAGCGCGCCGCAGTGGGCCGTCACGCCGGGGCAATCGGCCGTGCTGTACGACGGTGAACGCTGCCTGGGCGGCGGCGTCATCGTCTGACGTCATCCGACGTCATCCGACGTCATCTGATTGAAGGCGCCGAGCGAACCGATTCGTCGACCTGGACGATCTCCAGTGGGTAGCGCTTGCCCGCGAGGTGGTCCTCTATGCACTGCAGCAGCAGCGGGCTGCGATGCCGCGCCACGCTGGCGCGAATTTCTTCCACCGTCATCCACAGGGTGCGCACGATGCCGACGTCCAGCGCGCGGCCCTCTTCGAAGGCGCCCAGCGTGCCGCTGAAGGCGAAGCGCATGTAGGTGATGTCTTCGCCCTGCTCGGCCACCGGCCGGGCACGCGCCATGTAGACGCCGACGAGCGCCGTCGGCGTGAAATGGTGGGCGGTTTCTTCGAGTGTTTCGCGCGCGCAGCCTTCGGCCGGGGATTCGCCCGGGTCGAGGTGCCCTGCCGGCGTGTTCAGCCGCAGGCCGTCGCCCGCCTGTTCTTCGACCAGCAGGAAGCGGCCGTTGCGTTCGATCACCGCCGCGACGGTGACGTTGGGTTTCCAGCGCAGTGTTGCCATGGACGTTGTTTTATCTCAGCACATAGCCGCTGAAGCGCCAGACGCGGTCGCGGTCGAGGTGAAAGCTCACGAGCTCGCGCAGCGTGCCGTCAGGCTTGCTTGCGAAACGGGTTTCATATTCCACGCTGACGTACTGGCCGGCCGTGTCGCCATCGGTGTCCGTCACAACCTGCCGGTTCACCGCGACCCAGGTGCGCATTTTCGGGGCGCCCAGCGGGGCTCGGCTCTTGGCGATCTGGCCGGTGAAATCGGCACGCGGCATCCGCTTGCGCGTGGCGGGCGTCGCGCCGTCCCAGAGTTCGCCGGCGCGGTCGGTGTCCACCATCTGCAGGGCCTGCATGCCACCGCGCACGATGTCGCTGGCCTCGACGTCCTGGGCGGCAGCCGGGCTGAGCCAGCTCCAGAGCAGCGTGGCGGCGAGCAGCAGCCGGATCATGGATTTCATGTGTCTCTTGTTCCTTTGGCAGCGTTGGAGCCCGCAGCGCACGAGAGATTCCCCGACTGTTGGCGTTTTGCCGCCTTGGGCTGCCTTGCCGGTGTGTGGCTAACGTGCCATCAACCTCGGCAACACCTCTTCATCGAGGGCTTCCAGCCGGTAGCCGAGGCCGTAGACCGCCAGCAGCAGGAAGCCGTTGGCCGGGCGCAGGTCCAGCTTGGTGCGCAGGCGCGAGATATGCGTGTCTAGCGAGCGCGACAGCGCCTCGATGCCCAGGCCCCACACGGCTTCGTGCAGATGGCCCCGCGACAGCAGGCGCCCGAGGTTCTGGAACAGGAACAGGGCGAGTTCGTACTCGCGGTTCTTCAGCTCGACCTGGACGCCCCGCATCTTCAGCACCCGCGAGGGCGGGTAGAAGTGATAGGGCCCGAAGACCAGTTCCAGCTCGTCGCGCGACGGATACGCGCGGCGCAGCAGGGCATTGACGCGGGCTTCGAGTTCGCCGGGGCGCAGCGGCCTTGTCATGAAGTCGTCGGCGCCAGCGTTCAGGCCCGCGACGATATCGGCCTCGTTGTGCCGATCGGTCACAAAAAGAATAGGAAGCCGGTTCTTGAGGTCGATTCGCAGTGTTTTCACCACTTTTGGACCCGGCATGTCGGGCAGGTTCCAATCAAGAATCAGGAAGTCGAACGTCTGCCGGCGCAAGGCGTGCAGCAGTGCTTTTCCTTCCTTGTAGAGGTGGCACTCGTGTCCGAGTCCCACCATGCTGTGATGGATCAGCGTGAGCTGATCCGGGCTGTCATCGAGTACAGCAATGCGCATTTCATCCCCTTCTTCCTCCTTCGACAGTCTCTGTGAACTGGCGATTTGGCCGAAGTGTATCTATCTGCGACGAGCCAATTTTTCGAGTTTGCAACTAATGCACGCAAATCACGAATTTAAAACAACGCTCACAACAATTGGCTACAGTTGCATACGGATTGCGTCCGGGGCGTTGCGCGCTGTAATGCGGAAGGCTACTTCGCAGGCGCGCGCCTGCTGGCGGGGTAGACGAGGCACGGTGCTGCCATTCTCAGGCGTCGAAAATGCCGATATTGCTATTAATTAAATAGCAATGTAATCAACACTCATGGGCGTTGACGGTGCGATAAGGCACGACCTCCGGGCGACAGCGAGCGGCTGTAATCTTGCTGTAAGCTCTGCGCGCGTTCCGTGTGCCCCCCTTGCTCTGAGGAGATCTCTATGCTGATAGGCGTGCCTGCCGAGACACTGGCTGGCGAAACCCGAGTGGCCGTTACACCCGAGACAGTCAAGAAATTGATCGCTTCCGGGCATGCGGTGCGTGTACAGGCAGGGGCCGGCATTGCCGCCAGCGTCACCGATGCCGCCTACCAGGCAGCAGGCGCGGAAATCACGGACCAGGCCGGCGCGCTGTCCGCGGACATGGTGCTGAAGGTGCGCACACCCACCGACGCCGAAGCAGCGCTGCTCAAGCCCGGCGCCGTGGTCATCGGCATGCTCAACCCGTTCGACGCAGCCGGCCTGCAGCGCCTGGCCGCCGCCGGCGTCACCGGCTTCGCCTTGGAAGCCGCGCCGCGCACCACAAGGGCCCAGAGCATGGACGTGCTCAGCTCGCAGGCCAACATTGCCGGCTACAAGGCCGTGATGATCGCGGCGGACAAGTACCAGCGATTCTTTCCCATGCTCATGACCGCGGCCGGCACGGTGAAGGCCGCGCGCGTCGTCATTCTGGGCGTGGGCGTGGCGGGCCTGCAGGCGATTGCCACGGCCAAGCGCCTGGGCGCGGTCATCGAGGCCTCCGACGTGCGGCCCAGCGTGAAGGAGCAGATCGAGTCGCTGGGCGGCAAGTTCATCGAGGTGTCCTACGACACCGACGAAGAAAAGGAAGCCGCCGTCGGTGTCGGTGGCTACGCCAAGCCGATGCCCGCCAGCTGGCTGGCGCGCCAGCAGGTCGAAGTGGCCAAGCGCGTGGCGCTGGCCGACATCGTCATCAGCACCGCGCTCATTCCCGGACGCGCCGCGCCCACGCTCATCACCGAGGACATGGTCAAGGCCATGAAGCCGGGCTCGGTGATCGTCGACATTGCCGCCGGCAAGGGCCCTGATGGCATTGGCGGCAACTGCCCGATCTCCGAAGCCGACAAGACGGTGGTCAAGCACGGCGTGACCATCGTCGGCGAGACCAACCTTGCCGCGCTGGTGGCCGCTGATGCGTCCGCGCTGTACGCGCGCAACGTGCTCGACTTTCTCAAGCTGATCGTCACCAAGGAGGGCGCGCTGAAGATCGACCTCGAGGACGACATCGTCGCCGCCTGCCGCATGACGCAGGACGGCCAGGTCACCAAGAAATAAGCGAGGAGAGAAAAGCCATGGATCCCGTTTCCCACACAGTCATCAACCTGATCATCTTCGTGCTGGCCATCTACGTGGGCTACCACGTGGTGTGGACCGTCACGCCCGCGCTGCACACGCCGCTGATGGCGGTGACCAACGCCATCTCCGCCATCGTGATCGTGGGCGCCATGCTCGCGGCCGCGCTCACCACCACGCCGCTGGGCAAGACCATGGGCGTGCTGGCCGTGGCGCTGGCGGCAGTGAACGTGTTCGGCGGCTTCCTGGTCACGCGCCGGATGCTGGAGATGTTCAAGAAGAAAGAGAAGAAGGCCGCTCCGGGCGCTGCCAAGGCAGAAGAAGGAGCCATCAAGTGAGCATGAACCTCGTCACGCTGCTGTACCTGGTGGCCAGCGTCTGCTTCATCCAGGCCCTGAAGGGCCTGAGTCATCCCACCACCTCGATCCGCGGCAACGTCTTCGGCATGTCCGGCATGGCCATTGCCGTGCTGACGACCATCGCGCTCATCCACGGCCAGGCCCGTTCGCTGAACGTCGACTTCGGTGCCGGCATCGGCTACGTGCTGGCGGCCGTGGTGATTGGTGGCGGCCTGGGTGCCTTCATGGCCAACAAGGTCGAGATGACCAAGATGCCCGAGCTGGTGGCGTTCATGCACAGCATGATCGGCCTGGCGGCGGTGTTCATCGGCGTGGCCGCGGTGGCCGAGCCATGGGCCTTCGGCATCACCGCCGCGCCCGTGGCTGCGCTCATCGGCGCCAACACGCCGGACGGCGCCGTGCTGCTGGACGGCTTCGTGCGCTACGCCATTCCGTACGGCAACCGGCTCGAGCTGTTCCTGGGCGCGGCCATTGGCGCGGTCACCTTCAGCGGCTCGGTCATTGCCTTCGGCAAGCTCTCCGGCAAGTACAAGTTCCGCCTGTTCCAGGGCGCGCCGGTGCAGTTCAAGGGCCAGCACATGCTCAACCTGGTGCTCGGCCTCTTGACCTTGGCGCTGGGCCTGCTGTTCGTTGCCACCGAGAGCTGGACGGCATTTTTCGCGATGCTGGCGCTGGCCTTCGTGATGGGCGTGCTCATCATCATTCCGATCGGCGGCGCCGACATGCCGGTGGTGGTGTCGATGCTCAACAGCTACTCGGGCTGGGCGGCCGCGGGCATCGGCTTCAGCCTGAACAACGCGATGCTGATCGTGGCCGGTTCGCTGGTGGGCAGCTCGGGCGCGATCCTGAGCTACATCATGTGCAAGGCCATGAACCGCTCGTTCTTCAACGTGATTCTGGGCGGCTTCGGCGGCGAGGCGGTCACGGCCGGCGGTGCCGCGAAAGAGCAGCGCCCGGTGAAGACCGGCAGCGCCGACGACGCGGCCTTCGTGCTCGGCAATGCCGAGACGGTGGTCATCGTGCCGGGCTACGGCCTGGCCGTGGCCCGCGCGCAGCACGCGGTGAAGGAGCTGGCCGCCAAGCTCACCGAGAAGGGCATCATCGTGAAGTACGCCATTCACCCGGTGGCGGGCCGCATGCCCGGCCACATGAACGTGCTGCTGGCCGAGGCCGAGGTGCCGTACGACCAGGTGTTCGAGATGGAAGACATCAACGGCGAGTTCGGCCAGGTCGACGTGGCGATCATCCTGGGCGCCAACGACGTGGTGAATCCTGCGGCGCACACCAAGGGCAGCCCGATCTACGGCATGCCCATTCTGGAGGCCTACAAGGCCAAGACCGTCATCGTGAACAAGCGCTCCATGGCGGCCGGTTATGCCGGTTTGGACAACGAACTGTTCTACATGGACAAGACCATGATGGTCTTTGGCGATGCTAAAAAAGTAGTGGAAGATATGGGCAAGGCCATCGAATAGGCCGAAGGTCCACGCCCGCCACGCGGGCGAGTCTTCGCGGCGCCACTTCGTGCGCCGTTTTCGTTTTCAACTGTCCGACCCCGGAGGAGACAACCCCAATGACCGACCGTCCCTGGCTGAGCAGCTACCCGCAAGGTGTGCCCGCAGATATCGATGCCTCGCAGTACCCCTCGCTGGTGGCGCTCATGGAAGAGAGCTTCAAGAAGTACGCCGACCGCACGGCCTACAGCTTCATGGGCAAGGACATCAGCTACGCCGAGACCGACAGGCAGAGCAAGTCGTTCGCGGCCTACCTGCAGGGCCTGGGCCTGGCCAAGGGCGACCGCGTGGCAGCCATGATGCCCAACTGCCCGCAGTACCCGATTGCCGTGGCGGCCATTCTGCGCGCGGGCCTGATCCTGGTGAACGTGAACCCGCTGTACACGCCGCGCGAACTCGAGCACCAGCTCAAGGACTCGGGCGCCAAGGCGATCGTCATCATGGAGAACTTCGGCACCACGCTGCAGCAGTGCATTGCGGCCACGCCGATCAAGCACATCGTGCTGGCTTCGGTGGGCGACCGCCTCGGCTTTCTGAAGGGCGCGATCGTCAATTACGTCGTGCGCAACGTCAAGAAGCTGGTGCCGCACTTCAGCCTGCCGGGCGCGGTGCGTTTCAATGATGCGCTCGACAAGGGCGCGAGCGCTTCGCTCAAGCCCGTGGCCATCGGCCCCGACGACGTGGCCGTGCTGCAGTACACCGGCGGCACCACCGGCGTGTCGAAGGGGGCGGTGCTGCTGCATCGCAACGTGATTGCCAACGTGCTGCAGTCCGAGGCCTGGAACGAGCCGGCCATGAACAAGGTGCCGGCCAGCGAGCAGCCCACCAGCGTGTGCGCGCTGCCGCTGTATCACATCTTCGCGTTCACGGTCGGCATGATGCTGAACATGCGCACAGGCGGCAAGCTGATCCTGATCCCCAATCCGCGCGACATTCCTGGCGTGCTGAAGGAGCTGTCCAAGCACACCATCCACAGCTTTCCGGCCGTCAACACGCTGTTCAACGGGCTGGCGAACCACCCCGACTTCAACACCGTCAACTGGAAGAACCTGAAGATCTCCGTGGGCGGTGGCATGGCCGTGCAGGGCGCGGTGGCCAAGCTCTGGCTCGAGAAGACCGGCTGCTCGATCTGCGAGGGCTACGGCCTGTCGGAAACCTCGCCTTCCACCACCTGCAACCCGACCGACAGCACGGCCTACACCGGCACCATCGGCCTGCCGCTGCCCAACACCTGGCTCAAGCTGATCGACGACGAAGGCCACGAAGTGCCCATGGGCGAGCGCGGTGAAATTGCCATCAAGGGCCCGCAGGTGATGGCCGGCTACTGGCAGCGCCCCGACGAGACCGCCAAGGTCATGACGAGCGACGGCTACTTCAAGAGCGGCGACATCGGCGTGGTCGACGAGCGCGGCTACTTCAAGGTGGTCGACCGCAAGAAGGACATGATTCTGGTGTCGGGCTTCAACGTGTACCCGAACGAGATCGAAGACGTGGTGGCACTGATTCCGGGCGTGCTCGAATGCGCGGCGGTGGGCGTGGTCGACGAGAAGACCGGCGAAGCCGTGAAGCTCGTGATCGTAAAGAAAGACCCCTCCCTCACTGAAGCGCAGGTGCGCGAATTCTGCAGAGCAAACCTTACGGGTTACAAGCAGCCGCGAATCGTAGAGTTTCGTACCGACATGCCGAAGACGCCGGTCGGCAAGATCCTTCGCCGCGAGTTGCGCGACACCAAAAAGTAAGGGTTCGGCCCGGGTGGGCGCACGGCATCGATCTTGCATATTCGCGGGTCGATGCTGCGATTCCTCCTGACCCGTTTGAGCCTGTTGGTGCCGACATTCATCGGCATGACGCTGCTCGCGTTTTTTCTCATCCGGTTGGTGCCGGGCGACCCCATCGAGACGATGGCCGGCGAGCGCGGCATCGACCCCGCGCGGCACGCCGAACTGCGCGCGGTCTACGGCTTCGACAAGCCGGTGATCGTGCAGTACGGCATCTACATCGGCCGCGTGCTGCACGGCGATCTGGGCAAGTCGATCATCACGCAGGACACGGTGATGAGCGAGTTTCTGGCGCTCTTTCCGGCCACCGTGGAGCTTGCCGCCTGCGCCATTCTTTTTGCGCTGCTGCTGGGGCTGCCGGCCGGCATATTGGCGGCGGTGCGGCGCAACTCCATCTTCGACCACGGCGTGATGGCCACGTCGCTCACCGGCTACTCGATGCCGATCTTCTGGTGGGGCCTGCTGTTGATCCTGTTCTTCTCGGTGCAGCTGGGCTGGACGCCGGTGTCGGGGCGCATTTCGGTGCAGTACTTCATCGAGCCCGAGACCGGCTTCCTGCTCATCGACACGCTGCGCGCGGGCGACACCGCCGCCTTCTGGTCGGCGCTGCACCATTTGATTTTGCCGGCCATCGTGCTGGGCACCGTGCCGCTGGCGGTCATTGCGCGCATGACGCGCTCGGCGATGCTCGAAGTGCTCGGCGAAGACTACATTCGCACCGCGCGCGCCAAGGGCCTGTCGCAGCTGCGCGTGGTGGGGCTGCATGCGCTGCGCAACGCGCTGATTCCGGTGGTCACCGTCATCGGGCTGCAGGTGGGCGTGCTGTTCACGGGCGCCATCCTCACCGAGACCATCTTCTCCTGGCCCGGCGTGGGCAAGTGGCTCATCGAGGCCATCGGGCGGCGTGACTATCCGGTGCTGCAGGGCGGCATGCTGCTGCTGGGCGGGCTGGTGATGACGGTCAACCTGCTGGTGGACGTGGCCTACGGCCTCATCAACCCGCGCATCCGGCGCTGACGCAATGGCCACGACATCGCACCCCTCCGACGCTGCAAAACATGCCGTCAAACACGGCGCGCCCCCGGGCCCCTGGCGCGAGTTCTGGACCGCATTCAGCGCCAACCGGGGCGCGGTCATCGGGCTGTTCACCATCGTGTTGCTGCTGCTGGTGGCGCTGTTCGCGCCGTGGATCGCTCCGCACGCGCCCAACGAGACCAACAGCGCCGTGTTCCTGCTGCCGCCGGCCTGGCAGCAGGGCGGCTCGGCCAGCTTCCTGCTGGGCACCGATGCCATCGGGCGCGACATTCTTTCGCGGCTGATGTACGGCGCCCGGCTGTCGCTGTCGATCGGCGTCGCGGTGGTGGCGCTGTCGGTTGTGGTGGGTGTGGTGCTGGGGCTGGTCGCTGGGTTCTTCCGCGGCGTGCTGGAGATCGCGATCATGCGGTTCATGGACATCGTGCTCACGATGCCGAGCCTGCTGCTGGCCATCGTGATCGTCGCGATCCTCGGGCCGGGGCTGGTCAACGCCATGCTCGCGGTGGCCATCGTGGTGCTGCCGCACTACGTGCGCATCACGCGCGCCGCCGTCATCGCCGAGGTCTCGCGCGACTACGTGACCGCGGCGCGCGTGAGCGGCGCGGGCACGCTGCGTCTCATGTTCAGCGAGGTGCTGCCCAACTGCGCCGCGCCGCTGATCGTGCAGGCCTCGCTCGGCATTTCCACCGCCATCCTCGATGCGGCCGCGCTCGGCTTCATTGGCCTGGGCGCGCAGCCGCCGTCGCCGGAGTGGGGGACCATGCTGGCCGACGCGCGCGAGTTCGTGCTGCGCGCCTGGTGGGTCGTGACCTTTCCGGGCCTGGCGATTCTTGCGGCGGTGCTGGCGTTCAACCTGCTGGGCGATGGCTTGCGCGACGCGCTCGACCCCAAGCTCAAGCGCTGACGCAAAGGAAAGAACAGATGCCTTTGCTGGACATCAAAGACCTGCACGTCGAGTTTCCTACGCAAGGCGGCGTGCTGCATGCAGTCGATGGCGTGAGCCTCACGCTCGAAGAGGGCGAGGTGCTTGGCATCGTCGGCGAATCGGGCTCGGGCAAGAGCGTGACGATGATGGCGCTGATGGGCCTCGTCGGCTTTCCGGGCCGGGTGCGCGCGGAGCACATGCGCTTTGCCGGCAAGGAGCTGCTCGGCATCTCCGACAAGGCGCGCCGCGCGCTGGTCGGCAAGGAGGTCGCCATGATCTTCCAGGACCCGACCACCAGCCTCAACCCCTGCTTCACCATCGGCTTTCAACTGATGGAAACGCTGCGGCTGCACCTGAAGCTTGACAAGCGCGAGGCCAAGAAGCGCGCGACCGAGCTGCTGGAGCAGGTGGGCATTCCGGCCGCGTCGTCGCGCCTGGGCAGCTACCCGCACCAGCTGTCGGGCGGCATGAACCAGCGCGTGATGATCGCCATGGCCATCGCCTGCAACCCGCGCCTCTTGATTGCCGACGAGCCGACCACCGCGCTCGACGTGACCATTCAGGCGCAAATTCTCGACCTGCTGCGCGACCTGCAGAAGGAGCGCGGCATGGCGCTGGTGCTCATCACGCACAACATGGGCGTGGTGAGCGAAATGGCGCAGCGCATCGCCGTGATGTACGCGGGCCAGGTGATGGAACACCAGCGCGTCGACCGGCTCTTTGCGGAGCCGCGCCATCCTTACACCGAGGCGCTGCTCGCGGCACTGCCCGAACGCGCCGCGCCCGAAGGCCGGCTGGCCACCATCAGCGGCGTGGTGCCCGGCGTACACGACCGGCCCGCGGGCTGCCTGTTTGCGCCGCGCTGCGGCTACGTCACCGAGCGTGCGTGCAACGTGCGGCCCGCGCTGCGCGAGCTGCCGGGTGCCGAGGTGCGCTGCCACTTTCCGCTGGGCGAGCCGGGGCGGCTGGCGGCCATTGCGCAAGACCCGCCGCGGCAACAGGCGGCCGAGGTGCTGCCATGAGCGGCGCAACCCGCGAGGTGTCGCGCGACGCAGCGAGCGACACATTGAACGAGACAACGAATGAAGTGGTCGTCGAGGCGACCCATCTGCAGCGCACCTACGACATCCGTCGTGGCCTGTTCCGCGCACCCGCGCAGTTGCGGGCCGTGGGCGACATCTCGTTTCGCATCGAGCGCGGACGCACGCTGGCGGTGGTGGGCGAATCGGGCTGCGGCAAGTCGACGCTGGCGCGCATGGTCGCGCTGATCGAGAAGCCCACCGCAGGCCAGCTCACGCTGGTGGGCGCCGATGCGGTGAGCCCGCCGCCCGAACGCAAGCGCGAGCTGCGCCAGGCCGTGCAGCTGGTGTTCCAGAACCCGTACGGTTCGCTGAACCCGCGCAAGAAGATCTCGACCGTGCTCGAAGACCCGCTGGCCATCAACACCACGCTGGGCAAGCAGGAGCGAGTCGCCAGGGCGCGCGACATGCTCGCGCGCGTGGGCCTGCGGCCCGAGCACGCCAACCGCTATCCGCACATGTTCTCCGGCGGGCAGCGCCAGCGCATTGCCATTGCGCGCGCGCTGATGCTGTCGCCGCGCCTGCTGGTGGCCGACGAGCCGGTGTCGGCGCTCGACGTGTCGATTCAGGCGCAGGTGCTGAACCTGCTGGCCGACCTGCAGGCCGAGCTGGGCCTGGCCTACCTCTTCATCTCGCACGACCTGGGCGTGGTGCGCCACATTGCGCACGACGTGCTCGTGATGTACCTCGGCCACGCGGTGGAGCAGGGCGCCAAGTCGCGCATCTTCGCGCGGCCGCTGCATCCGTACACGCAGGCGCTGCTGGCGTCAACGCCGGGGCTCAGCAGCCGGCGCATCGTGCTCAAGGGCGAGCTGCCTTCGCCGCTGAGCCCGCCCACGGGCTGCGTGTTCAGCACGCGCTGCCCGCATGTGCAGCCGCGCTGCAGCCAGGAGCGGCCGTTGCTGCGCGCGCTCGACGAGCGGCTGGTGGCCTGCCACTACGCAGAGCAGATTTCGCAATGAGTTCCGTACGCCCCGACACCTTCCAGCCAGCCCGCAGTGCGGACCGCCCCCCAACCGTTCGGACTGAGCTTGTCGAAGTCTGCACACCGACTTCGACAAGCCCAGTCCGAACGGACGACGAGATGATTTTTCCGTTGTCCCATTGCCGTGAATCAAGGAGATCCTCATGCAAGTCCATCGCCTCGCCTCGCTGCTGCTTCTGCCCGCAGCCTTCGCTCTTACCGCCGGTGCCGTGTCAGCCAAGACGCTCGTGTATTGCTCCGAAGGCAGCCCGGAGAACTTCTACCCCGGCATGAACACCACCGGCACGTCGTTCGACGTGACCACGCAGGTCTACAACACCATCGTGGAGTTCGAGCGCGGCGGCACCAAGGTCACGCCGGGCCTGGCCGAGAAGTGGGACATTTCCGCCGACGGCACGGTCTACACCTTCCACCTGCGCAAGGGCGTGAAGTGGCACAGCACCAGCAAGAGCTTCAAGCCCACGCGTGACTTCAACGCCGATGACTTCATCTTCATGCTCGAGCGCCAGTGGAAGGAGAGTGACCCCTTCTTCAAGGTGACGAGCCAGAACCACTCGTACTTCAACGACATGGGAATGCCCAAGCTGTTGAAGACGGTCGACCGCATCGACGACTACACGGTGAAGATCGTGCTCAACCAGCCCGAGGCGCCGTTCCTCGCGAACCTGGCCATGCAGTACGCGGGCATCCAGTCGAAGGAATACGCGATTGCCATGCTGAAGGCCGGCACGCCCGAGAAGGTCGACCAGGACCCGATCGGCACCGGCCCGTTCTACCTGGTGCAGTACCAGAAGGACGCCATCATCCGCTTCAAGGCCTTCCCGCAGTACTGGGGCGGCAAGGCGAAGATCGACGACCTGGTGTTCGCCATCACGCCCGATGCGTCGGTGCGCTGGGCCAAGCTGCAGAAGGGCGAGTGCCACGTCATGCCGTACCCCAACCCGGCCGACCTCGACGCGATTCGCAAGGACCCGAACGTGCAGGTGCTGGAGCAGCCCGGTCTCAACGTGGGCTACCTGTCGTTCAACACCACCAAGAAGCCGTTCGACGATGTGCGCGTGCGCAAGGCGGTGAGCATGGCAATCAACAAGAAGGCCATCATCGACGGCGTGTACCTGTCCACCGGCGTGGCCGCGAAGAACCCGATTCCGCCGAGCATGTGGTCCTACAACGATGCGGTGAAGGACGACCCGTACGACCCCGAAGCCGCCAAGAAGCTGCTGGCGCAGGCCGGCTTTCCCGACGGCTTCTCCACCGACCTGTGGGCCATGCCCGTGCAGCGCCCGTACAACCCGAACGCCAAGCGCATCGCCGAGCTGATGCAGGCCGACCTGGCCAAGATCAACGTGAAGGCGGAGATCAAGAGCTTCGAATGGGGCGAGTACCGCAAGCGACTGCAGGCCGGCGAGCACCAGATGGGCATGATGGGCTGGACCGGCGACAACGGCGACCCGGACAACTTTCTCTACACGCTGCTCGGTTGCGCGTCGGCCAAGTCGGCCAGCGGCAGCAACGTGTCCAAGTTCTGCTACCAGCCGTATGAAGACCTTGTGGTGAAGGCCAAGAGCACGACCAAGCAGGCCGACCGCGATGCGCTCTACAAGAAGGCACAGGTCATCTTCAAGGAGCAGGCGCCGTGGTTCACCATCGCGCATGCGGTGCAGCTGAAGCCGGTGCGCAAGGAGGTGGTCGACTTCAAGCTGAGCCCGTTCGGCCGTCATACTTTCTACGGTGTGGATCTCAAGTAATTTTTCATGAAGCCTGTCGCCATCGTCGCGGCCATGCACGAAGAGTTGGCCGCACTGCTTGCGCAGATGCCCGACGAGCAGCGCGTGCGCGTCGCGGGGCGCGACTTCTGGGTGGGGCATCTGCATGACCAGCCGGTGGTTGCGGTGCTGTCGCGCATCGGCAAGGTGGCGGCGGCGGTCACGGCCACGGTGCTGCTCGAACGCTTCGGCGTGCGGGCCATCGTGTTCACCGGCGTTGCGGGCGGGCTTGCGCCGGGCGTGAACGTGGGCGACGTGGTGGTGGCCACCGAGCTGCTGCAGCACGACATGGACGCGTCCCCGCTCTTTGCAAAGCACGAGGTGCCGTTGATGGGCCTGTCGCGCTTCGCGGCGGACCCTGCCTTGTCCGACGCGCTGGCGGCCATGGTGAGCGATGTGCTGCGCGACCCGGTGGCGCTGATCGGTCAGGCGGGCGTCGACGAGTTCGGCCTGTCGGCGCCCAGGGTGCACCGCGGCCTGCTGGTGAGCGGCGACCGCTTCGTGTCGACCACGGCGGAGAGCGCAACGCTGCAGCGTGAACTGCCCGACGCGCTCGCGGTCGAGATGGAAGGCGCGGCGGTGGCGCAGGTGTGCCACGACTACGCCGTGCCCTTTGCCGCGATGCGCACGATTTCCGACCGCGCCGACGACGCGGCGCGTGGCGACTTCGCACGCTTCGTTGCCGTGGTGGCGAGCCGCTACAGCCTGGCGCTGGTTGGCGCCTGGCTGGCCACGCTGCCGGCAGTCGGTTGAGCTAGGACGAAGAGGGCAGGTGCCAGCGCGGAATGTCGCGCAGCAGCGGCGGGATCGACAGCGCCAGCAGCAGCGCCGCCAGCGGCACCACGCAGATGAAGCCGACGTACTTGAAGCCCAGCGCCCCCATCGCCCCGCCAAGCACGAACATGCCGACGAGCCCGACCGCGCGGCGCATGCGGGCAGGGTCGTGGCGCACCGCCAGCGGCGTGGCCTTGTCGCGGCCGTTCCAATAGAGCATCTTGCCGATCTCGATGCCCATGTCGGTGATGTTGCCGGTCATGTGGGTGGTGCGGATGCTGCCGCGCGAGGTCTTGGAAGCCACCGCGTTCTGCAGGCCCATGATGAAGGACAGCAGCAGCACGGTGAGCGGCACCGCGAACGGCGTGGCCCAGGTCAGCGTGATGGCGCCCATGAGCCCGAACGGAAACATCAACGCCGCTTCGAGCACCAGCGGCAGGGCGTACACGCCGTGCATGCGGTGCTGCCGCCCCCAGTTCACGAGCACGGCGCAGACCGCGGCGCCACTCACGAACGCGAGGATCGCGCCCAGCGCGTTCAGCAGCAACGTGGCGTTGCCCAGCACCATGCCGTCCGCCAGCTGCGAGGCGAAGCCGGTCATGTGCGAGGTGTACATGTGCAGCACGAGGAACCCGCCCGCATTCACCGCGCCGGCATTGAAGGCGAGCAGCAGGCCGAGCGCGGTGTTGGTGGACGGCGCGCGATGGCGGTTGGTGAGAAAGCGAAGTCTGCGCACGAGGGCCTCCGGTCAGCGCTGGGCTGCGGGCCACTCTAGCACCGGGGCAAGAGCCGAAGGCAATGCCCCGGCTTGGGTGTTACTTGAGCCAGCCGCGCCGGCGGAAGTACCACATCGGCCCCAGCGCGCTGGCCGCCATCAGCACCAGGGCGTAGGGGTAGCCCATCGACCAGTCGAGCTCTGGCATGAACTTGAAGTTCATGCCGTAGATGCTGGCAATCAGCGTGGGCGGCAGCAGCGCCACGCTGGCCACCGAGAAAATCTTGATGGTCTTGTTCTGGTTGATGTTGATGAAACCGACGGTCGCGTCCATCAAAAAGTTGATCTTGTCGAACAGAAAGGCCGTGTGGTTGTCCAGCGATTCGATGTCGCGCAAGATTTGCCGCGCCTCTTCGAACTGCTCTGCATTGAGCATCTTGCTGCGCATCATGAAGCTCACGGCGCGGC
The DNA here is from genome assembly GCF_046156345.1 of Variovorax sp. H27-G14. NCBI lineage: Bacteria > Pseudomonadati > Pseudomonadota > Betaproteobacteria > Burkholderiales > Comamonadaceae > Variovorax > Variovorax sp. H27-G14. The sequence continues at coordinate 201,251 of NZ_JAYLVN010000010.1, forward strand.
GCGTGTCCATCACGTTGCGGCGGATGCGGCCGTTCAAGTCTTCTTGGCGCGCAATGAGGCCCAGCACCTCGCCGGCCAGCTCGTCGGTGACGTTGCCCGACAGCACCTTCTTGCCGGCCACTTCGAGCTCGTCGTAGATATTCTCCAGCGTGTCGGCGGAGTATTCGGCGTCGGCGTCGAACAGCTTCAGCAGCACTTCCTTGGCGTCTTCGATCAGACCCGGCGCGCGGCGCGCGCGCATGCGCAGCAGGCGGAACACGGGCACGTCTTCGTCGTGTATCGAGAACAGCACGCCGCGGCTGCGCAGGTCGGTGTTGTGCTGGTTGAGGATGAAGGCCACGCGCACGGTGCGCGGGTCTTCGTCGTCGTCGATCAAGAAGTCGGAGCGGATGTGCAGTTCGCCGTTGTCTTCTTCATAGAAGCGGGCCGACTCCTCGATGTCTTCGTCCATCGCGTCTTCGGGAATCGACAGGCCGTAGTACTGCTTGATCCAGCGCTTTTCTTCGAGCGTGGGCGACTCCAGGTCGACCCAGATCGGCTGGAACTTGGAGAGCTCTTCGAGCGCCTCGATCTCTTCCTGAACGAGGCGGCCGTTGGCAAGCGTGAAGATGTTGAGCATGGGCTCACTCCCGGGTATGACTGGAACGTTGGGCGAGGGAGGGGGGCGCTTTCAATTCCCGGGCCCGACGTGCGCGAAACATCGCGTCAAGAAATCGTGTCAGCGAAAGGGAGTTGAAAGCTGCCGAGACGGGGCAGTTTCCATGGGAAGAATCTCTGGTTGCAGCGAGGCGCGATTATGTCACCGGCCACATGGCAGCACGGTGGCCGAGCTGGACGGACATACAGTAAAGTCGGTCGCCATGCAGACCCCTGCGCCCCTTGCCTTTGCCGCCGCGCCCGCGACCCCTTCCGCTCAGTCAGAGCGCCTGGCCGCCGCGCTGGCCACGCTCAACGACGCGCAGCGCGCGGCGGTAGAACATGGCGTGGTCGCGGCTGTCGGCGACAGCGGCGGTGCCGGCGCAGCCACCGCGCGCGACGACCGTCCGCTGCTCGTCATTGCCGGCGCCGGCTCGGGCAAGACCAGCACGCTGGCGCACCGCGTGGCGCACCTCATTGCGGGCGGCGTCGATCCGCAGCGCCTGCTGTTGCTGACCTTCTCGCGCCGGGCCGCGCAGGAAATGGGGCGGCGCGCCGGCCAGGTGCTGGCCAAGGTGCTCGGGCTGCAATCGGAGGCACCGCCCGTGCTGCCCTGGGCGGGTACCTTCCACGGCATCGGCGCGCGGCTGCTGCGCGAGTACGCCCCGCAGATCGGGCTCGACGAAAACTTCACCATCCACGACCGCGGCGACGCCGAAGACCTGATGGGGCTCGCGCGCCACGAGCTGGGTCTGTCGTCCACCGTGAACCGCTTTCCGCGCAAGGGCACCTGCCTGTCGATCTATTCGCGCTGCGTGAACACGCGCGCGCCGCTGGGGCAGGTGCTGAGCGAAGCCTTTCCCTGGTGCGCGGAATGGGAGGCCGAACTCAAGAAGCTGTTCGGGGCCTATGTCGAGGCCAAGCAGCAGCAGAAAGTGCTCGACTACGACGACCTGCTGCTCTACTGGGCCGAGATGGCCGCCGAGCCCGCGCTGGCCGCGCACATCGGTGCGCGCTTCGACCATGTGCTGATCGACGAATACCAGGACACCAACCGGCTGCAGGCCTCAATTCTTCTGGCGCTCAAGCCCGACGGGCGCGGCGTGACGGTGGTGGGGGACGACGCGCAGTCGATCTATTCGTTCCGCGGCGCCACGGTGCGCAACATCCTCGACTTTCCGACGCAGTTCACGCAGGCGGCGCGCGTGGTCACGCTGGAGCGCAACTACCGCTCGACGCAGCCCATCCTGGACGTGTCGAACCGCGTGATTGCGCAGGCCGCCGAGCGGCACGCCAAGACGCTGTGGACCGACAAGCCCTCGGCCGGCAAGCCGCAACTGGTGCTGGTGGCCGACGACGCGGCGCAGGCGCGCTGGGTGGCCGACAAGGTGCTGGCGCACCGCGAGGGCGGGCTGGCGCTGAAGTCGCAGGCGGTGCTGTTTCGCACCTCGTCGCACAGCGCGGGGCTTGAGCTGGAGCTGGCGCGGCGCAACATTCCGTTCGTGAAGTTCGGCGGGCTCAAGTTTCTGGAAGCCTCGCATGTGAAAGACCTGCTTGCGGTGCTGCGCTTTGCGCAGAACCCGCGCGGGCGCATGGCGGGCTTTCGGGTGACGCAGCTCATTCCGGGCATCGGCCCGGCCACGGGCGCGCGGCTGCTCGACGCCATGGATCAGGCGGCCGACCCGGCCGCGGCGGTGCGCGACTTCATGCCGCCGTCGGCCGCGCGCACGCAATGGGCGGAATTTGCGCAGGCCTACGCCGCCTTGCGCGCGCCCTCGCTCAAGTGGCCGGCCGATGTGGAAGTGGCCATGAACTGGTACCAGCCCCACCTGGAGCGCCTGTACGAGGACACCTCCGGCGTGCGCCGCGCCGACGTCGAGCAGCTCGCGCGGCTGGCCGCCGGTTACGGCTCGCGCGAACGCTTTCTGACCGAGCTCACGCTCGACCCGCCCGAGGCCACCAGCGACCGGCCGGGCCCGCCGCTGCTCGACGACGACTACCTGATTCTTTCGACCATCCATTCGGCCAAGGGGCAGGAATGGAATTCGGTGCATGTGCTCAACGTGGTCGACGGCTGCATGCCGGCCGACGTGGCGCAGGGCGCGCAAGAGCTGGAAGAAGAACGCCGTCTGCTCTACGTGGCCATGACCCGGGCGCGCGACCATCTGCACCTGCTGGTGCCGCAGCGCTTCTACATCACGCAGCAGGCGGCGCGGGGCGACCGGCACCTGTATGCCAACCGCACGCGCTTCATCGCCGATGCCGACCTTGCGGGCTTCGACCAGCAGACCTGGCCGCCACCGCCGGAGCGAGCGCCGGCGGTGCCGCCGCCGAGCGCGGTGATCGACCTGCGCAACCGGATGCGTGCTGCCTGGCGCTGAAAGCCAGGCCCTTTTGCCGACAGGGTCACCAGGTTTTTCGCCCTGACACACATCTGCGCAAACCGCTGCAACGCCTGCCCCGCGCGCATGCATTGCTATGGATTGATGAGCGTGTGAAATGCTGCGCTGCACCGGGCCGCGCTGCGGGCAACCCTGGTATTGCAATACCGTGACAGCTTGGGCATAGTGAATTCACCGCGCTGAATTTCTCTCTCAATTCTCTTTTTTCCCCCCTTCTTTTCTCTTTCTCTCTCCCGCACCCAGTTCCCCCGGCCACGCTTCATTCCGGAGCGGGGTCATTTCCCCAACCGTCAATTCCAGGAGGTCATTCATGAATTTGACGATCAGCGGTCATCACCTCGACGTCACACCTGCCTTGCGCACCTACGTCACGAGCAAGTTGGACCGGATCACCCGACATTTCGACCAGGTGGTCGATGTGAAGGTGATCCTCACGGTGGAAAAGCAGAAGGAAAAGGAACGCCGCCAAAGGGCGGAATGCAACATCCACGTCAAGGGCAGTGACATGTTCGCGGAATCGAGCCACGCTGATCTTTATGCCGCGGTCGACGACCTGGTCGACAAGCTGGACCGCCAAGTGGTACGCCACAAGGACCGGCTGCAGGACCACCACCACGCGGCACCCAAGCGCATCATGTAATTCGGCGCCTCGCGCCTCGCCAAAGGCCGCCTCAGGGCGGCCTTTTTGTTTTCCGACCATGGCGCTGGGACTTTGGCAAGCTTCCCAGGCGCCCAGAGGCGTACGGGCAACATGTAGACAGAAAGTAAATAAGGGGACTGGGGGTTTTTACCAAGCGGGTGCATAATCGCGCCCGCTCTGCACCCACCATGAATCGCCTCGCGTCCATCCTGCCGCCCGCTCAAGTGCTTGTGAGTGTTGACGCAACCAGCAAGAAACGTGCTTTTGAAGAAGCCGGCTTGCTGTTTGAAAGTCTCCACGGCCTGGGCCGTGCACTCATCACCGACAGCCTCTTCGCGCGCGAGCGCCTCGGGTCCACTGGCCTGGGCCACGGCGTTGCCATTCCGCATGGCCGCATCAAGGGCCTCAAGGCGCCGATGGCCGCCGTGTTCCAGCTGGCCAACCCCATCGGTTTCGACGCACCCGACGAGCAACCCGTCGCGCTGCTGATCTTTCTGCTGGTGCCCGAAGCGGCCACGCAGAAGCACCTTGAAATCCTGTCTGAAATCGCCGAGCTGCTGAGCGACGCCAGCCTGCGCGAACAGATCAAGTCCAGCACCGACGCGGCCGCCCTGCATGGCCTGATCGCCAGCTGGCAGTCCACGCAAGTCGCCTGAGCGCATGCGTTGGTACGCGCGGCTGCTGATAAGCTGCGCGGCTCTCTCCGTCACTCCAACGCAATGCCGACGCCCGTGCGCCGGTGCCTGAACGCATGAAGCCGACCGTCATCAGCGCCGATGCCATGTTCGAGGAGTTCCGCGGCTCGCTCCGCTGGGAATGGCTCGCAGGGCTTGGCGCGTCAGAGCGCCAGTTCGACCCCGAGGTCATCAGCCGCGCGCAGTCGGCGGCCGACCTGGTGGGCTACCTCAACTACATCCACCCGTACCGCGTGCAGATTCTGGGCGCGCGCGAGGTCGCCTACCTGACGCGTGGCAGCCAGGAAGACTGCGCCCGGCGCATCGCCCGCATCGTCACGCTGGAGCCGCCGATGCTGGTGCTGGCCGACGGCCAGGCACCGCCCGACGAGCTGCTGTCGATCTGCGAGCGCGCCCAGCTGCCGCTGTTCGCCACGCGCGAGTCGTCGGCCTTCGTGATCGACCTGCTGCGCGCCTACCTGTCCAAGCATTTCGCCGAACGCACTTCGATGCATGGCGTGTTCATGGACATCCTGGGCATGGGGGTGATGATCACGGGCGAGTCGGGGCTGGGCAAGAGCGAACTCGGCCTGGAACTGATCTCGCGCGGCAACGGCCTGGTGGCCGACGATGCGGTCGACCTGTACCGCATCAACCAGAACACCATCGAAGGGCGCTGCCCCGACCTGCTGCTGAACCTGCTGGAAGTGCGCGGCATCGGCCTGCTGGACATTCGCGCGATCTTCGGCGAGACAGCCGTGCGCCGGAAGATGCGGCTCAAGCTCATCGTGCACCTGGTGCGCCGCGACAGCTTCGAGCGCGACTACGAGCGCATGCCCTCGGCGCCGCTCACGCAGGACGTGCTGGGCATTCCGGTGCGCAAGGTGATCATTCAGGTGGTGGCGGGGCGCAACATTGCCGTGCTGGTGGAGGCGGCGGTGCGCAATTCGATCCTGCAGTTGCGGGGTATCGACACCTACGCCGATTTTGTGGCGCGCCACCACAAGGCGATGGAAAGCGGCCGCGACGGGGACTGACGCCCCCGCGGCCCCGGGTTCAGCGCCGTTTGGCGCAGTCGCCGCACAGGCCGTACAGCGACATGGCGTGGTCCTGCAGGATCCAGCCCTTGTCCTTCGAAATCATCTGCTGGCGGCGCTCGATCTCGGCGTCGTAGAACTCCTCGACCTTGCCGCACGAGGTGCAGATCAGGTGGTCGTGGTGCGTGCCTTCGTTCAGTTCGTAGACCGCCTTGCCGCTCTCGAAATGGCTGCGTTCCAGAATGCCGGCCTGCTCGAACTGGGTCAGCACGCGGTAGACCGTGGCCAGGCCGATGTCGGAGTGTTCGTTCAGCAGCACACGAAAGACATCTTCCGCCGTCATGTGCCGCTGGCTCCCGGTCTGGAAGATCTCCAGGATCTTCAGGCGTGGCAATGTGGCCTTGAGGCCGGTGTTCTTGAGTTCGTCGATGTTGGCCATGTTGGTTCCTGCGCCCGGGGCTGCGGCAAAAAGGCCCTGAAAGGGGCCAGCCGCTACAATGGCCGATCATATCGCTACCCCCTTTTCCCTCCATGCCTGCCATTCTCCAACGCCGTTCCTGGCTGCTGGTCGCCGCCGTGGCCGCCACGCTCTGCCTCGGTGCCTGCAGCGGTTTCAGTGATCGCACGCGCAGCGCGCTGTCCTCGGTCACGCCCTACAAGGTCGAAGTGGTGCAGGGCAATTTCGTGTCGAAGGAACAGGTCGCGGCGCTCAAGCCCGGCATGTCGCGCCAGCAGGTGCGTGAAATTCTCGGCACCTCGCTGCTGAGCGACGTGTTCCACACCAACCGCTGGGACTACGTGTTCACCATCCGCCGTCAGGGCGTCGAGCCGCAGGAGCGCCACCTCACGGTGTTCTTCAACGGCGAGCTCATGGACCGCTTCGAAGGCGACGAGATGCCCAGCGAAGAAGAGTTCGTGGCCACGCTGGACACCCGCAAGAAATCGGGCAAGGTGCCCCCGCTCGAGGCGTCGGAAGCCGACCTGAAGAAATTCGCCCCCTCCAAGGACGACAAGAAGGCCGATACCGCTGGCGGCACCGACCCCCAGGCCTCGCTCCCGCCGTTGCCGGCCGCCTACCCCCCGCTCGAAGCCACGCGCTGATCGCGCAGGCTTCACACAGACAGCCGTAGCGGGCGGCGCCCGCCGAGCCAGGCAGTGCCCGTCCCGTGTTCCCCGTGTTCTTTGCATGACTGAATTCGCGTGACCGACTCCACTTCCGCTCCTTCCAATCTCGCTTCCGATTCGCGCCGCATCGCCGTCGCGGGTGCCTCGGGCCGCATGGGCCACATGCTGATCGAGGCCGTGCGCAACGCGCCCGACCTGCGCCTTGCCGGCGCGCTCGACATCGCGGGCAGCCCCGCCCTGGGCACCGACGCCAGCGCCTTCCTGGGCTTCGACAGCGGCGTGTCCATCGTGTCCGACCTGCATGCCGGCCTGAAGAATGCGCAGGTGCTCATCGACTTCACCCGCCCCGAAGGCACGCTCGCGCACCTTGCGGTGTGCCGCGAACTTGGCGTGCAGGCCGTCATTGGCACCACCGGCTTCAGCGACGCGCAGAAGGCCGAGATTGCCGAGATCGCCAAGGACATCGCCATCATGATGGCGCCCAACATGAGCGTGGGCGTCAACGTCACGCTCAAGCTGCTCGAAATGGCGGCCAAGGCCATGTCGAGCGGCTACGACATCGAGATCATCGAGGCGCACCACCGCCACAAGGTCGACGCCCCCTCGGGCACCGCGCTCAAGATGGGCGAAGTCATTGCCGACGCGCTGGGCCGCGACCTGAAGGAATGCGCCGTGTACGCCCGCGAAGGCATCACCGGCGAGCGCGACCCCTCCACCATCGGCTTCTCGGCCATCCGCGGCGGCGACATCGTGGGCGACCACACGGTGCTGTTCGCGGGCACGGGCGAGCGCATCGAAATCACCCACAAGTCGTCCAGCCGCGTCACCTATGCGCAGGGCAGCCTGCGCGCGGTGCGTTTCCTGGCCGAACAGCGCGCCGGCCTGTTCGACATGAACGACGTGCTGGGCTTGCGCTGAGCCAAAGCCAGATCAAAGCCAGACCAAAGGACCGCCGATGAGCGTGCTCGAACTGCTGACCCATGGCGACGGCGTCAGCCGTTCGGTGGCGGCGCTGCTGCTGGCGATGTCGATCGCAAGCTGGGTCATCATTCTGTGGAAGGCCTGGCTGCTGCGCGGCGGCACGCGCGACGTGCTGCGCAGCATTGCGGCGTTCTGGCAGTCGTCCACCCTGGCCGACGCCGAGCACAGGCTCAAGGCCTTCGACAAGGCCACGCTGGTGTCGCCCGCCGTGGCGGCCCTCAAGAGCATCGCCGCCGGCGCGCCCGAGGGCACGCTGGGCGCCGCGGTCGATCGCAACCAGCGCCTGACCCGCGTGCTGCGCGACGCGCTGCATGGCGCGCTGCGCCGGCTGCAGGCGGGCCAGATCCTGCTGGCCACCGTGGGCGCCACTGCACCCTTCGTCGGCCTGCTGGGCACGGTGTGGGGCATCTACGGCGCGCTCTCGGGCATTGCGGGCCAGACCGGCGGCTTCACCATCGACAAGGTGGCCGGGCCCGTTGGCGAGGCGCTGGTCATGACGGCCTTCGGCCTGGCCGTGGCCATTCCGGCCGTGCTGGCCTACAACGTCTTCGGCCGTGTCATCGGCCGCATCGAGGCCGAGCTCGAAGGCTTCGCGCACGACCTGCTGGCCAGCTTCGGCACCCCGCCGGCCCCGGCCCCGGCCGCCGCATTGCCGCCCGCGCGGCCCATGCCGGTTTAAGCACACAAGGCGCGCCGCACCATGGCCTTCGGACGCACTTCACTGGGCAGCAGCGCCGCAGGCGGCGGGCGCGCCATGGGCGCGGGCGCGCAGCGGCCGCTGTCCGACATCAACGTAACGCCGCTGGTCGACGTGATGCTGGTGCTGCTGGTGATCTTCATCATCACCGCGCCGCTGATGGCCAGCTCCATCAAGCTCGACCTGCCCCAGACCGATGCGGGCCAACCCAACGACGCGCCCAAGTTCGTGAGCCTGGCGGTCGATGCCGCGGGCAAGGTCTTCCTCAACGACCAGCCCGTGACCGACGAAGAGCTGGCCACCCGCCTCGAAAAGGCGGCGGCCGACAGCAAGGACACCGAGGTGCAGCTGCGCGCCGATCAAACGGTGCCCTACGGCAAGGTGGTCGCGCTGATGGGCATTGCGAACAAGGCGGGCTTGAGCCGCATCGGCTTCGTGACCGACGCGCCACCGCCGGCCGGCCAGGCTGCTTCGCCCGCCTCGCCCGCCCCCCGCTGACCACACCGCGCCGCGCGGCCTTTCATCAGGGCTTGACGTCGACCATCGCCGTGTCGTGCGCCACGCCGTTCGTGAACTGCACCTCGTAGTCGAACTGGTCGGGGCCGCTGAAGCCCGGCTCGGGCACGAACCAGACCCCCAGCCCCGACAGCGAGCGGCCGCTGCAATCCGTGGCGCCGAAGCGCGAAGGCCCGATGGTGACCGTGCCCGGCCGCACCGTGGCCGTGCCGTGCGCCGGCAGTGTGCGCAATGTGACGCGCGGATCGGGCCCCTGTGTGCAGTCGGAGCGGTGCTGCACGTAGGTGAAGATGCGCACCTCCTGCCCGGCGGTGGTGCTGCGCCGCCAGGTACGCTCCTGCGGCGTGTCTTTCTGGGCATGGGCCAGCGGGCCCAGTGCCAGGGTGGCGAGCAGTGCGAAGGTGAAGGCTTTCATCGTGAAGGGTGTCTCACTGGCTGTGTGCCTCAGGGCGTCGGAGGCTTCCTGTTCTCGATGGCTTCGGCAATGGCCGCTCCCGCATAGGAAAGCGCCGTGCTCCACAGCACGGACAGCGAGCCGACGGCGAACTGGGCGCGATGGAGCCGGTCGGCTGTCATGGCGCCTGCCGAGGCGCCATGGAGCTGGTACTGCACATAGAAAAAGTAGCTCGCATACAGCCAGCCGGCGATGGCCGCGATCAGCAGCAGGAGCCGCCATCCGCCGTGCCACTTTGCAATGACCGCTTCAACCGCTTTCGTCGTCTGCAGCACAAGGCCCAGGATGAAGCCCACGCCCGCGCCGTAGAGCGCCACCGCGCCGTAGTCCGGCAACGTCCCCAGCGAGCGGGTGACCGTGGGCCACGACACGCCCGCGCCGATGAGCGCGCTCAGGCCCTTGACGAGCTTTTCTCTCATGGGCTCATGTTCCGGCGGTCACGTAGACCGCCTGGTATCTGGCGCGGCCAGAGGCCCTGTCGCGAATCAGCACCGGGAGCTCGACGATGTCCAGGCTGGTTGCCGGCAGCGAGAGCTCCACGGATGAGGTGTCGCCCGTCTCTTTCGCTTCGATGCGCTCCAGCCGCAGCACGTCGCGCTGAGCGAAGGTCGGCCCTGCCCAGCCGCGGTCTTCCTCCGGGAAGTCCTGCGCGGCAACAGGGCCCGCTCTGATCGAGAAAATGTAGCCCTGGCCTTCAAGCCGACCCAGCGCAACCCGCAGGGCCGCGAGCGTCTCGGGGGGTGTGCGGGGCAGCACCATGTACAACTGGCTGCCCTTGCGCCAGTTCATGCGCTGCTCATAGCCCGCTTCCGTGGGGCTTTTTCGGGTGGCCGAAATCCGGAACTCGGTCTGTGCTTCCTTCATGCCGAGCAAGGCCTTGTGAAACACCAGCTCCGAGACGTAGTCCCAGTAGTGCGCCGGCGTGCGCCACGGCGGCTGCGTGTCCATCGTGTAGGTGAGCGCCGGAACCGCCTGGGGCGACTTCGTATACAGAACGTCCTGGGAGTCCTTGCGCGTACCTGCCGTGAGGTACCGCGTGAACTTCAGGCAACTTTCCACGGGCAGTTCGCCAAGCGCCGAAGTCCGGAACCCCGCCGCAGGCCATTGGAAGTAAAGCGCCTGCGCCGGTCGCTTGGCCTTGGCATCGCCGTTGTCCACGTTGCAGACCTGGTAGACGAACTCGTGGGCCTCGAATTCTTGGCGCCTGTCCCGCACCGTGTCCGTGGAAGAGACGATGGCGCGCACGGGAATGCTCTGCCTGGCATGGATTTCACCGTCGACCGGATAGCCCAGTGCATTCCTGACAGGGTCCGCCATGGCGCACCCGCCGGTGAGTGCGCAAAGGATCGCGACCGCAGCCTGCATCCGCATGGATCGCTCCTTTGGGACATGACCTGCACCACCATGAACCGCGAGCGACAGACGCTCTCACGCAATGTAAGAGTTTTGTTAGCAGCCTGCAATCGCCTGCTGCTACCGCTGGCTGCTACCGCCTGCTGCTACCACCGGCTACGGCCAGAGGCCGTGGCCACTCAGCCCAACACCACCGGCTTGGTGTGCCAGATCTCGTGCGCGTACTGCGCAATGGTGCGGTCCGACGAGAACGCACCCATGCCCGCCACGTTCAGGATGGCCATCTTCGTCCACGCATCCGAGTCGCGGTACAGCGTGTCCACCTCGGCCTGCTTGGCCACGTAGCTCGCGTAGTCGGCCAGCAGCAAATAGTGGTCGCCCCAGTTCACCAGCGCGTCATAGATGCCCTGGTAGCGCGCCGGCTCGCCCGCCGAAAACGCGCCGTCGCGAATGTCGTCGAGCACGCGCCTGAGCTCTGCGTTGCCCTCGTAGATGTCGCGCGGCTGATAACCGTGGGCGCGAATGTCGGCCACCTCGGGCGTGGTGTTGCCGAAGATGAAGATGTTCTCCGGCCCCACGTTCTCGCGCATCTCCACATTGGCGCCGTCCAGCGTGCCGATGGTGAGCGCGCCGTTGAGCGCGAACTTCATGTTGCCGGTGCCCGAGGCCTCGGTGCCCGCGGTGGAAATCTGCTCCGACAGGTCGGCCGCCGGCATGATGATCTCGGCCAGGCTCACGCTGTAATTCGGCAAAAACACCACCTTCAGCAGCTTGCCCACGCGCGGGTCGGCGTTGATGGTGGCGGCCACGTCGTTGATGAGCCGAATGACCAGCTTGGCCATCACATACGCCGACGCCGCCTTGCCCGCGAACACCACCACGCGCGGCACCATGTCGATGGCGGTGCCCGCCGCGTGCGCGTCCAGAATGCGGTGGTAGCGCGCCACCACATGCAGCACGTTGAGCAGTTGCCGCTTGTACTCGTGGATGCGCTTGACCTGCACGTCGAACATGGCGTCTGTGTCGATGTCGATCTTCAGGTGCTGCTCGACCCAGTTGGCCAGGCGCAGCTTGTTCTCGCGCTTGGCATGGCGAAAGGCGCGCACGAAGGCCGGCTGATCGGCCATCGGCTTGAGCGCCTCGAGTTGCGACAGGTCGCGCCGCCAGCCCTTGCCGATGCGCTGGTCGAGCAGCGACGCCAGCGGCGGGTTGGCCTGCGCAAGCCAGCGGCGCGGCGTGACGCCGTTGGTCTTGTTGTTGAAGCGCTCCGGAAAGATCTTGTCGAAGTCCGCAAAGATCGACTGCTTCATCAGCTCCGAGTGCAGCCCCGACACGCCGTTGATCGAATGGCTCGCCAGCACCGCCACATAGGCCATGCGCACGCGCCGCTCGCCGGCCTCGTCCACCAGCGACAGCCGGCGCAGCAGCTCCACGTCGTTGCCCGCCTTCTGCGTGACCGTGGCAAGAAACTTCGCGTTCATGTCGTAGATGATCTGCAGGTGCCGCGGCAGGATGCGCCCGAGCATCTCCACCGGCCAGGTTTCCAGCGCCTCGTGCATCAGCGTGTGGTTGGTGTAGCTGAAGACCTTTTGCGTGTGCTCCCAGGCGGTGTCCCAGTCGAGGCCGTGCTCGTCGAGCAGCAGGCGCATGAGCTCGGGCACGGCCAGCACCGGGTGCGTGTCGTTCAGGTGGATGCTGACCTTTTCCGACAGCTGGTCGAAGGTCTTGTGGCTGCGCAGGTAACGGCGCAGCAGGTCCTGCACGCTGGCGCTGCAGAAAAAATATTCCTGGTGCAGGCGCAGCTCGCGGCCCGAGGGCGTGGAGTCGTCGGGGTACAGCACGCGCGACACGTTCTCCGACTGGTTCTTGCTTTCCACCGCGCCCATGTAGTTGCCGCGGTTGAAGGCCGAGAGGTCGATTTCTTCTGTGGCGCGCGCCGACCACAGCCGCAGCGTGTTGGTGGCCTGGGTGCCGTAGCCGGGAATGATGGTGTCGTAGGCCACGGCCCGCACGTCATGCGTGTCGACCCAGTCGGCCGCGCCGTAGGGCGCGTTGGCGCCTTCGCGGCGTTGCACGCGCCCGCCGAACTTCACGCGGTAGTTCACCTCGGGCCGCTGAAACTCCCACGGGTTGCCGCGCGTGAGCCAGTAGTCGGGCGTTTCCACCTGCTGGCCGTCGACGATGCGTTGGCGGAACATGCCGTACTCGTAGCGGATGCCGTAGCCCATGCCGGGCACGCCGAGCGTGGCCATGGAGTCGAGAAAGCAGGCCGCCAGCCGGCCGAGGCCGCCGTTGCCCAGGGCCGCGTCGGGCTCACGTTCGGCCAGGGCGTCCATGTCGACGCCGAAGTCGGCCAGCGCCTCGCGCACGGTGTCGTACAGGTCCACGGCGAGCAGCGCGTTGGTGAAGGTGCGCCCGATGAGAAATTCCATCGAGAGGTAGTACACGCGCTTCAGGTCCTGGGCGTAGTTGGCGCGCGTGGTCATCATCCAGCGCTCGACCAGTTGGTCGCGCACGGCCTGCGAGGTGGCGTTGAGCCAGTCGTCCTGGCTGGCCGCGACCGGGTCCTTGCCGACCGCGTAGATCAGCTTGTTGGCCACCGCACGCTTGAAGGCCGCGACGTCGCGGTCGGGGTGGTCGTAGGCGAAGTCTTTGATCGTCATGGTTGGCGTTCTCGGGGTGAATGGTGTTGGTGTTTACCGAGCTTGAAGCCGGCACGGTTGTTTTGTGTGAGGGATGGGGAGGCATTCGGGGCGCGTGCACAGGCCGCCGGGTACTCCCCTCCGCGAATGTCCCCCGGGCTTCGCCCTCCTCCTTTATTTCGCTGCGGGGAGCACCCGACGCCCTGTGCACCAGGGCACGCTCTGTGTGCTCGCACGATCAACGACCGCTCCGCATAACGCTCAGGAGGGTGGGGTGCCTTGCGCAGCGAAACAAAGGAGGAGGTGCGGTAGCCCGCAGGCCGGGGGACATTCGCGGAGCAAGGTACCCCGCCCTCCTGAGCGCGCCCTGAACGAACCCCGGTGCGCCCCGAACGAACCGCAGTGCGAAGAACAGACAGAGGCCGCGTCATCCCAGCGCCTCCCGATAGACATCGATGTACTGCGCAGCCGCCGTACGCCAGTCCGCCGGCCGCCGCATCGCATGGCCTCGCACACGGCGCCAGTCCGGCGCGCGCTGGTACAGGGCGAAGGCTCGACGCACCGCGCGGTCGTAATCGGCTACCTCGAAACGGTCGAACACGAAGCCCGTGGCCTCGCCGCTGGACAGGTCTTCGAGCGAACTGTCGACCACCGTGTCGGCCAGACCGCCCACGCGCCGCACCAACGGCAGGCTGCCGTACTTCAGGCCGTACATCTGCGTGAGCCCGCAGGGCTCGAACAGCGAAGGCACCAGCGTCACGTCGCCCGCGCCGAACAGCTGATGCGCCAACGCCTCGTTGTAGCCGATGGTCACGCTCACCGACTGCGGCGCGGCCGCCGCGCGCTGGCGAAAGGCTTCTTCCAGCCACGCCTCGCCGGCCCCCAGCAACGCCAGCTGGCCGCCCTGGGCCAGCAACGCATCGAGCCCGCCCAGCACCAGGTGCAGCCCCTTCTGTTCGGTTAGCCGGCTCACCAGAATGAACAGCGGCGCATCCGGCCGCTCGGCCAGCCCCAGCTGATGCTGCAGCACCGACTTGCAACGCGCCTTGCCCGCCATGTGGCGGCCTTCGGGCGTCTGGAAGCCCTGCACCAGCGCGGCATCGGTGGCCGGACTCCAGACCTTGTCGTCGACCGCGTTGAGGATGCCGCTGAGCACACCGCTGCGCTGGCGCAGCAGGCCGTCGAGCCCGCAGCCCTGCTCGGGCGTCTGGATTTCTCGGGCGTAGGTCGGGCTCACCGTGGTGATCCGGTCGGCGTAGCACAGGCCGCCCTTCATGAACGAGACCTGGCCGTGGTACTCCAGCCCGTCGATCTGGAACGCCGCGCCCGGCAGGCCCAGGTCGGGGAAGGTCCACGGCGCGAAGATGCCCTGGTAGGCCAGGTTGTGCACGGTGAACACGCTGCCCACGCGCGCGCCCTTCAACTGGCCAGCCTCGCGCGCAAAGTGCAGGTAGGCCGGCGCCAGCGCCGCGTGCCAGTCGTGCGCATGCACCACCTCGGGCTGCCACAGAGGGTCGAGGCTCTGGGCCAGTTGCGCCGCGGCCCAGCCCAGCAGGGCAAAGCGGCGGTGGTTGTCGGCGTAGGGCTGGCGCGAGGCGTCTTCGTAGGGGTTGCCGGGCCGGTCGTAGAGCGCCGGCGCGTCGATCACGTAGGCCGCCATGGCCGGCGCGCCGTCAGTGGCGATGTGGCCGAAGCGCAGCGCAAAACGCTCGCCCCAGGGCGCGTTGAATTCGGCCACCGGCGTCAGGCCATGCACCCCCGCCATGATGGCCGGAAAGCCCGGCAGCAGCACGCGTGCGTCCTGCCCGTCGGCCATGAGCGCCAGCGGCAGGGCACCGGCGATGTCCGCCAGACCGCCGGTCTTCAGCAGGGGAAAGAGCTCGGCGCTGACCTGCAGGATGCGCATCGTCAGGCGTCCGCCAGCCGCTTGAGCATTTCGCGCGTGACCAGCACCACGCCGGTCTCGGTGCGCTCGAAGCGCGCGGCGTCGGCCTCGGCGTCCTCGCCGATCACCATGTCATCGGGAATGACGCAGGCCCGGTCGATGACCACCTTGCTTAGCCGGCAGCCGCGGCCCACTTCGACGTCGGGCAGCAGCACCGCCTGCGAGATCGTGCAGAACGAGTGGACGCGCACGCCCGAGAACAGCACCGAGTCGCTCACCGACGACCCTGACACGATGCAGCCACCCGACACGATGGTGTTGGTCGTGAGCCCGGGCTTGCCGTCGCGCCCGAACACGAACTTGGCAGGCGGCAACTGGCGTTGGTAAGTCCAGATGGGCCAATTGGTGTCATAGATGTCGAGCTCGGGGGTGATCGAGGCCAGATCGAGGTTGGCTGCCCAGAATGCATCAATCGTGCCCACGTCGCGCCAGTAGGCAGGGCTGTCGCCGCCGCGCGTGGCGCGCGTCACGCACGACATGCTGAACGGATGCGCCAGCGCGCGGCCCTCGGCCACGGCGCGCGGAATGATGTCCTTGCCGAAGTCGTGGTCGGAGTTCGGGTCCTTGCTGTCTGCCTCGAGCAGGCGGTAGAGGTACTCGGAATCGAACACGTAGATGCCCATGCTGGCCAGCGCCACGTCGGGCTTGCCGGGCATGGCGGGCGGGTCGGCGGGTTTTTCCAGGAAGGCCGTGACCTTGCGGGTTTCGTCCACGTGCATCACGCCGAAGGCGGTGGCCTCCATGCGCGGCACCTCGATGCAGCCCACGGTGCAGCCCATGCCGCGCTCGGCGTGGTCCTTGACCATGATGGAGTAGTCCATCTTGTAGATGTGGTCGCCGGCCAGCACCACCACGTAGTCGTGCGGCGTGGAGCGGGTCTGGATGATGTCCAGGTTCTGGAACACGGCGTCGGCCGTGCCGCGGTACCAGTGCTCGTCGCCCACGCGCTGCTGCGCGGGCAGCACGTCGACCATCTCGTTGAGCTCGGCGCGCAGAAAGCTCCAGCCGCGCTGCAGGTGGCGCATGAGCGAGTGCGACTTGTACTGCGTGACCACCGCCATGCGCCGGATGCCGGAGTTCAGGCAGTTCGACAGCGCGAAATCGATGATGCGGAACTTGCCGCCGAAGTACACGGCCGGCTTGGCGCGCCGGTCGGTCAGCTGCTTCAGGCGGGAGCCACGGCCGCCGGCCAGCACCAGGGCGATGGTGCGGCGGACCAGTTGATGGGCCTGCAGCTCGTGCTGTGGCCGCGCTTGCGCTGGGGGATTGAGCTTGTCCATCTTCTGTCTCCGTTCGTTCGTTCGTTCGTTGGAATGCGTCGTCAGAGTTTCTGCATCGAGACTAGCACCGTGCCGTGTATCCGGCCGCTACGTTCTGGCAATCCTGAGGCTTGAAAAAGGCACTTCTGCCGTGTCGCCCAGCGGTGCCGCGGCATCGCGGGCGTCGAGCTCCGGCGCGCTCGCCAGGCAGCCGCGCCACGCACCCGCGGGCAGCCGGAAGGAGACGGCCTCGGGACCCGCGTTCACCATCACCAGCCAGTCGCTTTCGTCGGTGTTCTTCGTTGTTCCCGCATGCGAGAACAGGATTGCAAGGGCCGTGCCCGTGTGCCAGTCGCCGGGCGTCATCGGCGCGCCGTCGGGGCGCAGCCAGCGGATGCCGGGCTGTGCATCGTCCGAGAAGGCAGACGGTTCTGCGGGCCACCAGCGGGTGCTGCGCAGGGCCGGTGCCTCGCGGCGCAGCGCGGCGAGGCGGGCCACGAAGGCGCTCAGCGTTGCCGCGTCGCTGTCGGGCGCGGCAGGGTCTGCCCAGGAAAGCCAGGTGGTTTCGTTGTCCTGGCAGTAGGCGTTGTTGTTGCCCCGCTGGCTGTGGCCGAGCTCGTCGCCGGCCAGCAGCATGGGCGTGCCCTGAGACAGCATGAGCGTGGCGAGCAGCGCGCGCTGCAGGCGGTTGCGCAGGGCGAGCACGGCGGGGTCGTCGCTCGGGCCTTCCGCGCCGCAGTTGTTGCTCAGGTTGTGGCCGTGGCCGTCGCGGTTGTCTTCGCCGTTGGCCAGGTTGTGGCGCTCGTTGTAGCTGACCAGGTCGCGCAGCGTGAAGCCGTCGTGCGCGGTGACGAAGTTGACGCTGGCGGTCGGCGCGCGGCCATGGTGGGCGAACTGGCTGCTGGAGGCGGTGACCCGGTCGGCGAAGTCGCCGAGGCCGGCCTTGTCGTCGTGGTCTTGCCGCAGCCAGAAGCCGCGCTGCGTGTCGCGGTAGCGGTCGTTCCATTCGAGCCAGCCCGGCGGAAACTCGCCCAGGCGGTAGCCGCCGGGGCCGATGTCCCATGGCTCGGCGATGAGCAGGGTGCGCGAAAGCACCGGGTCTTGCGCGATGGCGGCCAGGAACGGGGCACGAGGGTCGAAGCCGCGTTGCGCATCGCGCGCGAGCACCGGTGCCAGGTCGAAGCGAAAGCCGTCGACGCCCATCTCGCAGGCCCAGAAACGCAGGCTGTCCATCACCAGTTGCAGCACGCGCGGCTCGCTCAGGTTCAGGCAGTTGCCGGTGCCGGTCCAGTTCTCGTAGCGGGCGCGGTCGTCCGGGCGCAGGTGGTAGTACAGCGCGTTGTCGATGCCGCGCAGCGACAGCGTGGGGCCGAACTCGTCGGTCTCGGCGCTGTGGTTGTAGACGACGTCGATCACCAGCTCCATGCCGCGCGCGTGGATGGCGTCGGCCATGGCGCGGAATTCGGTGGCGGGCGTGGTGCCGGGGCGCCCGCTCCAGTAGCGGGCCTCGGGCGCGAACCAGCCGATGGTGGTGTAGCCCCAGTGGTTGCTCAGGCCCATGCGCTGCAGGCGCTGCTCGTCGGCGCGGTGCTGCACCGGCATGAGGCTCAGGGTGGTGACACCCAGGCGCTGCAGGTGGTCGAGGACGGCGGGGTGCGCGAGGCCGGCGTAGGTGCCTTGCAGTGCGGCCGGCACGGCGGGGTGGCGCTGGGTCTGGCTTTTGACGTGCAGTTCGCAGAGCACGCGGTCGCCGGCCGGGATGCGGGCCTGGCCATGGGATGTTGGCGCATTTGCCACCGCCGTGACGCGGCCTTTGAGCGCGACGGCGGCGTTGTCGCGGGGGTCTCGCTCGGCCGGGTTGGCCTGCACGTGGCCCAGGAAGAGGTCGCTGCCGTCGTAGGTGCCGACGATCTCGCGTGCGTACGGGTCGAGCAGGAGCTTGGCCGAGTTGAAGCGCGAACCCTCGTGCGGCGCCCAGGGGCCGTGGACGCGGTAGCCGTAGACCAGACCGGGCAGGCCGCTGGGGAGCAGGCCGTGCCAGACGCCGTCTGTGCATGCGGGTAGCCGCAGGCGCTGCTGTTCGTTGTTGCCTGTGCTGTCGAAGATGCAGAGATCTACTGCGTCTGCCGACGGGGCTGTCAGGGCGAAGTTGATGCCTTGCTGCGTTGGCGTTGCGCCTAGGGGGTACGGGGTGCCTGTGCTCAGCATGTTGCTTGCTTCCCGTGGGGGTTGCTTCCCGAGGCCGGGAATCGCCCCGGCAGGCGACTCACTTTCTTTTGCTTCGCCAAAAGAAAGTAAGCAAAGAAAAGGCGACCCCACTGTCTGCGACCCCTGCGCTTCGCTACGGGGCAACCTGCGGTGCTCGCGTTTCGCGGGGTCCCACCCAAACTCGCTTCGCTCAAACAAGGGTGGGCCCTGATCCGCGAAACGCTCCGCTCCTCGGCGCAGCCAGAGGGGGGGTGAAGACAGACCGGGCCATCGCTTCGCTCGGCCCCCATGCGTCTGCTGGCGCTGCGCGCCTGCAGCCGAGCGCGCCGAGCGAAGCAATGGCGCGTTTGGTTCCCGCTCCCAAAGCGCTTCTGGCCGCGCCGAGGAGCGAGCACCGAAGCAAAAGAAAGTAGCTCGCCCGCCGGGGCGAGACCCGGCCCCGGAAAGCAAAACGATTCCATAACCATCAAACCACCACCCACATCACGGTAGCCAACGGCGGCACGCTGACCACCACCGAATCCCCCCGCCCGTGCCAAGGCATGGCCGTGCTCGCCACCACCCCGTTGCCGACCCCGCTGCCGCCATACACCGCGGCATCGGTGTTGAGAATCTCCCGATACACCCCCGCGCCAGGCACCCCCAGCCGGTAGCCATGCCGTGGCAGCGGCGTGAAGTTGCACACGGCGACAACGAACGACCCGTCGCGCGCCCGGCGCACGAAGGCGAACACCGACTGGTCGGCGTCGTCGTGCACGATCCACTCGAACCCCGCGCCGTCGTTGTCCAGTTCGTGCAGCGCCGGAAAGTGCCGGTACACGTTGTTCAGGTCGCGCACCAGCCGCCGCACGCCCTGGTGCGGCGCGTGCTCCAGCAAGTGCCAGTCCAGCCCGCGGTCGGCGTTCCACTCCGCGTACTGCGCAAACTCGCCGCCCATGAACAGCAGCTTCTTCCCCGGGTAGGCCCACAGGTAGCCGTACAGGTTGCGCAGGCCGGCAAACTTCTGCCACTCGTCGCCCGGCATCCGCCCGATCATCGAGCCCTTGCCGTGCACCACCTCGTCGTGCGACAGCGGCAGCACGAAGTTCTCGCTGTGCGCGTACATCAGCCCGAAGGTGATCTGCTGGTGGTGGTGCTTGCGGTACAGCGGGTCGGTGCCGGCGTAGGCCAGCGTGTCGTTCATCCACCCCATGTTCCATTTGTAGTGAAAGCCCAGCCCGCCGTCTTCGGGCGGGCGGGTCACGCCGGGGAAGCTGGTCGACTCTTCGGCCACGGTCACCGCGCCGGGCCGCTCCACGCCCACCACGTGGTTCATGCGGCGCAGGAAGTCGATGGCCTCCAGGTTCTCGCGACCGCCCAGCACGTTGGGCACCCACTCGCCGGCCTTGCGGCTGTAGTCGCGGTAGAGCATGGAGGCGACCGCGTCCACGCGCAGGCCGTCCACGCCGTAGCGCTCCAGCCAGTACAGCGCATTGCCGACAAGGTAGTTGCGCACCTCCGTGCGCGCGTAGTTGAAGATCAGCGTCTGCCAGTCGTTGTGGAAGCCCTCGCGCGGGTCGGCGTACTCGTACAGCGGCGTGCCGTCGAAGTTGCCCAGGCCGTGTGCGTCGGTTGGAAAGTGCGCGGGCACCCAATCGAGGATCACGCCCAGCCCAGCCGCATGCGCGGCCTCCACCAAATGCCTGAAGTCGCCTGGCGTGCCGAAGCGCGAGGTCGGCGCGTACAGCCCGATCGGCTGGTAGCCCCAGGAGCCGTCGAACGGGTGTTCGGTGATCGGCAGCAGCTCGATGTGGGTGAAGCCCAGGTCGCGCACATAGGGCACCAGCGTGTCGGCAAGTTCGCGGTAGTCGAGCCATTCGTGGCCGTTCTTGCGCCGCCACGAGCCCAGGTGCACTTCGTAGATGCTGATGGGCGCATGCCGCTCGTTGGCGGCGGCGCGGCCCTCGGGCATCTGCACCGGCGCGGGCAGGGGCTGCACCACGCAGGCGGTGTCGGGGCGCAGTTGCGCGGAAAAGGCGAAGGGGTCGGCCTTGCGCAGCACCTCGCCGTGCGCGGACAAGATCTCGAATTCGTAGCTGTCACCCACGGTCACATGGGGTGCAAAGATTTCCCACACGCCGCACTCGCGGCGCAGCCGCATCGCATGGCGCCGGCCGTCCCAGTTGTTGAAGTTGCCGACCACCGACACGCGCCGCGCATTCGGCGCCCACACCGCGAAGGCCACGCCCTTCACGCCATCCATCTCGCGCAGGTGCGCGCCCAGCCGCTCCCACGGCCGCAGGTGCGTGCCTTCGGCCAGCAGCCACACGTCGGTGTCGCCGAGCACAAAAGCAAAGCGGTAGGGGTCTTCGAGCCGCGAGGTGTGCGAGTCCCAGTCGACCTGAAACGAATAGCCCATGCGCGCCTCCGCCGCGGGCACCAGGCCGCAGAACAGGTCGGAGCCCTCGTGGCGCGTGAGGATGGACAGCGGCCAGCCGGTGCGCGAATGCACCACGGCCACGCGTTGCGCGCCGGGCAGCAGGGCGCGCACCACCAGGCCCTCTGGCGTCTCGTGCGGCCCGAGCACAGCGAACGGGTCGGCATGCTCGGCGCGCATCAGCGCATGGACTTCGGATTCGGGCATCGGCTTGAGGGGCATGGTGATCAGCTTTGTCCTGCTTCGTCGGCGGGGGCGCCAAGGAACACGCCGTACGGCGCCAGCACCAGCATGCGCTTTTCGCCCATGCCCCGCACGACGGCGGTGGACGCCAGCGGCTGTCCGACAAGGGGCTGCAGGCCGTCGGGCAGGGCGATGGTCACCGGCTCGCCGCCGAAGTTGAAGATCGCCTGCAGCGACTGGCCGCCGCTGCGTCGCTCGAGGTGCAGCAGGGGCTCGGGCGCGTCGATGAAGGCGATGGCGCCGGTGCGCAGCAACGGCTGGGTGCGGCGCCAGTGCAGCAGGGCACGGCTGAAGGCGAGCATCGAAGCGGGGTCGTCGGCCTGCTGCTCGACGGCCAGCGGCAAGTGCGCGCCATGCACGGGCAGCCATGGCGTGCCGGTGGTGAAGCCGCCGTGCGGCGCCTCGGCGGTCCACGCGATCGGGGTGCGGCAGCCGTCGCGGCCCTTGAACTCGGGCCAGAAGGCGCGGCCGTACGGGTCCTGCAGCAGCTCGAAGGGCACCTCGGCCTCGGGCAGGCCCAGCTCCTCGCCCTGGTAGATGCTCGCGCTGCCGCGCAGCGTGAGCAGCAGGGCGAGCCAGAGGCGGTCGCGCCGGGTGTCGGCGGGCGCACCGCCGCTCCAGCGCGTGGCCACGCGCGGCACGTCGTGGTTGGACACCGCCCAGCAGCCCCAGCCGCCGGTGGGCGCCAGCGCGCTGTCGAGCGCTTCGACATGCTGGCGCAAGTGCTTCGGTGAGTGGTCGGCGGTCAGCAGGCTGAAGCTGTAGGCCAGGTGCAGGCGCTTGCCAAGCTCGGTGTACTGCGCCATCACGGGCGGTGCGTTTTCGTCGCCGACCTCGCCCAGCGCCACCGCGCCGTAGCCGTCGAGCAGGCGGCGCAGGCTTTCCAGAAAGGCCAGGTTCTCGGTCTGGCTCTTGTCGTACAGGTGCTGCTGCATCGCATACGGGTTGTCGGCGCGCACCGTGCTGACCTCGTCGATGGACGCCAGCGAAGCGGGTGGGTTGTCGCGCAGCAGCGCGTCGTGGAACTGGTGGTTGCAGGCGTCGAAGCGAAAGCCGTCCACGCCGCGCTCGCACCAGAAACGCACCTCGCCCAACAAGGCCTCCTGCACTTCGGCGCAATGAAAGTTCAGGTCGGGCTGCTCGGCCAGAAAGCTGTGCAGGTAGTACTGCCTGCGGCGCGCGTCCCATTGCCAGGCCGAGCCGCCGAACACCGACAGCCAGTTGGTAGGCGGCGTGCCGTCGGGCCGGGGGTCGGCCCACACGTACCAGTCGGCCTTGGGGTTGTCGCGAGAGCTTCGGCTCTCAGCAAACCAGGCGTGCTGGTCGGAGGTGTGCGACAGCACCTGGTCGATGACGAGCTTCAGGCCCAGCGCGTGCATGCGCGCCAGCATGGCGTCGAAGTCGGCCAGCGTGCCGAAGATCGGGTCGACCGCGCGGTAGTCGGACACGTCATAGCCGAAGTCTTTCATCGGCGAACGGAAGAAGGGGGAGATCCAGATGGCGTCGACGCCCAGGCGGGCCACATGCTCGAGCCGGGAGGTGATGCCGGGCAGATCGCCGATGCCGTCGCCGTTGCTGTCCATGAAACTGCGGGGGTAGATCTGGTAGATCACCGCGCCGCGCCACCAATCGCTGTTGCTCGAGTTGCCCATGCCGTTCCTGTGATCTGAAAATCATTGTGGCATGCGAAATTCGGGCCAGTGATACCGGCTTGCGCACGGTACGTGCGTGTGCGGCTTGCGCACGGTACGTGCGTGTGTCCACCGTCGCTCGAAGCTTTCTACACTGGACGCCGTTTCCGCATTTCCCAATGACACCAGATCCCGCTTCTTCCCTGGCCGCGCTCGAAGCGCGGCTCGCCCAGGACCTCGACTACCTCGGCTGGCCCGGCCGCAACTGGATGCCGCCTCGGCAGGTCGGCAATGAACCCGTGCTGGACGTGGCCGTCATCGGCGGCGGCCAGGCCGGCCTGGCCGCGTCAGTCGCGCTGATGCAGCAGGGCATTCGCCCCGTGGTGTTCGACCGCGCGCCCGCCGGCCACGAAGGCCCGTGGGCCACCACCGCCCGCATGGAAACGCTGCGCTCGCCCAAGGAGCTCACCGGCCCCGCCATGGGGCTGCCCGCGCTCACCTTCCGCGCCTGGTTCGAGGCCCAGTTCGGGCGCGAGGCCTGGACCGCGATGGACAAGATCCCGCGCCTGCAGTGGATGCACTACCTGGTGTGGTATCGCCGCGTGATGGGCGTGGACGTGCGCAACGACACCGCCGTGACCGGCATCCGTCCGCTGCCCGACGCCACCGCCGTGCGGCTCGCCCTGCGCACGCCGCAAGGCGAACACAGCGTGCTGGCACGCCGCGTGGTGCTGGCCACCGGGCGCGACGGCCTGGGCGGGCCGGCCATTCCGGCGTTCGTCGATGCGCTGCCGCGCTCGCAGTGGGCGCATTCCTCCGACGAGATGGACTACGGCCGCCTGAAGGGCCTGCGCGTGGGCGTGGTCGGCGCGGGTTCGTCGGCCATGGACAGCGCCGCCACCGCGCTGGAAGCCGGAGCGCACAGCGTCGAGCTGCTGATTCGCCGCCCCGACCTGCCGCGCGTGAACAAGGGCAAGGGCGCCGGCGTGCCGGGGCTCACGCAGGGGCACTGGGACCTGCCGGACGAGCTGAAATGGCGCATTCGCCACTACATCAACGTGGCGAACGTGCCGCCGCCGCACGGCAGCACGCTGCGGGTGTCGGGCCATGCGAATGCGTTCTTCAACTTCGGCTGCCCGATTCTGTCGGTCGAACCTGTGGGCGATGCGATGCGTGTGCACACGCCCAAGGGCATTTTCGAATTCGACTTTCTGATCGTCTCGACCGGCTTCAAGGTCGACTGGGCGCACCGCCCGGAGTTCGCCGACATCGGCCCCTGCGTGCGCGCCTGGAAAGACCGCTTCACGCCCGCGCCCGGCGACGAAGACCAGGAGCTGGCCGATTCGCCCGACCTCGGGCCGGTGTTCGAGTTTCAGCAGCGCGTGCCCGGCGAATGCCCGGGGCTCGCGCGCATCCACTGCTTCTGCTACCCGGCGGCGCTGTCGCACGGCACGGTGTCGGGCGACATTCCGGCCATCAGCGAAGGCGCAAAGCGGTTGGCGGGCGGCATGGCCAGCCTGTTCTACCGCGAAGACTTCGACCACCACTACGCCAACCTCGAGGCCTATGCAGAGCCGGAACTGTTCGGCGACGAATGGGTGCCCGCATTGCCGCCGCAAGAAAGAAACTGACCGATGACAAACACATTCGACGTGATCGACACCGCTGTGGCCCTGGCGCCCGACCACCCCACCTGGGCGCTGCGGCGCCAGCGCGAGAAGGTCGTGGCCGCCACCCAGGCCAGCCATGACGCCATGTTTTCCCCGGCCGTCGAAGGCCTGACGGTGCAGGAGCGCCTGCTGGTGGCGCTGCATGCCTGCCGCGTGTCGAAGGCGCACAGCCTGGCCGCGCACTACCGTGAGCGGCTGGTGGCCGAAGGCGCCGACAGCGGCCTGATCGCCGCAGTGGAGAGCGGCGGCCCCGTGCCAGACGCCCGCCTGCAGGCCGTGCTGGTCTTCACCGGCAAGCTGATCGAGCGCCCCATCGACGGCGACAGGGCAGCTGTGCAGTCGCTGGCCGACAGCGGCCTGTCGACGCCCGCCATCGTGGCGATGAGCCAGCTGATCGCGTTCCTGTCGTACCAGATCCGCGTGGCCGCGGGCCTGAAGGCGCTGGCCGCCGTGGAGGCATCGGCATGACCACCCCGATTCGCATCAACGGCTTCACCAACGACGTGCTCAAGTGGACGCCGTGGCTGGACACGGTGAACGTCGACACCGCCACGCCGGCCCAGCTGGCGGCGCTGGACGAAATGAGCCCGCAGGCGCGCACCTCGCCTTACTTTCTGCTGCTGGCGCACCAGCCCGAAATACTGCTGCAGCGCTCCATCGCCTTCAACGCGATCATGTTCGCGCCGGGCGGCATGCCGCGCGCGGAGCGCGAACTGGGCGCCACGGTCGAGTCGCGCGTGAACGGCTGCGTGTACTGCGCCTCGGTGCATGCGCAGCGCTTCGAGCAACTGGCCAAGCGCAACGACGTGATCTCGCAGGTGTTCGAGGAACCCGCCACCGCAGGCACCACGCCGCGCGAGAAGGCCATCGTCGCGTTCTCGGTCCGCCTGGGCGCCGAGCCCGACAAGGTGTCGCCGGAGGACATCCGGGCGCTGAAGGCCGTGGGGCTGAGCGAGCTGGAAATGCTGGACCTGGTCCATTCGGTGGCCCTGTTCGCCTGGGCCAACCGGCTGATGCTCAACCTCGGGGAACCCGTGTTCCCCGAAGCTGCCGCGTCATAGGCGCGCGAGCAGCCCTGCAACGGTCTCGCGGGCCAGGCCCAGCGGTTCGAGCAGGTCGTTCTCGCTGCGGTAGTCCACGCCGTTGAGCAGCGAGGCCGCGTCCACGATGGTGCGGGTCGCGGGCGTCGGCACGCCGGCCATGGCGCCCAGCGCTTCGACGAACACCAGGCCGTAGGGCATGTCTTCCGTCACGTAGCGGGTGTCGACCTGCGTAGGGCCGGGCGGGCCGCCGCGCTTGGCGTGCAGCTCGGCGGCAATGTCCGCGAGCGTGTGCGACGTGGTGCCGAAGGAGCGCGCGAAATGCGCCTCGATGGGCCCGACCTCGATGCCGAAGGCCGCCGCCACGGCGCGCCGCTCGCGGTCGAGCGCCTCGATGGCGCGCGACACGCCGGGCGTCATGCAGTGGTACTGCGGCCAGTTCTCGGCACGCTCGATGCGAGTCCAGTTGAAGACCGCCAGCGGCCCGTGCGACTGCGGGTTGACGTTGGCCAGCGCGCTGGCCAGGGCGCTTTGCTGCACCGAGAAGCCGTCGCCGAAGAGCGCGGTGCACAGCGCCACGGCCTCGTTCGCCTTCTGGGTGGGAAGGGCAGACACGCCGACAGCCTTGCGCCGCGTCATCACCTTCACCTGTGTGCCCGACTCGCGGCGCGCCGTCAGCACGGTGGTGCCGAAGCTCGCGACCGTGACCTGCCGGCCGGCGCGACGTGCCGCCTCATGCAGGTAGAGCGACGACAGCGAGGCCATCGAACTGACGATGACTGTCTGGCCATCGCGCAGAAACGGCAGCAGCGCGTCCATCACCTGCTTGTGGCCGTTGACGGGCAGGGCGAGCAGCAGCACGTCGGCGGCCGCGCAGAGCCCGGCCGCGTCGTCGGCGACGTCGACGGTCACCGAAAAAGACTGCAGCCCGCTGGCCTCCAGCGCCTGCGTGCGCAGAGCCTGCGCGCCCCGGCCGCCCGGCGACCACACAGTGACGCCATGGCCCGCCTGCCGCAGCCAGGCCGCGCTGGCCAATGCAATGGCGCCGGTGCCTGCGATGCCGACGCGCCAGACAGCCCCCGGCACCCGGTCTGCCTCAGTCAATCTTGATCCCGCCCTGCTTGATCACCTTGGCCCAGCGCTGGCTGTCTTCTGCCACCACCTTGCCCAGCGCGGCCGGTCCGCCGCAGGTGTTGACCGCGCCCAGCTGGGCGAAGCGCTGCTTGGTCTCCGGCAGGTTGCACACCTCGACCAGCGCGGCGGACAGTTTCTCGACGGTGGCCGCCGGCATGCGCGCCGGTGCCATCACGCCCACCCACACCGGCACTTCCATGCCCGGCAGGCCGGTGGCCTCGCCCACGGTGGGCGCCGTGCCCATGCTGGGCAGCGACACATGCGAGAAGGTGCCCAGCACGCGCGTCTTGCCGCTGGCGACCATCGGCTCGATGGAGGCCACGCTCGTCACGATGGCCGCCACCTGCCCGCCCAGCAGGTCGGTCATGGCGGGCGCGGCGCCGCGGTAGGGCACGTGCAGCAGGCTCACGCCGCTGGCCTGCGCCAGCAGCGCGCCGGTCAGGTGCGACACGGTGCCGTTGCCGGTGGAGGCGTAGGTCACCTGGCCCGGGCGGGCCTTGGCGTCGCGCAGCACGTCGGCCACCGTCTTGTAGGGGCTTTCGGTGCGCACGGAGAGCGTCATGGGGGTGTCCGCCACCAGCGCCACGGGCACCAGGTCGTGCACCGGGTCGTAGGGCAGCTTGGGCTGCAGGTGGGGCGCGATGGTGATGGCGCCGCCGGTGGCCAGCAGCACCGTGGCGCCGTCGGTCGCCTTGGCCACCGCGTCGGCGGCCACGATGCCGCCGGCGCCGGCTTTGTTGTCGATGAGCACCGGCTGGCCCAGCCTGTCGGTCAGCTTGGCGCCCAGGTAGCGGGCAATCACGTCCTGCGCGCCGCCGGTGGCAAAGGGCACCACGATGCGCAGCGGCCTGTCGTTCTGCTGGGCCCACAGGGGCGTGGCGGCGGCCATGGCAAGGCCCAGAACAACGTGTTTCAAAAACAATTTCATGCGGTTTCCCGTCCCGTTGCGCACTGCTGCGGCCGTGCATTTTTCGCGAAATGCCGCGGAACCGGCTTGGCCGGGCCGCTGGCGTTGCCCCCGTCGGGGGAAGGAGAAGCGGCACCAAGTGCGCGAAGCCCGGGGGCAAGTCTAGTCCGGCGCGATAATCCCGCGTTCCCGGCCGTCCCGCGCCGGGCTCTTGCCGAACCGCCATGAATCCCAGCTACAAACCCAGCGACGTCGAGTCCGCTGCCCAGGCGCAATGGAGCGCCGCCGATGCCTACCGCGTCACCGAGGACGTGAACCGCAAGAAGTACTACGCCTGCTCGATGCTGCCGTACCCCAGCGGCAAGCTGCACATGGGCCATGTGCGCAACTACACCATCAACGACATGCTCACGCGCTACCTGCGCATGAGCGGCTACAACGTGCTGATGCCCATGGGCTGGGACGCCTTCGGCCTGCCGGCGGAGAACGCGGCGCTGAAGAACGGCGTGCCCCCGGCCAAGTGGACCTACGAGAACATCGCCTACATGAAGGGCCAGCTCCAGGCCATGGGCCTGGCCATCGACTGGAGCCGCGAGATCGCCACCTGCGACCCGAGCTACTACAAGTGGAACCAGTGGCTGTTTTTGAAGATGCTGGAAAAGGGCATTGCCTACCGCAAGACCCAGGTGGTGAACTGGGACCCGGTCGACATGACCGTGCTGGCCAATGAACAGGTGATCGACGGCAAGGGCTGGCGCACTGGCGCAACGGTCGAGCGCCGCGAGATTCCGGGCTACTACCTGAAGATCAGCGACTACGCCGAAGAGCTGCTCGAGCACACCCAGAGCAAGCTGCCGGGCTGGCCCGAGCGCGTCAAGCTGATGCAGGAGAACTGGATCGGCAAGAGCGAAGGCCTGCGCTTCGCCTTCACGCACGACATCAAGGACGCCAGCGGCAAGCCCATTCAGGACGGGCGCATGTACGTGTTCACCACGCGTGCCGACACCATCATGGGCGTGACCTTCTGCGCCGTGGCGCCCGAGCATCCGCTGGCCGCGCACGCCGCCACGCTCGACCCCAAGGTCGCGGCCTTCATCGAAGAGTGCAAGAACGGCGGCACCACCGAGGCCGAGCTGGCCACGCAGGAAAAAAAGGGCGTGCCCACCGGCCTCACGGTGACGCACCCGATCACCGACGAGCAGGTGCCGGTGTGGGTGGGCAACTACGTGCTCATCAACTACGGCGACGGCGCTGTCATGGGCGTGCCCGCGCACGACGAGCGCGACTTCGCCTTTGCCAACAAGTACGGCATCGAGATCATCCAGGTGGTGCTGGTGGACGACGAGCCGCACTTCGACTATCACAAGTGGCAGGACTGGTACGGCGACAAGACGCGCGGCGTGACCATCAACTCCGACAACTTCAGCGGCATGACCTACAAGGAGGCCGTGGCCGCCGTGGCGCATGCGCTGGGCCAGAAGGACCTGGGCGCGCTGCAGACCACCTGGCGCCTGCGCGACTGGGGCGTGAGCCGCCAGCGCTACTGGGGCACGCCGATCCCCATCATTCATTGCGACGAACACGGCGCGGTGCCGGTGCCCGAAAAAGACCTGCCGGTGGTGCTGCCCACCGACTGCGTGCCCGACGGCTCGGGCAACCCTCTGAACAAGCATGAAGGCTTCCACGCCGGCGTGGTGTGCCCCGTGTGCGGCAAGGCTGCGCGGCGCGAGACCGACACCATGGACACCTTCGTGGACAGCTCGTGGTACTTCATGCGCTACTGCGACCCGAAGAACGACCAGGCGATGGTGGCCGAAGGCGCCGACTACTGGATGCCGATGGACCAGTACATCGGCGGCATCGAGCACGCCATTCTTCACCTGCTGTACGCGCGCTTCTGGACCAAGGTGATGCGCGACCTGGGCCTGGTGAAGGCCGACGAGCCCTTCAGCAAGCTGCTGACCCAGGGCATGGTGCTCAACCACATCTTCTACAAGCGCAACGAAAAGGGCGGCAAGGACTACTTTCCGCCCACCGAAGTTGCGACCGTGCTCGACGCGCAGGGCCGCATCACCGGCGGCACCACCGCCGACGGCACGCAGGTCGAATACGGCGGCGTGGGCAAGATGGGCAAGAGCGAGCGCAACGGCGTCGATCCGCAGGACCTGATCGAGAAGTACGGCGCCGACACCGCCCGCCTGTACACCATGTTCACCGCCCCGCCCGAAGCCACGCTCGAGTGGAACGACGCGGCCGTGGAAGGCAGCTACCGCTTTCTGCGCCGGGTGTGGAACTTCGGCGTGGCGCAGGCCGACTCGGCCAAGGTCTCGGCCAGCGGCCAGACCTTCGGCAAGCCCGCCCAGGCGCTGCGCCGCGAAGTGCACATCCTGCTGCGCCAGGTCGACTACGACTACCAGCGCATGCAATACAACACGGTGGTGTCGGGCGCGATGAAGCTGCTCAACGCGCTGGAGGGCTTCAACCCCGACGGCAGCAAGGGCGACGCGGCCGCGCTGCGCGAGGGCTTCGGCATTCTGCTGCGCTGCCTGTACCCGGCCACCCCGCACATCGCCCAGCAGCTGTGGGACGAACTCGGCTACGACAAGGAGCTGGGCGGCCTGCTCGACGCGGCCTGGCCCACGGTGGATGTGGCGGCGCTGGCGCAGGACGAGATCGAGCTCATGCTGCAGGTCAACGGCAAGCTGCGCGGCAAGCTGCTGGTGCCCGCCACTGCGTCCAAGGACGACATCGAGAAGCTCGCGCTGGCCTGCGACGACTTTGTTACCTTCGCCGAAGGCGCGCCGCCCAAGCGCGTGATCGTGGTTCCCGGCCGCCTGGTCAACGTGGTTCTCTGACGAACGACTCAAGCATGAACACTCGCAATGTCTCGCAGCCGCGCCGCGGCTTCCTTCTCGGCCTGATGGCGGTGGGCGCCTCGCTGGGCCTGGCCGGTTGCGGCTTCGAGCTGCGCAAGGCGCCGGTCTTCGCATTCAAGTCGCTGTCGGTGTCGGGCAACACGGCCATGGTCAACCAGATTCGCCGCGAGTTGCGGGCCACGGGCACGGTGACGCTGGTGACGCCAGAGAAGCCGGTGCCTGGCAGCCCGCCCCCGGTGTCCACCGCCGACGCCGTGCTCGAAATTCTGAGCGAGGACCGCAACCGCTTCGTCATCTCGACCAATTCCGCCGGCTTGGTGCGCGAGCTGCAGCTGCAACTGCGCGTGCGCTTCCGGCTGCGCACACCGGCCGGCAAAGACCTGCTGCCGGCCACCGAGGTCTCGCAGACGCGCGACCTGAGCTTCAACGAAACCAATGCGCTGGCCAAGGAAGGCGAGGCCGACCTGCTGTTTCGCGACATGCAGTCGGACATTGCGCAGCAGCTGATGCGCCGCCTGGCCGCCGTCAAGGAACTCTGAGCCCACGCGCCCAGGTCATTTCATTTCCATGCAACTTGCCAGCGCCCAGCTAGCGGCCCACCTGCAGAAGGGCCTGAAGCCGCTCTACACGATCCACGGCGACGAGCCGCTGCTTGCGCAGGAAGCGGCCGACGCCATTCGCGCCGCCGCGCGCACGCAGGGCTACACAGAGCGCAGCTCGTACACCGTGGCCGGCGCGCATTTCGACTGGAGCGCGGTGCTGGCGGCGGGGGGCTCGCTTTCGCTGTTCGCCGACAAGCAGATCGTGGAGATCCGCATTCCCTCGGGCAAGCCCGGCAAGGACGGCAGCGCGGCGCTGCAGCACATGGCCGAGGCCGCGCCCGGCAACGACAGCACGCTCACGCTGGTGATGCTGCCGCGGCTGGACAAGGCCACGCGCACTGGGGCCTGGTTTTCGGCGCTGGAGAACAACGGCGCGAGCATCCAGGTCGAGCCGATCGAGCGCAACGCGCTGCCGCAATGGATCGCGCAGCGCCTGGGCCAGCAAGGCCAGCGCGTGATGGCCGGCGACGAGGGCCAGCGCACGCTGCAGTTCTTTGCCGACCGCGTGGAAGGCAACCTGCTGGCCGCGCACCAGGAAATTCAGAAGCTCGCGCTGCTGCACCCGGCCGGCGAGCTGAGCTGGGAGCAGGTGGAAGGCGCGGTGAACAACGTGGCGCGCTACGACGTGTTCAAGCTGTCGGAGGCGGTGCTGGCCGGCAACCCGCAGCGCGTGGCACGCATGCTCGACGGCCTGCAGGCCGAAGGCGAGGCCGAGGTGCTGGTGCACTACACCATCGCCGAGGACATTCGCGCGCTCAAGCGCGTGAAGGACGCCATGGCGGCCGGCCGACCGCTGCCGATGGCGCTGCGCGAAAACCGCATCTGGGGGCCGCGCGAGCGCGCCTTCGAGCGCGTGCTGCCACGCCTGGACGACCGCATGCTGGCGCGCCTGTTGCGCGCCGCGCATCTGGTGGACGGCATCGTGAAGGGCCTGAAGCAGCCCGACTGGCCCGCCAGTGGCTGGCAGGCTCTGCAGCGACTGGCACTGATGCTGTGTCGGGTTTGCAGGCTCGTCTGATCCAATCAGCGCAGCGCTTCGTTGGGCATCGGCCTGATCTGGCGCAGATTCAGCCGTTCAATCGCACTTTTCCCGCGTGGCCGGAATGCGGAGGTACGCCAAACGGCGCGTCTCCAACCGACCGCGCGTCACGTTGTCCATGATGAGGCCGCAAGTCAATGCCAACATTGCAGCAAGCATCAGCATGGCTGAAAGTATCGCAGTCGGTAGTCTCGGGACCAACCCATGTCTTAAATACTCCAGACCGATCGGCGCGATGAGGATCTGCGAAAGGACGGCCAAGAATATTGCGCAACTACCAAAAAACCTTAATGGTCTTTCGCTGGTGTAGAGCCGCAAGATGGTCGAAAGAATACGGAACCCATCTCGGTAAGTTGAAAGCTTGCTATGAGATCCCTCTGGACGAGAACCGTAAAAAGTCACGGCTTCCCCAAACGGCATCCGCAACTCAAGCGCATGGACAGTGAGCTCGGTCTCGATCTCAAATCCCGATGATGTTGCGGGAAAAGATTTGGCATACCTGCGAGAAAATATGCGATATCCGGAAAGCATATCGGTAAAGGTTCCGCCGAATATTTTCGAAACACAGCCGGTAAGTAAGCGATTGCCCCACTGATGCCCGCTGCGGTAAGCAACATCTGCATCGACTTGGGGCGTATAGCGCGACCCGACCACCATGTCGAGGTGCTCATCGATTAGTTTGTCGACCAACATTTGTGCGCTTGTCGCATCGTACGTAGCATCGCCGTCTACCATCACATAGATGGCCTCAACATCGGCAAACATTCTCCTGACAACGTTGCCTTTGCCGCAGCCCTACGGAAATTACCGTTGCATCCTCTTGCGATGCTACCGCCGCTGTCGTGTCCGACGAGCCGTTATCGAAAACATGGATGTGTAAAGCAGGGATGGCAGAACGGAATCCTTTTATCACTCTTGCAATGGTATTTGCCTCGTTAGTCCGCCCTGAACAATTCGGTTTTCAGCTGAGTGCAACGTGACGCAGCGTGGCGACCGGCGCCAGCGCAGCCAGCAATGCATACAGGTCCAAGCCGAGTCGGGCGCAAAGAAGCCGCAGCTTCGCCAGGATCAGACGCAGGTTGTGGCCGGCGCCGCACATGACCGCATGCAGCGCGTCGCCCAGAGCACCCTTGAGCGGGTTGCGAGCGAGGCGGCCATCCATCTTCATGTGGCCGATCGCTGGCTCGATGGCACTGCGCCGATGAATCATGGCCCTGAGCGTTCGAGTGATGCCGCGCTTCTGACCCGACCTGAGGATGCGTACCCCTTCGATCTCCACGCCCCGATAGCCCTTGTCCACGATGACCGTGGTCGGCTTGCGTTCGGCGAGGATGTCGACCTGTTCGAGCGTCTCGGCCAGCGTGTGGCCATCGTACGGATTGCCCGGCATGCTGCGCATGCCCACCACCAGACCCTCCTTCAAGGTCGTCGCGATGCTCACCTTCACGCCGAACTCG
>NZ_JAYLVN010000011.1:0-232448 GCF_046156345.1 Variovorax sp. H27-G14
GCAGCGTAAGGGCACTACAGAAGCGCTCAAACACATCGAATGCCGGTGCAACGAGCCGGCGAGCGCTGCGACACAACACGCGCGCTCGTCATCAAGTCAATTTACGACTTGATCAGATGTTCCCTAGCGGGGTCTTCTGGAGTTCTTCCGGCTTGCACTCGTCGGTGGCCACTTGGTCACGCCGCCGGTAGCCCGCTCGCTCCTCGTCGGGAAACAGAACGCTCGGGCTTGCCTTTCCGATGAGAAGAAGCTTTGCCGCGACCTGTGCGTCACTATGGCACCGAGGGCAAGCCTTCCCGGATTGCTGCGAAGCAGACATAGAACTCCTCTATTGACTGATGACGACGAGAGACCGCTTCTGGCCGTCAGGCGTCTCCGGCCAGTTTCACATCCCTCTCGGCCTTCCCGAGCAACCAGATTTCACTGCCAATCGGGACACTCTCCCTGGTGGCTGCAGGCAGCGTGCAAAAGAAGCTGAGCACTTTCGCCGGTGGGGTCTGGAATGGGATTTGGAAGAAGGCCCCGCAGTCAAGGCTCTCGCCGTCTGGTCGGACCACGCGAATCTGCTGGTTGACATCGAATCGATAGGCGGACGCGGGGAAGCCGGGGGCGATCATTAGTCCGCGCCCGGACACCAAAAACGTATCCTCGACACGGCAGAGCAAGAATTCGGGCATGTGTATTCAGGTTTGAAGTGGACGTCCGGTTTGGAGCAGATTGAGCACCAAAGCCGACTGACCGCTGCTGGCCGAATTTTGCCTTTTTGGACGCCCGCTGTGCGGGCGCCGCGAACATCATGCGTCAGTTTGCTCGGCCATCTCCAGCGCATCTTCCACCTCGATGCCGAGGTAGCGCACGGTGCTTTCCAACTTTGTATGTCCGAGCAAAAGCTGAACCGCGCGCAGATTCTTGGTCCGGCGGTATACCAGTGAGGCCTTCGTGCGCCGCATCGAATGCGTGCCGTAGGCCGCAGGATCCAATCCGATCTCCTCGACCCATCCGTCGACGATGCGCGCGTATTGGCGCGTTCCAAGGTGGGGAGATGTGCTCACCCGGCTCGGAAACAGAAAGTCCTCGGCGCGAAGGTGGGTGACCTTCATCCAATTCGCCACAGCTTCTCTTGTTGGGTCCGTGAGTTCGAATTGAACAGGACGCCCGGTCTTTTGCTGGATCACGCTGGCCCGAGCGGCAGCACGGTCGCCGGTGGCGACGTCGCGTACACGTAGTTTGACCAGGTCGCATGCTCGAAGCTTGCTGTCAATGCCCAAGTTGAACAGCGCCAGTTCGCGGGTTCGGCAGGAAAGCTGCAAGCGCACACGGATCGCCCAGATCTCCTTGAGCCTGAAAGGCCTCTTCTGTCTGACGCGCTTGTCCTTGTTCCATGGGGGGCGGGGTGTTGAGGCGGTCGGGAATTCCATGTCGGTCTCCTTCGCAGTTTGGGGACCGACACTTTGCCCCTGCTTGGATGGCTTCGCTGGGCCCCAAGCGGCCGTACGGATTTCTCGCAAGCTGCCGCTCAATTTTCGCTGCATACGGAACATGGCGTCGGTTACTCGGTTGCAGCCTTGTCAACTATCAATGGAGTCCAGATTGGACCGGAAGCGGGTACTGGCGAATATCCATCTCCTCGAACGGACACCTATCTCGCACGCGGCGGCGGCGAAACCGCCATCTCTAGGACAGACTTGGAATAGCTGGTTGCCCCGTCACGGTCCGGGCGCTTCAGCTCATCCATCACATACGCAGTGCTGACGGTGGCTCCGACGACGAAGAGCCGGCGATCTGACTTCCGACCTGCATAGATCGACTCCTCAACTGTCGATCCATCGGTTTGCTTTAGGCGGAAGCTGTTGACTTGAGCCGCCCAGCGAGAGTCTTGCCCGGCAAAAAACATTTCCGTGATTTCCCCGGCAATGACTTTCATCTTGATCCTTCCGACCCGAATGCTCTCCCACCAAGCGTCGGAACCGAAGAGGCCGTGCGTACCGCGGAGGCCGAGAAAAGGCTTCTCCAAGTTGAGTGTCATCGCCTGCACCTGCGCAACGTACTCCGGCTTTGCCTTGAGTTCGTCCCTTAAGGTGTAGACGATTCGCATCGGGTTCGCAAGCCTCTCAAGGTTCAGGTACATGCGATCTGGCTCCATAAGTAAGGGACGGCTGCTCCTGCGGAGTCATGAGCTTTGAGAAGTCGCCGATTGCATTCGCACGCTGTTCTGCGACGAGCGGTGTGATGTCTTCGATCGAAAAAAGTACGTCTGCCCATAGCCAACCCTCGATCAGCGAGATGCGGACGTTTGCGAATGCTACGAGTTGGCTCATATCAGATGAATTGCAGCATTGTGTCAAATGTCTGGTGTTGGCCGAAGCCGGCTGGCCGGCGGTAGTCAATGCGCGGCGTCGGAACGGTTACGCGGCGCGCTGCAGGCAGCAAAGTAACTCGCGGCGGGCGTCCGAAGCGGTTTCCCGCATTCAGAGCAAGGTGGCCCGTAAAGGCTTAGGCGATGGTGGTAAAGAGCAAGAGGATTGGTTTCTTTGAAGCCAGTGATGCGCTCGTACGTCGCTAGCGCTTGCTCTCCAAGGTCCGCCTGTGCCTGACGTAAGTCAGTTCCTGTTTTCTCACGATATTCCCGTATCTGCGCCATGAAACTCGTAGGGAAGACAAGTTGATATTCCTCCTCAGTGAGAATCGAAAGGTCGATTTTGCATCGCCAGCAATACATAGAGATGGCCACTCTTCCTCGATCCTTTCTATGAGGCACATGCCTTCCGGCAGCAAAAACAGCGTGTCCGGCTGAACGACCGGTTTTGGCCGGCGACGGAAGTCTAGGTTGCGCTTCCAAAGCTAACGAAGTTGCCACGCCGGAACGGCCACAGTTCAAATGGCGATGAAGTCACGTCGACTGCTCAGCAGGCAAGATGGCCGAATATCACCTTGTCGCTCGGAAACAGCGGAAACGACATATCTTGTTTGATGCATATTTCTTCTCCATCACGGGTGACATGAATGTCCACCAGCACAAAAGTTGGGTCGTCACGCGACAGGTGGTACCTAAAATATTTCGGCGGGTCGTGCGGCACAGCGTAGGCGCCGGTCCTTGCTTCAATCTGCTCAAGCATTTCAGCGATATTGGTGCACGGCAACATCAATCCAGGCTGTGCGACGAACGCATTCAAAGATTGGTCGAAGACCAACACTTGGCCGCGAGGATGTACTTCAGGCATTTGATTGGCTTGGATTTGGCAGTGGCAATCTCGAATTCGGCCTGTCTAGCGAAGGGCTGTTCCTGGCCGACTGTAGCCTCACGCGCGGCTGGTGCAAAGTGCCCCAAGCAAGCCAGTCACGAGCGACAACTGTCGAGCAATCTATTCGTCCGCGCGGGCCGTGCCCATCGCTTCAATCAAGCGCCGTGCCAAGACGTCGCTTGATCACGACGAAGCGCCACGCCGCGAGGCACGTCAACAAGGCGCCCACACCCCAGGACGTCCAGAGGGCCGCCAAAAGCGTGAACCCTTGCGCGATGTCACCCATGTGCGCCCAGAACGACTGGCTCGCGTTTCGAAAGCTCATCAGCCAGGCGCGCTCGAGATACCACACCGCAGGCGGCATTGCGGCGACGCACGATGCGTAGCCAAGGCTTGCGGTTAGCGGGCCGATGAGACCGCGCCAGACGGCTCGCCGCCAAATGAGAAAGGCGACAAATGCAAGGGTTGCGAAGGCAAAAAATCCCACCAGCACGAGCGTATTAAGCAAAGCATTTGTCATGTTCTGATGGACGCGCAGTTGTTTCCGTAGAAGTGAATTGCACTGTACCGATGCAGCCGGCACCGCCGCTTCAATCGATTGAAGGAATCTCTAGACGCTCAGCAAGGGCGCACTGAAATAGCCGACCGTTCGCAGCCCGGCCGGCGCCGCCGTGGCGGCCAAGGCACCGCGGCACAGGGCATCGGTCCATCTGCAGACCGGGGCGAAGAACGACGGCTCGTGGCCGCGTGCTGCCGCCGCCCAATAGCCGCAACGACGAATGGCTGCCGCCTGGCTGAACATCGGCCCACTGTTCCTTGCCATCAAGGGAGGGTCAGGTCCAAACCGAGCATCCTGCTAAGCCCGAAGGCGAGGAGCGAAAGGACCAGAAGCGATAGCACGAAGACTGCAGCCACCTTGCCGCCCGCGCGCAGCACCGCGCTCTGCTTCTCCTTCCCCTCTTTCCCCTGCTTCCCCTTCTCATAGTGCCACTTGATGGCGAAGAACATGCCCGCGCCGAACACGAGAACCTTGAACGCAATGAAGACTATCGGGACCCAATCCATCATTTTTCAGTATTTCCAGGCTATTACTTTGCACTATCTATCGTGAGGGGCGCGGGTCTGCAATCAGTCTCAAGCCGACACCCGACGCGCAACCGCGTATGTCCGCTCCCGCCGGGTTCTGCTTGCGATGTCGCTTCATCGAACTGCTCAACCGTCC
Organism: Variovorax sp. H27-G14; assembly: GCF_046156345.1. Taxonomy (NCBI): domain Bacteria; kingdom Pseudomonadati; phylum Pseudomonadota; class Betaproteobacteria; order Burkholderiales; family Comamonadaceae; genus Variovorax; species Variovorax sp. H27-G14. Next base: position 4,465 of record NZ_JAYLVN010000011.1, read on the forward strand.
ACTCTGTGATCGCGCCACCGCCAGGGTGACCAGCCAAGCGGCCGGGTGCTCGCTGTTTGAACAGCCGGCATTGACCGTTTCTGCTTGGAACTCGACCCGGTTTCGGGCTTGACCTGCAATCTCGAACGTCGCGCAGTATCGAGCATCAGCGAGTGCTTCGCTGATGCGGGGAACGGTTTCCGAGATCTGGTCTGAACTCATGGTTGAAGAGACGAAATGGTTCAAGAAGATGGTCGACAGAAAGGCTGCCCTTTGTTCAATGGTCAGCCCTGTCGCATTGGTGGGCTTTCCAAACCAGTCAATGCCCGCGGCGATTGAAGTCATGCTGCGACTTTGCCGAGAGCGGCTCCCGCCACCTTCACCCGGTTGCGCCCGGCCGACTTGCCATCGTAGAGGGCCGCGTCGGCTTCTTTCAGGGCAGCTGTCAGAGCATCTGCGCTCTTGAAGGCGTTCGAAATTCCGAGCGTGATCGTGCAATGCAGCGGGTGGTCGATCCCCTCGACAACGGTCGCGGTGTTTTCGATGACCGTGCGCAAGCGCTCTGCCAGGTGCGTGACTTCGTCAACGTCGGTGTTCATGCAGACGACAACGAATTCTTCACCGCCCGTGCGGACCGTCAAATCTCCCTCGTGCACGTGGGTGCGCAGAACGTCTGCCACACGGCACAGCACCAGGTCCCCCGCGTGGTGACCGTAGCGGTCGTTGACGCGCTTGAAGTGGTCCACATCGGCCATCACCAAATAGGCCGAAGCGGCCGTGCGTGATCTGAAATGTCGTTGCAGCGCTTCCGTGAGTCTTCGGCGATTGAGCAACTTCGTCAAGGGGTCGCGCGCGGCCACGTTGCGCAACTCGTCGGTCAGCCGGCGCAACACCAACCAGATGATCGATGGCGGCAGCACGGTGGCCAGGAATGACATGTAGACATAGAACACGAGCTGAAAACTTCCGCCCATGCGCAGTGCATCCAGCCCCGTGCCCAGAAGATTCACAAACTTGATCGCGTTGAGGATGCAGATGCCGCTGATCAGCACTGCAAAAAATATCATCTCGCCGTACAGGTCCCTGGCAAACGTGAGCACGCCGTAGATCACGGTGATGGTCATGACCAGGAACAGCAGCGCGGACATGCCGGACAGCATGGCGTATCGGGAGACCGGACCGAAGCCCCATTGCACCAGCAGCTGCGCCACGGTGTAGGCGCCGGCCATTGCAAGCAGCGGGCGCCACAAGGGGACGGATCGGCCAAAGAACCGCATGGCGCCCAGCCAATAGGCCACCGGCGCAACGAGCGTGAGCGTGTGATTGGCGACGCTCATCCAACTCCAGGCGGGGCCTCCTTCGGCAAATTGCAGTGCATATGCCGAGCCCAGCAACAGGTTGCCCACCGCAAAGAAGTCCATGCCCATCTTGTTGCCGTGCAGGCGCTTGCTGATGAGAAAGAACATCGCCGAGAAGCACAAAAGGTGTGCGCACAGCATGCCGATGAGAATGGTTGAGACCATGTTGATGCCGAGAGAAGGGGCCAGAAGGACTGGCTCGCAAGGCCAGGTGGCATCGAACTGGCGCTGCGCATAAAGGCGTGGCAGCCATTGCCAGAAAAAGGCATCGGTGGCTCGATGTCCGGTGTCTGAATGTGGCCGTATTGTGCCGGTCGCGGGCAAGAGTCTCAGCTTCCCTGTAGCAGCCACTGCACCGTGACTCGATGGGAGACCATCATGAAAACCGCGGGAAGGGCCATCCATCTCTGGACATGTGAATCAAGCGTGCTGGATCAACGCCGGATGATTTCCGTTTCTCCAGCAGACTTCACTGCATGCCCCGCGGCAGAACGGAACGGCCAACGCCACAGCGGCGCTCATCGTGCGCAGGGCATCGGGTGCTCCCCGCAGCGAAATAAAGGAGGAGGGGCGCAGCCCCGGGGGACATTCGCGGAGGGGAGCACCCGGTGTCCTGTGCACCCGCCCTGAAGGAAGCAAAAAACTCAGCGCAGCGCTTCCACCAGATCCAGCACCATCCGGTCGCCACCAAACTTCTCGATCCCCTGCGTCAACAGCGCATCCACAGCCTGAGCAATGCCATGCCCTGCAGACGACTGCTCAGCCATGTCGTTGTAGTACCCCAGGTCCTTCTTCGCATTCGCCATCGAGAACTTCAGCGAATCGGTGCTGCCCGTCAGCAGCTTGGGCTTGACGCGCTCCAGCGCCACGCCGTTGCCACCGCCCTTGGCCAGCACGTCCACGAACACATCGGGCTTCACACCCGCGCGCTCCGCACAGGCCGCGGCCTCGCACAGCAACGCCACGGTGCCCAGCGACACAAAGTTGTGCAGCAACTTCATCGCATGCCCTGCACCGATGCCGCCCACGTGCGTGATGTTCTCGGCAAAGCAGCGCAGCAGCGGCAGGCATGATGCCAACACCTCCGCGTCCCCACCCACCAGCAGGTTCAACCGGCCTTCGGCTGCTTCTTTCGCGGTGCGCGTCATCGGCGAATCGATGAACTTGCCGCCCTTCGCGCTCACCGCCTCGGCCACCTTGGCGGTGGAGGCTGGCACGGCCGTCGAGCAGTCGATCACCACCGTGCCGGGGCGCAGCGTGCTCAAGGCGCCGCTGTCGCCCAGCATCACCGCCTCGACCTGCGGCGTGCCCGTGACGCACAGAATCAGCACGTCGACCTGCGCGGCCAGCGTGGCCACATCTTTCACCGACGTGGCACCGGCCTTCAGCAGGCCGTCGATCGGCTGGTTGCCCGCGTGCTCCAGCACCGTCAGGTGGTGACCGTGCTTGACGATGTTGCTGGCAATGCCGTGGCCCATCAGGCCGACGCCGACGAGGCCGACGCGCATTTTTTCTTGAGGGCTGGAAGTTTGTTGTTCAGTGGAGGTCATGGTCATGTCATCCGTGCTTGATTGCGATGGTCTTGAGGGTCGTGAAACCGAGCAGGGCCTCAAAGCCCTTCTCGCGGCCGAAGCCGCTAGCCTTCACGCCGCCGAAGGGCAGTTCTACACCACCCGCCGCACCGTAATTGTTGACGAAGACCTGCCCGCAGTGCAGCTTGTGCGCCATGCGCAGCTGGCGCGCGCCGTCGCGGGTCCACACGCCGGCCACCAGGCCAAAGTCCGTGCCGTTGGCCAGGCGCACCGCCTCGGCCTCGTCGGCAAAGGGCATCACCACCAGCACCGGGCCGAACACTTCGCGCTGCGCCAGGTCGCTGTCGTGCGGCACGTCGCGAAACAGCACGGCCTCTTGATAGAAGCCGGTGGCCGACGCATGGGGCGACACCGTGCCGCGCGCCGCCACCTTCATGCCGTTCGCCTCTGCAGTGGCGACCATGTCGCGCACCTGGCGGAACTGCTTTTCGTTGATGAGCGGGCCCATGTCCAGGTCTTCGGCGGGCGTGCCCGCGCGAACCGCGGCAAAGCGCTTGGCCAGCCGCTGCACCACCTCTTCATAGATCGATTGCTCCACCAGCACGCGGCTGCCCGCCGAGCAGGTCTGGCCCGCGTTCTGGACGATGGCGTTCACCAGCACCGGCTCGGCCGCGTCCAGGTCGGCGTCGGCAAACACGATCTGTGGCGACTTGCCACCCAGCTCCAGCGTTACCGGGCAGTGGCGCTCGGCCGCGGCCAAGCCCACGCTGCGGCCGGTCATGGTCGAGCCGGTGAAAGAAATATGGTCGATGCCCGGGTGCGCGCACAGCGCCGCGCCGGCTTCCTTGCCGTAGCCCGTCACCACGTTCAGCGCGCCAGCGGGAAAGCCCACTTCAGTTGCAATCTCGGCCAGGCGCAGCAGCGAGAGGCTGGCATCTTCGGCCGGCTTCACCACGCACGCGTTGCCCGCGGCCAGCGAGGCGCCCACGCTGCGGCCCGCAATCTGCATCGGGTAGTTCCAGGGAACGATGTGGCCCGTCACGCCGTGCGGGTTGCGCACGGTGAGCACGGTGTAGCCGCGCTCGTAGGGCAGCGTGTCGCCGTGCAGCTTGTCGCAGGCGCCGGCGTAGTACTCCATGTAGCGGGCCAGCGCGGTGGCGTCGTTGCGCGCCACGCGCAGCGCCTTGCCGGTGTCGCGCGCTTCCAGCTGGGCCAGCTCTTCATGGTGTTCCAACACGGCGGCGCCCAGCTTGGCTAGCAAGCGGCCGCGCTGCAGCGCGGTCATCGCGCCCCAGGGGCCGTCGAAGTTCTCGCCCATGGCCTGGCGCGCGGCGCGCACGGCGGTGTCGATGTCGGCGGCTGTGCCGCGTGCGATCTCGCCGAATTTTTTGCCATCGCTCGGATCGATCACGTCGATGGTGGCGTTGCCTTCGGACGGCACGCGGCCCCCGTCGATGTAGTGGGTTGCGTTCATGTGTTTTGTCTCCTTGCAGTCAGCGCCGTCAGACGCTGCAATGTCACTTTGGTTCCGGCCAGGGCTTTTGCGCTTCGCGGATCTGCTCGAACGCGCGGCTGAACTGCAGCACGCCCAGGTCGTCGAAGCGGCGTCCGGCAATCTGCAGGCCAATGGGCAAGCCTTCGGCCGAGTAGCCGCAGTTGATCGATGCGGCCGGTTGCTCCGACATGTTGTACGGCACGGTGAAGCCGATGTGCTCCAGCGGCAGCATCGGGTCGTTGGTGGGCGAGGCGTGGTCCGCGGGCGCGGGCATGTTCGGCGACACCGGCGAGAGCACGAAGTCGTAGGCCTTGGTGGCCGCCACCGTGGCCACGCGCGTGGCGATGAACTGGCTATAGGCGTCGAAGATGTGCGCACCCGAAAAACCGGCGGCGCTCTCGGCCCATTCGCGGATGTACGGCAGGATCTTGCCGCGCTGCTCGGCCGTCATGGCCTGCATGTCCAGGCAGGAGCGCATGCGCCAGAAGTGGTCCATGCCCTGCAGCATCTTCGGCGTCATGAAGGCGCCTATTTCTTCCACCTGCGCGCCGGCCGCTTCGATGCGCTTGGCGGCGCGGCGAATGGCAGCGGCAATCTGTGGGTCGAGCGGCAGGCCGCAGCCCGCGTCCATGTGCAGCGCCACGCGCTTGCCCTTCAGGAACGACGGGTCGACCTCGAAGGCGTTCCAGTCGATCGATGGCTCGGGCAGCTCGGAGTAGTCGCGGTCGTCCGGCTGCGCGAGCGAGGCCATCACCAGCGCGGAGTCGGCCACGGTGCGCGTCATCGGCCCGGCGCAGCGGCCCATGTAGGGCGTGCTCAGCGGAATGCGCCCGAAGCTGGGCTTGAGCGTGTAGATGCCGCACCAGCTCGCTGGCAGGCGCAGCGACCCGCCGATGTCGGTGCCCACGTGCAGCGGGCCGTAGCCGGCCGCGGCCGCCGCACCGGCGCCGGCGCTGGAGCCGCCCGGCGTGCGCGACAGGTCCCATGGGTTGCGCGAGAGTTCATGAAAGCTCGACAGGCCCGACGACAGCATGCCCAGGTCGGGCATGGTGGTCTTGGCGACCAGCACCGTGCCGTCTTCCTTCAGGCGCGCGGCGGGGGGCGAGTCTTGCTGCATCGGCACCAGCGCGTAGGCGGCGGTGCCCAGCGGCATCGGGTCGCCTTCGGTCGCAAGGTTGTCCTTGATGGTCACGGGCACACCGTCGAGCGTGCTGCGCGGCGTGCCTGCAAGCCAGCGGGCCTCGGAGGCGCGTGCCTGTTCCAGCGCGAGCTCGGGGCGGAAGAGCCAGGTGGCGTGCAGCTCCGGCTCGTAGGCGGCAATGCGCTCGTTGACCGAGCGCGTCACTTCCACCGGTGACAGTTCCTTGGCGGCGTAGGCGGCGTGCAGCTCCTGCACGCTCAGGGAATACAAAGGCTTTGTCGTCATCGCATCAACCCCAGGAAATGGCGGCCAGGTCGTTCACCACGATCGGCATGTTCGGCCACAGGCCCTTCACTTCCTTGCGCGCGATGGTCGGAAACACCGCCTGGTACAGGAAGCCGTTCACCGCGTCGGTGGCCAGCATGCGTTGGGCGTCGCCCAGCAGGTCGGCGCGGCGCTTCTTGTTCTCTTCGTTCTGAATGGTGACGAACAGGTCGCGAAATTTCTTGGAGTCGTAGCCCCAGTAGTAGTCGGCCTCGGTGTACTTCACCAGGTCGAACGGCTCCACGTGCGCCACCATCGTCAGGTCGAAGTCGTGTGCGCCGCCAAAGGTGCCGCTGAGCCACTGGGCCCACTCCACGTTCTGAATCTTCACGACGATGCCGATCTGCGCGAGCTGCGCCGCAATCATCTCGCCGCCCTGGCGTGCGTAGGAGGGCGGGGGCAGTTGCAGGCGCAGCTCCAGCGGCGTTTTGACGCCGGCTTCGGCCAGCAGCTTCTTGGCCTTTTCGATGTCGAAGGGGTTGATCGACGTCGTGTCGATGAAGCCCGGCGCGCCCATGGCGTAGTGGCTGCCAATGGGCTTGCCGAAGCCGTCCGCCGCGCCCTGCACGATCGCGTTGCGGTCGATGGCCGCCAGAATGGCGCGCCGCACGCGCACGTCGTCCAGCGGCTTCTTGCGGTTGTTGATCGTCAAGATCACCTTGCCGCGCGTGCCCACTTCAATCACCTGAAAACGCGGGTTGCCCTTGAACTGAGCCACCGAGCGCGTGCCCGCGCGCGGAAAGATGTCGATGTCGTTGGCCATCAGCGCGGCCGTCTGCGCGGCGGTGTCCGACATGAAGCGGAACACAAAGCGCTCTGTCTTGGCCAGGCTCGGGTCGCGGTAGGTCGGCGACTTCACCAGCGTGCAGGAGGCGCCGCGCTGCCAAGCGCTCAGCTTGTAGGGGCCGGTGCCCACGGGGGCGGTGGCGTTGGTGTCGGCGCTCTTGGGCTCGACGATGCAGGCGGTCGACTGGCCGAGCATGAAGGGCAGGTCGGAATTGGGCAGCGTGCTGTTCACGCCCACGCTGTGCTCGTCGAGCACCACGGTGCCTATTTCGCTGAAGAAACGCTTGTCCTTGTTGGTGCTCTTGGCACCGCCGGCGCGGTCGAACGCAAACTTGACCACCGCCGCATTGAAGGGCTGGCCGTTCTCGAACTTCACTCCCTTGCGCAGCTTGAAGACGAAGGTCTTCATGTCGGGCGAGAACGACCAGCTCTCCGCCAGCATCGGCGTGACGGAGCCGTCGGCGTTCACCTTGGTGAGCGTCTCGAAGATGTTGTACTGCGTGATTTCCGCAATGGCCGATGCGGCGCCGGTGGTCGGGTCCAGGCCCGGCGGTTCTAGCGGCATGCCGATCGTCAGCGTGTTCTTGCCGGCCTGCGCGCGCGCCTGGGGTAAGAAGACCCCCGGAATCGCTGCCGCCATGGCGGAACTCATCAGTGTGCGGCGCTTCAACATTCGATAGGTCCTGGAGGTGAGGGGAAAAAAGGGAACGCCCGCGTCAGCGGGACGGCGTGTGCAGCACCGCCGAAAGCAGCGTGCGCGTGTACTCATGCTGCGCATGCGCGAACAGGTCGGCCGGTCGGCCGCGTTCGACGATGCGGCCCTTGAAGACCACGCAGACCTCGTCGCACAGGTGGTTGACCACCGCCAGGTCATGGCTGATCAGCAGGTAGCTGATGCCGTACTGCTGCTGCAGGTCCTGCATGAGGTTGAGCACCTGCGCCTGCACCGACACGTCGAGCGCGCTCACGGGCTCGTCGGCCACGATGAGTTTGGGCCGCGTGATGAGCGCGCGCGCAATTGCGATGCGTTGGCGCTGCCCGCCCGAGAACTCGTGCGGGTACTTGTCCATGTCGGTGGTGCGCAGGCCCACGGCGGCCAGTGTTTCCGACGCGCGTTCGCGTTGTTCGGCGCGGCTGGTTTCTGCCAGGGCTTCCAGCGGTTCGGCCACGATGCGCGCGACCGTCTGGCGCGGATCGAGCGAGCCGTAAGGGTCCTGAAACACCATCTGAAAGTCTCGACGCGCGGTGCGCAGATCGTTCTTCGACAGCTTGTGCAGGTCGCGGCCTTCAAGCGACACGGTGCCCGATGTGGGCGTGTCCAGCGCCATCACCAGGCGCGCGATGGTCGACTTGCCCGAGCCCGATTCGCCCACGATGCCCACGCTCTTGCCGGCATGCACGTCGAAGCTCACGCCGTTGAGCGCCTTCACGGTCGGCGGCGGACCGAAGAGCTTTTCGCGCGGCAGCGCGTAGTGGCGGTACAGGTTGTTGACGGCAAGCAAGGGCTGGCCGGGAGAGGTCTTGGCTTGGCTCATGCGGTGGCGCCCCGGGCGGTCATGGCGGCAATTTCGCCCAGGCGCAGGCAGCGCACCGTGTGGTCGCCGGGCAGCAGCGTGGCCTGCGGGCGCGTGCTGTGGCACAGGTCGATGGTGTGCGCGCAACGCCCGGCAAAGGCGCAGCCGCGCGGCATGTCGACCAGCTCGGGCACGCTGCCGCGAATGGTCGGCAAGCGGCCGGCGCGCACCGCGCCCAGCGCAGGGCGCGCCGCGAACAGGCCGCGCGTGTAGGGGTGGGCGCGACCGGCGAAGACGGTGTCCGTCGGGCCGCTTTCCACGGCGCTGCCGCCGTACATCACCAGCATGCGCTGCACGCTGTTGGCAATCACGCCCAGGTCGTGCGATATCAGGATCAGCGCCATGCCCATTTCGGCGACCAGGTTCTGTATCAGGTCGAGCACCTGCTTCTGAATGGTCACGTCCAGCGCGGTGGTGGGCTCGTCTGCAATCAGCAGATCGGGCCCGCAGGCCAGCGCCATGGCAATGCCGATGCGCTGGCGTTGCCCGCCGGAGAACTGGTGCGGATACGCATCGAGGCGCGAGGCTGCATCCGGAATGCCCACGCGCTCCAGCAGCGCCAGCGCTTCCTTGCGGGCCTGGGCCTTCGTGAGGCCGCGGTGCAACTGCAGCGGCTCGCCGACCTGGCGCGCAATGGTGTGCACCGGGTTCAACGCGGTCATCGGCTCCTGAAAGATCATGCCGATGCGGTTGCCGCGCACCTGGCACATCTGCTTTTCAGGCAGGCCGACCAGCTCCTGCCCGTCGAGCTTGATGCTGCCCGTGACCTGTGCGCTGGAGGGCAGCAGGCCCATGAGCGACATCACGGTGATCGACTTGCCGCAGCCCGACTCGCCCACGATGCCCAGCGTTTCGCCGCGCTCCAGCGAGAAAGAAATGCCGCGCACGGCCTGCGCCGGCCCGCGCTGTGTTTGCAGGCCGATCTGGAGGTTGTTGACTTCGAGGAGGGGCATGGCGTTCTCAGCGTGCGCGGGCAAGGCGGGGGTCGAGCAAGTCGCGCAGGCCGTCGCCCAGCATGTTCAGGCCGAGCACTGCCAGGGCAATCGCCATGCCGGGGAAGACGGCCAGCAGCGGCTGCTGGAACATGAGGGTCTGCGCTTCGCTGAGCATGCGGCCCCACGAAGGCTGCGGCGGCTGCGTGCCCAGGCCCAGGTACGACAGCGCCGCCTCGGCCAGGATTGCGATCGCGAAGCGAATGGTGATCTGCACGATCAGCACGGCCGATATGTTGGGCAGCACATGCTGCATGGTGATGGCGAAGCTGCCCTTGCCGCAGGCGCGCGCGGCGGCCACGTACTCGCGCGACCAGATGGCGTTGGCCGATGCGCGCGTGATGCGCGCGAAGGTCGGAATGTTGTAGATGCCGATGGCCACGATGGCGTTCACGATGCCCGCGCCGAACACAGCGGTCATCATGATGGCCGAGAGAATGGCGGGAAAGGCGAGCGTGAAGTCCGACAGGCGCATCACGGCTTCTTCCACCCAGCCGCGCTTGGCGGCGGCCAGCAGGCCCAGCGCGGTGCCCGCCACCAGGCCGATGCCCACGGCGATGACGCCCACCAGGATGGACGCGCGCGCGCCCACCAGCAGCAGCGAGGCCACGTCGCGCCCGTAGGCGTCAGTGCCCAGCCAGTGCGAGCCCGACGGCGCCTGCATCTTGTTGGCCATGTCCATCGCATAGGGCGACCAGGGCGTCCACACGAAAGACAGGAGCGCGGCGATGAGCAGCAGCGCTGCCAGCACGGCGCCAATGACAAAGCTGCGATGCCTTACGGCGCGTTGCCAGAAGCCGGGGAGCTTGAGCGCCGCGGTGCTGGGAGCGACAGTGGCGGTGGTGGCTGTGGTGGCGTTCATATGTCGCTGGCCTTGATGCGCGGGTCGATCACGGCGTAGAGCACGTCGACCACGAAGTTCACGATGACCACCATGGCCGCGAGCAGCATCACGCAGTTGCGCACGACGATGAGGTCGCGGTTGCTGATGGCCTGGAATATGAGCCGGCCCAGGCCCGGGAGGTAGAACACGTTCTCCACCACGATGGTGCCGGCGAGCAGCTCGGAGAACTGCATGCCCATCACGGTGATGACGGGGATCATGGCGTTGCGCAGCACGTGGGTCCAAAGCACCATGCGCTGCGACACGCCCTTGGCGCGCGCGGTGCGCACGAAGTCTTCGCGCATCACTTCGAGCACGGCGGATCGCGTGATGCGCGCGAGGATCGCGGCCTGAACGACAGCGAGCGAAAGGGCAGGCAGCAGCAGCGACTTGATGCCCGCGAAGAAGCCTTCGCCCCAGCCCTCGAAGCCGCCAGCGGAGAACCACTGCAGCTTCACGGAGAACACGAGGATGAGCAGAATCGCGAACCAGAAATTCGGAATGGCAATGCCGACCTGCGCCATGCTCATGAGGCCCACGTCGCCTAGTTTGTTGTGGCGCGCCGCGGCGGTTACGCCCACCAGCAATGCGATGACGGTGGTGAAGAACATGGCGAGCAGCGCCAGGGGCATCGTGAGCGCGAGGCGTTCGAGGATGAGGTCGAGCACGGGCGAGCTGTAGGCGTAGCTGTCGCCCAGGTTGCCGGTGAGCAGGCCGCCGATCCAGTGCCAGTAGCGCGTCCACGCGGGCAGGTCCAGCCCGAGTTTGGTGGCCAGTGCCGCGACGGCTTCGGGCGCGGCGTCGGGGCCCATGAGCATTTGCGCTGCGTTGCCAGGCAATATTTCCAGCACGAGGAACACGATGATCGATGCGCCGACCAGGGTGCCGAGCAGCGTCAATGTGCGCTTGAGCAGGAACAGGCCCATTTCAGTGACTCCGCTGTGGTTGGGTTGTATTGCGTTCAGGGCCCTGTTTTTTGGGGCGCTGTTGTTCAGGGCGCGTGCACAGGCCGCCGGGTACTCCCCTCCGCGAATGTCCCCCGCTTCGCTCCTCCTTTATTTCGCTGCGGGGAGTACCCGACGCCCTGTGCACAGGGCACGCTCGTGGGGATCCCGCGATCAACGACCGCTCCTGACAGCGCACACGCCGATGGGGTGCCTTGCGCAGCGAAATAAAGGAGGAGGCCGCAGGCCGGGGGACATTCGCGGAGCAAGGTACCCGTCGGCGTGGGCGCGCCCTGAACGACGCACACCAAGCTCAACGACACAAGCCCAAAAAAGCGTCATGCCGAAATGCATTCAGCAATAGCGCGACCGACGTCCACGGTATTGGCCGTACCGCCCATGTCGCGCGTACGAGGCCCTTCGCTCAAAACCGTCTCGATGGCAGCAACCACGGCCGCCGAGGCTTGTGCGTACACCGGGTCGTTGTTGCCCAAGTGGTCCAGCATCATTGCGGCCGACCAGATCTGGCCGATCGGGTTGGCGATGCCCTTGCCCGCAATGTCCGGCGCCGAACCATGCACCGGCTCGAACAGCGACGGAAACTTGCGCTCCGGGTTCAGGTTGGCCGACGGCGCAATGCCAATGGTGCCCGTGCAGGCCGGCCCCAGGTCGGACAGGATGTCGCCGAACAGGTTGGAGGCCACCACCACGTCGAACCAGTCCGGGTGCTGCACAAAGTGCGCGCACAAAATGTCGATGTGGTACTTGCTGGTCGCAATGTCGGGGTGGCGCTTGGCAATTTCGGCCAGGCGCTCGTCCCAGTAAGGCATGGTCACCGAGATGCCGTTCGACTTGGTCGCGGCCACCAGGTTCTTGCGCGGGCGGCGGCTGGCCAGCTCGAACGCGTATTCGATGATGCGGTCCACACCCACGCGGGTGAACACCGCCTCTTGAATGGCCATCTCGCGCGGCGTGCCTTCGAACAGGCGCCCGCCCACCGAGGTGTACTCGCCTTCGGTGTTCTCGCGCACCACCAGAAAGTCGATGTCGCCGGGCTTGCGGTGCGCCAACGGACTGGGCACGCCGGGCATCAGGCGCACCGGGCGCAGGTTGACGTACTGGTCGAAGTCGCGGCGGATCTTGATCAGCAGACCCCACACGGCAATGTGATCGGGCACCTTGTCGGGTGCGCCCACCGCGCCGAAGTAAATGGCGTCGTGGCCCTGGATCTTGTCGGCCCAGTCGGCCGGCATCATCAGGCCGGTGCGTACGTAGTGGTCGGAGCCCCAGTCGAAATGGTCGTACGAAAAGTCGATGCCAAAACGGCGGCCGACAGCGTCGAGCACGCGCAAACCTTCGGGCATGACCTCGACGCCGATACCGTCTCCGGGAATGACGGCAATCCTGTGCTTTTTCTGCATTGACTCAACCTGTTCCAAATTTCGTTGCTGTTGCGGACCCGGGCTCGTGACACAGGGCCAGACAAAAATTCTAGAAGCGTGTTCCGTGCCTGCTGATGGGGTTGGCACCCAAACTGCCTTGACAAAATCAGAAGGCGGCGCAAGCCCGTTTCCCTTGGCTGCGACCGATATTCCTGTCATTAAACTGACTTTGACTTCGCAAAATTAGAAGGCTTGGAACACTTTCGTACCGCCGGCCGTGCATGCCCATGGCGCGCGCAGACCGGCTTCATGAAGATTTTCTGAATGCCGCAGCCCTGCGCGCGCAGATACTCCGTGCGCCAGCGACGCACGACCCGGCGTCAGCCAGCACCACCCGGTGCTGCCCGGTGCCACCCGGCTTCAGTGGCCCGCAGACCCATGAACCTCTTCACCGTTTTCGCAAAGGCGTTCGTCCCGCGTGCAAAACGCTGGCTCCAGCCTTCGCTTTTGCGGCGCCTGCTGCTCGCGCAGACGGTGGTGGTCGCGCTGCTGTGGAGCGCCACGGTGGCGCTGTTTCTGTACGACTCCAACAAGCTCTCGGAGCTGCTGCGCTACGACAAGGTCTTTGCTGGCGTCATCGCAGCAGCGCAGAACCTGGCGGGCGAGCCCGATCGGCAGCAGGAGACCCTAAAGGCCTTCGACATGGCATTGCTGGAGACCTCCGGCGACTTCGACTCCAGCGACGACAAGGCACCGGTCATGCAGGTGTGGCAGCACGGCCGGCTGGTCTACAACTCCGAGGCGGGCCTGCCGGCCATTCATACGTCGGTGCTGGGGCGGGTGGAGAAGGTTCGCATCGGCCAGCGCGTGTGGCAGGCGCGCACCATGGCCTCGCCGCTGCACGACACGCTGGTGATGCTGGCCGAGCCGCGTTTTCTGCACCTGAACTTCACCATTGACAACCGCAGCTACTACCTGCTGCCGCTGGGGATCAGCCTGCCGTTTCTGGTGTTTCCCGCATGGCTGTCGGTGCTGCTGGCGCTGCGGCCGTGGCGGCAGGTGACGCGCGAGACGGCCACGCGCGGCCCGGCCGACCTGACGCCGCTGTCCTTCGAGTCGCCGCACAAGGAACTGCAGCCGCTGGTGCGCGGCATCAACGGACTGCTGCGCAGCCTGCGCGAACGCAATGCGCGCGAGCGCGGGCTGATTGCCGACGCGGCGAACGAATTGCGCACGCCACTCGATGCCATGCGCCTGAACGTGCAAGCGCTGAAGGCGCAGACCGCCGACGCAGGCCAGCGCGAACTGATGGCCAACCTGCTGCGCAGCAACGACCGCGCGTCCCGGCTGGTGCGGCAGCTGCAGCAGCTGATGCGCAGCGACGAGATGCCGAACAACGCGAAGCCGGTGGCGCTGAACCTTGGCGAGCTGGTGCAGGGGCGCATTGCGCTGGTCGAGAGCTTGGCGCAGGCGCGCGGCATTGCGATCGACTTTGTCGCGGATGTCGCGGATGTCTCGGGTGTTGGTGAGGCCGGCATGCAGGTATTCGGCGAGCCCGAAAGCCTGATCTCGATGGTGAGCAACGTGGTGGAGAACGCCATCAAGTACAGCCCCGACGGCGGCACGGTCACCGTGCGGGTGACACAGGCGCTTGGCGAGGCCGTGCTGTGCGTGACCGACCAGGGCCCGGGCATTCCGCCGGCCTTGCATGCGCGCGTGTTCGACCGCTTCTTTCGCAACCCGGACCAGACGCAGTCGGGCAGCGGGCTGGGGCTGGCGATTGTCAAGGCGGTGCTGGACCAGCACGGCGGGCGCGTGGCGCTGGGCGAGGGTGTGCAAGGCCGCGGCCTGCGCGTGACGGTGTGGCTGCCGTTGTGGGCCGGCTGACACGGCACTGCATGGCCCGTACCATGGGCCGATGCGAACACTCTCACTCCCCACCGGCGGCGAGATGCCGGTCCTGGGCCTCGGCACCTGGCGCATGGGCGAAAACGCCGACCAGCGCACGGCCGAGGTCAAGGCCGTGCGCGACGCCATCGCGCTGGGCTACCGCCTCATCGACACCGCCGAGATGTACGGCGAAGGCGGCGCCGAGACAGTGGTGGGCCAGGCCATCGGCGAGGCGCTGCGCGCGGGCGACGTGCGGCGCGAAGCGCTTTTCGTCGTCAGCAAGGTCTACCCGCACAACGCCAGCCGGCGCGGCACGCGCGAGGCCTGCGAGCGCAGCCTGAAGCGCCTGGGGCTGGACGCCATCGATCTCTATCTGCTGCACTGGCGTGGGAACCATCCGCTGCACGAGACCGTCGCGGCCATGCACGCGCTGCTGGCCGACGGGCGCATCGCGCACTGGGGCGTGAGCAACTTCGACACCGACGACATGCAGGAACTGGCGCAGTGCGTGGGCGACGGCCCGGCCTGCGCGGCCAACCAGGTGTACCTGTCGCTCGGCGAGCGCGGCCCGGAGTTCAGCCTGCTGCCGTGGCAGCGCGAACGCGGCATGCCGTTGATGGCCTACAGCCCGATCGATCAGGGCGCGCTGGCGCACGACAAGGGGCTGGGCGAATTGGCCGCCAGGCTCGGCGTGACGGCCGCGCAACTGGCGCTGGCCGCGGTGATGGCGCGGCCCGGTGTGGTGGCGATTCCGAAGGCGGTGCGCAGCGCGCACCTGAAGCAGAACCTGGCCGCCGCCGAACTGCAGCTCGATGCGGCGACCCTTGCGGCGCTGGACCGCCTGCATCCACCGCCACGGCGCAAGACGCCGCTGGCGATGATCTAGAAAAAACTCAATGTGCCTCGGCCTGCTTGGCCGCGGCAATGACGGCCTGCTCGTCGTGCTTCGCGCCATTGAGGAACAGGTTCAACAGCACCGCCACGATCGACGCCAGCAAGATGCCGGACTCGATCAGCGAGTGAATCGCGTGCGGCATCCACTGCTTGAAGTTGGGCGCAATCAGCGGGATCATGCCCACGCCGATGGCCACCGCCACGATCATCGCGTTGTGCCGGTTGGTCTTGAAGTCCACGCCCGACAAAATGCGGATGCCCGTGGCGGCCACCATGCCGAACATCACCAGGCCCGCGCCGCCCAGCACCACGGTGGGCAATGACTCCACCAGCGCCGCCATCTTGGGCAACAGCCCCAGCACGATGAGAATCAGCCCGCCGGCCACGCACACGTAGCGGCTCTTGATGCCGGTAACGGCCACCAGCCCCACGTTCTGCGAGAAGCTGGTGTACGGAAAGGTGTTGAAGATGCCGCCAATGAGCGTGCCCAGGCCGTCGGTGCGCAGGCCGCGGGCCAGGTCTTTCTGGCTGATCTTGCGTTCGGTCATTTCGCCCAGCGCGAGGAACATGCCGGTCGACTCGATCATCACCACGATCATGATGAGCGTCATGGTGAGGATGAGGATGGGGTCGAACTGCGGCATGCCGAAGTGAAACGGCAGCACCACGTCGACCCATGCGGCCTTGCCCACCTTCTCGTAGGTCATGAGGCCGGTAACAGACGCCACCACGGCGCCGATGACGATGCCCAGCAGCACCGAGATGTTGGCGACGAAGCCCTTGGCGTACTTCACGATCAGCAGAATCGACACCAGCACCAGCGCGGCCACGCCAAAGCCCGAGAGGTCCGCGTACTTGGGGTTGGGCACGGTGGGCATGATGGCAAAGCCCTTGGGCACGGCCGGTATGGAGCTGCCGGGCGAGGTGACCTCGGCCAGCCACCTGGCGTACACCGGGTCGACCAGCGCGGGCGCGGTCGGGCCCACGGGGTTGCCGAAGATCCAGTTGATGCCCACGCGCATCAGGCTGATGCCGATGACAGTGATGATGGTGCCGGTGACCACCGGCGGAAAGAACCGCAGCATGCGGCTCACGAGCGGCGCGATCAGTATCGACACGACCCCCGCGCCAATGATGGCGCCGAAGAGCAACTGCGCACCGTTCTGCCCCGGGTTGGCGTTGGCAATGGCCACCATCGGCGCGACCGATGCAAAGGTCACGCCCATCATCACGGGCAGCTTGATGCCGAAGAACTGCGTGGCGCCCAGCGCCTGAATCAGCGTGGCAATGCCGCAGCAGAACAGGTCGGCGGAGATGAGCAGGGCGACCTCGTCGGGCGAGAGCTTGAGCGCGCGCCCCACGATGAGCGGCACCGCGACGGCACCCGCATACATCACCAGCACGTGCTGCAGGCCCAGGGCCGCGAGCTTGCCGGTGGGAAGGCGCTGGTCCACGGGGTGCACCGTGGAGAGCTGAGGGGAAGCGTCGACCGTCATCGTGTATCTCCAGTGAGAGAGAAGGCGTGGGCGGAGCGATTCGATGCAGCGCCCACACATCGTGTACGCGAAACTGTATACAGTTTATGGACACAATCGCTTCAGGAAAACCCGAGGAAGCGTGCACGCTGGTGCAGGGCGCACCGATGCAAGGATCAGGCCGGCAGTGCCCGTGTCTGCACCAACGCCTGCACCCGCGCCTAGGCCTGCGCCCGTGCCTCGCGCACCGTCAGCCCCGAAGGCGCCTGTTTTGCCTCGTGCTTGGCGATGGCGGCCTCGCTGGCCACGTCTTCGGCGTGCCTGAACATGCCCGGCGGTATGCGCACCGCGCCAATGGCCAGCGTGGTGAGCGGCGTGAACCGCATCACGCCCTGGCGGTCTTCGGCCTCGATGCCGCCGGACTCGCGGGCGGCATCGTCGTACAGGTCGCGCGCCTGGTGGTTGAACTCGGCAATCACGCGGGCGCAGCGCGCGTGCCAGTCGGGGCTTTGGAACAGCAGCAGAAAGTCGTCCCCGCCGATGTGGCCCACAAGGTCGCGGTGCGGGTCGGCATGCTGCACGGCCGTGCGCGCAAGCAGCAAGATCATTTCGTCGCCGCGCCAGTAGCCGTAGTGGTCGTTGAACACCTTGAAGTTGTTCAGGTCGGCGTAGCAGGCAACAAAGTCGGCGCCGCTGTCCAGCAGGCGCTCGATGTGAATGTTGATGGGAATGTTCCCCGGCAAAAAGGTCAGCGGGTTGGCATGCCGCGCGGCCTCGATGCGCGCCTCCGTCACCGCGCGCACCAGCTGGTGGCCGGTGCCCAGGCCCACATAGCGCTTCTGCTCGGTGACGATGAAGCCTTCGCTCAGGTAGCGTTGGTCTTTCGACATCAGGATGCCCAGCAGGCTCTCCACGTTGTCCTCGCGCTCCACGATGCGGGGCGACTCGCTGCCGTACGACAGGCAGGGCCGCCGGCCATGCACCTCGCGGAAGTACAGCCGCGCGTAGTCGTTCATGAACGCCTGGCGGTTGATCAGCGCCACGGGCCGCCCCTTGTCGACCACGGCCAGCGCATGCAGGTCGGGGTGCTGCTGAAAGATGGCCGAGACCTCGTCCACGGGCGTCTGCGGGCTGAGCGCCGGCGCCTGAATGACCGACAGGCTGCGCAGCACGTTCGGCTGCGAAGGCTGGGTGGCATACGGCATGACCGCGATGCGCGTGTCCCGAATGACCTTGGCCACGGGCGCGGGCAGGGTCGGCTGCAGCGTGGGCGCCGGCTGGCCGAGCAAAAAGCCCTGGCCGTGGGCAATGCCCAGGTCGCGCAGCACGCGCAGGTCTTTGGCGTCTTCCACGCCTTCGGCAATGAGCTCGGTGCCCAGGGCATGGCTGAAGCCGACGATGGCGCGCACCAGCTCCACGCTCTGCGGGCTGCCGGCAATGCCGCGTGTGAGCTGCTTGTCGAGCTTCACCATGTCGGGGCGAAGCTCGCGCCAGCGCCGCAGGTTGGAGTGCGCTTCGCCGAAGTCGTCCAGCGCCAGGCGCGCGCCCATGGCGTGCAGCGCCTGCACCGCGCGCGCCAGCCCCTCGGCGGGGCCGCTGGCCGCGTGCTCCGTGAGCTCGACCGTGACGTCGCGCGCCGAGATGTCGTTCTGCGCGAGCATGCGCGCGAGCCAGCAGGCCGAGCCCACGCCGCCCATGGCCGCGGTGAGCGCGTCGGGGCTCAGGTTGACGAAAAGCCGGCCCGGCGCGGTCAGGCGGCCCCATTCGGCGAAGACGGTCTGCGCGCAGTGCAGCTCGAACTCGGTCAGCCGCGACTCGCTGGCGGCCAGCGCAAACAGCGCCTCAGGTGTGTGCAGTGCCGTGTTGGCGGGCCCGCGAACCAGCGCCTCATGGCCGAAGACCGTGCCGTGCCGCAGGTCCACGATGGGCTGAAAGAAGGCCGTGATGGTGGGGTACGGAGCAGCCGCGTCGCTGGGCCGAGGTTGCCGGGGCATGCTGGAAGGTGGGTTCAACGGTGCCGCCTGCGCAGGATGCTGTGGAACCGGTTGGCTTCGAGCATGACGTGGGTGTGTGACAGTCGCGCCGGCCTGCGGCCTTCAGGCGAGCAGCGCCTTCACCAGGTCGAGCTGCCGGTCGGGCTGGCCGGCCTCCAGGTCCAGGCTGGCCTCGATGCGTACCAAATGCTCGGTCATGTGGGCCACGGCGCCTTGCACCTCGCCCTTGCGGCACAGGCGCAGAAACTCGGCATGCTCGTCCGACGAGCAATGCGGGTCGTTCGACGAGTGGTACAGCATGGCAATGAGCGAGCTGCGCGCCACCAGTTCGCGCACCAGTTCGGCCAGCGTGTGGTTGCCGGTGGCCTCGGCCAGCGCCACATGGAAGTCGCCCAGCAGCTTCTCGCGCACCGTGCCGGTGGTGGTGGTCTGGCGCAGCGCGGTGCGCTCGAACTTGATGTGCTGCTCCAGCAGCTGGTAGTCACGCGGGCGGGCGGCGGCAATGAACAGGCGCACCACCTCGCTCTCCAGAATGCGGCGCACCGCGAACACCTCGCGCGCTTCGGCCACCGTGGGCTGGCAGACGAAGGCGCCCTTGTCGGGAATCATCTCGATGAGCTTGTCCTTCGACAGCATCAGCAGCGCGGCGCGCACCTTGGTGCGGCTCACCGAATACACCCGGCCCAGCGCCTCTTCGCGCAGCCAGGTGCCGGGGGGCAGGCGCT
Source organism: Variovorax sp. H27-G14 (assembly GCF_046156345.1). Classification (NCBI taxonomy): domain Bacteria; kingdom Pseudomonadati; phylum Pseudomonadota; class Betaproteobacteria; order Burkholderiales; family Comamonadaceae; genus Variovorax; species Variovorax sp. H27-G14. Next base: position 23,833 of record NZ_JAYLVN010000011.1, read on the forward strand.
TTTCGACGATGGCGGTGGCAATGTCGTTGGCAATGCTCTCGATGGAGCTGTTCTTGTCGGCGGGCGCCGCGCCGGCTGCGGCCGCCGCCTCCACGGGCGTGGGCGCGGCAAGGCTGGACGGAGTCTTGAGAGATTTGGAACTGGCGCGGGGCATGCGCGGATTGTGGCCTAGCCGGCCGGTGGGGCCGAGAGCGTGAACCCCTGCAGCGCACCCACCATGGTCTTGGGCAGCGGCCTGGCCAGCTCCCCGCGCTTGCTGGTGCGCAGTTTCAGGGTGACCAGCGACTCGATGAGCTTGGTGCCTGCGGCCACGCCGTCGATCACCGGCACGCCGAGCAGGCCTTCGATGTGCGCGCACAGGTCGGTCATGCCGGCGCAGCCGAGCACGATGCAGTCGGAGCCGTCCTGCTCCAGCGCAATGCGGCACTCCTGCACGATGCGCTCGCGGGCGTTGGAGCCGGGCTCTTCGAGCTCGAGCACCGGCAGCTCGCAGGCGCGCACGTTGGCGCAGAAGCGCTCCATGCCATACACCTCGGCCAGGTGCCAGGCCTGGCCCATGGTGCGGCCCAGCGTGGTGACCACGCTGAAGCGGCTGCCGACCATGCTGGCCAGGTGCATGGCCGCCTCGGCAATGCCCACCACCGGGCCGCGGGCCAGTTCGCGCGCGGCCTTCAGGCCGGGGTCGCCGAAGCAGGCGATCACGTAGCCGTCGATGCCCTCGCGCTCGCCCGCCGCAATCTCCTGCAGCAGGCCCGGCACGGCCAGTGCCTCGTCGTAGTGGCTCTCGATGGAGACCGGCCCCATGGCCGGGCTCACGGCAATGATCTCGGTGCCGGGGTGCGCCACCGCGCGGGCGCAGGCGCCGATCTTCTCGGTCATGCTCCACGTGGTGTTGGGGTTGATGATCTTGATGCGCACGGCGCGGTCCCTTTCGTTCTTTTCAGTTCAAGTCTTGCGGTTCTGGTTCACCAGCAGGTACAGCACAAAGCCCAGGCCCATGCCGATGAACCACGCGTAGTTGGCGGCGCCGCGCAGCGTCGGCACCATCACGCAAACAATGGGCACCAGCGCCGAGGGCACCAGCGCCATGATCGCCTTCGGGTTGTAGCCGCCGCTGTACCAGTACTCGCCCTTGGTGCTCATGGTGTAGAGCGCGTCCACGTCGATGCGCTGCTTGCGCACGTAGTAGTAGTCGGCAATCAAGATGCCGAACAGCGGGCCGATGAACGAGCCCAGCACGTCCAGCGTGTAGTGAATGACCTCGGGGCTGTTGTAGAGGTTCCAGGGCGTGAGAAACACAGAGCCCACCGCGGCAATCATGCCGCCCGTGCGCCAGCTGATGTGCTGCGGCGCCACGTTGGAAAAGTCGAAGGCCGGCGAGACGAAGTTGGCCACGATGTTGATGCCCACGGTGGCGATCATGAAAGTCAGCGCGCCCAGCACCACCGCGGTGGTGCTGTCGATCTTGCCCACGGTGTGCACCGGATCGGTGATGAGCTCTCCAAACACGGGCAGCGTGGCCGCCGTGGTGACGACCGTCAGCAGCGAGAAGAACACGAAGTTGATCGGCAGGCCCCAGAAGTTGCCCTTCTTCACAGCCTCGAAGCTCTTGCCGTAGCGCGAGAAGTCGCCGAAGTTGAGCATCGGCCCGCTGAAGTAGCTCACCACCAGCGCAATGGCCGAGAGCATCACTGGCAGCGCGTCCCAGCCCTGGAACTTGATGCCGCCCAGGTTCAGGTCGATCTTGCTCCAGCCGGCCTTCCACACCAGCCAGCCGCACAGCACGGCCATCACCACGTACACGGCCGGGCCGGCCCAGTCGATGAACTTGCGAATGGCTTCCATGCCGTGCCAGAACACGAAGGCCTGCAGCACCCACATGACCATGAACGCGACCCAGCCGAGCGTGGACAGGCCCACGAAGCCGTGCTGCGCCACGTCGGCATACGGCGCGAGGCTGGGCGCCATGTGCAGCGCCAGCACCATGAATGCGGCCGACGCCAGATAGGTCTGCACGCCGTACCAGGCCACCGCGATCAGCCCGCGAATGATGGCCGGAATGTTGGCGCCCAGCACCCCGAAGGACGCGCGGCACACCACCGGGTAGGGCACGCCCGTCACCTGGCTGGGCTTGGCCACCAGGTTGCAGAAGAACTGCACGATCACGATGCCCACCAGCAGCGACACCAGCACCTGCCAGCTCGACAGCCCCAGCGCGAACAGGCTGCCGGCGGTGATGTAGCCGCCCACGCTGTGCACGTCGGACATCCAGAACGCGAAGATGTTGTATTGGCCCCAGGTCTGTTTTTTCAGCGGCGCGAGGTCCTCGTTGGTCAGGCGCGGGTGGTAGCCGGGCTTGATGAGGGCGTTTGAGTTCGCGTGCGGCGCAATGCCGGCTTCGCTTGCCCCCGCGGGGGCCTGGCTGACGACTGTGCTCATGGTCTTTCCTCGTGCGAGTGGGTAGGTGTGCGGGACCCGTTTTTTGACGCAAATTTCGCGCCGTCTTTCGAGTGCGTTATTTGTATACAAAAACTGCACGCAATCAAGACCATTCGGGGAATCATATATCCGTAGATTCCCTGATGCGTTTTGGCGTTGTCGAGATGGCAGAGCGATCGGTATGCCTGGGCAGCGACAGGCTCACCGTCCGCTGCCGGCGCAGGCCTGGTAGCAGATCAGGTGCTGGGAATGCCGTGACTTACGGCTCCAGGCCCTGCGCACACTTGTCGTGCTCGGCACGTGCCGCGGCTCGGCGCCACGCCGGTTACCGTCCACCGGCGACTTCGCTTTTGGCCTACCCGACGATGTTGCACTCTCGGTGCAGCAGCGCCAGCGCATCCTCGGTGGCTTGAACCCGGTCGCTGCGCAGAACGGGCTCGGCCTCTTCGACGAAGTCGTTCCACAGTTGCAGGTAGTCGCCCTGCAGCTGAACGGGGGCGTGCTGCAGCACAAACTGCCGGGGCAGATCGGTATCGAGGCCCGATGTCCGGATCTTCTTGACCAGGCTGGCGGCGGTCTTTTTGGTGAGCAGCGTGGTGTGTTTGCCGTGCGTGCCGATGCGCAGGAACAGTGTCAACAGCGAACTGTCGTCGGTGTGGCCCTCTGTGGCCTTCTCCCACAAGACGCTGTTGCTGCGCTCGAGATGGTCCAGGTCGGCCATGGTGTCTTCGAACCAGAAATAGCGGCCCAAAAAGGCCGGCGTCTGGTCGAAGAGTTTGTACACGTGGAGCGTGGCATCCAGGATCCTTGGCATGTCCTGCATGACAGAGGCCTGCACCGACTGCACCACCTCTCGGTAGGAGGCCGGCAGATCTCTGGGCAAGCTCATGGGTACCGGCGTCGCCTGGCCATCGGCTCGTGGCGCATATTTCTTGCGCAGACCCAGCACCATCTTCTCGAATGCGGCCCAGTCCGGCATGGCGCTGCGTCGGCATGCGCGCACCAGCAGCGCCGTGCGGATCACCGCTTCTGCATCTCTGCCGGCATCGTCCAGGTCATCGGCATCCAGACCCAGCTGGGCTGCCATCCAGACGGCAGCTTCCACCAGGGTGGTCGCGTGGCTGCGGGCGGTACGCTCGGCTTGGTATTCGTGCAGGCTGCGCAGCGACCACTTGGCGAGCAACGGAATGTGCTTGTTCTCGAAGACCCCCTGCGCCTGCATGCCGAAATGGCTGCTCTGGGGCATGGCGATCAGCGCCTTGAGCATGTCCGAACCGCCCTTGGAGCGCGACAGCAGACTGTGGTCCCGCAGCGACTGGGCGGCCTGGTCCAGGTCGCCGCCAGTCGAATGCTCCAGGTACAGGCTCACCAGGTTGATCAGCCTGTCCCTGGCGCGCTCCAGGTCGGGACGCAGGTATTCGGTGCCGAAGTAACGCGCGATCTGCACCATGCCCTTGGGCGCTTCCTGGCAAATGGCGGCCAGCTTCTCGGGCCCGATGATGCCGTGGCGCACGCCATGCTGCAGGGCCTTCTCAAAAAAGGGCCGCCCGTCGAACAGCGCGACGGCCTGGGGGGTGACGTCCGGGGTGGTGTGGTGGGGGGTGGGCATCGAGGGCATCGCGGGCATCGTGCAATCAGGCGCTGTGGCTGGCGCCGTCAGATCGCCGACTCTTCCTCGTCGTCGCGTGCCGCCGGTGTGCTGCTGCCCCGATCGGTGTCGCTGGTTTCCACGCGCGTGTCTTCGTCTTCAACGGCCTCTTCGTCGTCCCCCACGCCGCGGTCATGGGCGCGTGCCTGGGCACGCAGCACCAGCAAGGTCTCGGTGAAGAGGTCGGGGCACTCGTGGCGCATGCGCCAGGCCAGCTCCATCCAGTCCTGGTCGGCCACCTCGTCCAGCGGGACTTTGGGGGTGGCGTAAGCCGACGCCAGCAGCTCGGTCTCGGAGAGCATCTCGCCGTCTTCTTCCGCGGTGTCGAAGGTCCCGCTGCGGGCGAAGGATTCGATGCGCGCCCATTTCTCGGCGAAGTAGTTGGCCATGGCTTCGCTGCCGCCCTCCAGATCGCCCACGGCGGTCAGGAACGCCACCGGGTCCGCGTCCTCCCTGAAGACGATGGCGTTCACCATGCCGCGCAGGTGCGTGTGGGTCAGGTCCTTGTAGCGCTTCTCGATCACGATGGCGTGCGCGAACTGTGCCGGGGTGACCAGCAGGCTCACGACCGACTCCCGGGACGGGTCGTACTCGCGCATCACCGCGAGGATGTCCTTGGGCTCCAGCTGGTCGAGCACCACCATCAGCGCGCTGTCGCCCTCGGTGTCCGCCAGTTCGGTGAGCGCGGACTCGGCGCCGGCAATGTCGCCTGCGGCAATCAGGCTGCGGGTCTTGGTGATCAGGGCGAGGTGGTTCATTGCTGTGGGTGTCTTGCGTGGCGGTCTGCTCAGTCTTTGCGGTCGAAGCCCTGTTCGGACATCCAGTCGGCGCGCGCGTCCTCGCGGGTCTGGCCATCGGCGTCGTCCAGGTCGTCGGCCGACAGGGGCTGGCTGTCGTCCGTGTCGTCGTCGGCGTTGGTCGCGTCTTTTTCGCTGTCGTCTTCGTCGCTTGCATGGGCGGGCGCGTGCCGGGGGCTGCCCACCATGTACTCCAGCGCGGCAGCCACGCTCAGAAAGTGGTCGCCGGCGGCCTGCTGGCGCAGCAGCTGCACGGTCGGCCTGGCCCATGGGGCGATGTCGATGGTCTTGCGCAGGCTCTCCCACGCCGCCAGGTCCTCGGGCTCGCAAGCGAGCAACTGGTCCATGGCCGGGGCTGACGTGAAGTGGAAAGCCTTGTGCAGCACGACTGCCACCATTTCGGGCGCGACCTCCAGCATGTGAACCAGAAACGCGATCTCGCCGCGCCGCTCGGCCAGCCGCCGATCCAGCACGAAATGCCCCTCGGAGTCGTGGCGCATGTCGTCGAGTTCAGCCAGGTACGCGGTGTTCAGGTTGTGGAAAAAGGGGGATACGTGCATCGATACCTAGATGAGCCGTTGGAAATAGTCTGCCCAGATAACGCGCGCGGTTTGCAGTGGGTCGTCCAGCAGGTTGCGCTTGCGGTTGTTGTCATAAGTCTCCCGCTTGCCTCTGTCGCCGAGGATGTCGTAGGCCTCCTGAACAGCACGGAAACGGGTGGCAGCGTCCGGCGCAGGGTTGCGGTCAGGATGGTGCCGGGCGGCTTGCTGGCGGTAGGCCGTCTTGATGTCCGCCTGACTCGCGCTGCTGCTGACGCCCAAGGCGAGATAGTGGTCTTGCACGCGGTGCCTTTGCGAGTTGCGGGTGTCACGGCGAGCCGCAGAAGGCGTTGATTGTAGGCAAGGCGTGCGAGCTCGTGCCTCGTTAGGCCCTGTTCTGGGGTTGATCGAACCTGCAGCGACCGCGCAGCGTTGTCGCGAAGCCCTTCAGCGCCGGTCGGCCGGGCATCAAGGGAAAGTCGATTCACGGGCTGACGATCCGCCGGTCTGCTGCTCGTGCGCCAAGTCCGACGGCGCGTACCGGAGCGGCCTACACGCGCGCAATCGAAGCGCTGACGCACCGGGCGAACAGCGCCCACCAGAGTCTGGGTTCCGATTCATCTTGAAGAACGTTCACGCGTTCGACGGCATTCACAGGAGACGACGATGGCAAACAACACGCTGACCGAACAAGGCTCACCCAACCGCGACCCCCTCACTGGAACCCCCGGCGCCCACCCCGTGGGCACGGGCGTGGGCGCAACCGGTGGCGCTATCGCGGGGGCTGCGGCTGGCTCGGTCGTCGGCCCGGTAGGCACGGTCGTGGGGCTGGTCGCTGGCGCTGTCGTCGGTGGCCTGGGTGGCAAGGCCGTTGCCGAGGGCGTCAACCCCACGCTGGAAGAAGCCTACTGGCGAGAGAACTACACGAAGGAGGCCTATTACGACGCCGGCCGAACCTATGACGACTACGGCCCGGCCTACGAGCTGGGCTGGTCGGGCCGCGTGGCGCGCGGTTCGGACTTCGAAGGGGCCGAGCAACAACTGGCGTCCGAATGGGCGAGCCGACGCGCAAGCTCCGGCCTCGAGTGGGAGCAGGCGCGCCCGGCCACGCTGGCCGCATGGAACCGTGCCGACGAAACCTACTACGCCAAGCAGGCCAATGGCAGCGACATCGTGAGCCACGAAGACTTGTCGAACGAGGATGTGGTCAGCGTGCTGAACGACCTGCTCGAGAACGCCCGCGACGGCGAATATGGCTTTCGCACATGTGCCGAGCAGGTCGAGACTGCCAACGCCAAGCAGTTGTTCTTCAGCCGTGCCGAAGGCTGCCGCCAAGCCGGCGAAGAGCTCATGCAGCTTGTTCGCAAGTACGGCGGCGAGCCCGCCTCAGGCGGCACGGCCGCGGGCGCCATGCACCGAGGCTGGCTCCAGTTGAAGGGCAGCGTGGGCGCAGACAGCGAGCTCTCCATTCTTGAGTCTTGCGAGCGGGGCGAGGACACGGGCATCGCGCGCTACCGCAAGGCGCTGAAGCAGAGCCTGCCGGTCGACGTGCGCACCGTGGTGCAACGGCAAGCTGATGGCGCGCAGAAAAACCACGACCAGATTCGCGACTTGCGGAATGCTGCAAGGGCGCGAGACTGAAGAAGATCTGATGCGGTTTTGAAGCCTTTGCTGCAGGGGAGGCTGCCGGTGGATCGGCAGCCTCTTCTCGCATCTCGCACACCCTACCTGCAAACAGCGGTCAGGCGTCCTTGAGGCGGTGCTTCTCCAATAGCTCTTCAAGCACCTCTTCGAGCGTCGACCATGAGGGGAACAGCATCGCGCCCTCGGATGAACTCCAACGCCCGCCGGCGGCCGCTATCTGGTTGGCGAGGTCACCCACAGCCCCCAGCACGGCGGGCTGTGACCAGCCCATCGACGGCACCGTTTCGCGAACCTCGCAGCCCAGCCGGGCGGCCAGTGCCTGAGAACGAAGGCCTTGTCGACCAGCAGGCGAGAGCATGTTTTTTCTCCATATTCGCCCAAGCGCCACTTTGTCAGTTCATTCGCAACGCGCGTTTCCCATTCGTGGACGAAATGATCAGCGCGAATTTTCAGACGTGCCAGCGCAGCTTCGCTGTTGGGCTGCTGGGCAATGACAAACACGCACCGCGTGTCCGCGCCTTGTCGCAATTCTGCTTTCCCGAAGCAGGCGCCTTCACTGCTCTGTTTCAGTTCAACCCAACACGTCCAACCGGGGGGCAAATCGAGTTCTGGAAGGTCGTTGAACATACGCAAGCAGCATAGGCTTTCCATCGGTGCGTAGACGGTTTCTATTTCTCGACAAGGTCTTTTGACGAGTGCTCAGGAACCCACGGGGCGAAGTCATCGAAGGACCCTTCGCGAGATTCGCGGCGTTTGTCCGACTCCAACATGAGAAAGAAACCCGCGAGAAAAACGCGGCCAAGCCGGAACGCTGAAGGTGGTCGATGACGTTGCAAGCGCCTAACCCGGCACACGCAATGCTTCGACCCAACCCCCAGGTACCAACCAAGGAGCATGAAATGAAGAGCACCCTTCCCAGCGGTTCCGGCGGTGAAACCCTTCCCACCACCAGCGACGTGCCCTCCGACCCTCCCCGGCCTGACGTGCCGGCAGGCGAACCGGTTTCTCGCGACGAAGCGATTCGGCGCGCGGCATATGCCGCGTATGAACGTCGTGGCGGCCAGTCGGGCGACGAGACACAGGACTGGCTCGAAGCCGAGGCCGAGGTGGACCGCCAGCACCAGGGCAACGAATGATGGTCAGAGCCCTTCGTACATACCCCATTCCGGAGGCCAGAAACCCATGACCCATCCCATGCAAGCCGGCCCGCAGCCGCCATTCGATACGCCGAAGCAGGTTCCCCCGGGTCTGGAGTCAGAAATGAACCCGCGGCCCGACTTCGGCGAGACCTCCTATGTCGGCTCCGGCAAGCTCAGGAACAAGGCCGCACTGATCACAGGCGGGGACAGCGGAATCGGCCGTGCCGTGGCATTGGCGTTTGCCCGCGAAGGGGCCGATGTGCTCATCTCGTATTTGCCGCAGGAGGAGTCAGACGCGCAGTTCACCGCACGGCTCATCGAAGCCGAAGGGCGCATCTGTGTTCCGGTACCAGGCGACATTTGCAGCGAAGCGCATTGCATCAGCCTGGTGCAAACGGCGATGGAGCGCTTTGGCAAGCTGGACATTCTGGTGAACAACGCCGCCTTTCAGATGTCGCACAAGGACCTGAGCGAGATCACGGAGCAAGAGTTCGACAAGACGTTTCGAACCAACGTCTACGCCAACTTCTTTCTCTGCAAGGCCGCCTCTGCGCACATGAAGCCGGGCAGCGCCATCATCAGCACCGCGTCGGTCAATGCAGACAAGCCCAACGCGACGCTGGTGGCTTACGCCGCCACCAAAGGGGCCATCCAGAACATGTCGGGCGGCATGGCGCAACTGCTCGCCGAGAAGGGAATCCGTGTCAACTGCGTGGCACCTGGCCCGTTCTGGACGCCCTTGATCCCATCGACGCTGCCGCCGGACAAGGTGAAAGACTTCGGCACGCAGACGCCCATGAAACGCCCGGGTCAGCCGGCGGAGTTGCAGGCGGTGTATGTGCTGCTGGCCTCCGACCAGGCGAGCTACATCTCCGGCGCGACGGTGCCGGTCACGGGCGGGGTGCCGTTCATTTGATCCGCGATGCGGCTCGGGCTCATTGCGGCGGCAAGCCGCTGGCCCGCAGCCGCACGGGAATCGACTTGGAGGCCGGCACCTTGCTTTGCTCGGCGTGGTGCGCCAGTGGCACCAGCGGATTGCATTCGGGGTAGTAGCCGCCAACGCAGCCGCGCGGAATGTCGTAGGGCGTCACGCGCAGGCCGTGTACCTCGCGCACGTGCCCGTCGTTCACCGCCGTGCCAGCAGTAACTAGGTCGCCTTCCTTGAAGCCGAGCCTGGCGATGTCCTCGGTATTCATCAACAGCACCGTGCGCGTGCCGTAAACGCCGCGAAACCTGTCGTCCATGCCGTAGATGGTGGTGTTGAACTGGTCGTCGCTGCGCAGCGTCATGAGGCGCAGAACGTCGGGGCCTGCGACGGGCGTGTCGGGGTCGGCCACCATGCTGTCGAAGGCCATGAAGTTGGCCTTGCCCGTCTTTGTCTTCCACACGCGGTGGCGCGCCGGCACCGGCCTTTGGAACCCGCCCGGTGTGCGAAAGCGTGCGTTGAAGTCGCCGAATATGTCGGGCCAGGTCGCCTCGATGGCATCGCGCACCAGGGCATAGTCGCCCACCCATGCATCCCAAGGCACCAGCGCGTTTGGCGGCAGCGTCGCCTTGGCGATGCCGGCGACGATGGCAGCCTCTGACAGCAATGTGGCCGCCGCCGGTTCGGCCATGCCCTTGGAGGCATGCATGAACCCGGTCGAGTCTTCGACCGCCACGGTCTGCTCGCCCGTGGCCTGGCGGTCGATCTCGATGCGGCCGAGGCACGGCAGCACATACGACACCTCGCCATGCACGAGGTGGCTTCGGTTCAGCTTGGTCGCGATCTGCACAGTCAACCGCAGACGGCGCCAGGCCGCTTCCACCAAGCCCGTTTCAGGCACCGCGCGAACAAAGTTGCCACCCAGCCCGATGAACGCGCGCACCGAGCCGTCCAGCAGCCCTTCGCACACCTCCACCGTGTTGAGGCCTTTCTTGCGCGGCGGCTCGAAGCCGTAGAGCGAAGCCAGCTTGTCCAGCGGCACCAGCTCGGGCTTTTCGCTGATGCCGACGGTGCGTTGGCCCTGCACGTTCGAATGCCCGCGCACCGGGCAGATGCCGCCACCCAGCCGGCCGATATGGCCGCCGAGCAACAGCAGGTTGCTGACCATCTGAACGTTCTGCACGCCCTTGCGGTGCTGCGTCAGGCCCATACCGTAGATGCCGATGAGTGCCTTCGCGCGCGCGAACACTTGTGCGGCCGCCTCGATTTCTTGCTGCGCAAGACCTGATTCGCCTTCGATGTCGGCCCATGAAGCCGCCCGAACCGAATCGGCGAAGGCGTCGAAGCCGTGCGTGTGCTGCGCAATGAAGTCGGCCGCCAGCACGCGCGTGCCGCCGCTGCGCTGTGCCTCGTCGTCCATCGCGACCAGCGCCTTGCACAGGCCGGTGATCGCGGCCAGGTCACCGCCGATCTTCAGCTGCAGGTACTGCGTGCTGATGGTGGTCTGCGCGGGCGTGAGCATCTCCAGCGGCGACTGGGGGTTGACGAAAACCTCCAGCCCCCGTTCCCTGAGCGGGTTGAAGCTCACGATCGGCACGCCGCGTTTGCGTGCGTCCTGCAGCTGGTGCAGCATGCGCGGGCTGCTCACGGCGGTGTTCTGGCCGAAGATGAAGATCGCATCGGTGTGCTCGAAGTCGTCGAGCGTCACCGTTCCCACGGGCACGCCAATGGTCTGTGGCAGCGCGACCGAGGTGCTTTCATGGCACATGTTGGAGCTGTCGGGCAGGTTGTTGTTGCCGTACAGCCGCGCCATCAGCTGGTACATGTAGCTCGTCTCCAATGAGGCGCGACCCGATGCATAGAACACCACCGATTCGCGGTTGTCGGTGCGCAGCTGGCGCAGCTCGGCGCCGATGCCTTCGAACGCCTCGTTCCAGCTGACCTCTTCGTAGTGGTCGGTCTCGCGGTTCCATCGCAGGGGCACTGTGAGGCGGCCGCCCGCTTCCAGGTCGTGATCGGTCCACTGCGCAAGCTCCGTGACGGTGTGCTGTGCGAAGAATGCCGCGGGCAATCTTTTGCTTGTCAGCTCCCATGCGGTGGCCTTGGCACCGGCTTCGCAGAACTCCGCCGTGTGGGGGTGGGCGGACTTGGCCCATGCGCAACTCACGCAAGCGAAGCCATCGGGTTTGTTCTGCGCCAGCAGCGCGCGGGTGCCGTTGATGGCGATGTGCTCGCGCAGCAGGCTGGTGGTGACGGCTTTGATGGAACCCCAACCACCGGCAGCATGTGTATAGGGTCGGAATTTGGCAGGGTGCGTCATGGGTGTCTTTGCATGCCCGCGAAGGCCGAGCAATGAAAGGCACAAACATCGGCTGGCGCGACGAGCACGTGTGTAGGACATACGCTGCTCGCCGTGCGAGCTTGGCCGTCTGATTGCGCGGACCGAGCTCACGATGCCATCGGCGCCCGTCGGCGCCCATCGGCCCCTATCGACAATGAGGCGGCCCAGCCTCAGCCGATCGCGTTCACGCCCTGGTCGCGCAGACGCTGCTTCAGCGACTCCCAGCGTCCGGCTTCCCAGTCGGCAAAGCACTGTGCGAGCAGAAGGTGCGAATGCACTTCTGCCGTGACCACTGTTTTCCGTGAGCGCCACCAACCCGTCTTTTCGGTCTGCATGAAATGCACCGCGTCATAGGGTGCCTCGTCCATCGGCACATGGCTGACGTAGAACTCGGCCTTGGCGGCCGGGGCCAGGAACACGATGGCGGGCAAAGGCCCTTCCTGCGTTTCGGACCATGTCGTCATGACACCCTTCCAGTCGACCGACCTGATCAGCGCGATGGCCGCTTCGGCACCGTCGACGTGGCCCTTGTCGGCGATGTCGGTAGAAGGAAAACCCGATTGGATGGTTGTGTAGAGCAGCATGGCGTTGTGGGCGTGCGTAGCTCAACCGCTGCAGCTGTTCGCTGCGTCGACCGCCTTGTTGCGCATGTCGAACCACTGATTGGCGGCATCCGCAACCGCCTTGCCAGAACCGCCGTTCATGGCGCCCACCAAAGTGCGCGTGCCACCGATCAGGCTGTCGATCTTCTCCTTGTACATCGCGCACACAGGGTCCCATGCGGGGGGTGCGTTCGGGTCCTTGCGCAGCGTGCCCAGTTCGGTGTTGGCCGCGCTCACGGCCTGCAGCGCGGCGTCGATGGCAGGCACGTTCTGTTTGTCTTCGAGCGCGAGCCTCACGGCAGCCGCAAGCTTGCGCGTTTCCAGCGACACCTTCAGCTTGTGAAAGCCGACGGTGCCGGGCTTGAGCGCGGCCAGTTCGGCCTCGTCCCGCTTGAGCGTCTGCGCTGACAGCGCGTTGCCGAAGGCCACCGCCGCCTTGTCGGCCGCATCGAGTGCAGCGACCAGCGGTGCATTCATCTGGCGCGCCTTGATGCCCTTGTCGCTCAGGTATTCCTTGGTGCTCGTGTAAGTGCCGGCCTCCTTGATCAACGGGTTGACCGCCTCCAACGCGGCCTTCAGCGCCTTGCCCGGTTCGTCCAGCGCAGGCAAGGGCTGCGTCATGGCCATCGCCTTGTCCAACGCGCGCAAGGCGTCGTCGACGTCGCCAGCGTCAAACCTGTAGCTGTCGAGCGGGGCGCCCGGCTTGGCCACCTTCGGGTTGGCGCGCTGATAGTCCCGCAGGATCTTGCCGAAGCTGTGCCATTGCAGCAGCTTGTTGTAGGCCACGACGTAGGCGTTGAGCTTTTCGGCTTGCTGCTTCTCGGGAACGACCAGGCCGGCCGGCGCCGAGGCTGCCGAGGCTGCCGATGTGGCCGTGGGGGCTTCCGGCTTGCAACCGGCAAGCGCGAAGAGCAACGGCAGCGCCAGAAAGGAAACGAAGCGGGCAGCGTTGCTTCGGCAAGGAATCGTCATGCGGGGTCCTCCTGAATATTGGAGTCGGCGACTCTATACGGCAGCAACCGCCTGCGTCTTCAGGTGACTGTGCTAAGGGCTGTTGGCACTGCCCAGGCCGGCACGACGGATTCAGGCGCACAAGATCGCCTCCGACCGAGTCGTCCTGGCCACACACGAGTGACCCACCCGCTGTTCAGCGCTTGAAGAACATCGTCCTTCGCGTGTTGCGAAACGCAGGTCGAACCCGCGAGCTCCATGCCGTTGCGCGCACCGCCAGCCAGGCCGGGCTGCCGAGTGTGTCCACGCTTTCAAGGTCGTAGCAGGCGTAGTAACGAGGAGAGCCAGAAGCAACGACATAGCGCGCGGCCCGCACTGTGCCTTTGACGGCAGCCAGCCCGGGCAGATGTTCCTGTGCGTACCAGGCGTTGAGGTCTTCTTCGAACGCCGCAAGCACGTCTGTTTCCACGACGTAGTGGAACGAGGCGACCAGCCCATGCGAAGCGCCCGCTATCTCCTGCGTGCAGACAAGGCGATGCCATCCGGGGCCGCTGCCCGGCAATGGGCCTGCCGGTGACACGTCGCCCGGCGTGTAAAGATAGCTTGCGCTGCCGTCAACGGCCTGACAGTGCCGCACGTCCGCAGTGCGCTTGCGCAGTTCAGCCATGAGCGGTTCATCGGGGGCGGCAGCTGTGTCCTGCTTGAACAGCCAAAGGTCTTGCATGGATCGCTCCGGCTTCAGTGCGAAACGTTCAGCGCCACGAGCAGCCGTGACACCATGTTGTAGGCCGCCACGGTGGCCACAAGCTCCACGACGCCCTTGGCGTCGAAGTGCTGCTGCACCTGTGTCATGAGCTCCTGCGGAACCACGATCTGGCGGGTCATTGCATCCGTGAGCGCCAGCACCAGACGTTCCACCGGTGTGAATATTTCCGGCAGTGCCTCGCTGCGAACGGCCGCGATCTTCTCGCTGCTCACGCCGGCCTTTTCCGCATGGGGCACATGCGCATCGAACTCGAAGCTGGCGCCATTGAGCACGGCAACGCGAAGAATGATCAGCTCGCGCAAGCCCGCCGGCACGCCGGTCTGGCTGCGCACGGCAGTGAGCAGGCGCTCCCAGCCCGAAGCGATCGGGCCGCTGTTGAGCAGCACCTGGTAGAGCAGCGAAACACGGCCGCGCTCGGCCATGATGCGCGACTCGACCTCGGCCAGTTCGGGCACCGTGCCGGGCTGCACCAAGGGAACGCGAATGAGGGAGGGGGTCATCAATCGATCCTGATGTTTTTGTCGTGAATCAGTTGGGCCCACTTCTGGGTGTCTCGCTTCAGCAGTGCGGCCAGTTCCTGAGGCGTCGATGGCGCGGGCTCGGTGCCGGCCTTGAGCAGCTTCTCGCGCACCTGCGGATCGGCCAGAGTGTTGCGCACGGCCTTGTTGAGCGCTTCAACCACTGCCACCGGCGTTTTCGCGGGCGCGAACATGGCGTACCAGTTGTTCGTGTCCACGCCCTTGATGCCTTGCTCCTCCAGGGTCTTGACGTCGGGCAACGACGGCAGCCGCTTGGCCGAAGCGACGCCAAGCGCCTTCAGACGCCCGCCCTGCACGTAGGTGAGCAACCCGGGCACATCGCCGAAAAAGCCGTTCACCTGGCCACCCATCAGATCGGTGATGGCGAGGGCGCCGCCCTTGTAGGGCACGTGCAACAGCTTGGCGCCGGTGGCGTCCTTCAACTGCTCGATGGCCAGGTGCGGAATGCTTCCGATGCCGGACGACGCAATGGCGGTGGGGTTGGCGCGGCTCTTGGTTGCGGCCACGAACTCGGCGGCATCCTTCGACGGCTCGTTCTGGTTGGCGACCAGCAGCTCCACGTTGTTGACGACCACGGCAACCGGCGCGAAATCGCGTTGCATGTCGTAGGGCAGGGTCTTGTACAGCGCGGGGTTGATGGCGGCGGCGCCCACGCTGGTCAGCCATACCGTGCTGCCGTCGGGCGGGGCACGCATGACGCTGACGGCGCCAATCGCGCCGTTCGCACCCGGCTTGTTTTCGACGATGACGGTGCGCCCCAGCTCCTTGCCCAGCCGCTCCGCCATGATCCGCGCGACCAGTTCGACCGGGCCTCCCGGTGCGAAGGTGACGACGATGCGCGTGACTTGCGGTTGGGCCACCGCGTTGGTTGCGAGGGACAGGCCGAGCGCGCCGGCAAGAAGAAATTGCTTGATCATGGTTTTGTCTCCGTCAGTTCAGTTGTTGGAATGATTTCAATCGCAACGCGCGGTCATGCCGCCGTCCACCACCAGCTCCGTGCCGGTGATGAAGCGGGCCTCGTCGCTGGCCAGGAACAGCACGGCGCTCGCGGTGTCGCGCCCGTCGCCCATGAAGCCGAGGGGAATGCGCTTTTGGCGTTGGGCGAGCAGCGCTTCGACGTCGCCGCCCGCGCGCTGCCTGGCCAGCCGCGTCTCGACCATCGGTGTGTGCAACTGTCCCGGCACCACGCTGTTGACGCGCACGCCCTGCGCGGCGTGTTGAACGGCAATGACGCGCGACATTTGAATGACGCCCGCCTTGGTCGCCGCATAGGCCACCTGCGCGCTGCCGGTCCAGCGCATGCCCGAGGTCGAGGAGATGTTGACGATCGAGCCTGCCCCCTTCGCCAACAGCGTGGGCAGCACATGCTTGCAGGTCAGGAACACGCTCTTGAGGTTGATGTCGATCTGCGAGTCCCATGCGTCTTCTGCAAGTTCCACCGGACCCCCAGCGGCGGAGCCACCGACGTTGTTGACCAGGATATCGATCGTGCCGCACGCCTCCAGGCAAGCAGCCACCATCGCTGCGACGCTGTCGCTGCGGGTCACGTCGCACACCCACGGTGTGATCGAGGCGCTTGCCGCGCCCGCGAGCGCCAGGGTTTCATCCAGTCGTGCACGGTCGCGGTCGACCGCCAGCACCTTGGCGCCTTCTTCGGCCAGCCGTACCGCAATAGCACGGCCGTTTCCCCATCCGGCGCCGACACAGCCGGCACCGGTCACGATGGCCACCTTGTTCGCAAATCTCAGGCTCATGGGGTGTCTCCAAATTGATAAAGTCGTTCAGGGTTGTGCACGAGCAGGGCTTCGCGCGCGGCCTGGCTCGGTGCGATCTCGGCGACGAGATCGAGCAGTTGCTGCTCGTCGGGCATGGGACCGGCGTGGTTGGGGTGGGGCCAGTCGTTGCCCCACAGCACGCGGTCGGCGAACTCCGAAACCAATGTCCTGGCGAAGGCCTGTGCGTCTGCATAGGGCGGGCCGAGCCGCGTGATGCGGTCCATGCCGCTGACCTTCACCCAGAAGCGCTGGTCGGCCATCAGCTTGAGCAGCGCCTTGAAATCCGGCTGGTCCAGGCCCAGGGCCGCGTCGATGCGGCCGATGTGGTCGATCACCACCGGTGTCGGGCAGCGCCGCAGCGCCGGGGCCAGGTCGGTCAGCAGGGAAGGGTCGCCGTGGATCTGCAGGTGCCAGCCCAGGGGCGCGAAGCGCGCTGCCAGTGCAAGCACGTCTTCGATCGGCGCATGCCGTCCCAGGTGTCCCATGAAGTTGAAGCGAACACCCCGAAAACCCGCCGCGTGGAGGCGTTGAAGCTCGGCATCCGGGACATCCGTTGGTAGCAGGGCAATGCCACGGTAGGCGCCGGGGCGAGACGCCAAGGCGTCTTCCGTCGCGCTGTTGTCGAAGCCGTGGCAGCTCGACTGAACCACCACGCAGCGCGTCAGGTCCAGGCTGTCGTTCAGCGCGTACAGGGCTTCCTTGGGGGCATCTTCCTTCGGAACGAAGGTGGCCCCGGCTGCATAGGGGAAACGCGAGCGAGGGCCGAAGACATGGCAATGTGCATTGCATGCCGCGGAGGGGAGATTCAATGTCATGCAGCGAGTGTTGCAACCCGCGAAACACGACGATAGGGTGCTCCAGCTATAGCAGCTATGCTCGATGGCTATGGAACTGCGTCAGCTTCTCTACTTCGTGACGGTGGTCGACGCCGGAAGTCTCAGTCGAGGTGCCGTGGTGCTCGACCTCGCCCAGCCCAGCCTGAGCAGGCAGATCGCGCTGCTCGAGGCCGATCTCGGACAACGGCTGCTCGTGCGAACAGGGCGGGGCGTGCTGCCGACCGAAGCAGGGGAGGCCTTGCTGGTTCATGCCCGCGCGATGCTCGACATTGCACGGCAAGCGCGTGATGCGCTGCGCGACATGGACGAGAGCCCTGCCGGCCGCATCATCGTCGGCATGCCGCCCCGTGTGGCGCTGGGCTTGAGCACGCCGCTTGTCCAGCGATTCAGGGAGCGGTTTCCTCGCGCCGTGATCACGGTGCTCGAAGGGCTGAGCGTGGCACTGCGCGAGTCATTGATTGCGGGAAGGCTGGACCTTGCGCTGCTGTTCGACCCCGCGCCCTCACCCCAGTTGACGTTTCAGCCGCTGATGCGAGAAAAGCTGCTGCTGGTCGCCCCGCCCGCAAGCCGATTGCCGGCCAAGGTGGGCCTTGCCGCATTGGCGAACTACCCGATGGTGCTGCCGAGCGCACCGAACGCCATTCGCCATCTGCTCGACTCTGTGCTGAACCCGCGTCGCATACAGCTGCAGGTTCTTGCGGAAGTCGGTGCGGTTCAAACCGTGCTCGCGTTGGTGGCGACGGGCGTTGGATGCACCATCTTGCCGGAAAGCGCGCTCCGGGCGAGCGGCAACGAGAAGCTGCAGCGCGCGCCCATCGGGCCGCCCACGATCTGGAACGCCATGGTGCTGGCGACGCCGGTGGCCCGCCCCGCAACGCGGCTGATGCGCGGGACCGCGCAGCTCCTGCAGGAACTCGACTTCCGGCGCCCTTAGGCTGGCAAGGTCGGATCGCACATAGCCGATAGACATAGCTGATATAGATGCAATCAGCTTACGGGCAAGGGTCTCGCGATGGAGACTTCGCCCCCATGCCCACTGAAAACCAATCAACGCCCGCTGCCATGGCGCCGTCGCAGAGCAAGCTCGTCTCGTACCGACCGAGCCACACGAACGCAGATGTCCAGATCGAATTCAACGACCAGGGCACGGGGCCCGTGGTCTGCATCCTGCCGTCGCTGGCGCGGTCGGGGCGAGACTACGACGTTGTGGCGGCCCACCTCGCCGCATCGGGCTTTCGCGTCTTTCGGCCCGAGCCGCGCGGCATCGGTCGCAGCAAGGGGCCGATGGACGGACTCGATCTGCACGACTTCGCGCGCGACGTTGCCGCGGTGCTCGACAGCGAGAAGGTCGGCCCTGTCGTGATCGTCGGCCATGCGTGGGGCAGCCAGCCGGCCCGCACGCTGGCGGCGGACCGTCCCGATCTCGTGCGCGGCGTCGTCATGGCGGCGGCCTCTGCCGGCAAGCTTGCGCCCGGCTCGACCGAGAGGCCCTACAGCCGGCTGCGCGAAGAAATCGATGGCGCGGGCGATCTCTCGCTGTCGGAAGCCCGAAGGCTCGAGTGCCTTCGCAAGGCTTTCTTCGCGCCGGGGCACGACCCCAGCGTGTGGCTTGGCGGCTGGTTCCCTGCAGCCCACGAAGTACAAGCTCGCGCCCGCGAGATCACCCCGGTGGACGACTACTTTTCCGCGGGCGACCGTGTCCCCATCCTCGATCTCCAGGCCGAGCATGACGCCGTGGTCATCCCCAACATCATGAAGCCGATGCTGGGCGATCGCGTCACCGTCCAGATCATTCGCGACGCGGGGCATGCCATGGCCCCCGAGCAACCGCGCGCAATGAGCGACGCCATTGCGTCTTTCGCGCGCAAGCTGTACCGCGCGGACTGAGCCATCTGAAGGACCACGTCAAAGGCCTGCTCAGCCCAATGCCAAAAGTGCGGCGATCGCTTTCTCCCGTAGCGAAAGCAGCGGGCCGCTGAGTTCCTGCGCCACATCGTCCATGG
Organism: Variovorax sp. H27-G14; assembly: GCF_046156345.1. NCBI lineage: Bacteria > Pseudomonadati > Pseudomonadota > Betaproteobacteria > Burkholderiales > Comamonadaceae > Variovorax > Variovorax sp. H27-G14. The sequence goes on from NZ_JAYLVN010000011.1 coordinate 42,777, forward strand.
CGGCTGTGGTGGCGACACTGACGTTGAGCACATAGACCGGGCGGTCCGCCAGAACGATCGGCGTCGACAGGGCGATCACCTCCGGTTGCCATGCCGCGCTGCAGTAGCCGCGCTGCTCCACGCTCAGTTTCGCGGACTGGATCTCGTCGCGCAAACGCCCCCACCCGGTGGGGCGCCTGCTGCGCCACTGTGCCAGCAGCGCGCGCCGCATGGCTTGCGGCGCCACTGCCAGATACGCGCGGCCCAACGATGTGAGTTCCATCGGCACCCGTCGACCTGCAACCACATGGCGCAGCGCCACGCGGCGGTTGTAGCGAACGGATTCGAGATACACCATTTCGTCGCGGTCCGGCACCGCCAGGCCGACGTTGATGTGCATCTTTTCCGCCAGTGCACGCATCAGCGGGGCCACGGTATTGAGCACCGGCGAGCCCGCGCGCATCGCGTGGGCCAAGCTCAAGACCTGCGCCGCAAGGCGGTAGGCCCGATGGGCGCGATCGTGCTCCAGCAAGCCGGTTTCCACCAGCGTTTGCGTCAGGCGGCTCACGGTGGCGCGCGACAGCCCGGTGCGTTCCGCGAGCTCGCCGTTGCCCAGCAGATCGGCCCCTGGCCTGAACGCTCTGAGCACTTCGACACCGCGCACCAGCGACCGGTTGAGCGCCGGGTCTTCATGGTGGGGGCGGCGCGCTTTGGCAGGGGGCGTGGTCGACATGGTCCGCAGGTGAAGTGGGGTGCTGAAAACGCGAGAAGGGGCGCCGTGCAGCGTATCACCCATTTCCATCTGCTGGAAATGGGGGGCTGTGCGAAGCGCCTGTCAAACCTAAGCTCCACGCATTCGATGAGCAACGCAGTCAATGCGGCCGTCGACGGGGCTTCTCGTACTTCCCTTTGCAAACCGGAGACAAATCCATGCAGATCACGCCGACCTGGGCGCGCGCCAAACGTGCCGCCTTTTTCTCTTGCGCCACTGTGGCGGCAAGCCTGGTGGCCTTCGCCGCGTTGCCCGCTTCCCCCGTCTTTGCGGCATTGGCGGCGTTTCCGGACAAGGCCGTGAAGATCGTGGTGCCGTTCGCACCGGGCGGCGGCACCGACCTTGTGGCGCGGACCATGGGCATCACCATGGGCCAGGAACTGGGCCAGCCGGTCATCATCGACAACAAGCCCGGTGCAGGCACCCTCATCGGCACCGACGCCGTCGCCAAGAGCCGACCCGACGGCTACACGCTGGTCATGGCGACCGTCGCGCATGTGGTGAACCCCAGCCTGCTGTCGAAGCTGCCCTATGACTACGAGAAGGCCTTCGCACCCGTCATGCTGGTGGGCATTTCGCCGAACGTGCTCGTCGTTCGGGCCGAGAGCCCTTACAAGTCCGTGGCCGACGTCATTGCCGCCGCCAAGGCCCATCCCGGCAAGCTCTCGTTCGCATCGCAGGGCGCCGGCACGTCGGCGCACCTCGCAGGTGAACTCTTCAAGAACCTCACCAAGACCGAGATGACGCACATCCCCTACCGGGGCGCCGGCCCGGCCATCACCGATCTGCTGGGCGGCCAGGTCGATGTCATGTTCGCAACGGCGGCCGCAGTCGGCACGTTCGTGGAAAGCGGCAAGCTGCGGGCGCTGGCCGTGACGACCGCAACGCGCTCCACGGCGCCCTCGCTGGCCAAGGTGCCGACCGTCGCGGAGAGCGGCGTGCCCGGTTACGTGGCGGACAGCTGGTATGGCCTTTACGCGCCGGCCGGAACGCCACGCGACGTGATCATGAAGCTCAACGCTGCCGCCAAGAAGGCCGTGCAGACCGAGGCCTTCCGCAAGCGCGTGGAAGGTGAAGGCCTCGTGATCGACGCCGGTTCACCGGAGGCGTTCGACCTCTACGCCAAGGGCGAGGAAGCCCGCTGGCGCAAGGTCGTCAAAGAGAACCGCATCACCACCGACTGAGGCTCAAGGGAAAACGAAATGACCGAACACCTGATCGAACTCGACGTTGCCAATGGCGTGGCCACGCTGTGGCTGAACCGCCCTGAAAAGCGCAACGCCATGAGCGACGACATGCGCACCGAATTCATTGCCGCCCTGGAACACGTGGCCAGCGACAAGGCGATTCGCGCCCTGGTGCTGACGGGCAGGGGCAAGGGCTTCTGCGCCGGTGGCGACATCGCCGGCATGCAGCGCCGGATGCAAGCGCCTGCGGGCGAGGTGGGCTTCAACGGCTGGGCCCGCCAGCAACGCGTGCACCACACGCAGTCGCTGCTGCACACCATGCCCAAGCCGACCATCGCTGCCGTCAACGGCGCCGCGTCGGGCCTGGGTGCCGACACGGCGCTTGCCTGCGACTTCATCATGGCCTCGGAGGCGGCGAGCTTCACTTGGTCTTACATCCACCGCGGCATCATTCCCGACGGCGGCGGCATGTACTTCCTGCCGCGCCGCGTGGGCCTGGCCAAGGCCAAGGAGTTGATCTTCAGTGGCCGCAAGGTCGAAGCCGAAGAGGCGCTTCGCCTCGGCATCGCCGATCGCCAGGTCGATGCGGACAGCCTGGTGGCGCAGGCGCAGCGCTGGGCGGCCGAAATGAGCAAGGGCTCCGCCACGGCGCTGGCCCTGGGCAAGACCATCCTCAACCAGAGCTTCGAGTTGTCGGCCCATCAAGTGTTCGCCCAGGGCAGCCAGGCGCAAGGCATTTGCTACACCAGCGCTGAGCATCGCGAGTCGGTGATGGCTTTCCTGGCCAAGACATCCGGCACGGCCGCCAAGGAATGAGCGCCATGAACGACATGAACGACATGAATGCCATGAGCGCCGTGAGCGCCATCTCCAGGCTCCTCAGGCCCCGCAGCGTCGCCGTCATCGGCGCCTCGGGCGACCCCACCAAGACCGCTGGCAGGCCCATCGCTTACCTCGTGAAGCATGGCTTCTCCGGTGACATCTATCCGGTGAACCCGAAGGCCGACCGCATCGGCGAGCTGGCCTGCTATGCAGACGTGGCGTCGCTGCCGGCGGTGCCGGACGTGGGCATCGTTTTGCTGGGAGCCGAGCGTGCTCACCTGGCAGTGCGCGACCTGGCCGCTCGCGGCACCGCCGCCGCCATCGTGCTGGCCAGCGGCTACACCGAGACCGGCGAAGAGGGGGCACGCCGCCAGCGGCAGTTGATGGAGGCGGCCGGGTCCATGCGCATCCTGGGGCCGAACACCATCGGCCTGGTCAACCTCACGGACAACATCGTGCTTTCGGCCACGGGGGCGCTGGAGATGGCGCACTTTCCGGTCGGCGGCATCGGCGTGGTGTCGCAGAGCGGCGGCATCCTTGGCTCACTGCTGTCTCGCGCGGCGGTGCGCGGCATCGGCCTGTCCAAGCTGATCTCGACCAGCAACGAGGTCGACCTGGAGTTGGCGGACTTCATCGATCACCTCGCCGAAGACGAGGCCACCAAGGTCATTGCGCTGTACGTCGAGACGGTGCGCAATCCGCAGAAGTTCCGCGCCGCGGCACTGAAGGCCGCACGGGCGGGAAAGCCCGTGGTCGCTTTCAAGATCGGCCGCTCCGAGGCGGGCGCCCAGGCCGCGGTGTCGCACACCGGCGCGCTGGCCGGTGCCGACCGCATGTACGACGCGCTCTTCAGGCAGGTGGGCGTGATCCGTGCGCAGACCTTCAATGACCTGCTGGACATTCCGGCCGCGCTGGCCACCGGCCGCAAGCTGCGCGGCAACCGGGTCGCGATTCTGACCTCCACCGGCGGCGCCGGCACGCTGGTGTCGGACGACCTGGGCTTGTCCGGCTTCGATACGCCCGCCCCCGATGCCGCGACGGCACAAGCATTGCGCGCGCTGCAGACCGGCGACCATGCCGTGCTCGATCGAAACCCGATCGACGTGACCCTGGCGGGCCTGCGGCCCGACCTGTTGCGCGGCGCCATCGACGTGCTGTTGAAGAGCCCCAGCTACGACGCCTTGGCCATCATCATTGGCTCGTCCAGCCTGGCCATGCCTGAACTGATGGCCGGCGCGATCCAGGATTGCCTGCCGACCTCGGACAAGCCCGTCATTGCCTACCTGAGCCCGCATGCGCCGGAAATTGGCGCACTGCTGACCCAGCGCGGCGTGCCCGCCTTTGCCGCGGCGGAAAGCTGCAGCGCCGCGCTCGGCGCCATGCTGCGGGTCGGCCAATGGAAAGACCCCGGCGAGCCGACGGCCGCCGCGCACCCGGTCGCCGTAGGCGATCTGCCTTCGGGCTCGCTCGACGAGGCACAGGCCAAGCAGCTGTTCAGTCGCTTCGGTGTGTCTTGCGCGCGCGAGCTTGTCGTGACCGCACCTGAAGAGGCGGAGGCCGCGGCGCGCGAACTCGGTGGCCGGGTCGTGCTGAAGATCCTGTCCGCGCACATCACGCACAAGAGCGACGTCGGCGGCGTCGCGGTGAACCTCACGCCCGAAACAGTGGGCGCGCGCCTGCTGGCCATGGCCTCCGAGGTCGAGGCCAGGACCGGCACGCGGCCACAACGATTTCTGGTGCAGGAAATGGTGGCCGGCGGCACGGAGCTCATCCTGGGCATGCACCGCGATGCGCTGGGCACGGCCATCCTGCTGGGCATGGGCGGCATCACCGCCGAGCTGTTCAAGGACACGACGATGCGGCTCCTGCCGGCCCAAGGTGGCCTGGGCCGCGACGAAGCGCTGGGCATGGCCAGGGAGCTGAAGACCTGGCCGCTGCTGGACGGCTTTCGCGGCCGGCCCAAGGCCGATGTAGCGGCCTTGGTGACGGCCATCGTCGCTTTCTCCGGCATGGCGGCGCAACTGGGCGACCGTCTGGTCGAAGCCGAGATCAATCCGGTGTTCGTGCTGCCGCAGGGGCAGGGCGTGCGCGCCGCCGATGGCGTGGTCGTTCTCGCCTGAAGAAACCGAACCCTTGAATCAGGAGAACCTGGATGCACGCAACAGAAGTATTTGCGCGGTACGCGGCCGAGTTCGACCGACAGCCGCTCCCGGCCGATGTCATGCACCACGCCAAGCGCGCTGTGATCGACTGGTACGCATCGCTTTTCCCGGGCCTGGATGCGGCACCGGTGCGCCTGTTGGAGCAAACCCTGGCCGACGACCTCGACCGGGGTGGCGCCTTGCTGGCGGGCGGGCGCCCCGCCACTGCGCGCGCTGCCGCGCTCATCCATGGCACGGCCGCGCATGCCGCGGAGGTCGACGACAGTTTTCGCGAGGCCATGTACCACCCGGGCGCCGCGACCATCGCGGCCGCACTGGCTGCGGGGCAGGAGACGGGTGCCTCCGGGCTTCAGTTCCTGCGCGGCGTGGTGCTGGGCTACGAGGTGTCCACGCGAATCGGCGTGGTGATGGGCCGGCCGCATTACAAGTTCTGGCACAGCACGGGGACCGTGGGCAGCTTCGGTGCCGCCGCTGCGGCTGGTGCATTGATGGCGCTCGATGAGGCGGCCTTTGCCCACGCACTGGCCACCGTTGCCACCTTCACGGCGGGCCTGCAGCAGGCGTTCCGCATGGATTCGATGTCCAAGCCGCTGCATGCGGGGCGTGCGGCGGAGGCCGGTCTTCTCGCGGCCCAACTGGCGCGGCGCGGCCTCACAGGTTCTCTGGACGTTCTCGATGGCGAAGCAGGGCTGGGCCAGGCCATGAGCAACGGCCCGGACTGGTCGCAGGTCGGCGCGACGCTGGGGCAGGACTTTCACATCACCCGCCTCACCTTCAAGAACCATGTCGGCTGCGGCCACACCTTTCCCGCGGTCGATGGCGCCCTTGCGCTGAAGGCGATGCATAACTTGGCCATCGACGACATCGTGCGCGTGCGTGTCGGCACCTACCGCCCCGCGTTGGACATTGCCTGCTACGAGCGGCCGGCCTCCGCCAACGAAGCGCGCTTCAGCCTGAAGTACATGGTGGCGTCGGCCCTTGTGCATGGCAGCGTGCGCATGGCGGCTTTCGAGCCAGCGCGCCTGGAGGACCCGGCAACGCGAAGCCTGATGGCGCGCATGGAGGTCACGGTCGATCAGGCGCTCGACGCGGCGTTTCCGGGCCAGCGCGCCGCACGCATCGATATCGACACCGCGGACGGACGCCGGCTGAGCCATCTGCAGCCCAACAGGAAGGGCGACCCCGAAGACCCGCTCAGCGACGCCGACTTGGAAGGCAAGTTTCTCGAACTGGCCACGCCGGCAATTGGCGCGGTGCGTGCGGGGGCGTTGCTCGAGCAGCTTTGGCACCTGGAGCAGGCGACCGGGCTCGAACGGCTCGCCTGACGGGTGGCGGTTTCCGCCTGCGCCCGCTGCAGCGCGTGCCAGGCGCGTCTTGCCCAACGCCTCAGCGGTCCCGCATATGTTCCGCGCAGAACGCCTGCACGATCTCCAGCGCCGGCGACTCGCTCGCGCCTTCCAGCGTGATGAAGGCGAACTGCGAAGTGAGGCGCAGCGGCTTGGGCATGCGCAGCTCCACCAGTTCGCGCTGGTCGATCAGCGTGCGCGCCGTTTCCACCGCACCCAGAAACACCACGTCGCTGGTTCGCACCAGCTCCAGCAGGCAGGCGGCCTCGTCGGACTGAAAGCGCACCGCGTCCTTGAAGTGCAGCGCCTTGCCGAAGTAGGCGTCCAGGCTTTGCACCGCCTCGCGGCTCAGGCCGATGCCGCTCGCAGCCAGCGGGTAGTGCGCGAGCCTCGACAGCGACATGGCCTCGGCGCCGCACAGCGGATGGTCGCGGCGGCAGACGAAGCCGATGCGCATCTCGGGCAGCAGCTTCACGCTCAGGTCGTCATGGCGCGGCAGCAATCGTTTGTGCACCACCAGGGCGTCCACCGCGCGGTCGCGCAGCGCCACCAGTTGCTGCTCCGCCGGCCCGCCGATCAGATGCACCCGCAGGCGCGGGTAGGTTTCAGCGATGTGGCGCAGCAGCGGCAGTGCCAGCACCGCAGTGGGCGCCGGCCCCAGCGCGAGCCGCACCGCGCCCAGCGCTAGGTCCGCGAGCAAGGCGGCGCTGCGCTTCATCTCCGACACCTCCAGCGTGACGCGGCGCGCGCGCGAGGCCACCAGCGCACCCAGCGGGGTGAGGCCCTTGCGCTTGCCTGTGCGGTCGATGAGCGGGCCGCCCAGTTCGTCTTCCATCGCCTGGATGCTGCGGCTCAATGCGGGCTGCGTGAGGTGCAGCCGCTCGGCGGCGCGGCTGAAGGAGCCGGTGTCGACCACGGCCAACAGATGCTCGAAATGCTGGAGGTTCATTGCTCGGGCTCCTTTTTTTAAGCATGCGGCCAGGTAATACTGGTGTGATTAATTATGCATTGGACGTGCTGTTGGGTCGGGCCTAGCATCGCCAGCGATTTCACTCATCGAAAGCCGCCCATGACCTGCCTGTTCTCTCGCCTCCACGCCGTTGCGGCATGTGTGCTGGCTTCGGCCGGTGCCTTTGCGGTGGCGCAGCCGGCATCCCCCTCGTACCCTTCCCGGGCGATCACGCTCGTGGTGCCCGTGGCGGCAGGCGGTGCGGCCGATGCACTGGCGCGCTCGTGGGCCGAACGCGTCGGCATCGCGATGGGTCAGCCCGTGGTGGTCGACAACCGCCCCGGCGCCAACGGGAGCGTGGCCGCAAGCTACGTGGCCAAGCAGCCGCCCAACGGCTACACGATCCTGTTCGCGAGCACGTCGAACATGTCGCTCAACCCCTTCTCCTACAAGTCGCTGTCGTACGACCCGGTGAAAGACTTCGACCCGGTGCTGATGCTCGCCGGCACCTCGCAGGTGCTGGTGACCAGCGCCGCCACGGGCATCCGGTCGCTCGACGATCTGCTGAAGGCCGCCAAGGCCAAGCCCGGCGGGCTGGACTTCGGCTCCGCCGGCAAGGGCAACTCCACCCACCTCAACGTCGAGTTTCTGGCGCAGCACTACGGCCTGCAGATGACGCATGTGCCCTACAAGGGCGCGGCGCCGGCCATGGTCGGCCTGATCGGCGGAGAGACCCAACTGGTCGCCGATGCCGTGGTCAGCGTCGTTCCACAAGCGAAGAGCGGTCGCGTGGTGCCGCTGTTGATCTTCGGCAGCCAGCGCTCCCCCGCCTTCCCGGACGTGCCGACGGTCTACGAGGCAGGGCTGAAGAACTATCCCGCCGGCGGCTGGTATGGGCTGATGGTGCCCAAGGGAACGCCCAAAGCGGTGGTCGCGCGCCTGAACAGCGAGACCGAAAAGTTCTGGGCCGACCCGGTCGTCAAGCAACGCATGGACGCGCTCTACATGGACCCGCCGAGCGCGCTCGGCCCCGAGGCCGTGGCGCAGGCCATGAAGAAGGAGGCCGCCGTGTGGGGCCCCGTCATTGCCCGCCTGGGCATCCAGAACGACTGAAGCAAGGGCGAAGCGATGAACCCTTCTTCCATGTCTCCCATGGCCATGCCCCGCGTCCACCTGCCGCGCAGCGAAGACTTTCTGCTCTGGTCGCCCTGCCTGCAGTCGTACGGCTACCGCATCGTCGACCAGCTGTTTGCGACACGCCCCATCGCGCGCGGCGTCGCGCGGCCGATGCGGCGTGGGCAGGAACTGCAGCTCCGCTACAGCCACGCGGGCGAGGCCCGCACCGTCGAAGACTTCATGGACCGCAACAGCGTGGCCGGGCTGCTGGTGGCGCGTGACGGCCAGGTGCTGCTGGAGCGCTACGGCCTGGGGCTGCTGCCCGGCGAACGCTGGAGCACCATGTCGACCGTCAAGTCGATGACCGCCATGCTCGTGGGCGCGGCGGTGCGCGACGGCGCCATCGGCTCCATCGACGACCCGCTCGTGCGCTACCTGCCGCAGTTGCAGGGCTCGGGCTATGCGCGCGTCACGGTGCGCCACCTGATGACGATGTCGTCGGGCGTGGGCTGGTCGGAGGTCTACACCGACAAGCACTCCGACGTGAACCGCTACAGCAAGTCCCTCGCCGACAAGGTGCCCGGCGGCGTGCTGCGCATGCTGCAGGCGGTGCCCGCATTGCACGAGCCCGGTACGCAGTGGCACTACAACACGGGCGACACCTTCCTGCTCGGCTGCGTGCTGTGCGCAGCCACCGGCACCACGCTGGCCGACTTCATGGCGCAGACGGTGTGGAAGCCTTGCGGCATGGAAGACGAGGCGTACTACACGCTGGAGTCCGAAGGCGGCCAGGAAATAGCCGGCAGCCGCGCCGGCATGTCGTTGCGCGACATGGCGCGCTTTGCGATGCTGGTCGCCGCGGACGGCGTGCAGGACGGGTTGCAGGTGCTGCCCGCGGGGTGGGTGCAGGCAGCATCGCAGCGCGCGTTTCAGGTGCCCGATGCATTCCATCCCGCGCGGCTTTCTCTTGGCGTGACGGGCTACGGCTACGGCTGGTGGCTCACGGACGACGGCGCCATGCTGGCGCTAGGGCATTCGGGGCAGCGCATCTATGTGCACCGCAAAGAGCGCCTGGTGGTCGTCAACCTTGCGGTGTACCCGGAGCCGCGCTACGCGAGCGCAGGGGAGCACGACCGTGATGCGGAGTTGAATAGCTTCATTCAGGCGTGCCGGTCGGCGTGAGCGCGGGCAGGGCCGCGGCGCTGCGCGCTGGTCTGGAACCGTCACCCCGCGCGATGCGCTGAAGTATTTAGTCTTTTGTACTAAACATTTGCGTGCCCCGGCCGATATACGAGCAGGCCCCGGCCATCCGGCCTTTGCGCCTCTTTGTTTGTGAGAGCCGTTTCTTTCCTTTTTGGGAGCACGCCATGAAGAAGTTCAAGGACTACAGGATCGGTACGCGCCTGGGCATCGGGTTCTTCGCGGTCATCGCCTTGCTGATGGCCATGGTGGCCATCGGCATCAGCCGCATCCAGGCCGTGGACCGCAACACCGAAATCATTGCGCACGACCGCTATGCCAAAGTGGCGCTCGCACAGACCATCGAGAACGAGGTCAACAAGCAGTCGCGCGCATTGCGCACGGCCCTGATTGCGCGCGACCCGGCCGCGGTCGAAGCAGAGCTTGCAAAAATCGACGCCTCCGCCCCGGTGATTGCCCAGGCCACGGACCGCCTGAAGCTCATCATTCACACGCCAGCAGGCAAAGAGGCCCTGCAGGCGCTGCTGGCGGCGCGCAGCACGTTCCGCGCGCACGAGGAGCAACTGCTGCGCCAGATCAAGGCCGGCCAGATCGAGCAGGGGCGCGACTACCTGGTCAAGGAGATGCTCCCGCCCCAGACCGCCTACCTGTCCGCCATCGAAGCGTTCTCGCGCACCCAGGTGCAGGGCATGGAGCAGTTCGCGGCAGAGGCGGCCGAGCTGGCCCATGGCGCCACGGTGCTCATGCTGGGCATCGGCGTGCTGGCAACGGTGCTGGCAGGCGTGATTGCGGTGGTGCTGACCCGCTCGATCACGCGGCCCGTCGGCGAAGCCGTGCGCATCGCCGAGACGGTGGCCGCCGGCGACCTCACGTCGCGCATCGAGGTGCGCAGCAACGACCAGACGGGCCAGTTGATGCGCGCCCTGAAAGCCATGAACGACAGCCTCTCCCACGTGGTGGGTGGCGTGCGCGGCAGCACGGACGCCATTGCGCTGGCATCGGGCCAGATTGCCGCGGGCAACCAGGACCTGTCGGCGCGCACGGAGGAGCAGGCCAGCTCGCTGGAGCAGACGGCCGCGGCCATGGAGCAACTCACCAGCACCGTGAAGCAGAACGCCGACAACGCGCGCCAGGCCAACCAGCTGGCCGTTCAGGCCTCGGCCGTGGCGGTGGAGGGCGGCAGCGTGGTGGGGCGGGTGGTGCAGACCATGGACGCCATCCATGCGTCGTCACGCAAGGTGGCGAACATCATCGGCGTGATCGACGGCATCGCGTTTCAGACCAACATCCTCGCGCTCAATGCGGCAGTGGAGGCGGCCCGCGCGGGCGAGCAGGGCCGGGGCTTTGCCGTGGTGGCCGCGGAGGTGCGCAACCTGGCCCAGCGCTCGGCGGCAGCAGCAAAGGAAATCAAGGGCCTGATCGACGAGTCGGTGGGCAAGGTGGGCGAGGGCAGCCAGCTGGTGGGGGAGGCCGGCAAGACCATGCAGGCCATCGTGGGCAGCGTGCGGCGCGTGACCGACATCATGGGCGAGATCTCCGCGGCCAGCCACGAGCAGACCAGCGGCATCGAGCAGATCAACCACGCCGTCGCGCAGATGGACCAGGTGACGCAGCAGAACGCGGCCCTGGTGGAAGAGGCGGCGGCCGCGGCCCAGTCGATGCAGCAGCAGGCCGGCAACCTGGTGCAGTCGGTGAGCCTGTTCAAGCTGGCCTAGCTGGCTCGACCGGCTCGACCGGCTCGACCGGCTTGACCGGCTTGACCGGCCTGGCCGGCGTAGGCTGGGGCGCCGCCCCGCGCATGGAACCGGTCTGGATAGGGTTGTCACTCTCCGGCGCGGATTTGTTATCGACTATGTTTTGGATGCCTCGCGCTTGCGCGTCGTCGCCTTCTGTCTCGTCCAGACTTTCAAAAACATCGTTGGAGACCTTTTCATGCACTTCCGATTCAAGCTGCTGGCCCTGACCAGCGCGCTCGCCCTGTCGGCCGCCGCCTTTGCGGCCGACCCGATCAAGATCGGCGTGGACGGTCCCTACACCGGCGGCTCTTCCTCCATGGGCGTGAGCATGCGCGACGGCGTGCGCCTGGCCACCGAAGAAATCAACAAGGCCGGCGGCGTGCTGGGCCGGCAGATTCAGCTGATCGAACGCGACGACGAAGCCAAGAACGAACGCGGCGTGCAAATCGCCCAGGAGTTCGTCAACAAGGAGAAGGTGGTCGCGGCCGTGGGCTACATCAACACCGGCGTGGCGCTGGCCTCGCAGCGCTTCTTCCAGGAGGCGAAGATTCCGGTGCTCAACAACGTGGCCACGGGCTCAATCATCACGCACCAGTTCGACAAGGACCCCGAGAACTACGTCTTTCGCAATGCCGCGCACGACAGCATTCAGGCGCCGATGATCGTGGAAGAAGCCGTCACCCGCCGCGGCTACAAGAAGGTCGCCATCCTGGCCGACTCCACCAACTACGGCCAGCTCGGCCGCGAAGACCTGGAGCGCGCGCTCAAGAACAAGGGCATCACGCCCGTGGCCGTGGAGAAGTTCAACATCAAGGACGTCGACATGACGGCCCAACTGCTGAAGGCGAAAGAAGCCGGCGCCGAGGCCGTGCTCACCTACGGCATCGGCCCCGAGCTGGCCCAGATTGCCAACGGCATGACCAAGCTGGGCTGGAAGGTGCCAATCGTCGGCAGCTGGACGCTGGCCATGGCCAACTTCATCGACAACGCCGGCCCCGGTGGTGACGGCGCGCGCATGCCGCAAACCTTCATTCAGGAGCCGACCACGCCCAAGCGCAAGGCCTTCATCGAGGCCTTCGTCGGCAAGTTCAAGCCCAAGAACAACCGCATGGACTCACCCGTGTCGGCCGCCCAGGGCTACGACTCCATCTACCTGCTGGCAGCCGCCATCAAGCAGGCCGGCAGCACCGACGGCCCGAAGATCAAGGCCGCGCTCGAAGACCTGCAGGCGCCCGTCGAAGGCGTGGTCACCACCTACAACAAGCCCTTCAGCAAGACCGACCACGACGCCATCACCGCCAACATTCCGGTGTTCGGCGAGGTCAAGGGCGGGCGCGTGGTGTTCGCCAATGCCGACGACCAGAAAAGCGCGGGCACGGTGCGCATGAAGAACATGGCGGCCAACGACGCCCTGCTGACGAAGTAAAGACCGGCTGCAGCGCCGGCGCCGCCCCGGGACCCGTCCTGCGGCGGCGCATTTTTTGGTCCATCGTTTTCCGCGAGCCGCCATGCAAATCCTCACCCAACTCATCTTCAGCGGCATTGCGCTGGGCATGATCTACGCCGTCATCGCGTTCGGCTACCAGCTCACCTTCGCCACGTCGGACACTTTGAACTTCGGCCAGGGCAATGCCCTGATGCTCGGCGCCATGGTCGGGCTCACGCTGGTGAACATGGGGCTGAACTACTGGCTGATGATTCCGCTGGTGTGCCTGTTCGGCGCCTTCCAGGGAACGGTGGTGGAGCGCATTGCGGTGCGCCCGGCCATCAAGATCAAGTCGGAGTTCGGCTGGATCATGTCCACCATTGCGCTGGGCATCATCTTCACCAACGTGGCGGAGAACGTGTGGGGGCGCGACGACCTGAAGTTTCCGTCGCCGCTGCCGGAGTCGCCGCTGCACTTTCTGGGCGCCAACGTGCTGCCGATGGAAATTCTGGTGGTCGTGGGCGCGCTGCTCATGATGCTGGCCGTGGAGGTGTTCAACCGCCGCTCGATCTACGGCAAGGCCGTGGTCGCGACCTTCAATGACCGTGACGCGGCCAAGCTCATGGGCATCAACACCGGCCTGGTCATCACCTTCTCTTATGCGCTGTCTTCCATGACGGCGGCCTTTGCGGGTGTGCTGATCGCGCCGCTCACGCTCACGGGTGCGTCGATGGGCGCGGTGCTGGGGCTGAAGGCCTTTGCGGTGGCCATCATCGGCGGGCTGACCAGCGGCATGGGCATCGTGGTGGGCGGCATCATTCTGGGCATTGCCGAGACCACCACCGGCTTCTATCTGAGCACCGGCTACAAGGACGTGCCCGGGCTGGTGCTGCTGCTCATCGTGCTCGCCGTGCGGCCCTCGGGCCTGTTCGGCAAGGCTGCCATCAAGAAGGTGTGAGCACTGTCGCAATGAACCCAGAAAAAATGAAAACCAGCCACCTTCTTCTGGCAGTGGCGGGCGTGGCCGCGCTGCTGCTGTTTCCGATAGGCATCGACAACCCGTACTACATTCACCTGCTCGAGACCATCATGATCTACGCGATCCTGCTGTTCGGGCTCGACATCGTGGTGGGCTACACCGGCCAGGTCTCGCTGGGCCATGCGGGCCTGTTCGGCCTGGGCGCCTATGCGGCCGGCGTGCTGGTGTTCAAGCTGGCGGCGCCGTTCTGGATCACCGTGCCATTCGCCATTGTGTTCACGGCCGGCTTTGGCGCGCTGCTGGCCCTGCCGGCGCTGCGCGTGTCGGGGCCGTACCTGGCCATGGTCACGCTGGCCTTCGGCACCATCATTCAGATTCTCATCAACGAGATGAGCTTTCTGACCGACGGCCCCATGGGCATCAAGCTGGAGAAGCCCTCGCTGTTCGGCCACAAGCTGGACGACCGCGAGTACTACTGGGTGGTGGCGGTGCTGATGGTGCTGGCGCTGGTGGTGGTGCACCGCATATTACGCTCGCACCTGGGCCGGGCCTTCGAGGCGCTGCGCGGCAGCCCGGTGGCCTCCGACTGCATGGGCGTGTCGGTGTACCGCTACAAGGTCTATGCCTTCGTCATCAGCGCCGGTTTTGCGGGGCTCGCGGGCAGCCTGTATGCGTACTCGGAGCAATACATCTCGCCCAACTCGTACAACTTCGAGCTCACCGTGCTGTTCCTGCTGGCGGTGATCATGGGCGGGCGCAAGAGCCGCATTGGCGTGATGCTGGGCGCCACCATCATCGTGCTGCTGCCCAAGCTGCTGGACGACGTGGTGCTGTTTCGCTACGTGTCGGTGGTGCTGGCGGTGCTGGTGCTGGTGACCGCGGTGGTCGCCGTGCGGCGGCAGCGCGCCACCCCGGTGCAGATGGCCATTCCGGTGGTCGGCAGCATCGCGCTGGCGGGCCTGGCTTTCTGGCTCGACGCCATGACCGACTGGCGGCTGTCGATCTTCGGCGTGATCATGCTGTTCGTCGTGTACTACCTGCAGGACGGCATCGTGGGCTTCGTGCGCAAGGCCTTCAACATGCGCCGGCCCGTGGCGTCTGTTGCCGCAACGGGTGGCGCGGCGCCGGCCGATGCGGTGTCTACCGCGGCCCATGCCGGCGGCACCGAACACGTGCTGGAGGCCTCGGGTGTGCTGATGCAGTTCGGCGGCCTGAAGGCGCTGAACAACGTCGACCTGCGCATCCGGCGCGGCACCATCCACGGCCTGATCGGGCCCAACGGTTCCGGCAAGAGCACCATGATGAATGTGCTGACCGGCATCTACGTGCCCACGGCCGGTGCCATCTCCTTTGGAGGGCGCTCGCTGGTGGGGCGCACCTCGGCCGACATCGCGCTGTCGGGCATTGCGCGCACCTTTCAGAACGTGCAGCTGTTCGGCGAAATGACCGCGCTGCAGAACGTGCAGGTCGGCCTGCACCACAGCTTTGCGAGCAACCTGCTCGACGTGGCGGTGAGCACGCCGCGCTACCGGCGCGAGAGCGCGGCGGCCGTGCAGCGCGCGCTGGGGCTGCTGAAGTTCGTCGGCCTGGAGGCGCTGGCCACCGAAGAGGCGCGCAACCTTCCCTACGGCAAGCAGCGCCTGCTGGAGATTGCGCGCGCACTGGCGCTCGACCCGCAACTGCTGCTGCTCGACGAACCGGCCGCCGGCCTTACCGCGCCGGACATCAAGGAGCTGCTGAGCATCATCCGCAAGATCCGCGAGCACGGCGTGACCGTGATCCTCATCGAGCACCACATGGACGTGGTGATGAGCATGTGCGACACCGTCTCGGTGCTCGATTTCGGCCAGAAGATCGCAGAGGGCGAGCCGGCCAAGGTGCAGGCCGACGAGAAGGTGATCGAGGCCTACCTGGGCGGCACCGCATGACGCACAACGCTGACGCAAGAGCAGGAAACCCCCCATGCTGACCATCCAGAATCTGTTCGCGGGCTACGGCAAGGTGCAGGTGCTGCACGGCATTTCCATCGAGGTGCCCAAAGGCAAGGTGGTGACGCTCATCGGCTCCAACGGCGCCGGCAAGACCACCACCATGCGCGCCGTGTCCGGAATGATCGCGCCTACGGCGGGCGAGATTACGCTCAACGGCAAGCGCATCGACGGCCTGGAGTCGTACCACATCGCCAAGCTGGGGCTGGCGCATTCGCCCGAAGGCCGGCGCGTGTTCGCGACCATGACCGTCACCGACAACCTCACGCTGGGCGCCTTCCCGCGCCTGACCGGCAGCCGCCCGCGCGGCGACGTGGCGGGCGACCTGGAGCGCGCGCTGGAGCTATTTCCGCGCCTGAAGGAGCGCCGCACGCAACTGGCCGGCACGCTGTCGGGTGGTGAGCAGCAGATGCTGGCGATGGCGCGCGCGGTGATGCTCAACCCCGAGGTGGTGCTGCTCGACGAACCCTCGATGGGCCTGGCGCCGATTCTGGTGGCCGAGGTGTTCCGCATCATCGAGCGGCTGAAGGGCGAGGGCGTGACGATGCTGCTGGTGGAGCAGTTCGCCGCCGCCGCGCTGGGCGTTGCCGACTACGGCTATGTGCTGGAGAACGGGCGCATCTCGCTTCATGGGCCGGCCGAGAAGCTGCGCAGCGATCCGGCGGTGAAGGCGGCGTACCTGGGCGGTGGGCACTAGGCGGTTGCGGCGCCTTTTTTCAGACTCACCGCGCAACAAAAGGCGCTGCGCGCGCCGAGGCTCGAAGCCCGCTTACCTGCGCGATGGAAGCAGGGCCGACAGCGCGTCGGCCTCCTTCTTCATCGTCAACGCCAGCTCGGTGCCGGCCGCGCCGGCCAGCTTGTCCGACAGCCCCGTCGCAACCAGCGTGTGCGCAATGCGCCCCGACGCATCGAGCAGCGGCACGGCGATGACGGTGACGCCGCTCATGTAGTAGCCGCGGTCGATGCTGAAGCCGCGCTTGCGCACCTGCTCCACCTCACGCTTCCAGGTGGAGAAGTCGAGCGGCTTGTCCCAGCGCAGGGTCTTGAAGCGCTTTTCTATCTGCGGCCAGGTTTCGCTGCTGAAGGCCGCTACCAGGCGGCCCGTGGCGCTCACCAGCGCGGGGAAGCGGCTGCCGACATCCACATGCAGGCGAAAAGGCGCGTTGGAGCGCGACAGGGCCAGCACCACCATCGATTCCATGTCGCGTGTTTCCACGCCGATCATCGTCACGTTCCAGTCCCGGGCCAGCACGTCCAGCACCGGCTGTGCAAGGCTGGCGAAGCCGCTGCTTTCGATGGCGCTGCGCGCCAGGCTCAGCATGCCGGTGCCCAGCGAGTAGCGCTTGGTGTCGCTGTCGATCTTGACCAGGTCTTCGGCGATCAGCGCGCGAAGAATGTGCAGGCAGGTGCTGGGCACCAGCTCCAGTTCGTCGGCAATGGCCTTGACGCCCATCGCGTTGGCGGAGCGCCCCAGCAGCCGCAGGATGGCCACGGCGCGTGTGACCCCGGGAACCGGCCTCACACGCACGGGCTTGATCGGCTTGATGGGTTTGATGGGCGCGGGGGGCTTGGCGAGCGCCCTGGTCGGCTTGGAGGCGTTGGAGGCGTTGGTGGGGCTGGTCTTCATGGGGCTTGCGATGGGCGGGCGCAAGCTTAGCTCAGAAGGTGTACGGCGGCCCAGGCCGGCCCAGGTGTTGCCGACCATGGTGAAAGCGGTGTTCAGCGCGGTCATGGTGTGTGCGCGACCTAGTCCGCCTTCATGCCCGAGGTCTTGATGATCGGCTCCCACTTGCGACGCTCGCCCTGCACGAAATCGGCAAGCTGCTGGCGCGTGCCGCCGCCTGGGTCGAAGCCGTAGTCCAGCAACTGCTGCCGGGTTTCGGGCCGCTTGAGAATGCGGTTCATGGCCTCGTTCAACACGTCGAGCACCGGTGCAGGCGTGCCGTGCGGCGCGAAGAGCGCGTTCCATGCAATGACCTCGAAGCCCGCATAGCCCTGTTCGGCCACCGGCTTCACGCCCGGCACCAGCGCGCTGGGCACCGAAGACGTGACGGCGAGGGCGCGCACATGGCCCGCCTGCATCTGCGAACGCAAGGCCGTGGGCGTGTCGACCAGCAGCGGCAGTTGGCCGCCCAGCACATCGGTCATCGCACTGCCGGAGCCCTTGTACGGCACATAGAAGATCTTGAGGCTGGAGCGCTCCTTGAGCAGCTCGATGACCAGGCGCGCACTGGTGCTGGGCGTGGCGATGTCCGCGGAGCGCGGGTCGCTCTTGAGCGCGCCCACCAGGTCGGCGACGGTGAGCATCGGCGACTTGGCGTTCACCGCCAGCACCATCGGAAAGCTGCCCGTCAGCACGATCGGCTCGAAGTCCTTCTCGGTGCGGGTGCGCGAGCCGGCGTAGAGGTACTGGTTCACCGCATGCGTGGCATTGGTGCCCATGGTGAGCGTGTAGCCGTCGGGCGCCGCGTCCGCGGCCAGGTCGGTGCCCAGGTTCCCGCCGGCGCCGGGGCGGTTGTCGACGATCACCGGTTGCCCCAGTTCCTTGGCCAGCTGGTTGCCCAGATAGCGCGTGGCGATGTCGGTGCCTTGCCCGGCCTGGTAGGCCACGATGATGCGAATCGGCTTGGCGGGGTAGGCCTGCGCCAGCGCGCCCGGCGAACAAAGAGCGATGGCGCAGCCCGTGGCGAGCAGCTTCAAGAATCTCATTTTTGTCTCCTGTGAAGGCATCGATGCCGCGCCTGGCGCCCGTTCGACGGGTCTGTGTTGCAGGCTTGGCCCCGCACCGAAAGGCGGCCCGTTCAGGGTACGTCAGCGTCGGTTGCGGCTTGGAGGCAAGTATCAAAGTCGCGTTGATGCTTGTCAAATACGACATGAAGTTGTACTAATACAAATATCAATCCGGTCTCTGGCCGCTTGTGGCTGACGCATTCGCAGCAGGCGCATGCACCTTCATGAGCGCCTGTGCCACCAGCACCTCCCGGCCCTCGACCTGCAGCAGGCCGCGCATGAACAGCAGGCTGGCGGTGCGCCGCACCAGCTGCGCACGCGCCTCGATGAGCACGCCGGTTGTCACGGGCGCCAGAAATTGGGTGTCGAGTTGCACCGTCACGCAAGGCGAGCGCCCGGCGGCCTCCCAGCCCACGGTGCTGATCGCGTGATCGGCCAGCGTCGCCAGCAGGCCGCCATGCACGACGCCGGCCGGGTTCAGATGCGCTTGTGTCGACCAGACGGCATAGCACCAGCTTTCGCCTTCGCGCAGCGCCCACAGCGGCCCCGCGCCCGACATGA
Organism: Variovorax sp. H27-G14; assembly: GCF_046156345.1. NCBI lineage: Bacteria > Pseudomonadati > Pseudomonadota > Betaproteobacteria > Burkholderiales > Comamonadaceae > Variovorax > Variovorax sp. H27-G14. Next base: position 61,730 of record NZ_JAYLVN010000011.1, read on the forward strand.
AGGCGCCGGCTGATCGAACCCGGCGCCAGCCTGCGGCGGCCAGTTTCTCGAAGGGGTCTGCAGCTTCTTGCATGGGCGTGAGCTCCTTGTGGGGGATGAGAGAACCCGCAATTTCTACCTCAGCCTGGTATTTGCGTTTGTCTATGTACAAATGCGTGATGCATTTGACAATTCAAAGCAGCGAATCGCATAGTTGGGCACCGCAAGAGGACCTGAACCATGACCCAACTGACCGACTACACCACCTTCGCCGACGCACAGGCGCACTGCTCCACCGAGAAGCTCTGGGCGCTGTTCAGCGGGGATCGGCAGTCGTTCAACATCGCCCATGAATGCGTCGACCGCCATGCGAGCAGCGACAAGGTCGCCATCGTGGTGGCGTATGCGAACGGCAGCGAAGAGGTCATTACCTTCAAGTCGCTGTCGCGCCTGTCGAACCGCTTCGCCAACCTGCTGGTGGCGCGCGGCGTGCAGCCCGGCGACCGCGTCGCGGTGATGCTGGAGCCCTCGCTGGCCTTCTACGTGGCGATCTTCGGCGCCATCAAGACCGGCGCAATCGCGGTGCCGCTGTTCACGCTGTTCGGGCCCGACGGCATTCGCCTGCGCATGGAAGACTGCAAGCCACGCATGCTGGTGACCAATGCCGAGAAGGCGCCGGTGTGCGAAGGCATGGACGGCGTGGATGTGTTCGTCGCCGACGGCGGCCTTCTGCAGAGCCTGGCCGCGTTCCCGGACACCTTCGAGGTGCGCACCAACGCGGAGGACTACGCCATCTTCCAGTACACCTCCGGCACCACGCGCGAGCTGCCGGCGGCCGTCAAGCACAGGCAGCGCGCGCTGGTCACGCTGATGCTGGCCGCGCTGTACGGCACGGGCATTCGGCCTGGTGACCGCTTCTTCTGCCCGTCGTCTCCCGCCTGGGGGCACGGGCTGTGGCACGGCACGCTGGCGCCGCTGGCGCTGGGCGTGACGATTGGCGCGTACTCCGGCAAGTTCGATGCGCCGCGCCTGCTCAAGGCTCTGCAGCACGGTCGCTTCAACGCCATCTCTGCGGCGGCCACGCACTTTCGCATGATGCGCAACTCAGGCGCCGCGGACAAATACAAGTACTACCTGCAGAAGGTGTCCTTCACCGGCGAGCCGATGGACAGCGAAACCGAAGACTTCGTGCGAGCCACCTTCGGGCGGCCGGTGTGCAGCATGTACGGCACCACGGAGATTGGCGTGGTGCTGGTCAACTACCCCGGCGCGAACGATTTCAAGGTGAAGCCCGGCTCGCTCGGCAAGCCCATTCCCGGCGGCCGCATCGACGTGCAAGACCCGCAAGGCCGCACCTGCGCCCCCGGCGTGGTGGGCGAGCTCAAGGTCTGGCGCAACGACGCCTGGATGCCCACCAAGGACCTGGGCAAGGTCGACGCGGACGGCTACTTCTTCCACGCCGGGCGGGCCGACGACGTGATCATTTCCGCGGGCTGGACCATGAGCGCGGTAGAGATCGAAGACGCGGTGCTCAAGCACCCCGACGTGCGCGAGGCCGCCGCCATTGGCGTGCCCGACGAGCTGCGTGGCCAGGTGGTCAAGGCGTTTGTCGTCACCGAGCGCGAGGGCAGCGAGGCCTTCACCAAAGAGATTCAGGACCTTGTGCGCAGCCGCTTGAGCCAGCACGAGTACCCGCGCCACGTGGTCTTTGTGTCGGACCTTCCCAAAACGCCCGCGGGCAAGGTCCATCGCAAGGTGCTGCGGGACCGCGAGCGCGAGCCGGCAAGCGCCTGAGCCTTCACCACGTTCCCCTCATTCCCTTTCATTCCCTTTCATTCACAACCACCCGGAGACCAACGATGTCTGTGCACAGCGAAAGAACCTTTCCCAAGATCACCGAACGCGGCCTGGACGAATTGCGCGAGCGCATCGGACAGAAGATCGAGAACACGCAGGAGCCGTGGTGCTACGAAGCCACGCGCGACAACATTCGCCACTACGCGCACGGCATCGGCGACGACAACCCGCTGTGGTGCGACCCGGCGTACGCCGCCAAGACGAAGTACGGCAGCGTCGTGGCGCTCCCCAGCTTCCTGTTCTCGACCAGCCGCATCGTGTCGGGCTATGTGGGCGGGCTGCCCGGCGTGCATGCGATGTGGTCGGGCGCGGACTGGACCTGGCACAAGCCGGTGTTGCGCAATGACGAGATCCGCACCGAGGCGTACCTGAAAGACCTGGTCGAGCACCAGACGCGCTTTGCGGGCCGCGCGGTGCAGCAGATCTACCACGTCGACTTCTACAACCAGAACGGCGACAAGGTGTCCGAGGCCGACAGCTGGTGCTTTCGCACCGAGCGCGACCATGCCCGCGAGCAGGGCACCAAGTACAAGGAAGTGCGCGCGCGCACGCCCCGGCAGTACTCGCCCGAAGAGATTCAGGAGGCCTTCAAGCTCTACCGCAACGAGGAAGTGCGCGGCGCCACGCCGCGCTACTGGGAAGACGTGGTCGAAGGCGAGGCGTTGCCCGTGATGTTCAAGGGCCCGATGACCGTGACCGGCTTCATCGCCTACGCGCAGGGCTGGGGCGGGCTGTACATCCGCGCCAACAAGATGGCCTGGAAACTGATCGACGCGCATCCTGGCGTGGGCATCACCAACCGCTTCGGCATTCCCGACGTGCCGGAGCGCGTGCACTGGGAAGAAGACTTTGCGCTGGAAGTGGGCGCGCCCGGTGCCTACGACTACGGCCCGGAGCGCACCTCCTGGCTCACGCACCACCTGACCAACTGGATGGGCGACGACGGCTTTCTGCGCAAGGCCAGCTGCAAGATCCGCCGCCACAACCCCGAGGGCGACATGCTGTTCATCAAGGGCCACGTCAAGCGCAAGTACATCGAAGACGGCAAGCACCTGGTCGAGATCGAACACGAAGCGCGCAACCAGGACGACGAACTTTCGGTGCTCGGTTCCGGGGTGGTCGAATTGCCCAGCCGCGGCTAGCATGCACGCGCGGCCCCGGTGCCTTGAGTGACCGGTGCCGCGTGGGTTCAGCCACCAGAAAAAAACAGCCGACAAGGAAGACAAGCAATGCATGGTGCACTCAGCGGCATTCGGGTGGTGGACCTGTCGCGCGTTCTGGCGGGGCCGATGTGCGCGCAGATGCTCGCGGACCACGGTGCGCAGGTGATCAAGGTGGAGCCGCCCGGCGGGGACGACACCCGCACGCTCGGGCCGCCCTTCGACGCGCACGGCGACGCCTCTTATTTCAGCGCGCTCAACCGGGGCAAGCAGTGCATCGGCATCGACCTGTCGAAGCCGGCGGGGCGCAGAGTGCTGGAGCGCCTGCTTGCCGATGCCGACGTGCTGATCGAAAACTTTCTGCCCGGCACGCTGGAGAAATGGGGCATTGCCTACGAAGGCTGGATCAAGCCGCGCTTTCCGCGCCTCGTGCATTGCAGCATCAGCGGCTTTGGTGCCGACGGCCCGCTGGGCGGCCTGCCCGGCTATGACGCGGTGCTGCAGGCGATGTGCGGCCTCATGAGCGTCAATGGCGAACGCGCGAGCGGCCCGACGCGCATCGGCGTGCCCATCGTGGACCACCTCACGGCGTACACCGCGCTCACGGGCATCCTGCTCGCGCTGCAAAGCCGCAGCGTTACGGGCGAAGGGCAGCGCGTGGAGGCCACGCTATTCGATGCGGCGCTGAGCCTGCTGGTGCCGCACGGGGCCAACTACTTTCAGTCGCACCAGGAGCCGGGCCTGCTCGGCAGTGCGCACCCCAACATCGCGCCGTACGACCGCTTCGCCTGCGGCGACGGCGACATCTTTCTGGGCATCATGAACCGCGGCCAGTTCGAACGCTTCTGCGCCGTGGTCGAACGCCCCGCGCTGGCGCTGGACGACCGCTTTGCCGACAACGCCCGGCGCCTGCGGCACCGGGATGCCTTGCGGCTGGAAATAGAAAGCGCCACGCGCCACCATGCGCGCAACGCGCTGTGCGACGCATTGATGGCGGCGGGCGTGCCGGCGGCGCCGGTGCATTCGGTGTCGGAGGCCCTTGCGCAGCCGCATGCCGCGCACCGCGAGATGGTGGTTGCGCGCGACGGCTACACAGGCATCGGGCTCACGGCGCGCTTGCACGGCACGCCTGGTGTGCCGGGCGCGAGCCCGCGGCCTTTCAATTCAGACGCGGCTTGCGTGCTCCAGTCGCTCGGGTTCACCGCGCAGGAGATCGATGCGCTCTTTGCCGAGGGCGCGGTGCCTGCGCCCAGGGTGCAGGCCGAGGACGCGGTGGCGTCGTGAGCCGGACGGCTCACCTCATTTCGTTCCCGTGCTCATGGCGTAGGCCATGCGAAACCGCTTCCGCGAGGAGTCATGCGGCCTTGCGCAGGAACCCCTGGTTGCCGCCGTTGCGGTTGGGGGCGAAGCCGTTGGCCAGCAGCGATTCTTCCGTGGTCTTGTAGAACACGCCGATCTTCGAAATTTCCCGCGCCTGCTGCGCCGTGGCAACAGGCCGGCCGAATTCGCGCGCGATGCGCACCAGTTGCTCGATTTGCGCGACGGTGCCAATCTTGGCGGAGCGCGTCTGGTTCCACAGCACGTCTTCCGTGCCGCAGCGCACGTGCAAGCCCATCGCCACGCCGAACATGTTCACGGGCAGCACGTTGCGCACCGAGCTCTCGACGGTGAGCACCGCCCCGTCAGGCACGGCCCGCACGAAGTTCGACAGGTTGTAGATGTTGGGCGCGTCCATGCCGCCGCTGATGGCCACCCAGTTCATCACCAGCGGGCCCTTGTAGACGCCGCGCCGCATGAGCCGCTCGACCGACTCGAAGCTGTTGATGTTGTAGCACTGGAACGCGCTTTGAATGCCCGCCGCGGTGAGCCGGCGGATGTGCTCCTCGACCCAGCCGGGCTGCGCCGGCACGGTCATCTCCTTGTAGGCCTCGAAGATCGCCGGGTTCTCGCGCGAGGTGCCCTTGAAGTCGGCCAGCTCGGCGTGCTCCGTCACGTTCATCTGAGAGGTGTTGACGGTCACGGTCACCTGGTCGGGCTTGGGCTCCAGCTCGGCCAGCATGTGGCGCGTGTCGTCGCTCAGCCACTTGGCGGCGGCGCCTTCGCTCTCGGGCGCGAAGCTGATGGAGCCGCCGACCTGGATGATCATTTCCGGCACGGCCTTGCGCACGCCGGCAATGAGTTCGTTGAACTTCGACAGCCGCTTGCTGCCCTTGCCGTCGAGCTCGCGCACATGCAGGTGCAGCACGGTGGCGCCGGCGTTGTAGCAGTCCACCGCCTTCTGGATCTGGTCTTCCATGGTGACCGGAATTTCCCCCGGAAAGTCCGAAGGCAGCCAACCCGGCGCATAAGGGGCGGCCGTGATGATCAGGGGTTGCTGGTTCTCGGGGAACAGATGGCCGTCGAGGAAGTTCATGTCGTCGTGTCTCGAAACTGTGATGTGAAGGGATGCGAGCGTGGGTGTGCTCAGTACGGCACGTCGCCCACGATGCCGGCGCGTTCCATCTTTCGCGGGGCGGGCCAGTAGTCGTTCAGCGCGTAGTGCTGCGTGCTGCGGTTGTCCCAGACCACCACGTCACCGGGCTGCCACGACCAGCGCACCTGGTATTCGGGAATGGTGGCGCGGCTCAGCAGGTAGTTCAGCAGCAGCGCCGCGCCGGGCGTCTTGTCGATGCCGTGGCGCACGTTGTCGGGCGTGCTGTAGTTGGCGAAGTGCGTGGTGAAGCTGCCGACGTACAGCACCTTCTCCCCGGTCTCTGGGTGTGTGCGCACCACGGGGTGCTCCTGGGGCGGGTGGTCTTGCCCCAGCTTCCTGCGGGCCTCGGGCGTCATGACGGCGCCGAATGAATGTTCGATGCTGGCCTTGGCGCGCAGGTTGGCAATCTTCTGCTTGATCTCTTCGGGCAGCTCTTCGTGGGCCTGCACCATGTTCACCCAGATGGTGTCGCCGCCAATCTCCGGGCACTCGATGCAGCGCAGCACTGCGCCCATGGCGGGCGCCGGGCGCCACAGGCCGTCGCAGTGGTAGGTGTTCTCGTAGCTGTGCTTGCTGTCGCTGCGGTAGATGCGCACAAGGCCGGGATGCTCGGGGTCGCTGCCGACCACGGGGTGGTCTTCCAACGGGCCGAAGCAGGTGGCAAAGGCCACGTGCTCGGCACGCGTGATGTCCTGCCCGCGGAAGAACAGCACCTTGTGCTTGAGCAGCGCGGTGCGGATCTGCGCGAAGGTGTCGGGGTTGCGCGCGGCCTCGCCGAGGTGCACGCCGTCGACTTGCGCGCCGATGGCGGGCGTGATGGGGCGGATGTTCATGGCTCAGTTCGCCTGGATGTTGTATTTCTTGACGATGGCCGCGTTGCGCTCCGACAGCGTGCGCGTCTCGGCCATCAACGCCGGCGTGTCGACGCTGACTTCGGGCTCCAGCCCCACGTCGACGAGCTTTTGCTGCACCAGCTGCGACCGTGCAGCCTTGTCGATGGTGGCGTGCAGCTTGGCCATCACGTCGGGCGGCAGCTTGCTCGAGCCGATCACGCCGACCCACCCGCGAAACTGCAGGTCGGGGAAGCCGAGTTCGGTGGTGGTCGGAATGTCGGGCAGGTAGCGCGAGCGAACGTTGCCGGTGAAGGCATAGGGGCGCAGCTTGCCGCCGCGGATCAGCGGCATCGAGGTGACCATGCCGTCGAACATGATGTCGACCTGGCCGCCCAGAATGTCCTGCAGCGCGGGCGGCGAGCCCGCATAGCCCACGTGCTGCAGGTCGAGCCCGGCGCGGTCGCTGAGAATCAGCCCCGCGTACTGCGACGTGGTGCCGGGGCTGTAGCTCGCAAAGCTCGACTTGCCCTTGCGCGCCTTCAGCTGCGCGACCAGGCCGGCGAAGTCCTTGGCCGGGTAGGAGGCTGCCGTGACCAGCACGATGCCCGAGCGTGCCAGCGACCCGATGGGCACCACGTCCTTCAGCGGATCGAACGGCATCTTTACAAGCTGCGGTGTCTCGGCCAGCACATTGCTTGCGGCAAGCACCAGGGTGTTGCCATCAGGCGCGGCTTGCAGCATGGCCTGCAGGCCGATGGAGCCCCCGGCGCCGGGGCGGTTCTCGACGATCACCGGGCGCCCCATGTCGATGGACATCTGCTGGCTGAGCACGCGGGCGACGATGTCCATGGTGCCGCCCGGCGGCGCGGGCACGATGAGGCGCACGGGCTTCTCGCCGAAAGCCCAGACGCTGAGCGCCAACGACCATCCGGCCAGCGCCAGGGCGGCGCGCAGAAATTGCTGAATCTTCATGTTTGTCTCCGGTTCTTTGGGTCTCGCACCGGTGTGCGGACGCAGTCAGTATCCGGCGCGGGGGCGGAGCGCGACTTGCTTATCGGAGACATCAAATTGCTTTTGCGAGACAGCCGGACCCTCAGTGCCTTGTTCGCTCCACGCGGCTTGCGCCGGCGAAGGCCGATGCCAGAATCGGGCGTATGAACGAGCCCGCGAGACCGATCTCTCGAATGATGCGCAGCGCAACCTTGAGCGGCTATGTCGAGTTGGTGGAGTCGCTTGGCCGGGACCCGCACGTGTTCATGCGAACCGTGGGCCTGCATGCGAAATTTTTGCAAGACCCCGAGACGCTGATCCCCAGGGATGCCGCGCGCGAGTTGCTGGAAATCACCGCGCGTGCCACTCAAACCGAAGACCTGGCGCTGCGCCTCGCGGCAAGGCGCAAGCTGTCTGCACTCGGGCCCATCAGCCTGGTGCTGAGGGAAGCGCCCACGCCAAGGGATGCCTTGGACACGCTGTGCCGCTACCTGAAGCTGGTGAACACCTCGCTCATCATCCGCGTGGAAGACAGCCCCAGCGTGGTCGTCATCCGCGAAGACTTGCTGCCGACCCCTGGCCTTGCCATGCGCCAGTCGGTGGAGCTGGCGGTAGGCACCCTGTTTCGCATGCTGGGTGACTTGATCGGCCCGCACTGGCAGCCGCTCGACGTGTGCTTCACGCATCGCCCGCCCAAAAACAGTTTCGCGCACCGCGCATTCTTCGGGCGCCACGTCAAATTCAATCAGGAGTTCAACGGCCTGGTCTGCAGGGCGATCGACCTGTCGAGCCCGCGCGCGCAGGGAGACCAGGTGTCGGCGGGATTCGCACGCAAGTACCTGGACGCGGCCATGAAGGACCGCAATGACAGTGCGCAGGAAAGCTGCCGCCAGCTCATGCTGGCGTTGCTGCCGGGCGGCGCCTGCAGCGCACAGGAAGTGGCGCGGCTGCTGCATATTGATCGCCGCACGCTGCACCGCCAGCTCGATGCGGAGGGGTCGAGCTTCAGCCGCCTGCTCGACGAGGTGCGCTCGGGCCTGGTCAGGCGCCATCTGCGGGAGAGCGACCTGCCACTCGGCGAGGTGGCCGAGCGCCTGGGCTTTGGCAGGCTCAGCAGCTTCAGCCACTGGTTTCGCAACCTCTTCGGCTGCAGCGCCTCGCAATGGCGCAGGCAAGCCGCCGAGGTGGCGGCTTCCACCGGGCGGGGCCGGTGACCTGCTTCCACCGGCCGGGGCCGGTGAGGGGGCTTCCACCGGCCAGGGCCGGTGGGGGCTTCAGGCTGGCTTGCGCAAAAAGCCCTGCTGAGCGCCGTTGCGGTTCGGCGCGAAGCCGTTGGCCTGCAGCGTTTCTTCCGCTGTTTCGTAGAAGACGCCGATCTTCATGATCTCGCGGGCCTGTTGCGCCGTGGCAATCGGGCGGCCGAATTCGGTCGAGATGCGCACCAGCTGCTTGATCTGATCGACCGAACTCGCCTTGCCCGTGCGCGTCTGGTTCCACAGCACGTCTTCGATGCCGCAGCGCACATGCAGGCCCAGCGCAATGCCGATCATGTTCACGGGCAGCACGTTCAACACCGAGCTCTCCACCGTGACCACCGAGCCGTCAGGCGCGGCGCGCAGAAAGTTGGCCAGGTTGTAGATGTTCGCCTGGTCCATGCCGCCGCTGATGGCCACCCAGTTCATCACCAGCGGGCCCTTGTAGACGCCGCGCCGGATCATTCGCTCGATGGTCTCGAAGCTGTTGATGTTGTAGCACTGGAACTCGCTCTGGATGCCGGCGGCCGTGAGGCGCCGGATGTGCTCTTCGACCCAGCTGGGGTTGGAGGGCACGACCATGTCCCGGTAGCTCGCGTACAGGTTGGGAAAGCCGCGCGACACGCCGTTGAAGTCGTCCACGCCCGCATGCTCCGTCACGTTCATCTGCGTGGTGTTGACGGTCACCGTCACCTGGTCGGGCCTGGGGGTGAGCTCGGCCAGCATGTGCCGTGTGTCGTCGCTGAGCCACTTGGCGGATTCGCCTTCGTTTTCCGGCGCGAAGCTGATCGAGCCGCCCACCTGAATGACCATTTCCGGCACGCGTGCGCGCACACCGGCAATCAGCTCGTTGAACATCGACAGGCGCTTGCTGCCTTTGCCGTTGGCCTCGCGCACGTGCAGATGCAGCACGGTGGCACCGGCTTCGTAGCAGTCCACGGCCTTCTGGATCTGGTCTTCCATGGTGACCGGAATGTCTTCCGGGAAGTCAGAGGGAATCCAGCCCGGCGCGTAAGGTGCGGCGGTGATGATCAGGGGCTGCTGGTTTTCAGGGTACAGGTGGCCGTCGAGGAAGTTCATGGTGCTGGTGTCCAGGTTGAAGGGTTGAAGGGTTGTCGTTGCACGGAGTTGCGCGACTTTCAATGCGCAACCTGCTTCGGACGGTTGCACCCACGCATTCAGTGTCTGGCTTGCCGCCGAATGAGGCTTGCCAATTTGCGACATGGGTTTGTCAATTTGGGACGCCGTGCGCGCGATCTCGCTGTCGCCTAAAGCCAAGTGCGCGACGCCCGGCGGCAAGCGGCGCACAGGGCAAATCCAGAAGATGGGCCCATCTTGCAAAACGCAGGCAGTCCACTACAACCCAGACAACCGAGACTCACGCACCGCCATGTTCATCCATCGACTGAAACTTTCCCTGATCACGCTGGCCACCCTGTGCGGTTTGGCTGCGACCCCCGCGCTGGCGCAGCAGTGGCCCGACAAGCCCATTCGCCTGGTCGTGCCCGCGCCGCCCGGCGGCATCACCGACGCGTCTGCGCGCCTGCTGGCCGAACAGCTGCGCACGCAACTCGGCCAGCCGGTGTTGGTGGAAAACAAGCCGGGCGGCTCCACCGTGATCGCCCAGCGATCGGTGATGGCCGCCGCGCCCGACGGCTACACGCTCATGGTGGCGCCGTCGAGCTTCCTGTCCGACATTCCTCTCGTTGTGAAGACGCCGCACGACCCGCTGAAGACCTTCACCTTCATCGGAGAGGTCTCCGGCATGGTTCATGTGCTGGTGGCCAACACAAGCTTTCCCGCGAACAACGTGAAAGAGCTGCTGGACTACGCCAAGCAACACCCGAAGTCGGTCAGCGTGGCCAATCTGAGCACGGGCACACGCTCCAACCTGCTGGGCGAAATGCTGCGTGAGCGCAGCGGCAACGACATTCTGGTCGTGCCCTACAAGGGCTCTGCGCCGGCGTTGGTCGACGTGATGGGCAACCAGGTGCAGCTGACCTTCGAAGTAACCAGCAACGTGACTTCGCTGGTGCGCAGCGGCAAGGTGAAGGCCCTGGCCGTGGCGTCGGCCAAGCGCTCGCGCTTTCTGCCCGACGTGCCGAGCTTCGGCGAGCTGGGCCTGCCGGACTTCGTGATGCCAGACGCGAGCATCGGCGTGTTCGTGCTCAGCAGCATGCCCAAGGCGCTGCAGGACAGGCTGCATGCCGAAGTGGCCAAGGCCGTCGACGCGCTCAAGTTCCGCGAGGCGCTGATCGCGCAGAACCTCGACTCGCCGCGCGCCGCATCGGTGGAGCAACTGCGCCAGACACTGGACGCCACGACGGCCCACAATAAGGCCATCATCGAAAAACTGAAACTGAAGATCAGCCCCGAATGAAATTCATGGGGCGCGCCAATGCCCCCATGAAACCCGTCGGCCGATTGATTCGCAGCGCCAGCCTCAGCGGCTACGTCGAACTGGTGAAGTCGCTCGGCCGCGACCCCCACGCCTTCATGCGCACGGTGGGGCTGCGCGCCAAGCTGCTCGACGAGCCCGAGACCATGATCCCGGAAGACGCGGTGCGCGAGCTGCTCGAGATCACCGCGCGCGCCACCCGCACCGAAGACTTTGCGCTGCGCCTGGCCGCGCAGCGCAAGCTCTCCCACCTGGGCCCCATCAGCCTGGTGCTGCGCGAAGAGCCCACGCCGCGCGACGCGCTCGACACGCTGTGCCGCTACCTCAAGCTGGTCAACGCCTCGCTCATCACGCGCGTGGAAGACACGGGCAGCGTGGTCGTCATCCGCGAAGACCTGCTGCCCAGCCCCGGCCTGCCGATGCGCCAGGCGGTGGAGCTGGCAGTGGGCATCATCTTTCGCATGCTGCGCGAGCTGATCGATCCGCAATGGCGGCCGCTGCAGGTGTGCTTCACGCACCGCGCGCCGGCGGATGTGTCGGCGCACCGCGCCTTCTTCGGCCGCAACGTGAAGTTCAATGAAGAATTCAACGGCCTGGTTTGCGTGGCCGCCGACCTGGCCAGGCCGCGCGAACTGGTCGACGAAGGCTCCGCACGGCTGGCGCGCAAATACCTTGAAGCCGGCCTGCGCGACCGCGGCGAGACCATGCAGGAAACCTGCCGCGAGCTCATCCTCGCGTTGCTGCCCGGCGGCGCCTGCACGGTGCAGGAAGTGGCGCGGCATCTGCGTGTAGACCGCCGCACGCTGCACCGCCGGCTCGACGCCGAAGGGCTCACCTTCAGCCAGATGCTCGACCAGGTTCGCGGCGACCTCGTCAAGCGCCATCTGCGCGACAGCGATCTGCCGCTGGGCGAGGTGGCCGAACTGCTGGGCTTTTCGGGCCCGAGCAGTTTCAGCCACTGGTTTCGCAAGCAGTTCGGGTGCAGCGCATCCGAGTGGCGCTGACCGCGCCCATCGTTATTGCTTATCGGGGACATCGATTTGCTGATTCGGGACATCCCGAAGCCCGCGCTTCCCGTTCAGCCGGGTCCTCGCAAGAATCTTGTCTCCCTATGCATCCCTCAGGAGACAGACCATGACCAAGGCCATCCGCTTTCACGAAACCGGGGGCGCCGACGTCCTGAAGCTCGAAGACGTCGAGGTCGGTGAGCCCGGCCCGGGCCAGGCCCGCGTGCGCCACAGCTACATTGCCGTCAACTTCATCGACATCTACTTTCGCACCGGCCGCTATCCGCTGGCGCTGCCCAACGGCCTGGGCTCCGACGCGGTCGGCATCGTGGAGGCGGTGGCGCCGGGCGTGGACGGCATTCGCGCGGGCGACCGCGTGGGCTACCTCATGGGGCCGCAGGGGGCCTACGCGCAGGTGCGCGTGATGCCGGTCGACGTGCTCATTCCGCTGCCCGACGGCATTAGCGAGCGCACGGCCGCCACGCTCATGATGAAGGGCATGACGGCGCAGTACCTGTTCCGCCAGGTGTATCCGCTGCATGGCGGAGAAACCATCCTTTATCACGCGGCCGCGGGCGGCGTGGGCCTCATTGCCTGCCAATGGGCACGAGCGCTGGGCGTGACGATGATCGGCACCGTCAGCACCGACGAGAAGGCCGCCATTGCCAAGGCCAACGGCTGCGCGCACACCATCGTCACCTCGCGCGAGAACATCGTGCAGCGCGTGAAGGAAATCACCGACGGCAAGGGCGTGCCCGTTGTCTTCGACTCCGTGGGCAAGGACACGCTCGAAGCCTCGCTCGACTGCCTGCAGCCGCGCGGCTCGCTCGTGAGCAACGGCACCTCTTCCGGCGCCGTGGTCATCGACACCAAGGTGCTCGCGGGCAAGGGCTCGATCTGGCTCACGCGGCCGGCGATGGTGCACTACATCCAGCCGCGCGCGCACATGCTCGACATGGCACGCGAGCTGTTCGACCACGTGCTGGCGGGGCGCATCGTGAGCGAGCCGCAGCAGGTCTTTGCTCTGGCCGACGCGGCCGAAGCGCATCGCGCCCTCGAAGGCCGCAAGACCACCGGCGCCACGGTGCTCATGCCATGAGGCAGGACGACATCTATGTGGTGGGCATGGCCCGCACGGCCATCGGTACCTTCGGCGGCGCGCTGAAAGAGGTGCCGAACACCCAGCTGGCGACCACGGCCGTCAAGGCGGCCATCGAGCGCAGCGGCCTGGCAGGCGATGCGATCGGGCATGTCGTGATGGGCAACGTGATTCCCACCGACGTGAAAGACGCCTACCTGAGCCGCGTGGCGGCCATCGACGCGGGCTGCCCGGTCGAAACGCCGGCCTTCAACGTGAACCGCCTGTGCGGCTCGGGGCTGCAGGCCATCGTGTCGGCGGCGCAGGCCATTGCGCTGGGCGACTGCGACATCGCCATTGGCGGCGGTTCGGAGTCGATGAGCCGCGGCCCGTACTTCGACACCTCGGCCCGCTACGGCGCGCGCATGGGCGACGCGGTGCTGGTCGACTACATGCTGGGCATCCTGCACGACCCGTGGGAGAAGATTCACATGGGCATTACCGCCGAGAACGTGGCCGCGCGCTACGGCATCACGCGCGAGCAGCAGGATGCGCTTGCGCTGCTGAGCCAGCAACGCGCAGCCGCCGCCATTGCAGCGTGCCGCTTCAAGGACCAGATCGTTCCCGTCGAGGTGAAGACGCGCAAGGGCGTCACGCTGTTCGATACCGACGAGCACGTGCGCGCCGACACGACGCTCGAGGCGCTTGCGAAGATGAAGCCAGCGTTCAAGAAGGACGGCGTCGTTACCGCGGGCAATGCGTCGGGCATCAACGACGGCGCGGGCGCCGTGGTGTTGGCCAGCGGCGACAGCGTGAAGGCGCGTGGCCTGAAGCCGCTTGCGCGCCTGGTGGGCTACGCGCACGCCGGTGTGGAGCCGGCGTACATGGGCATCGGCCCGGTGCCGGCCACGCGCAAGGTGCTGGAGCGCACCGGCCTGAAGGTGAGCGACTTCGACGTCATCGAGTCGAACGAGGCCTTTGCGGCGCAGGCCTGCGCGGTCATCAAGGAGCTGGGGTTCGACCCCGCCAAGGTGAACCCCAACGGCTCTGGCATTTCACTGGGCCACCCCGTTGGCGCGACCGGCGCCATCATCACCGTGAAGGCGATTGCCGAGCTGCATCGCACGGGCGGGCGCTATGCGCTGGTGACGATGTGCATCGGCGGCGGCCAGGGCATTGCCGCCGTGTTCGAGCGCTGGTTCTGAGTTCAGAAGGCGTGCCGAATGCCGAAGTCGTAGCCCATGGCACTCTTCGGCTCGAAGCCGCCGGTGGTGATGTAGCTGGGCTGCGGAAAGATGGCTGGCAGGCTCAGCACCAGCGGCGTGACGCCCATCACGGTCGGGTTGTTGTGCGCGTCGCGCATGCGCATGCGTGCGACCGACGCATAAAGCGCCGTGCGCTTCGACAGGTTGTGCACGTAGCTCAGCGCGATCTTGCTGGTGCTCGCATCGGCATTGGGTGCGTAGGGCGAAACTGGCATGTTGGCGCCGCTGTCGAACTTCACGTTGGCGTAAGACATGCGAAACAGGCCCACCCCGACCGGCACGGTCACGCCGAACATGGCCGCGTTGTACCTGTCGTTCACGCGCGGGTTTGTCGCGCCTGGCAGGCGCTGCATGTCGTCCTTCACGCGCGACAGTTCGCCGAAGAGCTTGGCCACCCCAAAGTCGTAAGACGCGCCGAGGTTGATGGTCTTGATCACTTCCTTGTAGGTCGACGTGTCGGCGACGGTGCTTTCGCCGTAGCCCAGCGCCACGTCGAACGCGCCGCTCGCCCATCCGCCGCGCGTGCCGACATAGCGCCCGCGCTGGCCCGTGGTGGCGGCCGCCGTGGCGGGAAGGCCCTTGATGTTTTCAGGGAACGCGTACTGAACCTGGCCGTAGAAGCCGCCAAGGTTCGACGGCAGAAAGTAGCCGATCGAATTGCTGGTGCGCAGATAGCTGTCGGTGCCCGCGGAAAGCCCGCCGTTCAGCAGGCCGCCGGTAGCCAGCGCGCGCGAGGCAGCGATGTTGCTGTTCACCACCGCAATGAGGTTGGTGCCCACGCCGTTGACCGTCATCGGGTCGAACACCGCGTCGTTCCAGAACGAGGCCGTGTAGTCGCGGCCCATGCGCACTTCGCCGAAAGGGCCGTTCAGGCTCAGCGTGGAGCGGCGCCCGAAATTTGCCACGCCGCCGCCGGTGTCGTTGCTCAGCGGCGCCTCGAGCCAGAAGCTCGCGGCCAGGCCGCCGCCCAGGTCTTCGGTGCCACGAAAGCCCAGGCGGCTCGAACTCAGGCCGGAAGGCGACAGCACGTTCTGGCTCTGCTTCACGGTGCTGGGATTGAGGCTGTTCGCGACACCGTAGGTCGCGCTCTTCGTTTCGTAGTGGCTGACCCCCGCGTCCACGACGCCGAACACGGTAATGGACGACTGCGCGCCCGCACTGGCGGCGCAAGCGGAGCCCGCAAGAACGATGAGATTTTTTAGCATGCCCGGTGTCTCCGATGGCTGGTGATGAAAAACGGGGGTGGCTCAGCTGAGCGCGTGAATCAATTCGTCGGCGCCCGGCCATTCGCCGAAACCCGAGTTCGGGTTCAGGTGGCCGACGGCGCCGAGCTCGACCAGGCGGCTGCCCCAGCAACGCGCCAGTTCGCGCGTGCGATCGAGGCGGGCGAGCGGGTCGTTGCTGCTGGCTGCGACGATGCTGGGGAAGGGCAGTGCGCTGCGCGGAACCGGCAGCCAGCCGTTGCTGTCGAGCACGTCGAGGGTGGGGTAGCCCGCGGGCATGGGTGTCTCGAGGTCCGCGGGTGCGGCGAGCAGCGCGCCGCGAATGGCGAGTGCGTTTCTTGCGCCAAGGGTGTCGAGCGTGTCTGGTGTGCCTGGCGTGCTTGGCGTACCCAAGCGGGCGGCCCAGTGCACCACCATCATTGCGCCCGCGCTGTGCGCGACGATGACGACGGGCCCTTCGATGTCCCGCAGCGCCCGGTCGATGGCGTCGACGCGCGCGGCGCAGCTCAGCTTGTCTTGTTCGAGCGGCGGCACGCTGCGCACTTTGGGCAGCTTGGCCGCGAGCAGTGTCTGCCAGTGATCGGCCACGTGGTCTCGCAGGCCGGGAACGATGAGAACGGTGGGTGTCGTGCGGTTCATGATGCCGCGGATTCTGTGCGGCACCGTGTTCTCCCGATTGACTTTGCGTGCCACGCACTTACCCTTCGATGCCACTCCACAGCCCAGGCTTTCGATGTCTTCCTTGGTTCGTGCCGCCAGTCTCACCAATTACAGCGAAGTTGCACGCGCGAGCGGGCTCGACCCCATGCGCATGTTGCTCGATGCGGGCCTGAGCCCGAGCGTGTTGCGCGAACCCGATCTCATGATCCCGGTGGAGAACGTCGCGCTGTTGCTGCAGGCATCGGCCGCGCAGTCGGGCAATGCGAGCTTCGGGCTCTGCATGGCGGAACAGCGGCTGTTGTCCAACCTTGGTGCTGTCGGCATGCTGATTCGCGACCAGCCTACCTTGCGTGATTCGCTCAATGTGTTGATGCGTTACCAAACGCTGCTGAACGGTTCGCTGTCGCTCATGATCGAAGAGTTCGACGACGTGGTGGTGATCCGCGAAGAGCTCCGTCCGGGCAACGCGCAGCAGCCGACGCGGCAACGCATCGAGTTGGCGCTGGGCGTGATGCTGCGGCTCATGCGTCAGTTTCTCGGCGCCGAATGGCAACCCAGGCGCGTGTGCCTGTCGCACGCCGCTCCGCGCGACCTGGGCGCGCACCGCCGGCTCATGGGCCGCACCATCGAGTTCGATCACGACTTCAATTGCATCGTCTGCGCCAGGCGCGACCTGGACATGCGCAACCCGTGGGCCGACCCTGCCATGGCGCGCTATGCGCAGCAGATGCTCGATGCATCGGCACCTGCGCCCGCACCGGGCGCCGCGGTGCTCGACGACGTGCGGCGTGCCGTGCTGCTGTTGCTGCCGAGCGGGCGCTGCACCATCAAGCAGGTGGCGCAGTACCTGGGCGTGGTGTGCCGCACGGTGCAGCGGCGCTTGGCCGAGCACGGCCAGACCTTTTCGTCGATGGTGAATGACATCCGCAAGGAGCTGGCGACGCGCCACGTGCTGCAGGGCGACCGCCCGCTGGCCGAAGTGTCGAGCCTGCTGGGCTTTTCCGCGCCCAGCGGCCTGTCGCGCTGGTTTCACCACGAGTTCGGTTGCAGCGCCAAGCACAGCCGCGCAGAGCGCCGCAGGGCGGACGCCCCACCGGAGCGGAGCGAGGGCGAGGTCACACCCGAGCGGAGCGAGGACGAGGCCACACTCGGGCGGAGCGACGCCGACCCTGAACTCGCGCGGAAATGACCCGTTGATTCCGCAAGACCTCGTCCTCAAAGTCACCCCACCGCGCGTGCAGCGCCACGTCGTTGCGCGCGGGCGGCTGTTGTCGGCCGCCGATGCGTTGCGCGATGCGGCGGCGCTGATGGTTCGCGCGCCTGCCGGCACGGGAAAAACCTCGTTGCTGGCGCAGTGGCGGCTGGAGCAGCTGGGCCTGGGCGTGCCGGTCGCATGGGTGAGCGCGCAAGCCATCGACGATCCGGACAGGCTCGCGCAGAGCCTGGCCCTGTCGCTGCGCATTGCAATGGGGCGCCCCGCGTTCGGGCGCAGCGTGCTGGAAGACGACCGGCCCGGCAATCTCGCGGGCATGACCGCGCTGCTGGCCGAGCTGGCGCAGTCCGCCGCGAGCGTGCTGGTCATCGTCGACGAGGTCGACCGGCTGCCCGCCGCGTCGCGCGCCGCGCTGGCCTATCTGCTGCGCAACGCGCCGCTCAACGTGCGGGTTTTCATGGCCGCACGGCCCGACGGGCAGCTCGACATCGACGACCTCATCGCCTACGGCCAGTGCGTGGAGATTGGCGCGGCGCAGCTCCGGTTCAGCCTGGAAGAGACCTTGCAGCTGGTGCAGGCGCGGTTCGGCGCGCGAGTCGGGCGCGACGCGGCCGCACGGCTGCATGCGCTCACCGAGGGCTGGCCGCTGGGGCTGCAACTGGCGATCAGCATCGTCGCGCGCGGCACCGATGCGGGCGCCGCCATTGCCGGGCTTGGCGCGGCGGGCGGCGCATTGCAGGGCGAACTCGTCGGGCTGTTGCTGGCCGACATGGACGCCGCCGACCGCGACTTTCTGGTGCGCGTGTCGGTGCTCGAACTGTTGCACCCCGCGCTGTGCCGTGCGGTGACCGGAGTAGACGATGCGGCTGCGCGACTCACACGGCTCGCCAACGACACGCCGGTTTTTGCCGAGACGGAAGGGGGCGACTGGCTGCGCATGCATTCACTGGTGCGAGACGCGTTGCGCCAGCGCTTTGCGAGCCTGGACGCGGCGGCACAGGTCGGTGCGCACGCCAGCGCCGCGCAATGGCTGGCCGCGCACGAGCTGCCCGACGAGGCCGCACGCCACGCGCTGAGTGCCGGCCAGCACCAGCAGGCTTATGCCCTGGCCGAGCGCAGCCTCTACGAATCGCTCATGCGCCACGGCCGGCTGGGCACGGTGCTCGAATGGCTCGCGCAACTGCCGCCCGAAGAGCTCGACAGCCGACCGCGCCTGCTGCTGGCGGTGGCGTGGACGCTGGCGTCCAGCGAGCGGCACGAAGAGGCCGCGCGCTTCGTCGCGCGCATCCTCGCGCAACCCGGGGCAAGCGACGCGCTGCGCTGCGAGTGCGCGTTGATCCTGGGGGGCGCGGCCGTGTTCGCGGACGACCCTGACCGCTTTGTTGCCCTGCATGCGCCGTGGACGGGCGAGGTGCCGTTGACGGATCCGCTGCTGTTGCAGTCGCATGCCAACCGCATGGCTTACTGCGCCCTGCTCGAAGGCGAGCCCGCGTTGGCGCGTTTGCGCGAGCAGCATGCCGCGCGCGGCCATGCCGGTGGTGTCGGCGGTATTGGTGTGATCGGCGGTGTCGGCCAAGGCACCGACTACATCCGGCGCTGGAGCGAACTGGTCATCGGCCTGAGCTACGTGTGGGAGGGCCAGGCCTTGCTGGCCGAGCCCTGCCTGCGCAGCGCCGTGGCCAGTGCCGAGGCGCAGCTGGGCCGGCGCCACCGCTTCAGTTGCAACCTGGCCGCATTGCTGGCGGCGACGGCATGGGAGCTCGGCCTGCCGGGCGATGCCGCGGCCTTGCTGGCGGACCGGCTCGACGTGCTGGAACACAGCGGGCTGCCGGAATCGCTGATGCGGGCCTACCTCACCGCGTCACGCATGGCCGTGGCAGAGGGCGCCGAGCATCGTGCGCTGGAGTTGCTTGCCGCGCTGGATGCCGCGGGCGCCGCACGCCGCCTGCCGCGCCTGCGCATCGCGAGCCTCGTGGAGCAGGTGCGCGTGCATGCGCGCCGCCATCGCGCGCAGACATGCCGCGAGCTGTGCGACCGCATCGACCGGCATCTGGCCGACCCGGCGGTGCCGCAAGGCCCGCTGTGGCACCGCAGCGTCGGCATGCTGCGCGACGTGGCGCACGCCTATGAGGGCATCGCGTCGCGCGAATGGCAAGGCGCGCTGGCGCCGCTGGCGCGTGCCGACGAAAGTGCGCGCGCGCTGGGGCAGGGCGGCCTGCATATCGAACTGCTGGGGCTGCGCGCGCTGGCGCTGGAGCGCTGCGGCCAGCCGTCGGCCGCGCTGGTCCACGAGGCGATAGACCTGGCGCGCGCGCTCGGGCTGCAGCGCGTGTTGGCCGATGCGCATCCCGATCTGGCCGCGTGGGTCGATGCCCTTGCGGTATGCATCGACCGACCTGTCGCGGCGGGCATCGACGGGCCTGCCGTGGCAGCGCCGCCCAGGACGCCCGCGATGCCCCAGTCCACCAGCGCCGTGCTCACGCCCAAGGAACACGAAGTGCTGGCGCTGCTGGCCCGCAACCTGTCGAACAAGGAAATCGGGCGCGCCATGCAGGCCGGCGAAACCACCATCAAGTGGCACGTGAAGAACCTGTTCGCCAAACTCGATGCGGGCACGCGCGCGCAGGTGGTGCAGCGCGCGCGCATTCTGGGTCTGCTGGGCGGTCAACACTGAGCACGCCCCCCTCCCGCAAGGAGGGGGCGTGGGAGGGGGCCGCGGCCTATTCTTTGTCCAGGAGACAAAGACATGATTTCGACGACGACCCTTTCGGCGGCGCATGGCATCGAGGTGCGCCCCATCACCTGCGTTATTGGCGCGGAGCTGCGCAACGTGAGCCTGGCCGAGGCCTCGCGCAACGCGGGCCTGGCGGCGGAAATTCGCGCGCTGCTGGTCAGGCACCGCGTGCTGTTTTTTCGCCACCAGAACATCACGCGCGCCGAGCACGTCGCCTTCGCGCGCCACTTCGGCGAGCTCGAAGACCACCCCGTGATCGGCAGCGACCCCGAGCACCCCGGCCTGGTGCAGATCTACAAGACCCCCGACAACCCGCCCGACCGCTACGAGAACGCATGGCACACCGACGGCACCTGGCGCGAGGCGCCGGCCATGGGCTGCGTGCTGCGCTGCGTGGAGTGCCCGCCGGTGGGCGGCGACACCATGTGGGCCAACATGGCGCTGGCCTACGAGCGGCTGCCGCAGCACGTCAAGGACCGCATCGCCACGCTGCGGGCGCGGCACAGCATCGAGGCCAGCTTTGGCGCCGCCATGCCGACGGAAAAGCGCCTTGCGCTCAAGGCGCAGTACCCCGACGCCGAACACCCCGTCGTGCGCACGCACCCCGACACGGGCGAGAAGATCTTGTTCGTGAACGGCTTCACCACGCACTTCACCAACTTCCACACGCCTTTGAACGTGCGCTGCGGGCAGGACAACAACCCCGGCGCTGCGATGTTGCTCGCCTACCTCGTCGGCCAGTCGCAGATACCCGAATACCAGGTGCGTTGGCGCTGGCAGCCCGACGACGTGGTGATGTGGGACAACCGCGCCACGCAGCACTACGCGGTGATGGACTACCCGCCCTGCCACCGCAAGATGGAGCGCGCCGGCATCGTCGGCGAGGCGACCTACTGAGCGGCTTTTTTTTCTCTCTTTTCAACGAGGCCCACGCCATGAACTTTCTCGACGGACATCTCTACCCTGAAAACCAGCAGCCGCTGATCATCACCGCCGCGCCCTATGCGCCGTCGTGGATTCCCTCCGACTTTCCGCAAGACATTCCGCTCACCATGGAGCAGCAGATCCAGAAGGCGGTGGACTGCTACAACGCCGGCGCCACCGTGCTGCACCTGCATGTGCGCGAGCTCGACGGCAAGGGCAGCAAGCGGCTGTCGAAGTTCAACGAGCTCATTGCCGGCGTGCGCAAGGCCGTGCCGGAAATGATCATCCAGGTCGGCGGCTCCATCAGCTTCGCGCCCGAAAGCGAAGGCGCCGCCGCCAAATGGCTCAGCGACGACACGCGCCACATGCTGGCCGAGCTGGAGCCCAAGCCCGACCAGGTGACCGTGACCATCAACACCTCGCAGATGAACGTGGTCGAACACTGGGACGACGCCGACATCGAAGGCACGTCGATGCAGGACCCCGACATCTACAAGGCCTACAAGGAAATGACCGTGCCCGCGCAGCCCGGCTGGGCCGAGGAACACATTCGCCGCCTCAACAAGGCGGGCATTCAAAGCGCGTTCCAGTGCTACAACATCAACAGCTTCGAATCGGTCGAGCGGCTCATGCGGCGCGGCATCTACAAGGGGCCTCTGGTGATGAATTGGGTGGCCATTGGCGGCGGCATGGACGCGCCGAACATCTACAACCTCGCGAACTTCGTGCGCGCCGTGCCCGACGGCGCCGTGCTCACCGTGGAAAGCTCGATGCGCTACGTGCTGCCCGTGAACATGATGGGCATTGCAATGGGCCTGCATGTGCGTTGCGGCATCGAGGACAACCTCTGGAACCAGTCGCGCACCGAAAAGATGGGCACCGTGGCGCAGGTCGAGCAGCTGGTGCGCATTGCGCGCGAGTTTGGCCGCCCGATTGCCACGGCGCAACAGGCGCGCGAGATTTCGAAGATCGGCGTGTTCTACGACACGACCGAAGAGTCGCTGCTGGCCAACGGCTTCGCGGCCAACCGCAACGGGGCCCAGCAAGGCTACCTGCGCAAGGCGGCCTGAGCCCGGCATGAACGCCCGCGACAGCTACCTCATCGGCCCGCGCCATGCCTGGTTCGCGTTTGCCATGACCTGTGCGCTGATGCTGTTCGACTACATCGACCGGCAGGTCATCGTGTCGCTGTTCCCGCACCTGAAACAGGAGTGGGGCCTGTCCGACAAGGAGCTTGGCGCGCTGGCCTCGGTGGTGTCGGTGACGGTGGCGCTCGCGGGCATTCCGGTCGCGCTGGCGGCCGACCGGTTCAGCCGTGTGAAGAGCATCGTGTGCATGGCGCTGATCTGGAGCCTGGCCTCCATCTCCTGCATGTTCAGCCGCAACTACATGCAGCTGTTGAGTGCGCGCGCGGTGGTCGGGCTGGGCGAAGCGGGCTACGGCTCCGTGGGCACGGCGTTGATTGCCGGCCACTTTCCGACCCGCATGCGCGGCACGGTGCTCGCGGTGTTCTTCTCGTGCGCTTCGGTGGGGTCGGTGCTGGGCGTGGTGCTTGGCGGCGTCATTTCGGCACATTGGGGGTGGCGTGCCGCATTCGGCGTGGTGGGCGTGCCCGGGTTGCTGCTGGCGCTGCTCTACCTCAAGGTGCGCGACTACGACACGGTGCCGCTCATGGCCGGCGGCGCCGCAGCAGGCCACGGCAGCCTGCGTGGCGCGATGAGGCTGCTGGCCGGCGTGCCGACGCTGTTCTGGATCTGCGTTGCAGCGCCGGCGCAGGTCGTTCTTGTCTCCGCTGTGTGGGCCTGGCTGCCAAGCTACCTGAACCGTGTCGATGGCCTCTCGCCCGAGCAGGCGGCGTTGCGCGCGGCGCTGGTGGTGCTGTGCGGCGCGGCAGGTGCCGTGGTGTGGGGCGCGGCGGCCGATCGCGCGGCTCTGCTGCGCCCGAGCGCCAAGCTGCAGCTCACGGCGCTGCTGTGCCTTGTTTCAGCGGTGGTGCTGGGCTTTGCGTTCGGCGCGTCGCGCCTTGGCGTTGTGCTCACGCCGCAGGTTCAGTTCGGGGTCATTGCGCTGGGCGGCTTCTTCATGACCTGCCAGGCGGGCGTGGTGGCGGCCGTGGTGATGGACGTGGTGCATCCCGGTGTGCGCTCGACGGGCGCGTCGGTGTTGTCGCTGGCGCAGAACCTGTTGGGTCTGGCGGCGGGGCCGTTCATTGCGGGCTGGATCTCCGACGCCTGGTCGCTGCAAACCGCGTTGGCCGTCATGCCGATCTTCGGCGTGCTGTCGGCTTGCCTTTTCCTGGTGGCTGCGCGCGGCTACGAGCGTGACGTGGCCCGTGCGGCCTTGCAGGGTTAGCGGGCACCACGGCCGCA
This sequence comes from Variovorax sp. H27-G14, assembly GCF_046156345.1. NCBI lineage: Bacteria > Pseudomonadati > Pseudomonadota > Betaproteobacteria > Burkholderiales > Comamonadaceae > Variovorax > Variovorax sp. H27-G14. Next base: position 85,146 of record NZ_JAYLVN010000011.1, read on the forward strand.
CGGGGGAGACCTGTTCAAGACCCTGAGGACTTGAGAGCGCGGCGCACGCGCGCTGTGCCAAGGTCAGCCTGCCAGGCCGTGGGCCTGCGCCATCAGCCGCAGGTTCTGCACCGCCGCGCCCGCTGCGCCCTTGCCCAGGTTGTCGAGCACCGCGCTCAACACGATCTGGCCCGTGCGTTCATTGCATGACACGGCCAGGCTCATGTCGTTGGTGCCGTTGTGAACTTGCGGGTCAAGCTCGGTCACGGGCGCTGCAGCCGACAGGGGCCGCACGTGCACATGCGCCGCGCTGCGGTAGCGCTGCGCAAGGCATTCGTGGATGCGCGCGCCGGACGCATCGGCTGGAAGCATGCGCGCGTGCAGTCCGATGGTGAGCACGATGCCTTGGCGGTAGCTGCCATAGGCCGGCACGAAGATGGGCCGGCTCGCCAGGCTCGCATAGGCCTCTATTTCAGGCACGTGCTTGTGCTCGAGTGCCAGGCCGTAGACCTTCAGCGAATGCGCCCCCGCCCCGGCCTCGTAGGCCTCCGCGCCCGCCCTGCCATGGCCCGAATAGCCCGACACGGCCTGGATGACCAGCGGGTAGTCGGCGGGCAGCAGGCCCGCATCCGTGAGCGGTCGCAGCAGCGCGACCGCGGCCGTGGGATAGCAGCCCGGGTTGGTCACGCGCAGCGCCGAGGCGATGCGATCAGCCTGCAGCGCATCGAGCTCCGGCAGGCCGTAGACCCACCCCGGCGTGGTGCGGTGCGCGGAGCTGGCGTCGATGACGCGCACCGCAGGGTTCTCAATCATCGCCACCGCATCGCGCGCCGCCGCGTCGGGCAGGCAGAGGATGGCGATGTCGCTTTCGTTGAGCGCGTCGCGCCGGGCAGCGGGGTCCTTGCGCAGGTTTGTCGGCAGGGTGCGGATGCGGAATTCCGAGCCCTGCAGTCGGTTCTGTAAATCAAGGCCGGTGGTGCCCTGGTCGCCGTCGATGAAGATATTGAGGTCCATGGCTTGGCATCGTAGGCATGCGAGCGCAATGGCTCCAGCTAAATATAAGCAAGCTCAAATTAAGAAAAGTTAAATTACCGGCATGCGAGAACTGAGCCTTGACCATCTGCGCACCCTTGTTGCCATCGCTGACCTCGGGTCGCTGGCCAATGCAGCGCGCGCCCTTCACCTGGCTGCCCCCACCGTCACCGTTCAGATCGCGGAGCTGGAGTCGCGGCTGGGCGGCCAGCTGCTCGTGCGCGGGCGCGGGCCCGCGCAGCCGACCGCTTTGGGTGAGCGCTTCATCGCGCGTGCCCGCAGGCTGCTGGCGGACGCCGACGACGCGGTGGAAGACGTGCGGCGTCAGCTCGCAGGGCAAACCGGCCGCGTGCGGGTGGGGGCCTCTACGGGCGCCATTGCGCACCTGCTGCCACCCGCGCTCGAACGACTGGCGCGCCACCATCCCGGCATCGACGTGAACGTGCAGGTACTCACCTCCAACGAAAGCATGACCCGGCTTGCGGCAGGCAGTCTCGACCTGGCGGTGGTGGCGCTGCCTCAGCCGCCTGTGCGCGGGGTGCATGTGAAGCCGCTGCGGCGCGAAGCCGTGGTCGCCTTTCTGCCGGCGGACTGGAAGGCGCCGCGGCGGCTCACGCCGCAGTGGCTGGCCGAGCGCCCGCTGATCATGAACGACGCCTCCACGCGGCTCTACCGCCTGACTGCGGAATGGTTCTCCGCGGCCGGCGTGCATTGCCGGCCGCGCATCGAGCTCAACTACAACGACGCGATCAGAACGCTGGTCGCGGCCGGCTACGGCGCGGCCTTGTTGCCGCAGGAATCGCAAGAGGCCACGCATGACCCGCGCATTGCCGTTCGCCCGCTCAGCCCGGCGCTCTGGCGGCAGCTGGGGCTGGCGGTGAGTGATCGGAGCGCGAGCGGCCCGACACGCTTCGTGTTGGAGGCGTTGCTGCCTGACAAGGATGCGGCCGCTGTCGCCGCTGTCGCGCGCCCGAGCAAGGCCCGCATCGCTAAAAAAATCGCCAGCAAATGAGAACTACTTGTATTTGATGTAAGATCCGCCCATCGAAAGGCGCAGCGGCTTCGCTCCCTTTCCAACGCTTTCATCGTGGGGCGACCCGAGACACTCAAACGTCTCCAAGGTCGTTTTTTGCTAGCCATCGGTTCTCCGGCCAGCCATGCATTTTTTCCACGCCACTCCCCAAGTTCTTTTTCCTCCTCCTGCTCGAGCGAACCCATGGCGCACGCGGACAGACTCAAGCACACCGGCCTGAAGCCCACACTGCCTCGCATCAAGGTGCTCGAACTGTTCGAGCGCAGCGAGCAGCGCCACCTGGCGGCCGAGGACGTGTACCGCCAGATGCTCACGCTGGACGTCGACCTGGGGCTGGCCACCGTCTACCGGGTGCTCGCACAGTTCGAGCAGGCGGGCTTGCTGAAGAAGAGCCAGCTTGGCGCGGGCAGGGCGGTGTATGAGCTCAACGATGGCGAGCAGCACCACGGCCACCTGGTGTCGCTGACCGACGGCACGGTGCACGAGTTCTTCGACCCGCACATCGAGCAACGGCTCGCAGCCATCGCCAGTGAAAAAGGCTTCGACCTCGACGGCTATGTGGTGACGGTGTTCGGCCGGCCCCGCGCCTGAAAAGTCCACGCGAAAAAAAAGGCCAGATCGCTCTGGCCGTTTTGCATTGCCCGGTCGCCCGAGCGTTCAGTCGTTAGCCGCTCAAATGGCGCTGATGTTCTTGTCCTTGGCAATCTTGGTCCAGCGCGCGCGGTCCGTCGCCAGGCGCTTGCGCATGGCTTCCGCCGGCTGGTAGGCGGCAATGGCGCCTGCGTTGACCAGCTTCTCCTGCACTTCCTTGTCCTTGGAGAGGATGTCGGCCAGCTCCTTGTTGATGCGCGCCACCACGCTGGCAGGCGTGCCCAGCGGCGCAATCAGGCCGCCCCACGAATCGAAGTCGAAGTTGGGGAAGCCCTGCGCCGACACCGTCTTGATGCCGGGCAGCAGCACGTTGGCACGGGCGGAGCTGACGGCAATGGCGCGCAGTTTGCCGCTCTTGATGTGCGGCAGCGCCGCCACCACGTCCGCGAACATGATGCCCAGCTGGCCGCCGAGCAGGTCGGTCACGGCCGGCGCGCTGCCGCGGTACGGCACGTGCTGCATGTCGAACTTGCCCAGGTCCTTCAGTTGCTCCATGGCCAGGTGGCCGAAGCTGCCCGCGCCCGAGCTGGTGTAGTTCAGCGGCGTCTTGGCGGCCTTGGCTTGCGCGATGAGGGTCTGCACCGAGTCCACGCCCGGCATCACCGCCGGGTTGACGACGATGGCCATCGGCAGGTCGTACACGGTGGCCACGCACATGAAGTCTTTCTCCACGTCATAGGCGTTGTTGCCGTACAGCAGCGGGGCCAGCAGCGCGGGCATGCCGAACATCGACAGCGTGTTGCCGTCGGCCGGCAGCTTGATGAAGGTGGCGGTGCCGATGGAGCCGGAGGCGCCGGGGCGGTTGTCCACCACGATCGACACGCCCAGGCGTTCGCCCAGCTTCTGCGACACGATGCGCGCGGCGGTGTCGGTCGGGCCGCCGGCGGGGAAGGCCACGACCATCTTGATGATCTTCGCGGGCCATGCGGCGTCCGCTGCAAAGGCCGGCAGGCCCAGGGTGCAAAGCGCGCCTGCGGCGCCCGTGGCCAGCAGGTGCCGGCGGGTGAGTTGAGCTTGTTTCATGTCTGTCTCGGAGAAGGTTGAGTTCGAAAGTCTTGAATCAGATGGCCTGGCGCGCGCGTGCCGCGGCTATGGCCTGGTCGTCCATGGCGAGCAGCTCGCGCAGCACTTCGTCGGTGTGTTCGCCCAGGTGCGGCGGCGGCCTGCGCACGGGGGCGCGTTCGCCGTCCAGCACGTAGGGCGGCGCCAGCACGCTTTGCTGGCCGGCTTCGGTGTCGTCGAAGTGGTGCAGCAGCTTGGCGTCGCGGGTGCGCGCGGAGGTCAGTGCCTCGTGCATGCCCAGCACTTCGCCGCAGGGGATTTGCGCTTGCGTCAGCTTGGCCAGCAGCTCGCGGCGGCTGAATGCGCGCAATGCCTCTCGCACCAGGGGCAGCAGAACGTCGCGATGGGCGGAGCGCGCGGTGTTGGTGGCAAAGCGCTCGTCGGCCGCCCATTCGGGCCGGCCCAGCACCTGCTCGCAGAAGCGCACGAACTGGCCGTTGTTGCCTACGGTGATGACCAGCGGGCCGTCGGCCGCATCGAACACGCCATAGGGAACGATGGACGGGTGCGCATTGCCGAACTTGGGCGGGTCGCCGGCCTTGAGCAGTGCTTCCATGCCGTAGTACGAGGTGATCATGAGGCCGCTGTCGTACAGCGCCATCTGCACATGCCGCCCGCGCTTGGTGGTATGGCGCTCGTACAGCGCCGCAAGAATGGCCTGACCCGCGAACATGCCGGTGAACATGTCGACCGCCGCCACGCCGAACTTCAGCGGGCCCTGCCCGGCCTCACCGTTCATGGCCATGATGCCGGCCTCGCCCTGCACCAGCAGGTCGTAGCCCGGGCGCTGGGCCTCGGCGGTGGAGCGCGCATAGCCCGAGATGGAGCAATACACCAGGCCGGGGTTGTCGGCGCTGAGCTGCGCGTAGCCCAGGCCCAGCTTGTCCGCGCCGCCGACCTTGAAGTTCTCGACGACCACGTCGCAGCGCGCCGCGAGTGCGCGCGCAATGTCCACCCCGGCGCCGGACTGCAGGTCGATGGTGACCGAGCGCTTGTTGCGGTTGGCGCTGTTGAAGTACGAGGTGTTGCGCGTGCCCACGCGCACGCCCCAGTCGCGCGTGTCGTCGCCGCGGCTGGGGTGCTCGACCTTGATGACGTCCGCGCCCAGGTCGGCCAGCGCCATGGCGCACATGGGCCCGGCCAGCACGCGGGAGAGGTCTAGAACACGCAAGCCAGCCAGAGGCTGGACCGAAGGGGCTTGGGACATGTCGAGGGGGCGAAAAAGGCGAGGGGCGGTCGGGGGGAGGGGAGGCGCAGCACCCATCAAAGGGGTGCAGGCGAACAGCAGGGTCGGCGCGAATTATTCGCCGGCTGATGAGAATTGACAATCGTGCAGAATTTGCACCCACTGTGTAAATTGAAAGTTGACAATGGATGTGCAAGCGCTGGGCCTGCTGGTCGACATCATCGAAGCCGGCAACCTGAGCAAGGCGGCCGCCAAGCTGGGCATGAGCCGCGCCAATGTGAGCCAGCGCATCAACCGCTTCGAGCGCGAGCTGGGCGCGCAACTTCTGATGCGCACCACGCGCCAGCTTGAGCCCACCGACATCGGAAGAAAGCTTTACGAGCACGGCCTGGCCGTGCGGCACGAGGTGAAGGCGGCCAGCGAGGCGGTGAGCAGTCTGGGCAAGAGCCTGCGCGGCATGGTCCGCCTCAGCGTGCCCAGCGGCTATGGCCAGCTGCGCATGTCGGGCTGGCTGGCGTCGTTCATGCAGCGCCATCCGGAGATCACGCTGCACGTGATCTTCGACAACGACATCGAAGAACTGGTGAAGGGGTCAGTCGACTTTGCGGTGCGGGTCATGGCCGAGCCGCCGGCGCACCTGGCGGCGCATGCGCTGGGGCGGGTGCGTTATGTGGCGTGCGCCACGCCGGCGTTCATTGCGCAGAACGGGCGGCCCGCGAGCCTTGACGACCTGAAGCAGCTGCCGCTGATCACCTCGCCGCAGACCAGCGAGCGCCTGAGCACGGCGGGCACGCACGAGGGTGGGCACCGGTATTTGCGGATCAAGCCAAGGCTTATTTCCACCAACTTCCACTTCCTTCGGGATGCGATCGCACAAGGCCTTGGCGTTGGGCTGGTCCCCGACTACATGGTGGAATCCTCGCTGGCGCAAGGCGAGTTGCAGGCCTTTGCGCTGAAGAAGGGCGAGTTGGACTTCCTGTCCACGCAGAAATTCTTGCTCTACGTGCCGAGCCGCTTTCAGACGCAGGCGGTGCGCACGCTGATCGACTTTCTGGTGGAGAAAGAGCGCCCGTAAGGGCGCCCTTGGCCGAACAAGCAGCGCCAGCGCGGTTCGCGCGCTGGCTTGCTCAGGCTCAGGCCGTCACGGGCGAGGCAGCGACCAGGTGCTCCGTCAGGAACCACACCTGCAGCTCGTTCGTGCGCAGCACGTTGCTTACGAACACGTCGTTGCTGCCGTCGTCGCCCGACTCGTCCACCGCCTTGGCCGCCTTGCGCGCCGCAATGATGATGAGCTCATGCGCCTCGGCCAGTCGGCGGATCTGCACGGCGGCGGGCTCGCGGCCACGCGGCGGGCGCTCGATCTTGGTGGTCTCGGCAATGTCGGCAGCCATGGCCAGCGCAATGCCGCCCAGCAGCTGAATGCGTTCGGCCAGGATGTCCACCAGCAGCACTTGCGCCTCGAAGTGCTGGTCGTACATCAGGTGCAGCTGGTTGAAGGTGGGGCCGACCACTTGCCAGTGGTGCTTCTTGTACATGTCGCGCAAGGTAATGGTGTCGGCCAGGCACTGGTTGAGCAACGCCACGCTGTCCTTGCAGACCTTCTCCGACAGGCCGTTGGGCATCTTCACGATCTCGCCGAACTTCTGGGTTTCGTGGCTTGGCTGCTTCAGGTCGGGCTTGACTTCGCTCGCGGCCGGCGAGGCGCGGCCTGATTCGGTCTTCTTGCTGCGGGAGGGGGCTGCCATGGGGAACTCCAAAGTTGAATGTCCCGTTTTTACGGGCTGCCCGAGCCGCTGTTCGTAGGGCAGCAGCCCGAGAACGCCGTGGTGCTCGGCGACTTCGGCTGCGCGTGCAACGGCTTGCTGGAGGCCTGTTGGCGACTTACCGGCAACCTACCGGCGACCTACCGGCCTCACAGCGCCGTCTGGCCGTTCGCGCCTTGCGCCTCCAGCCGTGCGGGCTGGGTCTGCGGCGTGCCCATGGCCGCGAGGTGGGCCGCAAGGTCGGCGGCGAAGATGAACGAGGGGCCCTCGCGGTGCTGCTTGACGTGGTACATCGCCCGGTCGGCCGAGCGCAGCAGCCGGGCCAGCGTGTCGCCGTCGCCCGGGTGGCAGGCAATGCCCAGGCTCATGCCCACCGCGACGCTGCGGCCCTCGTAGTGCACCGGCTGCGTGCCGGCGTCGATCATGCGGCGGGCCATGAGGCTCATGACCTCGCGCGTTTGCGTGCCACGCACCAGCACCGCGAACTCGTCGCCGCCGAGGCGTGCCACCAGGTCGTCCTGGCGCAGTTGCTGGCGCAGCCGCTGCGCGATGGCCATCAGCACCTGGTCGCCCGCGGCGTGGCCGTGCGCGTCGTTCACGCCCTTGAAGCCGTCCAGGTCCAGCAGCATCAGCGCAAAGGGCTGCCGCGCCAGCAGCCATTCCTCGCCGCGGCTTTCAAAGCCGGCGCGGCTGGCCGCGCCGGTGAGCGCGTCGGTGCCCAGCGCCTCCACCAGCTGCTGCGTGCGCGCGGTGAGGGCTTGCTCGGAGCGCAGCACAAGCTGCAGGCGCGAGCCCATCGCCACGGCAAACACAATCAGCTCGGCCACCAGCGCGCCCTGCGTGATGTTCATCTGGTTGGGCGCCCATTCGATCCAGCCCCAGCTTGCGATCACGATCGCCCCCACGCCGCCCAGCAGCAGTGCCACGCCGAAGAAGTACAGCACCGCCGGCCAGTAGCGCCTGCGCATCGCGATCAGCGCGCCAATCACCATCACCACGGTCGATGCCACCACCGAGACCTGCACCAGCTGGAAGGTCATGAGCGGGTGGGCGCCCCAGTTGGCATACGGAATGGCCAGCGCCAGCGCAACCGTGAAGGCCTGCACCAGCCAGTCCAGGCGCGGCGCGAAGTGGCGCAGCCGCAGCAGCCGGCGGCCGAACTGCAGCTTGCAGATGGCCCACAGCGCGGGCCCCGCCGTGTAGGCGAAGCCGGCCGCCGCGGGCCAGTGCGCGAACGGGTAGCGCAAGGCGTGGCCGTTGATGCTGGCCAGCGCCAGCACGCCGCAGGCGCAAGACAGCATGTAGAAGCCGTACAGCCCTTCGCCGAACACCTTGAACAGCACCAGGCCGTACACCATCAGGCCGATCAGCACGCCGTAGCTCACGCCGTCGAACATGCGCTTGTCCTGGGTCGACTGCAGGTAGTCGGCCGGGTCCCACACCTTGACGTCGTAGATGCGCGCGAAGGTCGACTCGACCCTGAAATACGCGGTGTACGTGCCCGGGCCGGGCAGCTTGAAGCGCCAGGCCATCTGCTCGGACGCGGCCGGCCGGCTGGCCCAGGGATGGCGCATGCCGGTGACCACCGGCTCGGCCAGCGCCTGGCCGTTCTCGTCGTAGGGGCCGTAAAAGCGCAGCTCGTGCGTGGAGACGGTCGGCACCAGCATCAGCCATTCGCGTGGGGCATCGGCCGGGTCGGCAAGCTGCATCTGCAGCTTGAACCACAGCACGCGGTCGGACTCCTTGCCTCGCAAGGGCGCGTCGGGGTAGGCGAAGCGCGCTTCCTGCGCTGGCGTGCGCACCTGCTCGATGCGGAGCGAGCGGCTCTCGTCCTCGAACACCTGCAGCCGCTGCACGGCCTGCAGGCCCTGGGGCTGGCGCGACACGCGCAGGGGCTCGCGCTGTGCATCGGCCGGCTGGGCCTCTGCCGCAGCCATGCCGATGCCCGACAGCACCAGCGCGAGCGCGGCGGCCAGCAGCAGCCGCCACGCGCGTCGCAGCGCGGCAATGCACAGGAATACGTGGGCGGCAGCGCGAGTGGTGGCACGGTGGGTGCCGCGTGGCAGAAGGCGGAACATCATCGGGATGTGCGGCAGCAGGTGGCGGAAAACGACGGATTGTCGCCGCCGGCTGGCCGCCACCCTGCACCCTGCACGCGCCCGTGCCGCGGTTGCGCCCTACAGCGCCGCAACCTTCACGAACACCGGGTTCGAATAGAACCACAGGTCGCTGTAGTTGCGCGCGTTGATGGCGTTGAAGCGCGCCACGTTGTCGGTGCCGGTGGTCTGCGTGTCGGCCAGGGGCTCGCCGCCCGCGGTTTCGTTGGGCACGTCGGTGCCCAGGTTGGTGCCGCGCAGGCGGAAATACTGGTTGTTGCCGGCCTTCACGGTGTAGCTCACCGCGAAGTAGCCGTCGGCGTCCAGCTTCCAGTCGGCGCGGGTGAAGCGCTTGACCACGCGGGTCGACGGGTTGGTGTCGCGCGCATAGCCCGGGGTGCCCGGTGTCTCCGGGCCGGTCACGTCGCCGGCAATCAGGTCGATGTGGTCGACCACCGGCTTCACGTTGGCGTACATGCCGCTGCCCAGCAGATACTCGAAGTTGTTGCGCTCCGGGCTCTTGAAGCGAATGGTGATCTTCAGGTCTTCACCCGCCTTGGCCGCCACGTCCGAGCCCATTTCGCCCGCGCCCTTGGCGCTTTGCACCTTGAAGTCGAGCGTGTCGATCAGGCCGCCGTTCACCGCGAAGAGCTTGCCCGAGCGCATGGCCTCGAGCAGCGACTTCGGCTCCTTGACGTCGCCCCACAGGTGGTTGCGCGCGTACTCGCCGGGCGCGTAGCCGCTGCTGTACAGGCCCTTGGAGGTGGTGAAGTGGTAGTCGGAGTCGGCCACGTTCCAGATGTGGCGGCCTTCGGACAGCAGCGCGTCCCAGGTGCCGCCGAGCCTGGCCACCAGGTAGTCGACGCCGCCGTAGGTGCGCGAGGGCAGGTTGGCGGGAATGTAGGCGCTGGTGTAGCCGCCGCGGTCGGGCTCCATCTGGTTGCCGACCATGCCTTCGAGCGAGAACACGATGTTCGGCGCCAGGTCGTTCATCTCGCGCAGCTGCGCGGCCGTGTACTTGCCGGGGTTGCGCGAGGGGTGGTTGATCTGCAGGTAGCTGCTGTCGGGGTAGTTCTTCTTGAGCCAGGCGATGGCCGACAGGGTCTCGGCGTGGGTGGAGTAGGTGGTGCCGGCCTTCGGCCCCCAGGCGCTGACGTCGGCCGGCGGGAACAGCGCGGCGTCGCGGTTGGTGAACAGGTACTCGAACTGGCTCGCGGCCTTCAGCGCGGCGGCGGACATGGGGGCGTCGGTCAGGATGCCCACATTGCCGTGGTCGTGCGAGGGCATGTCCCATTCGAAGGACGCGAAGATCGTCTTGTCGGCGTACTTGCCGCCGGCCTGCAGCGCCTTGATGCGCGGCACCTGGTACTTGGCCATGCCTTCGGAGAACGGAATCTGCGCGGGCAGCAGGCGGCCGTCGTTGTCATAGGACGACAGGCGCAGGTGGTCGGACAGGGCGGCCCAGTCGAGGCCGAAGCGGTCGAATGCCAGGGCCAGCACCTGGTCGAGCGTGGAGACCTGCTGGGTGTCGTCCGACTGCATCGTGTGAACGTGCAGGTCGCCCACGGTCCAGCGACCGGGTGGGGTGGCGGGGGTGGGGTCGACCGGCGCCACGGGGGCGGCCGGCGCGGCAGCGACAGGCGTGGCAGGCGCGGTGGGCATCACCGGAAAAAAGGCACTTCCGTTGGAGCCGCCGCCACAGCCGGCCAGCATCAGCGTGCCGATGGCAAGGGTGGAAAACAGGGTGCGACGAAACGGCAGGCCGGCAGGCAGGGAAGGGGGAGTCGAGAGGGAGATCATGGCGGTTGAAAAACGATGACACCCGCGTGAAATGCGGGCGTCCAGTGGAGCCGCCGAGTCTGTTGGCGCGTCGTGACGGCCAGATGAAAGCGAAACGAAAGTGCGCGCGCACGGCGTTTTAAATTTGGTCGCCAAAGCCCCGAAACGAACCGTATGCCGGTGCGCGCTCTATAAACTGTGGCCCTTCCATGAATTCCAGCGCGCCCCCCCCTTCGCTTACCGCTTCCGTCGATGGCGAGGTGCTGTCCCGCATGGTGCGCACCGATCAACTCGTGGTGGTGCGGCGCAGCGTGCTTTCGGCCATTCCAATCAACGTGGTGCTGAGCTTCACCGCGACGCTGGTGGCCTTGAACTCGGGCAAGGCGTTCGAAGGCCTGAGCTGGCTGCTGCTGTCTTTGGTGGTGAACGGGTTGCGCAGCTACGCGAGCCGCCTGCCGTTCGCACCGTCGCCCGGCGTGGCGACCGAGAGCGGCGTGGCCGTCTCGGCCCGGGCCCGCCCGGTCGACTGGCACCTGCGGCTGGCCGCCGGCATGGCGGTGCTGTCGGGCTGCGTCTGGGCGCTCATTCCGCTGCTGTGCAGCGGCTACTCGTCGCCGCAGGCCGTGTTCTATCTGACGGTGGTGTGCGGCATCAGCGCGGGGTCGGTCACCTACGGCGCCGCCTATGCGCTGGTGCCCATCAGCTTCATCACGCCCGCGCTGCTGTCGGTGGTCGGCTGCCTGGTGTATGCGGGCGGCTTCGACAATCTGGCCCTGGCCGCGATTGTGCTGCTGTACCTCGCAGCGCTGGCGCGCAGCGCGCTGCAAAGCGAAAAGGCGTTCCGCGAAGGAAGCCGCCTGAAGAACGAGGCCACCGCGTTGGCCGTGCAGTTGCGCCAGGTGCATGCGCTGTCGCTCGACGCCACGCAGCAGCTGGCGTTTCGTGCCTCGCACGATTCGCTTACCGGCCTGCTCAACCGCGAAGGTTTCACCGAGGCGGCCACGCTGCACATCGCTTCGCCGGACGGCCGCCAGCAAGGCCTGCTGCTGCTCGACCTCGACGGCTTCAAGGCGGTGAACGACGCCTTCGGCCACAAGGTGGGCGACCGCGTGCTGCAGGACGTGGCCGGCTGGCTGCGGCGCGAACTGGGCGACATGCAGGCCATTCTGGGCCGCTGGGGCGGCGACGAATTCGCGGTGCTCTACACCCTGCGCGAAGAGCGCCAGGCGCCAACGGCCATCGCGCAGGCGCTGATCCGTTCCATTTCGTTCGCCACCGCGCACTACGGCGGCCACCTGGGCGTGAGCATCGGCATCGCGGTGACGGACGACGCCGAAATTGCCGACATGATCAGCTTTGCCGACGAAGCGCTCTACGAGGCCAAGCGCACGGGGCGCAACCGCTTCCAGGTGTTCGACACGGCGCTCAACCAGCGCCTGGCCACGCGGCGCGACGTGGAGCGCGACCTGCTCCACGCCATCGAGGCGCGCGCCATCGGCGTCTGGTACCAGCCCATCATGGCCTGCGACGGCCACGAGGTGCACAGCCTGGAAGCGCTGATGCGCTGGAACCACCCGCGCCACGGCTACATCTCGCCGGAGGAAGTGATCTTCGCGGCCGCCAACACCGGTCTGGCCGAACCGCTGCTGCGCCACCTGGTCGACGAAGTCTGCCGCGGCATGCGCCAGCTGGAGGCGGTGGGCTCGGGGCTGGCGGGCGTGCCGATTGCCATCAACGTGTCGCCGCGCGAAATGGCGCAGCTGGCGGTCGACGACATCGTGCTGGGCCTGCTGAAGTCGCGCGGCATTGCGCCGCGCCGGCTGCAGATCGAAATCACCGAAGAAGTGGCGCTGGACACGCATGCCACGCGCAGCCGCCTGAGCGCGCTGTCGGCCGCGGGCGTGGCCATTGTGGTGGACGACTTCGGCGTGGGCTATTCGTCACTGGCCTCGCTGCGCAGCGAGTATGTGCGCCAGGTCAAGATCGACCGCAGCTTCATCCTGGGGCTGTCGTCGTCGCCGGGCAATGTGGTGCTGGTCGATGCCATCGTTCAGCTCGGGCGCTCGCTGAACATCCAGGTGGTGGCCGAGGGCGTGGAAACGCAGGCCGAGCTCGATGCGCTGCGCGCCCTGGGCTGCAAGCTGGTGCAGGGCTACCACCTGGCGCGCCCGGCACCGCTGGCCGATGTGACGGCATGGGACGTGGCGCGGCTGTTGCTGCTGGCGCCCGCGCCCGTCAGCGCGGCCTGACCCTCCAGAATTGAACCGACCCGGCCCCTCTGCAGACTCTGCAGACTCTGCAAAAGGGGCCGGGTCGTTGCTCCGCCTGGAAGAGGCTCAGGCCAGCAGGTCGCTCAGCGTGCGCGCAATCACCTTGGTGGCGCGGCGCAGGTCTTCCAGCAGCACGCGCTCGTCGCTGCGCTTGGCATGCGACTCCAGCACGGTGCGCGGGCCGGCCCCGTAGATCACGCCCGGAATGCCGGCTTCGCCGTACAGGCGCACGTCGGTGTAAAGCGGCGTGCCCATGGCCTTGATGGGCTCGCCGAACAGCTCGCCGCCGTGCTTCTGGATGGCGTCGACCAGCGGCTTGTTGCCCGCCAGCGGCTGCATCGAGTTGGCGAGCAGCAGGCGCTTGATGTCCACCGTGATACCCGCGCTCTCGGCGGCGGCATCGGCAATCACCTGGCGGATGTTGGCCTCGACCTCGGCCGGGTTCTCCTCGGGGATCATGCGGCGGTCCAGCTTGAACACCACCTTGCCGGGCACCACGTTGGTGTTGGTGCCGCCTTCGACGCGGCCCACGTTCAGGTAGGGATGCGTGATGCCCTCGACCTTGGACGTCACCTGCTGGTACAGCGCGTTCTGCGCATACAGCGCGTTCAGGATCTTCACCGCGCCCTGCAGCGCATCGATGCCCGAAGTGGGAATGGCCGCGTGGGCCATCTTGCCGTGCACCGTCACTTCCATCTGCAGGCAGCCGTTGTGCGCGGTGACCACTTCGTAGCTGAAGCCGGCCGCAATCATCAGGTCGGGCTTGGTGAGGCCGTTTTTCAGCAGCCAGCCAGGGCCGAGGATGCCGCCGAATTCTTCGTCGTAGGTGAAGTGCAGCTCCACGCTGCCTTTGGTCGGCTTGGCCACGGCTTCGAGTGCGCGCAGCGCAAAGGTGAAGCTGGCGAAGTCGCTCTTGCTCACCGCGGCGGCGCGGCCGTAGAGGCTGCCGTCGGCAATCTCGCCGCCGTAGGGCGGGTGCGTCCAGCCTTCTCCGGGGGGCACCACGTCGCCGTGGGCGTTCAGGGCCACGGTGAGGCCACCACCGCTGTCCTTGCCGTCGTTGCCGTATTTGCGGCGCACGATCAGGTTGGTGATCGATTCAAGGCCGTAGTCCTTCACGTCCTGCGCGGGCACGGCGTGCTTCTCGGCGTCGAGGCCAAAGTCTTTCAACAGCTCGGCGGTGCGCTCGGCGTGCGGCGCGTTGTTGCCGGGTGGGGTGTCGGTGGGCACCTGCACCAGTTGCTGCAGAAACTTCACTTCTTCGTCGAAGTGCGCGTCGATCCAGGCGTCGAGCTTTGCGTAGTCGGTCATGTTTGTTCTTCTGTGAATCAGTGGGCTTGTTCGGCGGCAAGGTTGTTCAGCAAAAGCTGGAACGCCTGCACGGCAAGCTGGATGTCGTCGTTGGTGCTCGATTCGAGCGGGTTGTGGCTGATGCCCGAGTTGATGCCGCGCACGAACAGCATGGCCTGCGGCATCACCTCGTGCAGCTTCATGGCGTCGTGGCCCGCGCCGCTGGGCATGCGGAACAGCGGAATGCCCAGCGCGTCGACTGCCTTCTCCCAGCGCTGCTGCCAGTCGGGCGCGCTCGGCGCGGCGGCGGCGCGCATGGTTTCCTCCAGCTCCAAGCGCACGCCGCGGCGCTCGCAGATGTCCTTCAGTGCACTGACCACGTCGTTGGCCAGCGCGTCGCGCTGCGCGTTGTTGGGCGCGCGCAGGTCCAAGCTGAACTTGCAGCGCCCCGGCACCACGTTGATGGAGCCGCTGGGCACCTCGAGCATGCCCACGGTGCCGACCGAGTTGCCGTCTTTCGCGGCGCGCTGCTCGGTGTACAGAATGAGTTCGGCCACCGCGGCGGCCGCGTCGCGGCGCCGGTCCATGGGCGTGGTGCCGGCGTGGCTGGCCATGCCGATCACCTCGCCCACGTAGCGCACGCTGCCGTTGATGGAGGTGACGATGCCCAGCGGCAGGTCGAGCTCGGTGAGCACCGGGCCCTGCTCGATGTGCACTTCCACAAAGCCGAGGTAGCGCGACGGGTCGCGCTGGATCTTCGGAATGTCGGCCTCGTTCAGGCCCGCATGCTGCATGGCCTCGCGCATGGTGATGCCGTCGGCGTCTTTCTGGTCGAGCCAGCGCGCATCGAAGTGGCCGATGAGCGCGCCCGAGCCCAGAAAGGTGGCCTTGTAGCGCTGGCCTTCTTCTTCCGCGAAACCCACCACCTCGAAGGCGAAGGGCAGGCGGCGGTTCTGCTTCTCGAGCTCGCGCACGCAGGCCATCGGCACGAAGATGCCCAGGCGCCCGTCGTACTTGCCTCCGTTGCGCACCGTGTCGTAGTGCGAGCCGGTGAGCAGCGTGCGCGCGCCCGGCTGCGTGGCCTCGTAGCGGCCCACCACATTGCCGACCGCGTCGATGTACACGGAGTCGAAGCCGCAGTCGCGCATCAGGGCGGAGATTTGCGCGGCGCAGGCGCGGTGCGCGTCGGTCAGGTAGGTGACGGTGAGCTGGCCCTTTTCAGCGTAGCCCGGGTCGGTGTGCGCGGAGAGCTGCTCCTGCCAGTCCCACACGTCGTTGCCGAGCGAGACGTCGGCCGCAAACTTGTCGTTCAGGCGAATCTCTGCAATGCGGTGGATGTTGCGCAGCGCCTCGCCCAGCTCGAACGACGGATGGTTGTGCAGCCGGCGCGCGAAGGTGTCGATGATCTCGCGCTTGGCCAGCCCGGTGCCGCGTGGGCCGCGCACCGCCAGGATGAACGGAAAGCCGAACTTGGCGTTGTAGTCGGCGTTGAGCTGCTGGATCTGCGCGAACTCTTCAGGCGTGCAGTCGGTCAGGCCGGCCTTGCTCTGCTCGTTGGTGGACTCGGCCGTCAGCGTCTTGCTGACCATGGCCTTGCCGGCCAGCTCGGGGTGGGCGCGGACCAGGCCGATTTGCTCGGCAACGGTGGATGCCGCCAGGGCCTGCACCAGCGCATGCTTGAGGTGCGCGAGCGAGCGGAACGGGCGCGAGGGCAGCGCGCGCTGGGCGATCCACGGCGAATGCTCGTAGACGCCGTCGAGCAGCGCAACGGCTTCGGCGGGCACGGCCGCGTTGAGTCGGGCCAGAGTCAGGGAGGGCGTGGGGGACGGTGTGGGGGAGGGGGTGAGACTCATGCTGTGGCTCCGGCGTCAGGTGGGTGCAAAGGGATGCGCTTGCTTCCAGTGGCGCGCGATGTCGACGCGCCGGCAGACCCACACCTTGTCGTGCGAGGCAATGTGGTCCAGAAAGCGCTGCAGCGCCGTGATGCGCCCGGGCCGCCCGAGCAGGCGGCAGTGCATGCCGATGCTCATCATCTTCGGGCTGTTGTCGCCAGCGGGGTCGCCTTCGGCATAGAGCGCGTCGAAGGTGTCCTTCATGTACTGAAAGAACGGGTCGGCGTGCGAGTAGCCCTGCGGCAGCGCAAAGCGCATGTCGTTCACGTCCAGCGTGTACGGCACGATGAGCTGCGGCACCACGCTGCCGTCGGTCTTTTGCACCTTCATCCAGAAGGGCAGGTCGTCGCCGTAGTAGTCGCTGTCGTACTCGAAGCCGCCGTAGTCGGCCACCAGGCGGCGCGTGCGCGGGCTGTCGCGCCCGGTGTACCAGCCCAGGGCGCGTTCGCCGGTGAGCTGCTCGATGGCTTCCATGCCAAGGCGCATGTGCTCGCGCTCGGTGGCTTCGTCCAGGTTCTGGTAATGGATCCAGCGCCAGCCGTGGCAGGCGATTTCGTGGCCCAGTTCCTTGAAGGCGGCGGTCAGCTCTGGGTAGCGCTGCAGCGCCATGCCCACGCCGAACACGGTGAGCGGCAGGCCGCGCTTTTCGAACTCGCGCAGGATGCGCCACACGCCGGCCCGCGAGCCGTACTCGTAGATGCCTTCCATGCTGATGTGCCGGTCGGGGTAGCTCGCCGGGTTGAACATCTCGGAGAGAAATTGCTCGGAGCCCGCGTCGCCATGCAGCGTGGCGTTTTCTCCGCCTTCTTCGTAGTTCAGCACGAACTGCACCGCCACGCGCGCACCGCCGGGCCATTGCGCATGCGGCGGGTTGCGGCCGTAGCCGACCAGGTCGCGGGGGTAGGGCAGGGTGGTGTCGTAGACAGTCATAGGCTTTTCAGGACAGCGCCAGTGCGATGTCGTTGGTCGGGACCTTGCGGTCGAACGTGAGGTTGGCCTCCACGTGCTCCAGGTGCTCCGTCATGAGGCGCACGGCGCGCTCTTCGTCGCGCGCGGCCAGCGCCTTCACGATGTCGGCGTGCTCGTCGTTGGAGTGCTCGGCCGCGCTGGTGCTCTGGTACATCAGCGTGATGAGGGCGCAGCGCGAGATGAGCTCGCCCAGAATCTGCGCCAGCACCTGGTTGCCCATGAGCTCGGCCATGCGCACGTGGAAGTCGCCGAGCAGCTCGGTGCGGCCCGAAATGTCTTCGCCCGACACGGCGGACTTTTCAAGCGCCACGTGTTCCTTCAGCGCCTTGATCTTGGCGGGCGTGACGGTGCGCACGAACTCGCGCGTCATCTCGGCCTCCAGCATGCGGCGCACCTTGAACACCTGCTTGGCCTCGTCGACCGCCGGCGCGGCCACGAAGGCGCCGCGCGCGGGCTCCAGGCGAATGAGCTTGTTCTGCGAGAGCTGAAACAGGGCTTGGCGCACCAGCGTGCGCGACACGCCGAAGTGGTCGGCCAGCTTCTGCTCGGCCAGCTTGGTGCCCGGCTGAAGCCGGTGCTCGACGATGGCCTTGGTGAGGGCATCGACGATCGAACGGGTGGTGGAGGACTCCATGTTTTTCATGATAGACCCAAAGCCGGGAACTGTATACACTTTTGTCCACCGGAATATCCCGCACCACCCGATCCGATTTTTGGACCTTCAAGGAGCTCCCCATGGGCCTGAGCACTCACGTACTGGACACGATGCATGGCGGCCCGGCCGCGGGCATGGAGGTGGCGCTGTACACCACGCATGACGAGGCCGCCACGCTGGTGAAACGCTTCACGCTGAACGCGGACGGCCGCAGCGACGCGCCGCTGTACGACAACAACTCGCTCAAGGCCGGCACCTACCGTCTGGTGTTCGACGTGGCGGGTTACTTCAAGGCCCGCGGCGTCGAGCTGCCGCAGCCGAACTTCTTGAACAAGGTGTCGCTGGACTTCGGCGTGGCGCACACCAGTCAGCACTACCACGTGCCGCTGCTTGTGAGCCCGTGGAGCTACTCCACCTACCGCGGCTCCTGATGTGTCAGTCGCCCTGCTGCTGACCTTCGGTCAGCGTATCGAGCTGAAAGCGTCCGCTCTTGTCCCACAGCCAGGTGTCGGTCCAGGTGACCGCGCCCAGGCGGGTGGCGGCGGGGAAGGGCGCGGCCTGCAGCACGGCGCGCTCGATCTCGGCAATCACCTCGGGCGCATGCTGCGGCGCGCGCAGCCAGTGCATCGACACCACCTTGCCGCCCGCGTCCAGGTTCACCTGCAACGTGCCGACCGCATACAAAATCGGCGGCAGTTGCCCGCCGTAGATGCGCGAGCGGTTGATGTCGTAGATGTGGCGGGCTGCATCGCGGCGGTACTCGCGCGGCGTGGCGGCGCTCGATGCACGCGGCGCGCGGCCGGCGGCGGATGCGCTGGGCGCGGACGCACTGCTCAACTGGCCGGGCACTGCCCCCGGGCCGGTGCTGCCGCAACCGGCGAGCCAGAAGGCAGAAAGAACGAAGGCCGTCCATGCAAGGCGGCGGGGCGTAAGCTGGCGATTCATCGCCGGGTTTATACCGTGAGTCTTCACGGGCGGGGCAACCGAAGGTATCGACAACGATGAGCGGTGCGGTCGATCAATTGCTGGCGCGTCTTGGCCGTGAAGACGGCGTGCTGGTGCGTGTGACGTCCACGCAGGGCTCCGCGCCGCGCGAGGCCGGCACGTGGATGGCGGTGTGGGCCGACGGCCTGACCGCCACCATCGGCGGCGGGCAGCTCGAATTCCAGGCCACGAAGGAAGCGCGCGATCTGCTGGCGGGCACGCGTGCACCGTTCGACGGCATCCAGCGCTACCCGCTGGGGCCCAGCCTGGGGCAGTGCTGCGGCGGGGTCATGTACCTGTCTTACCAGCGCATCACGTCGGCCGATGCAGCCGCATTGCAGCGCGAACTGGTCGCGCAGCTCAAGCCGGTGGCGCTGTTCGGCGGCGGCCATGTGGGCGCCGCGCTGGCGCGGTTGCTGGCCGGGCTGCCGTTCGGGGTGCGCTGGATCGACAGCCGCGACGGCGTGTTCCCCGACGCGCTGCCCGCGCAGATCGACACCGAGCATTCAGAGCCGGTACAAGACGCCGTGGCCGCGCTGGCGCCCGGCAGCCGCGTGCTCATCATGAGCTTCAGCCATGCCGAAGACCTCGACATCGTCATCGCCTGCCTGAAGCGCCTGCGCGAGCGCAACGACCTGCCGTACATCGGCCTGATCGGCAGCAAGACCAAGTGGGCCACCTTCAGCCACCGGCTGGAGGCGCGGGGTTTCAGCGCCGACGAACTGGCCCGCATCACCTGCCCCATCGGCGTGCCGGGCATCACCGGCAAGGAGCCCGAGGTCATCGCCGTGGCGGTGGCGGCACAGTTGTTGCAATCGCTGGGCTGAACAGGGTTTCCCCGGCGACCTTGCCTCGAAAAACCATTCCGTCCCTTGCCAAAACTGTATACACTTTCGGTCCACAACAAGCCGCAGCGGAGCGAGGCCCATTTCATGGAGCCTGCGTTCGCGGCACTTTCTCTGCTTACAGTGCCCGCGGTGGTGAGCAGGCTGAAACCCCTTCTTGGCGTTCCCACGCGCCAACTGGGTTGAGAGAGAAGCATATGGAAAGTTACTACCTCGACTGGGCCAACCTGCTTTTGCGCTGGGTTCACGTCATCACCGCCATCGCCTGGATCGGTGCCTCCTTCTACTTCGTGATGCTGGACAACAGCCTGGAGAAGCCGCAGGACCCGGAGTCGCTCGACAAGGGCGTGGGCGGCGAGCAGTGGGCCGTGCACGGCGGCGGCTTCTACAACATGCAGAAGTACGCGCTGGCGCCCAAGAAGCTGCCGGACCACCTGCACTGGTCGTACTGGGAGAGCTACAGCACCTGGCTGACCGGCTTCTCGCTGTTCACCATGTCGTACCTGTGGAACGCGAGCACGTACCTCATCGACAAGTCGAAGATGGACTGGCAGCCCGGCGCCGCCATTGCCGTGGCGCTAGCCTTCTTCGTCGTGTTCTGGATGGTGTACGACGGCATCTGCCAGATCTTTGGCCGGCGCAAGAACGGCGACACCATCGTCGGCGTGCTGATTGCGCTGTTCATCGTCTTTGCGACTTGGCTGGCCTGTCAGTGGTTCGCGGGCCGCGCGGCCTTCTTGCTGGTGGGCGCCATGATGGCGACCACCATGAGCGGCAACGTGTTCTTCTGGATCATTCCCGGCCAGCGCAAGAACGTGGTGGCGCTGCGCGAAGGCCGCCCGGTCGATCCGGTGCACGGCCAGCGCGGCAAGCAGCGCAGCGTGCACAACACCTACTTCACGCTGCCGGTGCTGTTTGCGATGCTGAGCAACCATTACAGCTTTACCTACACCCACAAGTACAACTGGGTGGTGCTGCTGCTGATCATGCTCGGCGGCGCCGCCATTCGGCAGTTCTTCGTGGTGCGCCACCGCTTCAAGCTGGGCAACGCGGGCAACCCGCTGCCGTACGCGATGGTGGGCATCGTGGTGCTGGGCCTGACCATCGTCTGGATGAAGCCCGAGCCCGTGGCCGCACCCGCGGTGTCCGCCGTTGCCGCGCCCGCCGTGCCGTTCGCTCAAGTGCAGAAGGTGCTGGAGCAACGCTGCTTCATGTGCCACGGCCCGGCCGTGCAGATGAAGAACGTGCGCGTCGATTCGCCCGAGCAGGTGGCCGCGCATGCGCAGGCGATCTACCAGCAGGTGGTGGTCACCAAGATCATGCCGATGAACAACGCCACGGGCATCACCGACGAAGAGCGCGCGCTCATCAGCCGGTGGTTCCAGGCCGGCGCCAAGACCAACTAGACCGGCAGACACGGTCCGTCAGAGACCGGCGCAGACCAGACAACAAGGGCGATGAGCGGGCGTTTTGCCCGCAGCACAATCGCCGCATTGGAGACAAAGCAGCCATGACCGCACCGACACCCGCCTTCGGCCCCGCCCTCGATCCGCGCGAAGCACCGCGCGCCTTTCTGGAACACCTCTACCGCGTGGCGGTGGACCGCGCGCTGCCGCTGTCCACGCTGGGCGCTCACCTGCCTTCGCCACCCAAAGGCCGCACGCTGGTGCTGGGCGCAGGCAAGGCCGGCGGCTCGATGGTGCAGGCGCTAGAAGCACTGTGGCCGGCCGACGCACCGCTGTCGGGGCTCGTCGTCACGCGTTACGACCACATTCCGCCGCGCCCTGCGGGCTTGCCGCAGCGCATCGAGCTCGTCGAGGCCGCGCACCCCGTGCCCGACGCGGCCGGCCAGCAGGCCGCCGAGCGCATGCTGGCGCTGACCCAGGGCCTCACGGCCGACGACCTGGTGCTGTGCCTGATTTCGGGTGGCGGCTCGTCGCTGCTGGTGCTGCCGGCCGAGGGCCTGACGCTGGCCGACAAGCAGCGCATCAACAAGCAACTGCTCGAAAGCGGCGCGGGCATCGGCGAAATGAACTGCGTGCGCAAGCACCTGTCGCGCATCAAGGGCGGGCGCCTTGCGGCCGCCTGCGCGCCGGCGCGTGTGGTCACGCTGACGATCAGCGACGTGCCCGGCGACGACGCCGCCGTCATCGCCAGCGGCCCCACCGTGCCCGACGCCACCACCTGCGCCGAGGCGCTGGCCATCCTCGACCGCTACGCTATCGAAGTGCCTGCACCGGTGCGCGCGCAGCTGCAAAGCGGCGCGCTCGAAACGCCCAAGCCGGGCGATGCGGTCTTCGAAGGCCACCAGACGCACATGATCGCCACGCCGCAGCAGTCGCTCGAAGCGGCCGCCAAGGCGGCGCGCGAAGCGGGCATCGAGGTGCACATCCTCAGCGACGAGATGGAAGGCGAATCGCGCGAGGTCGGCAAGGTGCATGCCGCGCTGGCACGTGCCGTGGCGCACCGCGGCGAGCCGTTCGCACGGCCCTGCGTCATTCTTTCGGGCGGCGAGACGACAGTAACGATTCGCCCGCGCCAGCCGGGCCAGGCCCGCGGCCGTGGCGGGCGGGCCGGCGAGTTCTGCATGGGCCTGGCCGGTGCGCTCATGGGCCAAGCGCAGGTGTGGGCGCTGGCGGCCGACACCGACGGCATCGACGGCGTGGAAGACAACGCCGGTGCCTTCGTCACGCCCGACACGCTGGTGCGTGCCACCGCAGCCGGCAAGAAGCTGTCTGACCACCTCGACCGCAACGACGCGTACGGCTACTTCGACGCCATCGGCGACCTGTTCGTGACCGGGCCGACGCACACCAACGTCAACGACTTCCGGGCGCTGCTGGTGCTGTGAGCCGGGGGCCGGGGCAGCAGGGAGGCGTGCCAGCCGCCATGTGTCAACGGCGACCTGCGGGTTCCCCCGCTGGGGCGAGGTTTGTTAACTCGGGTTAATCTACGCACCCGGCAGCCTGCTGCCGCCGTTGTTGCAAGCGCACCCCGTGGGGTGCCGCGTCGCGCATCCAGATTCCCCCCTTTTCATCATCCCGTCCTCGAAGGAAAAGTTCGCATGACCGCCACCTACACCGACACCCGCCTGCTGATCGACAACGAATGGGTCGACGCCACCGGCGGCAAGACCCTGGACGTTGTGAACCCCGCCACCGGCAAGGTCATCGGCAAGGTGGCGCATGCCAGCATTGCCGACCTCGACCGTGCCCTGGCCGCCGCCCAGCGCGGTTTCGACAAGTGGCGCAACACGCCCGCCAACGAGCGCGCCGCCGTCATGCGCCGTGCCGCCGGCCTGATCCGCGAGCGCGCTGGCGACATTGCCAAGCTGCTGACGCAAGAGCAGGGCAAGCCGCTGGCCGAAGCCAAGGGCGAAACCCTGGCCGCCGCCGACATCATCGAATGGTTCGCCGACGAAGGCCGCCGCGTGTATGGCCGCATCGTGCCCTCGCGCAACCTGGCCGCGCAGCAGCTCGTGCTGAAGGAGCCGCTGGGCCCCGTCGCCGCGTTCACGCCGTGGAACTTCCCCATCAACCAGATCGTGCGCAAGCTGGGTGCCGCGCTGGCCACCGGCTGCTCGTTCCTGGTGAAGGCGCCTGAAGAAACCCCGGCATCGCCCGCCGCGCTGCTGCAGGCCTTTGTCGACGCCGGCATTCCCCCAGGCACCGTGGGTCTGGTGTTCGGCAACCCCGCTGAAATTTCGAACTACCTGATCTCCCACCCGATCATCCGCAAGGTCACCTTCACCGGTTCGACCCCGGTGGGCAAGCAGCTGGCCGCGCTGGCCGGTTCGCACATGAAGCGCGTCACGATGGAACTGGGCGGTCACGCCCCGGTGATCGTGGCCGAAGACGCCGACGTGGCGCTGGCCGTCAAGGCATCCGGTGCCGCCAAGTTCCGCAACGCGGGCCAGGTCTGCATTTCGCCGACCCGCTTCCTGGTGCACAACAGCCTGCGCGAAGAATTCGCCCGCACGCTGGTCAAGTACACCGAAGGCCTGAAGATGGGCGACGGCCTGGCCGAAGGCACGACCATCGGCCCGCTGGCCAACGCACGCCGCCTCACGGCCATGGCCCATGTGCTGGACGACGCGCGCAAGAAGGGCGCCACCGTGGCCGCGGGCGGTGAGCGCATTGGCGACACCGGCAATTTCTTCGCCCCCACCGTGCTGACCGACGTGCCGCTGGACGCCGACGTGTTCAACAACGAACCCTTCGGCCCCATCGCCGCCATTCGCGGTTTCGACACGCTGGAAGAAGCCATTGCAGAAGCCAACCGCCTGCCGTTCGGCCTGGCCGGTTATGCCTTCACCAAGTCCATCAAGAATGCGCACCTGCTGAGCCAGAAGCTCGAGCTGGGCATGCTGTGGATCAACCAGCCCGCCACGCCGTCGCCGGAAATGCCTTTCGGCGGCGTGAAGGATTCGGGCTACGGTTCCGAAGGCGGCCCGGAGGCGCTCGAGGCTTACCTGAACACCAAGGCTGTTTCGATCATGGGTGTTTGAGTCGGTTCACTCTTCGGCGGCGGCATTCCAGAAAGCCTGCTGCACGCCGTCGAGTGATTCAAGGTCTTCAATGACCCGGTCGAGCTCCGCGGGCTCGACCGCTGTTGCGTAGAGCGTCGCACCGATCTCGGTGTCGGCCGGCCCGAACGGGTGCTGGTCGACATCGCGCACCGGGTAGTTGGCGGCCTCCAGCAACAGCAGCAGCTGGTCCATCACTTCGGGCCGTGCCGCGCGTGAGCAGATCACGCGCACCACATACGTTGCTTCACTGGCTTCTTCGCTGATCGGCTGGCGGTTGATGCGGTTCACCACGGGCCGCAGCAGCGTGTTGCTGGCCAGCACGAACAGCGCGGCAATCACCGCTTCCCCCAACAGATCCGCGCCCGCGCAGGCGCCCACCGCGGCCGACCCCCACAGCGTGGCCGCCGTGTTCAGTCCCGTGACATTGGCGCCTTCTTTCATGATCGCGCCCGCGCCCAGAAAGCCGATGCCCGACACCACATATGCGACCACGCGCACGGCACCGCCGCTGCCGTCGAGGCGGTTGGCGAGGTCGACGAACACTGCGGCACCTACCGCTACCAATGTATTGGTTCGCAGGCCGGCTGTGCGTTGTCTTACTTGCCGTTCGAGGCCGATCAACGACCCAAGAATGAAGGCTGCAGCCACGCTGACGAATGTGTCGAGCAGGGAGTGCAGGTTGATGTTCTGGATGGCTTGCATTGGAGGCTTTCTTTTTTTATGCCGATGTTCAGTTTGTTGCTGTTGGGTGTCATGCGCGTGTCATTGGGACGTCTGTTTTTGGCGCTGTTGTTCTTGGCGCTGCTGTTCAGGGCGACGCTCACGCCGACGGGGTGCCTTGCTCCGCGAATGTCCCCCGGGGCTTCGCGCTACCGCCTCTCCTCCTTTGTTTCGCTGCGCAAGGCACCCCATCGACGTGAGCGTTTTCAGGGCCGGGGTTGATCGGCGGAACACCTGCAGCGTGCCCAGGTGCACAGGGCGTCGGGTACTCCCCGCAGCGAAATAAAGGAGGAGCGAAGCGGGGGACATTCGCGGAGGGGAGTACCCGGCGGCCTGTGCACACGCCCTGAACAAGAGCCCAGAAACCAAGCACGCAGGGTCAAAAAATCACTGCCACCCGTACCGCCGCGCATACCACCCCTTCACAGCCTGCGTCAGCAGCGCATAGCCAACCAGCATCGCGACAAGCCAGGGGAAGTACATCAACGGCAGTGCCTCCAGCTTGAAGTAGTGCGCGAGCGGTCCCATGGGCAGCCAGATGCCCACCGCCGCAATGGCAGCGCCCATGATCATCAACGGCCATGCCGCGCGGCTTTGCAGGAACGGGATCTTGCGGGTGCGGATCAAGTGCACGATCAACGTCTGCGACAGCAGCCCCTCCACGAACCAGCCCGACTGAAACAGCGTCTGGTGGTCCACCGTGTTGGCCGCGAACACATGCCACATCACCGTGAACGTGAGAAGGTCGAACACCGAACTCAACGGCCCGAAGAACACCATGAAGCGACCCAGGTCCGCGGGGTTCCAGCGCTGCGGGCTCTTCAGAAATTCCTCGTCCACGTTGTCGAACGGAATAGCGATCTGCGACACGTCGTACAGCAGGTTCTGCACCAGCAGATGCAACGGCAACATCGGCAGAAAAGGCAAGAACGCACTGGCCACCAGCACCGAGAACACATTGCCGAAGTTCGAGCTCGCAGTGAGCTTGATGTACTTCAACATGTTCGCGAACGTGCGCCGCCCCTGGATCACGCCCTGCTCCAGCACCATCAGGCTCTTCTCCAGCAGGATGATGTCGGCCGACTCCTTGGCCACGTCCACCGCGCCGTCCACCGAAATGCCGATGTCCGCGGCGCGCAACGCAGGCGCGTCGTTGATGCCGTCGCCCATGAAGCCCACCACATGGCCGTTGGCATGCAGCGCGTGCACGATGCGCTCCTTGTGCGCCGGCGTGAGCTTGGCGAACACCTGGTGCTGCTCGACCAGCACGCGCAGGTCGGTGTCACCCATGTCCTCGATCTCGCGGCCCAGCACGATGCGCCCCGCCGCCAGGCCCACATCAGCGCACACCTTGCGCGTGACCAGTTCGTTGTCGCCCGTCAGCACCTTCACGGCCACACCGTGCTCCGCCAGCGCACGCAGCGCGGGCGCGGTCGACTCCTTCGGTGGATCGAGAAAAGCCACATACCCCAGCAGCGTGAGGCCCGATTCATCGGCCACGCCGTAGGCCGGTTTCTGCGCCTCGGTCTTCAGCGCGCGGCTGGCCACGGCCACCACGCGCAGGCCCAGGGCATTGAGCTCCGACGCCACGCGGTGGATGCGCGCCATCACCTCGGCGTCGAGCGCCAGCACCTCGGCGCCGCGCTCGACCGACGTGCACACCGACAGAATTTCTTCCAGCGCACCCTTGCAGATCAGCAGGTGCTCGCTGCCGCCGTTCGCCACCACCACCGACATGCGGCGGCGAGAGAAGTCGAAGGGCACCTCGTCGATCTTGCGGTAGGCCGTTTGCAGCCGCGTTTCGAGCTGCATCTCGGCATGGCTCAGCACCGCCTTGTCGAGCAGGTTCTTCAGCCCCGTCTGGTGAAAGCTGTTGAGGTACGCAAACTGCAGCACGTGGTCGGAGTCTTCGCCCCAGGCGTTGGTGTGGCGCTCGAGCACGATGCGGTCCTGCGTGAGCGTGCCGGTCTTGTCGGTGCACAGCACGTCCATGGCGCCGAAGTTGTGAATGGCCTCCAGCCTTTTGACGATCACCTTCTGGCGCGACATCACCACCGCGCCCTTGGCCAGCGTCGCCGTCACGATCATCGGGAGCATCTCGGGCGTGAGGCCCACCGCGATCGACAGCGCGAACAGCGCCGCTTCCCACCAGTCGCCCTTGGCCACGCCGTTGATCACCAGTACCAGCGGCGCCATCACCAGCATGAAGCGAATCAGCACCCAGCTCACACGGTTGATGCCCGCCTGAAACGCGCTGGTGCCGCGGTCGGTGGCCGTCACGCGCTGCGCCAGCGCACCGAAGAAGGTGCGATCGCCCATGTGCACGATGAGCGCCGTGGCCGTGCCGCTGATCACGTTGGTGCCCATGAAGAGCAGGTTCTCGCGTTCGAGCACGCCGGCGCTGTGCTCGCCGCGGTCCACCACGAACTTCTCGACCGGCATGGCCTCGCCCGTCAGCGCGGACTGACTGATGAACATGTCCTTGGCGGTGAGGAGGCGGCAGTCGGCGGGAATCATGTCGCCGGCCGAGAGCGCGATCACGTCGCCGGGCACCAGGTCGCGCATCGGCACCTCCACGCGCACCGTGCCGGTGTGCGCGGTGTCGAAGCCTTCATCACCCGCGGCGCCCGCCTTCTGGCCCGGTGCGGGCCGCAGCACCGTGGAGGTGTTGCTCACCATCGCCTTGAGCCGTTCGGCCGCCTGGTTGGAGCGCGACTCCTGCAGAAAGCGCAGCACCGTCGACAGCACCACCATGCTGCCGATGACCAGCGTGGCCTTCATGTCCTCGGTGATGTAGGAGACCAGTGCCAGCACCGTCAACAGCAGGTTGAACGGATTGCGGTAGCACTGCCACAGGTGCTGCCACCAGGGCAGCGGCTGCTCGTGGCGCACCTCGTTGCTGCCCAGGCGCTTGCGCAGCACCTGGGCATGGCCTTCGCTGAGGCCGCGCGGGGAGCTGTCGAGCTTGACCAGCATTTCGCCGGCGTCGGTGCGCGAGGCGGTGCTCAGGGCCCGGGCGATGTCGGGCGGTATGCTGAGCGAGCCGGCGGCGACGGGTTTCGAGCCCAGCAGCGATTGCCAGCGCTCGAAGTGATGCAGCATGTGGCGGCTGCGCAGGAAGCTTTCGAAGAAAGACTTGAGGACGTTGTTCATGGGGTTCTCCTTCGGGGCGGCCGCCGCCCGCCCGGGGAGAACCTCCGCGCATCAATCAGCCGGAAGCAACCCCTTGCGAAGCGCGACGGCAGGCCGCGTTGTTGCAATCAGTCGAAGCGAAGGGGGCGCGCTGGGGCGCCGATGAGAGGCGGGGTCCATGGTGTGCTCCTGGATTGTGCGGATCGCGTGGGTTGCGAAAGAAGTGCTCTGGCAGGCTCAGCGGCGCGTGCCGGTGGCGGGCTGGAGCACCAGAAAGCTGCGGATGCGGCGCGTGGTCCACAGCGCCGCGGCCTGGTCCAGCGTGGCATCGACGGCCGGCGCCTCGACGGCGGCCGAAGGCGCACCGCTCGGCACGTGCGCCGAGGGGCGAACGCGCTGCGGTTCGTGGGACTGAAGACGAAGATGAAAGTGACGCATGGCAAGACTCCTTCGCGTTGAAGGAGCCTCGCGCACGGACACGCCAGGCTGACTGAAAAAGTCAGCAACGAGAACGACGGAAATCGGAAGGGGGGAGAGCCGCTTGCCGCAAAGGGCAAGAGGGTCACGCTGCGTGCACAACGGCCACGCAGCGCGGGGAAGCCTGCGCTAGAGAGCCGGGTGTGTCACGCCTGCCGAGGCACGCGTCTTGTCACTGATCCAACTGGCACTGTCCACGCACGAGGCTCCGAAATGAAGATTGCCAATTGTTGCACCGCGGCATGCGACGCGTCAACCCTTGAAGTCGCTTTCCGCGATGCGGAAGAGGGACTTATCGCCTCTGGGTTGCGATTTGCGAAAGGTGCCGACCCGTCGTTGTTCGCAGCGACGCAAGGGCACCTCGGGCTTCGCGGGTCACGCAACCGTGCGTTGCGTTGCGGCGCGCTTTCGCAGTGCCCAGCCGCCTGCTGCCGTCAAGACGAGGCCCAGGCCGAGCAGGAACATGCCAATCGCATTCCCTCCAACCTCGCTGTTGTTGCTCGCGCTGATTGCTCGGGCGGCGGCATTGGCATCGGTGGCCGTCATCGCGGTTGCGAAGGCCGCCTCGTTGCATCGCTCGCGCATCTCGGTGCCTTGATCTTTCATGCGCTCCTGGCACTTCGCCACCGTGTCAGCGTCGGCACGCGGGGCCGAGTTGCCGAAGGTGAGAAAGGCGCCTGCGATCACAAGAATCACACCGACCACCAGCAGCACGAGAGGGTTTTTCTTCATCGGTTCTCCAGAAGTTGTTGCGCGCTCTGTTCGCCCGAGCGCGACCACAGCATACCCAGCAAGCACCGCGCGGCGTGGCCCGCAATGAAGGCCGACAACCAGCGCGGTCTCGACGAGCCCTCAGGGCTTGCGCGGCTGCAGGTAGCCCGAGTAGCACTGCGAAATTTTCTCGTTGCCCTGCGTGCAGTCGGAGTGCCTGTAGAGCGCCTCGATTTCGATCACCGGCACCGGCTTGCCTACAAGAACTTGCTGCCCGGTCACGCGGCCGTCGAAGCTCACCAGCGTGAACTGGGCTACGAGATCGCTGTCGTACGGCCCCGCGCCACAGGCGATGAAGTCTTGTGCGTCGGCGGGCCACTGCAGGTTGCCCTTCGCATCGAAGGTGGCATGCAGCATGGTGAAGCACTGGCGCTGTCCCTAGCGCGCATCGATGGCGCTGATGCCACCGCTCCAGTGCACTCGCGCGCCCTTCGCCTGAGGTGTCAACGCCTGTGCCAGCGAGAGGTCGACGACCGGGCTCCGGGATGAGCGGGCATCGCGGTCGGCGGGTGTCGCGCAGGCCGCCAGCAGGGCGATGGCGCAGAGCATGGCGGCGATGTGTCTATGTCGATGGAGGGGCATCGTTTCATCGTAGCGCGGCGATGCGCTGCAACAGTGCCTCCGAGCCCTGGCGCAAGAGGGCCATCCGCTTGCCGCGCTATTCTTGGGAATGAAGAAACCGTCCATCTTGTTCGTCTGCACAGGCAATATTTGCCGTTCCCCCACAGCCCACATGCTGCTCATGCACAAGGCCCGCGCCACCGGTTTTCAGGTCGAAGTCGACAGCGCCGCCATCTCCGACGAAGAGCGTGGCAACCCTCCGGACCGGCGCTCGGTGGCCGAGGCCAAGCGCAGGGGCATCGAGATGCACGCCCATGCCGCACGCCAAGTCAAAAAGTCCGACTTCGCCCACTTCGACCTGCTCATCGGCATGACCACTCAGCACTGCGCGGCCCTGCGCAGGCTCGCCCCTGAAGGCACAGCCGACAAGGTTCACCTGTTCACCGAATTCGCCGATGGCATCGACGGCGACGTGCCCGACCCCTGGTACGGCGGTCAGCAGGATTTTGTCGAGGTCTTCGACCTGATCGACCACGGCGTGGACGGCCTGCTCGTCAAGCTGCAGGCCGAGGCGCGCTGAGCAGGCGTTACTCGCAGAGCGAGCGGATCGATGGCGGAATCGGCACTGCCCGAATCCCGCCGCCTTCACGCTTCGCCGCAAAGATCCGCACCTCCTCGCACTCAAGGATCAAATCGTCCCCGCGCATCACGCGGTACGTCTGCACGAAGCTCTTCTCGCGCCACTCGGTGATGCGCACCGCAATCTGCAGCGTGTCGCCATAGCTCGCGGTCTTCACGAAGCGGGTGTGCGTATCGACCAGCGGCGTGCCGATCACGCCCAGCGTCTCGCTCGTCTCTTCCCAGCGCGGCACGCCACACTCGGCAAAGAAATGCCGCGAGGCCGCGTCGATCCAGCGAAAGAAGTTGGGAAACCACACGATGCCCGCGGGGTCGCAGTCGCCGAACTCCACCCGCGCGGTGTAAACGACTTGCTTGAGGTTGCCAGTGTTGCTCATCAGCCCATTCTCGTCGGCAGCCACAGGGCGATGACGGGGAACGCGATCAGTATCACCAGCCGCACGATGTCGGTCACGATGAACGGCAGCACGCCCTTGAAGATGGTGGTGAAGCTCACGTCCTTCACCACGCTCTTGATGACGAACACGTTCATGCCCACCGGCGGATGGATCAGCCCCAGCTCCACGGTCATCACGATGATCACGCCGAACCAGATGGGGTCGAAGCCCAGGTGCACGATCACCGGATAGATGATGGGCACCGTGAGAATGATCATGGCCATCGCATCCATCAGGCAGCCCAGCACCAGGTACATGACCATGATGAGCGCCAGCACGCCATAGCGGCCAATGCCCAGGCCGGTCAGTATTTCGGTGAGCTTCTGCGGGCTTTGCGTGATGGTGAGGAAGTAGCCGAACAGCAGCGCGCCGATCAGCACGGTGAACACCGCCGCAGCCGTGCGCGTGGCCGACAGCAGTGCCTCGCGGATCTTCGGGCCGTCGAGCTTGCGCCGCACCAGACCCAGGATGAACGCGCCGCTCGCACCCACGCCGCCGGCCTCGGTCGGTGTGAAGAAGCCGCCGTACAGGCCGCCGATGACGAACACGAACAGCACCAGCGGCGCCCACACGTTCTTCAGGTCCCTGAAGCGCTCCGACCACGGCTTGACCTCGCCGCCGGGCAGCCAGTCGGGCCGCAGCTTGACGATGATGGCAATGGTCATCACGTACATCGCCATCGCCAGAATGCCCGGCACGATGCCCGCCATGAAGAGCTTGCCGATGTCCTGCTGCGTGAGGATGGCGTACACGGCCAGTACGGTCGACGGCGGCAATATCGCGCCCAGCGTGCCGCCCGCGGCAATGACGCCGGTCGAAAAAGACTGCGGGTAGTTGAAGCGCCGCATCTCGGGGTAGGCCACGGCAGAGAACGTGGCGGCCGTGGCCACCGACGAGCCGCAGATGGCCGCAAAGCCGCCGCACGCGACCACGGTGGCCACGCCGAGCCCGCCGCGCATGTGGCCGATCATCGAGTTGGCGGCCTTGAAAAGCTCGCGGCTCACGCCCGACACCGACACGATCGCCCCCATGAGCATGAACATCGGGATCACGCCGAAGGTGTAGTCGGTCACGGTGCGCATGGAGGTCTGGCCTACCAGCTTCAGCGCGGGGCCGGGCCCCACGAGGTAGCTGTAGCCGACCACACCCACCAGGCCCATGGCCATGCCCACCGGCACGCGCAACAACATCAATACGAACAGGGCGACAAAGCCCAATACGGCAACTGCATCCGGGCTCATTCGTCCGCCTTCTGTTCTGGGTGGGTTTCTTCGAGCTGTTCAGGGTGAAAGATCAGCCGGTAGGTGCGAATGGCGATCAGCAGCACGGCGCACACGTCGCCGGCCCAGGCCACCGCATAGAAGGGCCAGGTGGGAATGTTCAGGTCGTAGGTCTGCACGTTGTCCACATAGGTGCCGCGCACCTTGTCGAACAGCATGGCGGTTTGCACGGCCACCACGAACAGCAGCACCAGCGTGGCGAACACGTCGATCACGCGCTTCATGCGCGGCCCGGCCGCGGTCCACACCAGGTCGACCGTGATGTGCCCGCCGCGGTAGCTGGTGGCCGCAATGCCCCAGAAAATCAAAATGCCCAGCAGCATGCGGCCGAAGTCGTACGCGTCAGGAATCGAGGTGTCGAAGAACTTGCGCAGCACCACGGCCGCGAAGATGTTGAGCGCAACGATGCCCACGAAGATGGCGGCAAGCCATTCAATCGCATTGATCGCGCGGTCCATGACGCTTCGCTTCATTGGCTCGCCCCCCAGGCTTCGCGCACTGCGTGTCGCTTCTCCTTCCCCCCTACCGGGGGGCGGGCCGGCCGCTTCGGGCGGCCGTGCGCGGCGGCCCCCTGGCAATACGGGCCCTGCATCAGAGTGCAGACTTGTATTTGGCGAGGCTGGCTTTCAGCGCGTCCATCACCGCCTTCGGGTCTTCACCGACCTTCTTCACGCTCTCGGCCCATTGCGCCTCCGACGGCGCGGCCGCCTTGCGCCAGGCGTCGAGCTGCTCGGGCGTGAGCTTGTAGATTTCGTGGCCCGGCAGCGCGGCCATCTTGGCGTGGCCCGCAAACTCGAAGTCGGCCCACGGCCCGGCCACCTTCTGCGCCCATTCGCTGGTGCAGTGGTCGTCGATGACCTTCTTCTGCGCGACGGACATGGCCTCGTACTTGCTCTTGTTCATCACCCACACGAAGGGCGTGACGTACAGCGGCGCGTCCATGTGGTACTTCACCACCTTGTCGATGCCGAACAGGCCGATGGAGCCCCACGGAAAGGTAATGGCGTCGGCCACGCCGCGCTCCAGCATGTCGCGCGACTCGGGCGCGGAGGCCTGCACGTTGGTGCCGCCCAGAGACGTGATGAGCTGGCCCACGGTGCTTGTGGCCGGGCGCACCTTCATTCCCTTGATGTCGCCGGGCACGGTGATCTTCTTGCGCGCGTGGAAGGTGCCGGGGTCGTGCACGAACGCGAAGCAGTACTTCACGTCCTTCATTTCCTTGGCCGCGTAGTTGCGGTACCAGGCGTCGATGGCGGCTGAGCCTTCCTTGCCGTTGGCGAACAGGAAGGGCAGCGACGCACCCGCCATCACCGGAAAGCGACCGGGCTGGTAGCCGGGGTTCACGTACGAAAAGTCGGCGATGCCGTCGCGCGCCATGTCGTAGTGGTCGAAGGCCTTGCCCAGCTGCTCCGACGGAAACAGGATCGCGGTCAGGGTGCCGCCCGATTCCTTCTTGATGTCGTCGGCCCACGCCTGCAGCGCGGGGTTCAGCGGATGCTGCGCGGGCACCCAGCTCGACAGCTTGAGCTGCACGGGTTTGTCCTGCGCCTGCACGGCGGCGCTGCCAAGGGCGAGCGCGGCGCCGGCCAGGGCAATGGCAAGCAGGGTCGGGTGGGGGTGGCGGGTGGTGGTCATGGTCTCCTTCGTTATGTGTTCGATGTGGTTGCGCAATCTAGGCAGTCGCGTGCACCGGGTATATGGAGGGTTTCCCGTGCGTGTTTTCCTTGAGCTGCGCCGCGGCACTGCGTTGTTCGAGAGGCGAACGAAATTCGGGCTGGCCCACATGGCGCGGACCCAGTTCGCGCACCCGCGACGCACCCATCAACGTCATGGTGCGTTCGGTCTCCTGCGCCATCAGCTGCAGCACCGACAGCGCGCCCTGCATGCCGTCGCAGGCCACGCCGTAGACCGGTGCGCGGCCGAGCAGCACCGCCTGCGCACCGAGTGCCAGTGCCTTCACCACGTCGCTGCCGCGCCGGATGCCGCCGTCCACCAGCACGGGCATGCGCCCACCGACCGCATCGACGATGGCCGGCAGCGCGCTGACACTTGCCGGTGCCGCATCGAGCTGCCGCCCGCCGTGGTTGGAGACCACGATGCCGTCGGCGCCGTGCTGCACGGCGCGCTTCGCGTCCTCGGCCCCCAGCAGCCCTTTGATGAGCAGGGGCCCGTCCCACAGCTTGCGCAGCCAGCCGATGCTGTCCCAGTTCAGCGTGCGGTCCATGGTGCGCGACAGCAGCGCGGCCTGGGTCTGCGCGGAGACCGGTGCCTCGTCGTCCTCGGGCAGCAGGTTGGCGAATGTCGGCATGCCCGTGCGTGCGAGCCGCAGCAGCCAGCCGGGGTGGCGCGCCATGTCGAAAACGGTGCTCGGCGTGAGGCGCATCGGCACCCGAAAGCCGTGCCGCAGGTCGCGCTCGCGCAGGCCGCTGACGGGCACATCCACCGTGAGCATCAAAGCCTGGAAACCCGCGGCCCGGGCGCGGCGCACGATGCGCTCGGCAATGGCGCGTTCGCCCATCACGTACAGCTGCATCCACAGCGTGGCGTCGGGCGCGGCGGCGCGCACGTCCTCGATGCGGGTGTTCGACGCGGTCGACAGAATGAAGGGCACGCGCGCGGCCTGTGCGGCACTGGCCAGCATGGCGTCGGCGCCGGGCCGCACCAGCCCCGCCAGGCCGATGGGCGCGATGGCGAAAGGCGCGTTCCAGCGGCGACCGAACAGGTCGATGCCGATGTCCATGGCGCTGGTGTCGCGCAGGCATTCGGGAATCAGCGGCAAGGCCTCCAGCGCATCGCGGTTGCGCCGCAGGCAGCGCTCGTCTTCGGCGCCGCCGTCGACATAGTCGAACACCAGGCGGGGCAGCACGCGCCGCGCGCGGCGGCGGTAGTCCTCGACGTTGAGCAGTGCGGGCATGGCGGCAGCGCGTGGGTCGTGGGTCAGGCGCCGCCGGTGGGCTTGCGCTTCATCCAGCGGATGGGCTGGGCCTTGACGGGGCGGGCGGGTGCGCCGTGCGCGACCAGCGCGGCGTCCAGCGCGCGGCCGGCATCGTCGGCCAGTGCGGCGGTGCGCGCGGCGGCCACGGCCTGCGCGCGTTCGTCCGCTGGCACGCCGGCTTGCGCCGCAAGGTGGCCGGTCACGTGCAGCAGGTTCTCCTTTCCGCGCTCATTGGTGCTGCCGTAGCCCTTGATGAGCCGCCCGCACAGCGCCACTTCATGCCCCAGTGCCCAGGCCTCGCGCGCGCCGGCTTCCACGGCCGCGAGCCAGCGTTCGATCAGCGCTTGCTCCTCGGCAAAGCGGCTGCCGCGCCTGCGCAGCCAGCGCAGCGACGCCAGCAGCCGAAGCGACGCCATGCCCATCACCGAATGGCTGCCTACCTTCAGCGGCAGCGCCCAGGGCGCAAGGCCGCGCGCCTGGCGGGCGCGGTCCCAGGTGGTGACGCGGCGCGCGAGCGAAGGCGGCAGCAGCGCCGCGAATTCGGCGGCGCCGGGCTTGAAGTGGTCGTAGACCTTCACGATGTCTTCGTCGCCCGCGCGCACCTCTTGCCGCACGCGCTGGGCGCGGCTGGCGCGGCCCTTGAGCGCGGCCACGCGCACGATGTCGTCGAAGGCCATCCACAGCGCCAGCCAGCGCGCGGCCTCGCGGGTAATGGCAAAGCCCTGTGCGCCGGCCGGGTCGGCGGCACGTTCGGCGTCGAGCACGCGGCCCAGGCGATCGGCGTACAGCGCGGCGTAGGCGCCGTCCTGGTAGTCGAGCACGCGCGCATGGCCGAGCGTGAGCATGTCGTGCACGGCGGGCGGAAAGCGCCGCGCCAGTTCGGCGGGCAGGGCGCTGGCGGGGGGCGGTGCGTCGTTGGTGTCGCCCGCCAGCACGCTGCTGACGAAGGCGGCCTGCGCACGCGGCGCGCTCACCGCGTCGAAGGCCGCCGCAAAGCCGCGCAGGCTGGCCGCGGCCATCTTGCTCAGCTTCTCGGGCGCGCTGGTGTCGCCGCCGCGCACCACGTGTTCATACGCTTCCCGCGGAAACGGAAACAGCCCGCTGCCCGCGATGGCGCCGAGCATCACCGCGCTGACCACCGTGCCGGCGTCGCGCGCAATCGCGTTCATGTCGAACACATGGTGCTCGCGGCTGAAGGCCTTCACCACGTCGACCAGGCGCTGCGCGTCGGCGCGGCCGTCGCCGGGCTCCATGCGCTCCGCGGTCGTGAGGATGCGCGCCGACGAGCTGATGACCAGCGTGCGCAGTGGCGCGCTCATGCCGTTGCCGACCTGCCGCGCGGTCTCCAGCAGCTCCGACGACACGATCGCGTCGAGCGCGCCCGGCACCGGGCTCAGGCTGAACACGGGCCGCCTGCCGCCCAGTTGTGCGAGCGGCACGGGAAACACTTCGAGGTAATAGGTGGTGGCGCCGGTGCGCTGCGCCACACCGGGAATCGACGTGCTCTGCGCCGCGTAGCCGGCATGCCGCGCAATGTCGACCAGCCATTCGGTGAGCACGCCGCCGCCTTCGCCGCCAAGGGCGCAGATGAGCAGGGTGAGGGGACGGTTGTGTTCCATGCCTTCGCCCCTCATGCCGGTTGCAGCGCGCGCACCACCGCGCCGCGCAGCCCGTGCAGCAAACGTTCGTGCCATTTCGGGTTCTGCACCACCTCGGCCCGGTAGAAGCTCGGGCACAGCGTGGCCGCGTGCGCGTTGGCGCCGCACAGGCCGCAGCCCACACAGCCGTCGATGACGGTGGCCACCGGGTCCACCTTCAGCGGATCGGGGTTGTCCTTGAGCGTGAGCGTGGGGCAGCCCGACAGGCGAATGCAGGCGTGGTCGCCATTGCACACGTCTTCGTCCACGCCGTACTTCACGCGCACCACGCGCTCACCCCTTTTGAGCAGTCCGGCAAGCCAGGGCTTGATGCGGCGCTGGCGCTCCAGCTGGCATTCGCCTTCGGCAATCACCACCTTCAGGCCGTTGAAGTCGCTGGTGAGCGCCTCGGTCAGCGTCTTGCGCATGCGCTCCACGTCGTAGGTGGTCACGGTGCGCATCCATTGCACGCCCAGGCCTTTCAGCGTGGCCTCGATGGTCTGGTTCTTGTCGACCAGGCTGTCCCGTTTGTCGACGGCGCGTTCCTTCAGCTCGTCCTCGGGCGTGGAGATGATGTCCTGCGTGCCGGTGGCCGCGGTGTAGCCGTTCTTGAAGATCAGCAGCACCGCGTCGTCGTTGTTGAACAGCGCGCTCTGCACACCGGTGAGCAGGCCGTTGTGCCAGAAGCCGCCGTCGCCCATGATCGACAGCGTGCGCCGGTTCATCATGGGCGCGACGCCCGCGCGGCTCGCCAGGCTCATGCCATAGCCCAGGATCGAATGGCCCATGGAAAACGGCTCGAAGGTACCGAAGGCATGGCAGCCGATGTCGGCCGCAATGTGCACCGGCCCGGTTTCCTGCTGCGCGAGCTTCAGCGCGGAGAACACCGGCCGCTCCGGGCAGCCGATGCAAAAGCTCGGCGGCCGGTTGGGCAGCGGCGCGCTCAGCTGGCGGGCCACGGCCTCGCGGCGTTCGCGGTTGCCGGCCAGCCAGGCCCGCGCGGAAGAAGACGCATCGTTGGGCGCAATGTATTTCGCGGCAAAGGCGCCGATGCCGCCGGAGAGCACCTCCACGCCGTACTCGCCCGCCGCGGGCAGCAGGTCCTTGCCGTGCAGCGGGGTTTGAATGTCGCGCCGACGCAGCAGCGTGGCAATGTCTTGTTCGATGTATTCGGGCTGGCCTTCTTCCACCACCAGCACGGCGCGCTTGCCCACGCAGAAGTCGGCCACCTGCTCGGGCACCAGCGGGTAGGTCACGTTGAGCACCAGCAGGGGAATGTCGGTCGCGCCAAAGGCGTCTGCCAGGCCCTGCTGCTGCATGCTGCGAATCAGCGCGTTGTACAGGCCGCCCTGCACCACGATGCCCAGGTCGGCATGGCGCGCGCCGGGCATCAGTTCGTTCAGGCCCTGTTCGACGATGTAGCGGCGCGCCGCCGGAATGCGCTCGTCGCCCTTGAGCTTCTCGTGCCGGAAGGTGACGGGCGGGTGCGCCAGGCGCATGTAGTCGAAGCGCGCGGGCTCGCTCATGGGCGACAGCGTGGACACGGCTGGCGCAATGTTGTCCTTGCATTCGAAGCTGCCGCGCACGTGGCAGGTGCGAATGCGCAGCTCCATCAGGCAGGGCATGTTCGAGGTCTCCGACAGGCGAAACCCTTCTTCCACCATGCGCACCATCACGCCCAGGTCGGGCCGCGGGTCGAGCAGGCACATGCTCGACTTGAGCGCATACGCATGCGTGCGCTCCTGGATCACGCTGGCGCCTTCGCCGTAGTCCTCCCCCACCACCACCAGCACGCCGCCGGTGACGCCGGGGGAGGACAGGTTCGACAGCGCGTCCGCCGCCACGTTGGTGCCGACGATGGACTTCCACGTGACGGCGCCGCGCAGCGGGTAGTGAATGGACGCGCCCAGCATCGCCGCGGCCGAGGCCTCGTTGGAGCAGGCCTCCACGTGCACGCCCAGCTCGTCCATGTAGGCCTTGCCCTGGACCATCACGTCCAGCAGGTGCGACACCGGCGCGCCCTGGTAGCCGCCCACGTAGGCCACGCCCGACTGCAGCAGGCCCTTGGTGATGGCGAGGATGCCCTCGCCGTGGAAGGTGTCGCCGGCGCCCAGGCGCAGCATTTCCACTTCCTTGCTGAATGAAACTTCCATCGTGTCTCGTTGTTGTTGTGGCTCGGGGGGAGCGGGGAAGGACGGGTGAGTGTGGTCATGCCTGCGCCATACTTCAATAAAATAATCCGGCTATCCAATATGAACCCTGTGCATATCGATGCGGTCGACCTCAACCTGCTGCGGCTGTTCGATGCGGTGTTTCGCACCCGCAACGTGAGCCGCGCGGCGGAGGCCCTGGGCCTCACCCAGCCGGCGGCCAGCCACGGCCTCACGCGGCTGCGCCTGCTGCTGGGCGACGCGCTGTTCACGCGCAGCCCCGGCGGCGTGGCGCCCACGCCGCGCGCGGAGCGCCTGGCGGTGCCGGTGCAGTCGGCGCTGGCCACGCTGCAGCAGGCGCTGAGCGAGCCGGAGCGCTTCGAGCCGGCTGCCTCGCGCAAGCTGTTTCGCATTCACATGAGCGACATCGGCGAAGGGCGCTTTCTGCCGGCGCTGATGGCGCGGCTGCGCGAGCTGGCGCCGGGCGTGCGGGTGGAGACCATGCCGCTGGCCGTGGGCGACATCGCCACCGCGCTGGACAGCGGGCGGGTCGACTTCGCCTTCGGTTTTTTGCCCCGCGTGAAGGACACCCAGCGCACCCAGCTGCTGCGCGACCGCTACATCGTGCTGCTGCGCAAGGACCACCCGTTCGTGAAGCGCCGGCGCAGCGGGCAGGCGCTGCTGGAGGCGCTGCAAGAGCTCGACTACGTGGCCGTGCGCACCCACGCCGACACCCTGCGCATCCTGCAGCTGCTGAACCTGGAAGACCGGCTGCGCCTGACCACCGAGCACTTCATGGTGCTGCCGGCCATCGTGCGCGCCACCGACCTGGCCGTGGTGATGCCGCGCAACATTGCGCGCGGCTTTGCCGAGGAGGGCGGCTACGCCATCGTGGAGCCGCCGTTTCCGTTGCGCGACTTCACCGTGTCGCTGCATTGGAGCAAGCGCTTCGAGGCCGACCCGGGCAACCGCTGGCTGCGCCAGGTCATCACCGCGTTGTTTTCGGACAAGGCCAAGGCATGAACCGGCGCGCGGTTCATGTACAGGTCAGCCTTGGCGTGCAACCATCGGAACAGACATGAAAAAACGCATTCCCTCCTTCTTGCGCCACGTGGGCCCGGGCGTCGTCACGGGCGCGGCCGACGACGACCCTTCTGGCATTGCCACCTACACCCAGGCCGGCGCGCAGTTCGGCACCGGCCTGCTGTGGACGGTGTTTCTGTCGCTGCCCTTCATGGTCGCCATTCAGCTGGTGTCCGCGCGCATCGGCCGGGTCACGGGCAAGGGCGTGGCGGCCAACCTGCGCGAGCACATGCCGCGCAGCTTTCTGATCGTGCTGGTGGCGCTGCTGGTGGTGGCCAACACGATCAACATTGCGGCCGACATTGCCGCCATGGGCGAGGCGCTGCAGCTGGTGGTGGGCGGCGGGGCGCATTTTCATTCGCTGGTGTTCGGCGTGCTCACGGTGCTGCTGCAGGTGTTTGTGCCGTACCGCAAGCTGGCCCACATCCTGAAGTGGCTCACCCTCACGCTGTTCGCCTACGTGGCGGCGGTGTTCGTGGTGCAGGTGCAGTGGGGCACGGTGCTGCACGACCTGGTGGTGCCCAAGCTGCAGTGGAGCGGCGACTACTGGATGATGATCGTGGCCCTGCTGGGCACCACCATTTCGCCCTACCTGTTCTTCTGGCAAGCATCGCAAGAGGTGGAAGAGCTGCGCCTGAAGGGCGGCCAGCGCGGCACCGACAAGCAGGTGCGCCACGACCTGAAGCGCGTGCGGCTGGACACCTGGGTGGGCATGACGTTTTCCAACCTCATCGCGTTCTTCGTGATGGTGGTGGGGGCGTCGGTGCTGTTTTCGGCCGGCGTGCACGACGTCACCTCCGCCGCCCAGGCCGCCGAGGCGCTGCGCCCGCTGGCCGGCGACTTCGCCTTCTGGCTGTTTGCCGGCGGCATCATCGCCACCGGGCTGCTGGCGGTGCCGGTGCTGGCGTCTTCGGCGGCCTATGCGGTGGCCGAGGCCTTCGGCTGGGAAGAAGGGCTGGAGCGGCATTGGCGCGAGGCCAAGGAGTTCTACGGAATCATCGCCGTGGCCACGCTGGTGGGCACCGCGCTCGACTTCACTCCCATCGACCCCATGAAGGCGCTGTACTGGAGCGCCGTCATCAACGGCGTGGTGGCCGTGCCGATCATGGCGGCCATGATGATTCTGGTCACCCGCGAGAAGGTGATGGGCGTGTTCACCTCCGGGCGGCGCACCCGCTGGCTCGGCTGGGGCGGCACCGCGCTGATGGGCTTTGCGGCGCTGATGATGGGGTGGGACCTGGTGCGCTGAGGGCGCGTGCGGTACGCGCTCCATGCCCTGTATTCTTGGGGCCGCCCCCGCCCCGCGCGTTTCCGTTGTTTTGATGTCTCTTCGAATGTTCGTTCCGCACCGCTTCTTTCCCGCATTGCGCCGCCTTTCCGCGCTTTCTCCTGCTTTCTGACTGCGTTCCCGGTGCCAGAGATTTTTTCCCAGGCCGGCCCCGTGCTGGTCTTCATGGCCTGCGTCGCGCTGGCCACCTACGCGCAAAACCTGACCGGTTTTGCCTTCAGTCTCATCCTGCTCGGGTTGGTGTCGGTGTTCCACATCGCCAGCGTGAGCGACACGGCCAATGCCGCCACGGTGCTCAGCCTGGTCAACGCATGGACGTACTTTCGCGCCCGGCCCGGCGTGGTGCCCTGGCAGTTGATGAAGCCGGCGCTCAATGGCAGCACGGTGGGCGTCATCGTCGGGCTGTTGCTGCTCACCTGGCTCAGTGGCGGCGCGGTCGACTGGTTGCGCGGGCTTCTGGGCGTGTCGATACTGGGCTGCGCCGTGCTGCTGGTGCGCCAGGGCCGGCCGCTGGCCAAGGTGTCCAGCGCCAGGAGCTTTGCCGTCATCGGTGGGCTGTCGGGTGTGCTGGGCGGGTTGTTCTCCAGCTCGGGGCCGCCCATCGTCTTTCACATGTACCGCCAGCCGCTGGACCGCGAGCTGGTGCGCCGCGCGCTGCTGCTGATGTTCGCCTTCAACTCGCTCGTGCGGCTGGTGATCGTGGTGCCGACGGGGCATTTCTCCGGCTATTCGGCGCTGCTGGCCGGCTGCGCGATGCCGGTCGTCTACGCGGTCACGCGGCTGCACCACCGCCTGCCGAACAAGCTGCAACCGCGCACGCTGAAATGGCTGGTGGGCGGCTTGCTTGCCGCGGCGGGCGCCACGCTGGTCGCGTCCGCCTGGGTGGCGATCGCGCAGGGGTAATCCCGGTCTCTGTCGGCGTGGCCCGGGAATTGCAGCGCCTTCGCAAGGGTTTCCCCGGACGTGGCATACCGAC
Source organism: Variovorax sp. H27-G14 (assembly GCF_046156345.1). Taxonomy (NCBI): domain Bacteria; kingdom Pseudomonadati; phylum Pseudomonadota; class Betaproteobacteria; order Burkholderiales; family Comamonadaceae; genus Variovorax; species Variovorax sp. H27-G14. Next base: position 127,246 of record NZ_JAYLVN010000011.1, read on the forward strand.
CCCCACATACGCGTTATGGGCGACCCCGTATGCACGACGCCACACAAGCCGCTAACGTCCATGACTGACCGACAACAGGTCCCCCACGAGCCCCAAAAAAGCATGAGCACCGACAGCAGCCACAGCAGCCCGATTCAACCGATCCGCTTTTTCCATCGCGGAAAGATCGTCGACGTCACCGGCGTTCACCCGACCCGTTCGGTGCTCGACTGGCTGCGCGAAGACGCCCGCTGCACCGGCACCAAGGAAGGCTGCAACGAAGGCGACTGCGGCGCCTGCACCGTGGTCATCGGCGAGCTGGCCACCGACCCGGCCGCGCCGGGCACCGTCGGCGGGCTGAGCCTGCAGACCGTGAACGCCTGCATCCAGTTTCTGCCCACGCTGCACGGCAAGGCGCTGTTCACGGTGGAAGACCTGAAGGGCCAGTGCAAGGTCGAAAAGACCGCTGAAAAGAAACCGCACACCGTCCACACGCTGCACCCCGTGCAGCAGGCCATGGTCGACTGCCACGGCTCCCAGTGCGGCTTTTGCACCCCCGGCTTCGTGATGTCGCTGTGGTCCGCCTACGAGCACCACCAGGCCGAAGGCACCCAGCCCACCCGCCAGCAACTGGCCGACGACCTGTCGGGCAACCTGTGCCGCTGCACCGGCTACCGCCCCATCCTCGACGCCGGCCAGCGCATGTTCGACCTGCCCGCGGTGCGGCTGGACACCACGCCGGTGGTTGCCGCCCTCACCGCGCTGCAGAACGACGGGCTCGACTACGCCGCCCCGCTCGGCGCGCGCATCGACCATTTCCACGCCCCCAAGACCCTGGCCCAGCTCGCCGCCCTGCGCGAGCAGAAACCGCGTGCCCAGCTGCTGGCCGGCTCCACCGACGTCGGCCTGTGGGTCAACAAGCAGTTTCGCGACCTCGGCGACATCATCTACGTGGGCGACGTGGCCGAGATGAAGACCATCGAAGACCGCGCCACCGATGCGGGCGACGAGCTCTACATCGGCGCCGGCGCCTCGCTCGAATCGGCTTTCTCGGCGCTGGTTTCGCGCGTGCCCAGCCTGGCCGACGTGTGGCTGCGCTTTGCCTCGCCGCCCATTCGCCACGCCGGCACCATGGGCGGCAACGTGGCCAACGGCTCGCCCATCGGCGACTCGCCGCCGGTGCTGATGTCGCTGGACGCGCAGATCGAGCTGCGCCGCGGCACCGTGGTGCGCCGCATGCCCTTGCCCGACTTCTATGTCGACTACATGAAGAACCAGCTGCAGCCCGGCGAGTTCGTGCAGGGGCTGGCGGTGCCGCATGCCGCCATGCGCCGCCATGTGCGTGCCTACAAGATCAGCAAGCGCTTCGACTGCGACATCTCCGCGCTGTGCGCGGGCTTTGCCATTGAATTCGAGGACGGCGGCGACACGGTGAAGGCCGTGCGCCTGGCCTTCGGCGGCATGGCCGCCACCGTGAAGCGCGCCGCCGGTGCAGAGGCGGCCATTGTGGGCAAGCCCTGGACGCAGGCCAGCGTGGCCACCGCCAAGCTGGCGCTGGCGCAAGACTTCAAGCCGCTGTCGGACATGCGCGCATCGGCCGACTACCGGCTGCAGGTGGCGCAGAACCTCATTCAGCGCCTGTGGCTCGAAACCCGCGCCAACGACGCCCTGTCGCTCGAAGAAACCAGCGTCTGGAGCGTGATGCCTCACGTCACATCTGCCACCTCGGCCACCCCGACCACCGCCGCAGGAGTCTGACCATGAACAAACCCATCGACGCCCGCCTGCTGCAGCCCGCCGAGGCCTTTGCCGACTACCTTGCCAACGCCGCCGCGCGCATCGACGTGGGCGCCGAGGCGCTGGCGCACGAGCGCGGCATGCGCGTGGGCATCAGCCGCCCGCACGAGTCGGCGCACCTGCACGTGGCCGGCGAGGCCACCTACATCGACGACATTCCGGAGCTGGCCGGCACGCTGCACTGCGCGCTGGGCCTGTCGCCGGTGGCCAACGGCCGTGTCACGGCGCTGTCGCTGGACGCCATTCGCGCCATGCCGGGCGTGGTGGCGGTGCTGACGGCCGACGACATTCCGGGCACCAACGACTGCGGCTCGATCATTCACGACGACCCCATCCTGCTGCCGGTGAACGACGGTGGCGACATTCGCTACCTTGGCCAGCCGGTGTTCGCGGTGATCGCCGAAACACGCGACGCCGCGCGCCGCGCCGCCGCCAAGGCGAAAGACGCGATGACCATCGAGGCGCAGCCGCCCGTCATCACCCCGCAGGACGCGCATGCGCGCGGCCAGTACGTGGTGCCGCCCATGCACATCGTGCGCAGCGGCGGGGCTGCCAACCAGGGCGACGAGGCGGCCGTGCGCGCCGCCATCGCCCAGGCACCGCATCGCCACAAGGCCACGCTGGACGTGGGCGGGCAGGAGCAGTTCTACCTGGAAGGCCAGATCAGCTACGCCATTCCCAAGGAAGGCGGCACGCTGCACATTCACTGCTCCACGCAGCACCCGAGCGAAATGCAGCACCTGGTGGCGCATGCCATGCACCTGCAGTCGAACGAGGTGCATGTGGAATGCCGTCGCATGGGTGGCGGCTTTGGCGGCAAGGAGTCGCAGTCGGCCATCTTCGCCTGCGTGGCGGCCGTGGCCGCGCGCCAGCTGCAGCGCCCGGTGAAGCTGCGGCTGGACCGCGACGACGACTTCATGATCACCGGGCGGCGCCACTGCTTCTGGTACGAATACGAAGTGGGCTACGACGACGAAGGCCGCATTCTGGGCGCGGAGATCACCATGGTGTCGCGCGCCGGCCATTCGGCCGACCTGTCAGGCCCGGTGATGACCCGCGCGCTGTGCCACTTCGACAACGCCTACTGGCTGCCCAACGTGGCCATGCACGGCTTCTCGGGCAAGACCAACACGCAGAGCAACACGGCCTTTCGCGGCTTTGGTGGCCCGCAGGGCGCGATTGCAATCGAGAACATCCTCGACTCGGTGGCGCGTGAGCTGAAGCGCGACCCGCTCGACGTGCGGCGCGTCAACTTCTATGGCAAGGCAGAAAACAACGTCACGCCCTACCGCCAGACCGTGACCGACAACATCGTTCATGAGCTGGTGGCCGAGCTGGAAAGCACCAGCGACTACCGCGCGCGGCGCGAAGACATCGCGGCCTTCAACCAGAAGAGCACGGTGCTCAAGCGCGGCCTGGCGCTGGCGCCGTTGAAGTTCGGCATTTCGTTCAACGTGAAGCACTTCAACCAGGCCGGTGCCTTGGTCCACGTGTACACCGACGGCTCCATTCTTGTGAACCACGGCGGCACCGAGATGGGCCAGGGCCTGAACACCAAGGTGGCACAGGTGGTGGCGCACGAGCTGGGCGTGAGCTTCGAGCGCGTGCGAGTCACCGCCACCGACACCACCAAGGTGGCCAACACCTCGGCCACGGCCGCATCGACCGGCGCCGACCTGAACGGCAAGGCCGCGCAAGATGCGGCCCGCCAGATCCGCGAGCGCCTGGCCGACTGCGCGGCCGAGCGCCACGGCGGCAAGCCCGGCGACGTGCGCTTTGCCAACGACAAGGTCGAGGTGAACGGCCGCACGCTGGCCTTCAGCACCGTGGTGGGCGAGGCGTATCTGGACCGCAAACAGCTGTGGTCCGACGGCTTCTATGCCACGCCCGGCCTGAGCTGGGACAAGGACAAGATGCAGGGCCGCCCGTTCTACTACTACGCCTACGGCGCGGCAGTGAGCGAGGTGATCGTCGACACGCTCACCGGCGAATGGAAGCTGCTGCGCGCCGACATCCTGCACGACGCGGGCAAGTCGCTGAACCCGGCCGTGGACATCGGCCAGGTCGAGGGCGCCTTCATCCAGGGCATGGGCTGGCTCACCACCGAAGAACTGGTGTGGCATCCGCAAAGTGGCAAGCTCACCACGCACGCCCCCAGCACCTACAAGATTCCGACCGCCAACGACTGCCCGCCCGTGTTCAACGTGCGCCTGTTCGAAGGCCAGAACTTCGAAGACTCCATCCACCGCAGCAAGGCCGTGGGCGAGCCGCCGCTGCTGCTGCCGTTCTCGGTGTTCTTCGCGATCCGCGATGCGGTGTCGGCGGCCGGGGGCCACCGGGTCGATCCGCCGCTGAAGGCGCCGGCCACGAGCGAGTCGATTCTTCGCGCCATCACGATGGTGCAGGCTGCATCGGTCGAATGACAGCGGGCCGTGCTCGCACGGTCCGAGCTTCACTTTCACCCCCCGGTTCGCCAAATGCTGCGCTGTATAACTGTTCGCACAGACAAGAAAGGTGTGAACAGCCATGAGAGACCAAGCGCTTTTCGACAAGATCGACCTGCATCTCATACGGGTGCTGCACACCGTGCTGACCGACCGCAGCGTTTCGCGCGCCGCCATTCGCCTGGGCATGTACCAGCCGGCCGTGTCGGCCGCGCTGAAACGCCTGCGCGAGTTGTCGGGCGATCCGCTGCTGGTGCGCTCGGGCTCGGGCATGGTGCCCACCGACGCGGGGCTGCGCATGATCGAGCCGGCCGCGAGCATTCTTCGCGCGGCCGAAATGCTGTTCTCCGACGCACGCGGCTTCGACCCGCAGTCGGCGGCCACCACCTTTCGCATTGCCGCCAGCGACTACATGGACCCGCTGTTCCTGCCCATGCTGGTGGCGCAGGTCAAGCGCGATGCACCGCTGTGCCAGATCGAGATTCACGCGCTCTCGCCCGACTCGGACTACCACGGCCACCTGGCGCTGGGGCAGGTCGACCTGGTCATCGGCAACTGGCTCAAGCCGCCGGAAGACCTGCACATGGCGCGCCTGTTCGGCGACGAGGTGGTGTCGCTGGTCAACCAGGACCATCCGGCGGTGCGCCGCGGCTGGGACCTGGAAACCTGGCTGGCGGCCGAGCACATCGCGCCCACGCCCATGCACCCGGGCGGGCGCGGCATCATCGACCAGATGCTCGACGAGCTGGGCCGGCAGCGCAACATCACCGCGCGCTGCGCGCACTTCAGCCTCATACCCGACATGGTGGCCTCAAGCCTGCTGGTGCTGACCACCGGGCGCCAGTACTGCGAGCGCTTTGCCGCGCGGCTGCCGCTGAAAATTCTCGACTGCCCGGTGGCGCTGCCCCGGCTCATGTACTACCAGCTCTGGCACGAACGCACGCATTCGTCGAGCTCGGCGCGCTGGCTGCGCGAATGCATCAAGAACGTGGCGTCGTCGCTGCGCCCCACGGTTTCCGCGATACCCGCCGGTGCCTCGTCGCGCCCGCCCACCGCGCCTGAAACCTCCGATCCCTCAAGGGTCCCGCTCGCGCCGGCGTCGTGAGCGGGGCAACGATGAAGCAACCGCCACTACAACAGCTGGAGACAAGCGAAATGAGTACGTTGGAACAGGCGCCCAAAGGCGCCGAGCCCCGCAAGCCGGGGCATGCAGAGTCCGCACGTCCGCGTGCGGCTGAGGGCAATTCAAGCGGCGCGGGCCTGCTGGAGCGGGTGTTCAAGCTCAGCGAGCACAACACCACGGTGCGCATCGAACTGGTGGCGGGGCTCACCACCTTCCTCACCATGGCCTACATCATCTTCGTGAACCCCAGCATCCTGGGCGACGCGGGCATGCCCAAGGGCGCGGTGTTCGTGGCCACCTGCGTCATCGCGGCGTTCGGCACATTGATCATGGGCCTGTACGCCAACTACCCGATCGCCATGGCGCCGGGCATGGGGCTGAACGCCTACTTCTCCTACGTGGTGGTGCTGGGCATGGGCTACACGTGGCAGGTGGCGCTGGGCGCGGTGTTCATCTCGGGCTGCCTGTTTCTGGTGGTCACGGTCACGGGGCTGCGCAAGCTGATCATCGACGGCATACCGCATTCGCTGCGAACAGCGATCACGGTGGGCATCGGCATGTTCCTGGCGCTGGTGGCGCTGAAAAGCGCGGGCGTGGTGGCGGCATCGCCGGCCACCTTCGTGACGCTGGGCGACGTGCATTCGGCCCCGGTCATTCTGGCAACCATCGGCTTCTTTCTGATCGCGATCCTCGACCGCCTGAAGGTGCGCGGCGCCATCCTCATCGGCATTCTGGCGGTGACCGTGGCCTCGTTCTTCGTGGGCGGCAACAAGTTCGAGGGCGTGTTCGCGGCGCCGCCGTCGGTGGCGCCCACCTTCATGCAGCTGGACGTGATGGGCGCGCTGAAGGGCGGCATTCTGAACGTGGTGCTGGTGTTCTTTCTGGTCGAAATGTTCGACGCCACCGGCACGCTGATGGGCGTGGCCAAGCGCGCCGGCCTGCTGGTGCCCGGCAAGATGGAGCGCATGAACAAGGCGCTCCTGGCCGACAGCGGCGCCATCTTCGCGGGCTCGCTGCTCGGCACCTCGAGCACCACGGCCTACGTGGAAAGCGCGGCGGGCGTGCAGGCGGGCGGGCGCACCGGGCTCACGGCCGTGGTGGTGGCCGTGCTGTTTCTGGCCTGCCTGATGATTTCGCCGCTCGCGGCCTCGGTGCCGGCCTACGCCACCGCGCCCGCGCTGTTCTTCGTCGGCTGCCTGATGCTGCGCGACCTGACCGAGCTGAACTGGGACGACACCACCGAGGTGATTCCGGCCGCGCTCACCGCGCTGGCCATGCCCTTCACCTACTCGATTGCCACCGGCCTGGCCTTCGGCTTCATCTCGTACGCCATCTTGAAGCTGTTCACCGGCCGGGCACGGGAAGTGCATGTGTCGGTGTGGATCATCGCGGCCGTGTTCCTCTTCAAGTTTGCCTATGTCGGCGCCCATTGACCTGATGTCAAGACGGGCATGACCGGGGGCTGAGGCACTCCGGCCGGGGGCGGTGTCGCTATTAAACTTATAGCTGTACACCGCCTGTCGATGTTGAACGAGACACTCACTGAAAACCCCGGCATGACAACCCCCAGACTCCAGCTCGCGCACATCACCAAGCGGTATCCCGCGGTGGTGGCCAACAGCGACATTTCCCTGGCCGTGGCACCCGGCGAAATTCACGCCGTGCTCGGCGAGAACGGCGCCGGCAAATCGACCCTGATGAAGATCATCTACGGCTCGGTCAAGCCCGACGAAGGCAGCGTCACCTTCGACGGCCAGGTCGTCAACCTGCGCAACCCGCAGCAGGCCAGGGCGCTGGGCATCAGCATGGTGTTTCAGCACTTCAGCCTGTTCGACACCCTCACCGTGGCCGAGAACGTGTGGCTGGGCCTGGACAAAGCTCTGCAGCTGGCCGAAGTGGCGCGCAGCATCACCGCCAAGGCCAGCGAGTACGGCCTGGACATCGACCCCGCGCGCCCGGTGCACACGCTGTCGGTGGGCGAGATGCAGCGCGTTGAAATCATTCGCGCGCTGCTGACCAACCCCAAGCTCTTGATCCTTGACGAGCCCACCTCGGTGCTTACGCCGCAGGCGGTCATCAAGCTGTTCACGGTGTTGAAGAAGCTGTCGTCCGAGGGCTGCAGCATTCTGTACATCAGCCACAAGCTGCATGAGATTCAGGAGCTGTGCAGCGCCTGCACCGTGCTGCGCGGCGGCAAGGTCACGGGCGTGTGCAACCCGCAGAACGAAAGCACGCAGTCGCTGTCGCGCCTGATGATCGGCAGCGAGCCGCCGCCGCTGCAGCACCGCCCGGTGCATGCGGGCGCCGTGGCGCTGCGCGTGCAGGGGCTGACGCTGGCGCGCGAAGACCAGTTTGGCGTGGACCTGGACGCCATTTCGTTCGACGTGCGCGCGGGCGAGGTGGTCGGCATCGCGGGGGTGTCTGGCAACGGCCAGCGCGAGCTGCTGTACACGCTGTCGGGCGAGGACGTGCGTGCCGACGCGGCCATGGTGCGGGTGTTCGACAAGCCGGCCGGCCGGCTGCGCCCGCGCTCGCGGCGCGCACTGGGCCTGCACTTCGTGCCCGAGGAGCGGCTGGGCCGTGGCGCCGTGCCCACGCTGGGCCTGGCGCACAACCTGCTGCTCACGCGCAGCGAGGCGGTGGGCCGCGGCGGGTGGATCCGCACCGGCGCGCTGGAGCGCCAGGCGCAGGGCATCATCGAGCGCTTCAAGGTCAAGGCCGGTGGCCCGCGGGCGGCGGCGCGTTCGCTGTCGGGCGGCAACCTGCAGAAATTCATCGTCGGTCGAGAGATCGACGCCAACCCCAAGCTCTTCATCGTTTCGCAACCCACCTGGGGTGTGGACGTGGGCGCCGCCGCGCTGATTCACGCCGAGATACTGGCGCTGCGCGACGCCGGCTGCGCCGTGCTGGTGATCAGCGAAGAGGTCGACGAGCTGTTCAACATTTGCGACCGGCTGCACGTGATTGCCAAGGGCCGGTTGTCGCCCTCCATCGACCGCGCCGTGGCCACGCTGCCGCAGGTCGGCGAGTGGATGAGCGGCCTGTGGCAAGGCCACACCCATTCGGAGGCTGCCCATGTTCAAGCTTGAACCCCGCCCGGAGCTTTCGCGCTTCTGGAGCTATGCCTCGCCGATTCTGGCGTTGCTGATCACCGTGCTGATTGGCGTGGCGCTGTTCGCCGCGCTGGGCAAGGACCCGGTGAAGGGCCTGCTGGTGTTCTTCTACGAGCCCATCAAGAACGGCTACGCCATTGGCGAGCTGATGGTCAAGGCCACGCCCTTGCTGATCATTGCGTTGGGCCTGGCGGTGTGCTTTCGCTCGAACGTGTGGAACATCGGCGCCGAGGGGCAGTTTGTGTTCGGTGCCATTGCGGCCGGCGGTGTTGCGTTGCTGGCCGACAAGAACACGGGCCAGTGGATCGTGGTGGCCATTCTGGTGGCGGGCATGCTGGGCGGCATGCTGTGGGCAGGCATCGTGGCGTTCCTGCGCGACAAGTGCAATGCCAACGAAATTCTGGTGAGCTTGATGCTGGTCTACGTGGCCACGCTGTTGCTGGGCTACATGGTCTACGGCCCGTGGAAAGACCCGAACGGCTACAACTTTCCGCAGTCCAAGACCTTCGAGGCGGTCACGCAGATACCGCGCCTGTTCAAGGGCTCGCGGGTGACCATCGGGCTGGTCATTGCGTTGGTGGGCGCGGGGGCGTTGTGGGTGTTCTTGTTCCGCACGCGCGCGGGCTTTGCGCAGCAGGTGGGCGGGCTGGCGCCGGCGGCGTCGCGCTATGCGGGGTTCTCGGCACGGCGTGCGGTGTGGATCGCGTTGTTGACATCGGGCGGCGCGGCCGGCCTGGCCGGTGCGCTGGAAGTGGCGGGCCCATTGGGCCAGCTCACGCCGTATGTGCCGGCGGGCTATGGTTTCGCGGCCATCATCGTGGCGTTCGTCGGCCGTCTGCATCCGGTGGGCATGATTTTCTCGGCCATCCTGATGAGCATGTTCTACATCGGTGGTGAGCTTGCGCAGTCGCGTTTGGGTCTGCCCAAGTCGCTCACCGGTGTGTTCCAGGGTTTGCTGCTGTTCACCCTGCTGGCCTGCGACACCCTCATTGCCTACCGCATCCGGCGCAAGGCGGCTGCCAAGGCTGCCGCGGCCGGCATGACGACTACCTCTTTGCAGGCCAGCACGCCGCTTACTGCGCCTGTCGCTAGCTCTACTGAGGGGGCTCGCTGAGATGAATGCTTGTCTGTTTCTTCGCCGTTGTTCAGGGCGCGCCCACGCCGACGGGGTACCTTGCTCCGCGAATGTCCCCCGGCCTGCGGCCTCCTCCTTTATTTCGCTGCGCAAGGCACCCCATCGGCGTGTGCGTTATTCGGAGCGGTCGTTGATCGCGGGATCACCACGAGCGTGCCCCGGTGCAAAGGGCGTCGGGTGCTCCCCGCAGCGAAATAAAGGAGGAGGCGAAGCCGGGGGACATTCGCGGAGGGGAGTACCCGGCGGCCTTTGCACGCGCCCTGAACAACGCAGCCCTGAACAACAGCACCAAAGACAACAGCAAAAACAAACAACTCAACAGGCGAAAGACTGACATGGAAAGCTACGCACTCCTGCTGGGTTCCACACTGAGCGCGGGCACCGTGCTCGCCATCGCCGCACTCGGCCTGCTCATCAACGAGAAAGCCGGCATCGTCAACCTGGGCGCCGAGGGCCTGATGCTGTGCGCCGCCATCGCCGGCTTTGCAACCGTCGTCGTCACCCGCAACCCCTGGCTCGGCTTCCTCGCCGGCATGGCCGCCGGCGCGCTGCTCGCCGCCTTCTTCGGCGTGCTCGTCATCTGGCTCAACACCAACCAGTACGCCACCGGCCTCGCACTCAGCCTGTTCGGCGTCGGCTTCTCCGCCTTTGTCGGCATCAACTTCGTGCAGGCCAAACTGCCTGAGAGCGTGTCCTACGCCATCCCCGTGCTCGGCGACATTCCCCTCGTCGGCCCCGCACTGTTCCGCCACCACCCCATGGTGTACTTCGCGGTGCTGCTCACCTTCGGGCTCATCTGGTTTTTGTACCGCACACGCGCCGGCCTGGTGCTGCGCTCGGTCGGCGAATCGCCCGAATCGGCTCACGCGCTGGGTTACCCCGTGCGCCGCATCCGCTTCATGGCCGTGATTGCCGGCGGCGCGCTGTGCGGCTTGTCGGGGGCTTACCTGTCCACCGTGTACACACCGCTGTGGGTCGAAGGCATGGTGGCCGGGCGCGGGTGGATCGCGCTGGCGCTCACCACCTTCGCCACCTGGCGCCCGATGCGCGTGCTGCTCGGCGCGTACCTTTTCGGTGGCGTGTCGATGCTCGGTTTTCACCTGCAGAGCAGCGGTGTCGACGTGCCCGCGCAGTTCCTCAGCATGCTGCAGTACATCGCGCCCATCGTGGTGCTGGCGCTCATCTCGCGCAACCCCGCATTCATCCGCGTCAACATGCCGGCTTCCATCGGGAAACCGTTCTACCCCGGCTCATAATCGCGTTTTTCGGTTTTCCGCCAACCCGTCCTTTTTGAGGATTTTCGACAATGAATGATCTGAACAAGCGCTCCCTGCTCAAGCTGGCTGCCCTCACGGCGGTCGCTTCGGCGGCCCTGATCGGCTGCGGCAAGAAAGAAGAAGCGGCAGCACCGGCCGCGGCACCCGCACCGGCCCCGGCAGCAGCAGCAGCAGCGCCGGCACCCGCTGCGCCGCTGAACATCGCTTTCGCCTACATCGGCCCGGTCGGCGACGGCGGCTGGACCTTTGCGCACGACAACGCACGCAAGGCGCTCGAAAAGGAATTCGGCGACAAGATCAAGACCACCTTCGTCGAAAGCGTGCCCGAAGGCGCCGACGCCGAGCGCGTGTTCCGCGACATGGTCGGCCAGGGCAACAAGCTGATCTTCGGCACCACCTTCGGCTACATGGAGCCTATGCTCAAGGTCGCGGCCGACAGCAAGGACGTGAAGTTCGAGCACGCCACCGGCTACAAGACCTCCGAGAACATGCGCACCTACGACAGCCGCACGTACGAAGGCGCGTACATGGCCGGCGTGATTGCCGGTGCCATGACCAAGAGCAACACGCTGGGCGTGGTCGGCTCGGTGCCCATTCCTGAAGTGCTGCGCAATATCAACAGCTTCACGCTGGGCGCGCAGTCGGTCAACCCGAAGATCACCACCAAGGTGGTGTGGGTGAACGAATGGTTCAGCCCGCCCAAGGAAACCGAAGCGGCCACCGCGCTCATCAACGGCGGCGCCGACGTTCTGTTCCAGAACACCGACTCGCCGGCCGTGCTGAAGACCGCACAAGAGAAGGGCAAGCGCGCCTTCGGCTGGGACTCCGACATGACCGCCTACGGCCCCAAGGCCCACCTGGCATCGGCCACCATCAACTGGGCGCCGTACTACATCAAGGCCACGCAGGAAGCGCTGGACGGCAAGTGGGCCACGGGCCAGGCGTGGTGGGGCGTGAAGGAAGGCGCCATCGACCTCGTGTCGATTGCCGACGACGTGCCGGCCGAAGCCAAGGCCAAGGTCGAGGAAGTGAAGAAGGGCCTGAAGGACGGCAGCTTCGTGATCTGGAAGGGCCCGATCCTGGGTCAGGACGGCAAGGAAGTGGTGGCCAAGGACGCCGTGGCCGACGACAAGTTTCTGTCGGGTGTCAACTTCTACGTCAAGGGCGTAGAAGGCAAGGTGCCAGGAGGCAAGTAAGGCTCGCCCTCAGGCTTCACGTACTTCGTGTCGCAATCAAGGCCGCCGTTTGGCGGCCTTTTTCGTTCTACGGCCTGCATCGCGCGGCGATGCCTCGTGGCTTCGCCGCGCGATGCCCCGTGTCGTCGCCCGTGCGATGCCCCGTTGTCATCACAGGTTGGCCCGTGCGGCATAACATCCGGCGCATGCCGCCTTCCACCTGCCCCGACAACCGCTTCGGCCAACGCCTTGCCAGGCAGTACGGCGTGGACGCCGTGCCTTCGCTGGTCGCCACCTCGCGCTGGGGTTCGGAGCTGGGCATTGCGCGCATGCACTACGACCAGCCGCACCTGTTCGTGCTGCCGCCGCTGCCGAGCGAGGACGCGTTTCTGCTCAGCGTGGAAATCGACGCCGGCGGCAGCCGCCGCATCTGCAAGGGCGGCGCCACGCAACGCCTGGGCCTTCAGCAGGAGGGCGCTTTCCACATCGCCGACCTGAGCGAGTGCGCCTCGGCCTATGTGTGCAGCCCGTTCAATGTGGTGCTGTTCCACATGCCGCGCGCCACCATCGATGCATTCGCCAGCGAGATGGACGTGCCGCGCGTCGGCGCGCTGCACTGCGAGGCCGGCACCGTCGACCCCGTGGTGGCGGGCCTGGGGCGCGCCATGCTGCCGGCGCTGGCGCAGCCCGAAGCCGCGAGCACGCTCTTCGTCGATCACCTCACGCTGGCCTTGAAGGCCCATGTGCTGCACGCCTATGGCGGTGTGGCGTGCGACGTCAATGCAGAGTCGCGCGGCCTCGCGCCGTGGCAGGAGCGCCGCGCCAAGGCTTTTCTGCGCGAGCACCTGGCCGGTGACGTGTCGCTGGCCGAGGTGGCGCGCGAATGCGCGCTGTCGCGCAGCCATTTCAGCAAGTCGTTCAAGCAGACCACCGGCCAGACGCCGCATGCGTGGCTGGTGGCGCAGCGCGTGGAGGCCGCGCGCCGCCTGCTGGGCCAGGCCGAGCTGCCCATCGCGGAAATTGCCGCGGCCTGCGGCTTCTCGGACCAGAGCCATCTGACGCGGGTGTTCTCTGCGCATGTGGGCACTTCGCCGGCGCGCTGGCGGCGCTTGAACGCGGGCTGATCAATCAGTAGGCGACAGGGCTCTGCGCCACACGGTTTGACCCGCGCCGGTCATCGAAACGCGCAGCCGCCGCCTCGGCGCCCCGCGCCAGAATCTGCAGGTCCATCGCCACCGCCACGAACAGCGCGCCCAGGTCCAGGCACTCGCGTGCCCTGGTGTCGTCCAGCATCAATATGCCGGGCGCCTTGCCGCTGGCGCGGATGCAGCGAATGGCGTCGTCGATGGCGCTTTTGACCTCGGGGTGGCCCGGGTCGCCCGGATGCCCGAGGCTGGCCGACAGGTCCGCTGGCCCGATGAACACGCCGTCCAGGCCGTCCACCGCAAGAATCTCGTCCAGGTGGTCGAGCGCCTCGCGCGTTTCCACCTGCACCAGCACGCACAGTTCTTCTTGCGCGCGCTGCACGTAGTCGCCGATGCGCCCGAAGTTCGATGCCCGCACCGACCCGCCCATGCCGCGCACGCCTTCAGGCGCATAGCGCGTGGCGCGCACCGCGGCCTGCGCCTCCGCCGCGCTTTGCACGAAGGGCAGCAGCAGGCTCTGCGCGCCGATGTCCAGGTAGCGCTTGATGAGCACCGTGTCGTTCCAGTCGGGCCGCACCACGGCGCTGGTGCGCCGCGCGGTGTCGGCCGGCACTGCGGCGCTCACGGCCTGCAGCTGGTGCAGCATGTGCGGCACGTCGGTGGGCGTGTGCTCGGTGTCGAGCAGCACCCAGTCGAAGCCGGCGCCCGCCACGATCTCCGACACATACGGGTCGGGCAGCGTCGACCACAGGCCGATCTGCTGCACGCCGGCCGCCAGCGCGCGCTTGAAGTGATTGGTGGGCACAGGCATGGCGCTCATCCGAAATGGCACGACACGGTGCCAAAGCTGCCGTAGTCGGCCACCACCGTGTCGCCCTTGCCGACCTCTATCGGCCGGATGAACGAGCCCGCCAGAATGACCTGCCCGGCCTGCAGCGTCACGCCGAAGCGGTACAGCCGGTTGGCCAGCCAGGCCACGCCGTAACCGGGGTGGTTGAGCACGCCCGCGGCCAGGCCGGTTTCTTCGACCTCGCCGTTGCGGCTCACGATGGCGCCGATGCGCCGCATGTCCGCATCGATCAACGCGGGCTTGAAAGGCCGACCGCCCAGCACCAGCGCGGCATTGGCCGCGTTGTCGGAGATGGTGTCGAACACGTTGCGCGTGCGGCCCGTGGCGGGGTCGACGCGCTGGATGCGCGCGTCCAGAATTTCGAGCGCGGGCGTCACGTAGGCGGTGGCGTCGAGCACGTCGAACAGCGTGCAGTCGGGGCCCGACAGCGGGCGCGCCAGCACAAAGGCCAGCTCGGCCTCTATCTTCAGTTGCAGGAAGCGCTCGGTGGGAATCACCGCGCCGTCGCGGTAGAACATGTCGTCCAGCAGCGTGCCGTAGTCCGGCTCGGCGATGTTCACCGCGCGCTGCATCGCCTTGGAGGTCAGGCCGATCTTGTGGCCCTTCACCGTGCGGCCGTTGCGCAGTTTCAGCTGCATCCACGCATGCTGAATGGCGTAGGCGTCGTCGATGCTCATGTCGGGGTAGTCGAGCGAGAACTGGCGGCATGCCACGCGGGTGTGCTGCGCCTGCTCCAGCCGCTCGGCGGCCTGCAAGAGGGTGGCGGTGTCGAGGCTCATGCGGCGCTCCCTTCCGCCTGCACCACGTTGCGCAGCACGCCCACACCGCTCACTTCTACCTCGACCACGTCGCCGGGCTGCAGGAACCTGGGTGGATCGAATCGAATGCCCGCGCCGGTCGGCGTGCCCGTGGCGATGATGTCGCCGGGCTCCAGCGTGGTGAAGGTCGACAGGTAATGCACCAGGTAGGCAAAGTCGAACATCAGGTTGGCGGTGGTGTCGTCCTGGCGCGGCTCGCCGTTCACGCGGGTCTGGACACGCAGCGCGCCAAAGCCCTGCGGAAATTCGTCGGCGGTGACGATCCACGGGCCGATGGCGCCCGAGGCATTGAAGTTCTTGCCCTGCGTCACGTTGAACTTGGCGTGGTGCACCCAGTCGCGGATGGTGCCTTCGTTCATGCAGGTGAGGCCGGCGATGCAGGCCAGCGCTTCGTCGCCCTGCACGCGGCGCGCGCGGCGGCCGATGACGATGGCGATTTCGCCTTCGTAGTCCAGCTGTGTCGATTCGAGCGGCTGCTGCAGCGCCTCCCCGTGGCCTACGAACGATTCGGCCACACGCATGAAGATGCTCGGGTACTTGGGCAGATCGCTGCCGTCCTTGTACTCGGCGTTGCGGTGCGCGTAGTTGACGCCGATGCAGAACACGCGGCGCGGCTGCACGATGGGCAGCGCGAAGCGCACGTCGGCCAGCGCGTGGTCGGCGGTGGCACCTTCGGCCGCGGCACGTGCCTGGGCCAGCGCGGCGTCACCGCCGGCCAGCAGCGCGGACAGCGTAGCGAACGCGGGCAGGCGGCGCCCCAGATCGACGACGCCTTGGCTGTCGCCGTTGCCGTCACTGTCGCCAATGACGCAGCCCCAGTGCGAGGCCCCGCCGTGCAGGTAGCTGATGAGTTTCATGCAGTCTCGAATCCAAAAAAGTGGGCGGGGTTGTCGACAAGAATCTTCTGCCGCGTGGCGGCGTCGGGTGCGAAGCGATAGAGCAGTTCGAGCAGCGCGCCCTCGTTGGGCGGCTGCTTCACCGAAATCGGGTGCGGCCAGTCGCTGCCCCACACGCAACGATCGGGCGCGGCCTGGATCAGGCGCTGCGCCAGCGGCACCACGTCGTTCCACGGCGCGCCGGTCCTGGAGATTTTTTCGGAGAGCGACAGCATCACCCAGAAGTTGCCGCGCGCCAGCAGCTCGCGCATGCGCACGAGGCTCGCATCGGCGTCGCCCAGCGACGGATCTGCGCGGCCCATGTGGTCGAGCAGCACGGGCACGTCGAGCGATTCGAAGGTGGCGAGCTGTTCGGCAATGCCGTGGGGCTCGGGCTGCACCTTCACGTACCAGCCCAGCTCCTTCACGCGGGCGAAGGCGCGTGCCTGTTCGGCCGCGCTCAGGCTGATGCCCAGGCCACCGCGGGTGAAGCGCGCACCACGCACGCCGGCGTCGTGCAGCTTGTGCAGGTAGGCATCGTCGCGCTCGGTCAGCACGGCGGCGTTGGCGCACGCCATGTAGCGCCGCGGTCCGCCGGCGTTCAGGCCTTCGAGTGCGTCGAGCACCACCGTGTGGTCCGCGCCGTAAGTGGTGGCCTGCACGATCACGCCGCGCTGGATGCCCAGCGTGGCGTGCAGCTTCTGCGCGACCTGCCAGGTGGCGCTGGGCATTTCGTAGGCGGCGTTGGGCCGCACCGGGTACTGCGCGCGCGGGCCGAAGACGTGGAACTGGCTGTCGCACGACAGCGCGGGGGGCAGCGGCACGGGGGCGCGCGGGTGGGGGTCGAACGGGAGGTAGTCGGGCATGGGGGTAATCAGAAATTGCAAGTCGATGAGTGAGCTATGGGCTCAAGCAATCCATGCGGTGAAGCTGCACTCGATGAGCTTCCCCATGTCCAGCTCGGGCGCGACGATGGCGTGGCGCGCGGGCCGCGAGGCGGCGTCGGGGAACATTTCGAGCCAGGGCACGTTGAGCGCGGGGCGCTGGCTGCGGTCCTTCATCCACACGGTGAGCTTCACCACGTGCTGCGTGCCGCCGCCCGCCGCCTCGACGATGCGGCGCACGTTGTCCAGCATGAAGCGGCACTGCGCCTCGATGGTCTCGGCCGGCTTGCCGGTGGCGGGGTCGTTGCCCTGGATGCTGCCGCTCTCCAGCAGCGGGCCGACGCGGCAGGCCGCCGGAATCGGGTTCTTGTGGCCGAAGCCGTCGATGTAGATGCTGGTGCGCGCGGTGCGCTCGGGGGTGGTGGTGGCGGTCATTGGAATATCAGTCCGCGGTGATGTTGGATTGCTTGATCACCGGCATCCACCGCGCGTCTTCCTTGGTCAGGAACTCGGTGAACTGCTTGGGCGTGCTGCCGCGCGCCTCGGAGCCCAGCGTCTGAAAGCGGGCCTGCACGGCGGGGTCGGACAGGATCTTGCGCAGCGCTTCCGACAGGCGCGTCACCACCTGCGGCGGCGTGGCGCGCGGCGCCAGGATGCCGGTGAAGGTCTCGGTGCTGAAGTCCTTGAAGCCGGCCTCCTGCAGGGTGGGCACGTCGGGCAGCTGCGGCAGCCGCTTGGCCGAGGTGACGGCCAGCGCGCGCGTGCGGCCCTGCTGAATGAACGGGCCCGCCACCGAGATCTGGTCGAAGTTGAACTGCACCTGCCCGCCCAGCAGGTCGGTGGTGGCCGGCGCGTTGCCCTTGTAGTGCACCGTGGTCCAGTGCGCCTTGCTCTCGCGCTGCAGGTACTCGCTCACCAGGTGGTTCTGCGTGCCGGCACCGGGCGAGGCCATGGTCAGCGTGTTGCCGGGCTTTTTGCCTTCGGCCAGCAGGTCGGCCACCGTCTTGTACGGCGTGGAAGGGTGCACCTGCAGCACCAGCGGCGTGAACGACACCGAACTGACCGGTGCAAAGTCTTTCTTCCAGTCGTAGGCGTTGCGCTTGAAGATGGTCGGCGAGAAAAGAATCGGCCCGTTCGCGCCCATGAAGAAGGTGTAGCCGTCGGGCGTGGCCTTGGCCACGTATTCCGCGGCGATCATGCCGCCCGCGCCGGGGCGGTTGTCCACGATGAAGGGCTGCTTGAACACGGCCTGCAGCTGCTCGCTGATGATGCGCGCCGCGCCGTCCACGTTGCCCCCGGGCGGGTAGGGCAGCACGAGCTTCACGGGTTTGTCGGGCCAGGCTTCTTGCGCCGTGGCGGGTAGCGCGGCAAGGGCGGCAAGGGCCGTGCATGCCGACACCGCGACGGTGACCACTGTGGAAAGGGTGCTGCTGAATTTTTTCAAGGGATGTCTCCTGATTCGACACCGGCACCGCAAGTTGGCTGCGGTTTCATCGGCGACACCTGCACTCTAAGAATCCGCGGCCCGATGCTGCAATGCAATAAGCTGCGCTTGTTCCATATCGTGGACGTTTTCGGGAAGTCCCGGTGCGGCGCCGCCGATGCGCTGCGGACAATCGAGGCCCCGCCACCTCACAAGGCCCTGCCATGTTTCTCGATGCCGGCGACCTGTCGCCCGAAGCCACCTACCGCCTGATGAGCGGCATCGTCGTGCCGCGCCCCATTGCGTGGATCACCACGCTGTCGGAGGCCGGCGTGGTCAACCTCGCGCCGTTCTCCTGCTTCACCTTCGTGTCGAACAAGCCGCCGCTGCTGGGCGTGAACATCGGGCGCAAGGCGGGCCAGCGCAAGGACACGGGCGCCAACATTCATGCGCTGCGCGAGTTCGTGGTGAACATCGGCAACGCCTCGCAGATGGTCGCCATTCACGACAGCAGCGCCGAGCACGCACCCGACGTGAGCGAGGCCGAACTGCTCGGCCTGGGCACGCTGCCCTGCAGCACGGTGCGCGTGCCGCGGCTGGCGGACGCGCCGGTCAGCATGGAGTGCAAGCTGGAGCGCGTGATCGCCTTCGGCGAAACCGGCGCCGAGTTTTTCGTCGGCGAGGTGACGGCCTTTCACATTCGCGACGGCCTGTTGCGCGACGGCAAGGTCGACACGCGCGCGCTCGACCCGGTCTGCCGCATCGGCGGGCCCAACTACGCCACGCTGGGCGAAATCGTCACGCTGCGCGGCATGCAGCAGACACCCAAGCAGGTGATGGATGGCGGCAGCGGCGGATAAGAACAACACCGGCGCCGGGGCGGAAGCCGACGCTTTGGCCACCGCCGGCGCGCAAAGCGTGCGCCGCGCGCTCGCGGTGCTGCGCGTGCTGGCCACCGGCCAGGAGCGCGGCGTTCGGCTGACCGACGTGGTGAGCCACACCGGCCTGAACCGCCCCACCGTGCACCGCCTGCTGCGCGTGCTGGTCGAAGAAGGCGCGGTCGAGCAGGACCTGGCCACGCGCCGCTACCTGGTGGGCGGCGAGGTGTCGCTGCTCGGCCTGGCGCGCGCGAGCCGCTTTCCCATTCAGGCCATTGCCGAGCCGCACCTGCGCTACCTTAGCGAGAGCCTGGGCGACACCGCGTTCCTCACCATCCGCAACGGCGCGGACTCGGTCTGCATCGACCGCCGCACCGGCAGCTTTCCGGTGAAGGTGCTGTCGATAGAGATCGGCGCGCGCCGCCCGCTGGGCGTGGGCGTGAGCGGCCTGGTGCTGTTGGCGTCGCTGCCGGCCGACGAGGCGGCCGACGTGGTGCGGCGCAACGCGCGCAAGCTCAAGGCCCTGCACGTGGACCCGGCCGAACTGCTGGAGCGTGCAGTGCGCACCCGTGCGCAAGGCTATGCCTACGCGCCGGTGGGCGTGGTGCCGGGCTCGCGCGCGGTCGCGGTGCCGATCTGCCTGGCCGACGGCCGCACCGTGGCCGGCCTGGCCATCGCCACCATCACCGAGCGCCTGCCCGACGCGCGCGTGGAGACAGTGGTTGCGCAGATGCGCGCGCGGGCGCAGCTCATCGGGGCGCAGGCTGCGGAACTGGCGCACAGGAAGTCTGCGCGGCGTGGGTGAAGGGTGCGCTGGGGGAGTGCCGACTTATGGCTGCAGCCAGTCGCAGCCTTTCAAAATTTCACTGCTCGAACAGGGGAGTTCTCGGAAGGCGCAAGCATCAGGTCGATGTCGCGATGAGGCGAAGCCTGCAGCGCATCGACCAAGGCCTGGCCTGTCTGTTCACCCTGCAGGCGCCTGAACTCTGTCGCGGCGATGACCACGAATTCATCGCGGCCATGGACAGTCACGTGCTGCGGCCCATCGCTCAACACGCGCCGCGCCAACTCGCTGAAACGCGCCTTGGCATCCTCAAGCTGCCAACGCCCATAGGGAAGGGCGGGGCGCTTGGATGAGGGATTGCCGTCGACAGGTTTGGTCATCCCGACCAAAGTAGCACTGCAGCCCCGTCGACGCAACCTTGCCCTCAAAACCTCCCACGCAACGTCACCGTCGCATTTCGCGGCTCGCCATAGAAGTTGCCCCAGCCCGGCGCGCCCACGGTCTGGTAGCAGGTCTTGTCGAACAGGTTGCTTACGTTCGGCGCCAGCAACCAGTTGCGGTTGACCTGGTAGCTCACGCGCGCGGTCCACACCGCGTACGAGGGCTGCGCGATCTTGATGTTGCCGGTGGTCCGCGAGCTCTCGCTCCGGAAGTTGACGCCGCCGCCCACGCTCCATGCGTTCAGCGCGCCGGGCAGGCGGTAGTCGGTCTACAGCCGCAGGATGTGCTTGGGCCTGCAGGTGCTCGAAAAGGCCAGGCCGGCGCTGGCGGTGTTGTCCAGATAGCGAAAGCTGTTGAGCGTGTAGCTGCCAAAGATCTGCCAGCCGCGCGCAATCTCGCCGTTGATTTCCGTGCTGGGCGGGCGGATGCGATATCACAAACCCAATGACGACCTCGAAAATAGTTCAATCGCCCAGTCCGCAAATGCGCG
Organism: Variovorax sp. H27-G14; assembly: GCF_046156345.1. Classification (NCBI taxonomy): domain Bacteria; kingdom Pseudomonadati; phylum Pseudomonadota; class Betaproteobacteria; order Burkholderiales; family Comamonadaceae; genus Variovorax; species Variovorax sp. H27-G14. The sequence continues at coordinate 147,877 of NZ_JAYLVN010000011.1, forward strand.
AGTTGCGGGCGAAAGCAATTTTTGATTTGGATAGACGAGAGATACCGGCACTGGCGCAGGGCGGAAATTCGACAAGACTTCCACGAGCCGGTCAGCTCGCAGATGTTCGATGGCCAGTATTTCCGCAATCTGCACGAGGCCATATCCTTCGAGGCACAGCTTCAGATACAGCTCTGTCTCGTTGACGGCCATTGCACCATTCATCGGAACCACAACTTTCTCATGGTTCTTCAAGAAAAGGAATTCATTGCCATGCCGGTTGGTATTCGATAAATAGTGGACCGAATTGTGCGTCGACAAGTCTTCAAGAACATTTGGAATTCCGTGGCGTTCGAGGTATGAAGGCGATCCACAGGTGACCCAATTGAAATCTTTGATGCGCCTTGCCACCAACGTGGAGTTCTGAAGCTTTCCCGTCCGAATGACGCAATCGACACCGTCTTGAATCAGGTCCACCTGCCGGTCATTCACGCCGATATTCAAATAGATTCCGGGAAACCTATCGATAAATTCTTTCAGATTTGGAAGAATCACTGAATGAGCAATTCCGCTGGGCATGTCGACGCGCAATCGGCCCTCTGGTTTTTGCGCTGATTGATTCAGGCTGTTCTCGGTCGTTTCTATAAGGTCGAGAATCTCCCTGCAACGCAAGACGTACAACTCCCCCGCGGGAGTCAAGCTCAAACTTCGTGTCGTCCGGTTCAGCAATCTTGCTTTCAGATGCTTTTCCAGCGCCTTCACCGATTCAGTAACTGACGACGTCGGCAGCGAAAGCGATTCCGCCGCGCGCACAAAGCTGTTGGCCTCCACGACGCGCAGAAAAACCTTCATTGCTTGAATTCGGTCCATGCTTCGATCCAGTATTTAAATACCCGTCGTCGGGATTGCTCGGGTTTTCCGGACAGTCAATTCGGAGTCAGCCACTTTATCAGAGCAGCACACAATAATAAGATCGGCCGATCTGCAACATCCCCGCACATTGGCATGACCGACTATCAGCGAAATATTCTATACCCCGCTTCGCTTAGCCCAAAGCGTATTTTGATCAAAGGCGCCACCATCTTGAGCATGGATGTGAATATCGGCAATATTCCAAAGGGTGACATTCTGATTGAAGGCGGAAAGATAGTCAGCGTGGGCGCGGAAATTTCGGCCGATCAGGCGCAAATCATCGAGGCCGACAACATGATTGCAATTCCAGGAATGGTCGACACTCATCGGCATTCATGGGAGGGTCAATTGCGGCGCATCAATCCCAATGCAGAATCGCTGGAAGATTATTGCAATGCCACCCATTTCTCCTTCGCCAAGTATTACCGGCCTCGGGATATTTACGTGGGGAATATGCTGACGGCGCTCGGCTGCATGGATGCCGGAATTACCACGGTCATCGACAACTCTCATAACAGCCGCAGCGCCGCGCATTCGGATGCGGCCGTCGAAGCGATGCTGGATGCGGGAATTCGTGCGGTGCACGCCGCGGGCGCACCGGTTTCTGGAACATGGGATACGGCGCATTGGCCGGGCAATCTGGAGCGGCTGCAGAATAAATATTTCAAGGATGGAAACAACAGCCTGATTACGCTGGCGATGATGGCGCAACTCGAGCCTGCGCAATGGGCGGAGGCACGCAGGCTGGGTATTCCCATCGTTACTGAATTTTTCGGCGGAAAAATGGCCGATGAATTGGAAGGTTTGCACAGGGAAGGACTGCTGCGCAAAGACAATATCTTCAATCACTGCACGTGTTTGCCTGATAAAGGCTGGAAGATTTTGCGCGAGGCCGGTGTGCGAGTGAATGTATGCCCGCGTTCGGATGCGCATTACGGAATTGAAGACGGAATGTTCGCCTGGCAGGCTGCAGCACAGCACGGTATTCGACCGGGGCTGAGCGTCGATAATGAAACCTCTTACAGCGGCGATATGTTCATGGAGATGAGAGTCGCTTTCTATTTGCAGCGGGTCGTGGGGCAGCTGCGAAGAAGCGATCAAAGCCGGCAATCGGTCGAGACAATCAGCGCAAGCCGATTGCTAGAGGCGGCAACCATCGATGGGGCCGCGTGCGCTGGGTTGCAGGATCGCATTGGCAGCCTGGTTCCCGGTAAGCAGGCGGACGTGGTTCTTATAAATACCGAAGACATCAATCTTTATCCATCCAACAATGCGTTCGGTACGGTGGTTCATGCAGCCGAGCGCAGCAATATCGATACCGTCATCATCTGCGGTCGCATCGTCAAACAGCGGGGTGCGTTGATTGGCGTGAATGCAAAGGAATTGCGCGCTGCCATTGACGAGTCGCGCACTCATCTTTTTTCCGCGGCCGGGTATAAGCCTGATCAATTCTCCGAAAATTTTTCGGCATTGAATTGAGTGCAGTATGAATTTCATACTTTTTCCCGTAGCTTTCGCAGCAGGTATTGGAATTGCCCTGCAAACCACGTTGAACGCGCAGTTGGCAAAGGCGATTGGTGGAAATTCAATTATTGCAGCGTTTTTCTCCTTTACCACTGGCGCGTTATTGCTTGGCATCGTCGCGCTATTCAGAGCTGATGGATTTGAATCGATGAGAGGCATATTCAAGCAGCCGCTTTGGATGTTGCTGGGCGGCGTGCTCGGCGCGTGCGCGTTGCTTTGCTATGTGCTGCTCACACCAAAAATCGGCTTGACGCTGCTGATTGGCCTGGCAATTGCCGGTCAATTGAGTTCATCGATGGTGATCGACCATTTTTCTCTGTTCGGCGTCGCGCAGCGGCCTGTGACCATTATGAAATTGGGCGGCTTTGTTTTGATGCTGGCGGGCCTGGCAGTTACCCTATTGAGTGAACGTTTTAAATAATGACCGTACTTCAGATATTCGAAAAAAAGAAAAATCAATTGGGTGAATGTCCTGTGTGGTGCGAACGCACACAAAGGCTTTATTGGACAGACATCGTCGGCCAGACGCTTTTTGCCCACGACTCGAAAACACGAAACGTCCTCCATTGGCCTTTGCCGGAACGCCTGGGTTCATTTGCACTCACAAAGCGCGACAACGTGTTGTTGCTCGGTCTTGCATCGCGCTTGGTTCTGTTCGATTTGATCGACCAAACCATTTTAGCGCTGGCGCCGTCGCCCGGAAATCCGGGAACGCGCATTGGTGACGGGCGCTGTGACCGCGAAGGCAATTTCGTCTTTGGCACGATGCACGAAGCTGCACAGCCGGAGCAGCTCGGCGCGTTCTACCGGTTGAATGCCGCATCGCTGAGCGTCGAACGACTGGCTCTTGCTGACACGGCAATTTCCAACGGAATCTGTTTCAGCCCCGATGGCGCCACTTTCTACTATTGCGATTCGATGAAGCAGAAGATTTCTTGCTGCGACTATCCCTCGCTCGACAACCAACGAACGTTCGCGCTGGTGAATGGCAATGGCGCGCCCGATGGCTCCTGCATCGATGCGCAAGGCTTTCTTTGGAACGCTGAATGGGGAGGCAGCCGGGTGGTTCGCTACTCGCCGCACGGTGGCGTCGATCGCGTCATTCCGGCAATGGCACAGCTGACAACGTGCCCCGCCATTGGGGGCGTGCTGTACGACACCTTGTATTGCACGACCGCAAGCATTGGTCTGGGCGCTGCAAACGAAGCAGACGGGGCCTTGCTGTGCGCCAATCTGCATCAGATCAAAGGGTTGCCTGAAGTGCGATTTGCCGGTTGTTGAAGTGGTGGATCAAGTGGCGAATCAGTGCACGGCGCAACAGCCCGCCGACCGATGCGTCACGCGGCGGTACAGCGTCCCTGCATTTCCCTAGTTCAAGGTATAGGTAAACAGCCCCCGCTTCACTAGCATCGACGCCACGAAGCCTGACGCGGGTGGGGCTTGCCAAGCTCGCTGGCGCTCGACCGCGCGCCCGATCCGACTCCCTGAAGCCCAACCGCATGAACCCCGCCCTGGACCAAGACCCCGAACCGTCCACCCCCGCCGCGCACGCCGCTGCCACCCCCGCGCCCGCCCCCGCCCACGCGCCCGCTCACGCCCCCGCCGCAGACTGGCGCGAACCCCTGCTCCCCGCCCCGGTGCTCATCGTCGAAGACGAGCCCTTGATGCAGCGCCGCATCCACACGCTGCTCACCCAGTTCGGCTACGAGGCCGACGCGCTGGTGTTCGCCGGCACCTTCGCGCAGGCGCAGGCCTGCATCGCCGCGCAGCCGCATGCGCTGGCGCTGGTCGACATCGAGCTGCCCGACGGCAACGGCGTGTCGCTGATCGAGCAACTGCGCGCCGACGATCCGGGGCTGAGCATTCTGGTGATCTCGGCGTGGAGCACGGAGGACGTGATCCTTACCGCGCTGCGCGCCGGCGCCACCGGCTATGTGCTGAAGGAGCGCGACGACATCGAGCTGTCGCTGGCCATTCGCAGCGTGCTGCGCGGCGGCGCGCCCATCGACCCGTTCATTGCCAGCCGTATCCTCGAGCTGCTGCACTCGCCGGTGAGCACGCCGGGCCATGTGGATGCGGGTGTGCTCAGCCCGCGCGAGGGCGAAATTCTTCAGCTCGTGTCGCAGGGCATGACCAACCGCGAGATCGCGCAGGAGCTGTTCCTGTCCAAGCACACCGTCGAATGCCACATCAAGCACATCTACCAGAAGCTCGCGGTGTCCTCGCGCACCAAGGCGGTTTTTGCAGCGCGCTCGCGTGGCTTGCTTGCCTGATTTTTCTGGTCGTGGCGCCCGCCGCATGGGGCCAGTCGTGCGAGCCGCGGATCGAGCGGGTTGCCGCGGCGCAGGCGCTGCCTGACGGGGGCCGGCCGGCTGAAGACAAGTGGGAGCCGGTGACGCTGCCCGACCTGTGGTCGACGCGCTGGCCCGATCACGACGGCGCGGCCTGGTACCGCATCGACTGGCGTCGCGGCTGCGGCGGCACCTCGGCACCCGCGGGCGAGCAAGCGCGCCAGCAAGCGCGCCAGCAAGCGGGCGAACAAGCGGGCCAGGGCGAACCGCTCGCGCTGGCCATCGACTACCTCAACATGGCCGGCGCGGTGTTCGTCAACAACGACCTGCTGTGGACCGACCGCAACCTGGCCGAGCCGCTCAGCCGCAGCTGGAACATGCCGCGCTACCTGATCGTGCCGCCTTCGGTGCTGCGGCCCGATGTCAATACGGTGTTCATCAAGGTGGTGGGCAACCGCCTGGACGGCGCGGGCCTGGGGCGGGTGCAGATCGGCTCGGTGGCGGTGGTGGAGCCGCTGTACAGCCACCAGGTGCTGCTGCGCCGCACGCTGCCCGGGGTCAACCTGGTGATCTCCATGACGCTGGGCTGTTTCTTTCTGGTGCTGTGGCTCATGCGGCGCAGCGAGCGCTCGTACGGCTGGTACGCCCTCACGTCGTTCGCGTGGCTGATGTTCGCAAGCAATGCGGTGGCCGCCACGCCGTGGCCTTTCTCGACCAGCGAAGGCTGGTCGCGCTGGCTCATGGTGGCGCTGCTGGTGTACAGCTGCGCGTTCTGCATCTTCCTGTGCCGCTTTGGCGGCCAGCGCTTTGCGCGGGCAGAGGCGGTGCTGTGGATCTCAGCCGGCCTGGCCGCGGCGGCGGTGGTGTTCGTCGGGCGCGACGGGCTCGCCACCGTGCTGGCCGTGGTGTTTTTCGGCTGCGTGCTGCTGTTCATGGGCTCGTGCCTGCGCTTCATTGCGCGTGCGCTGCGCACGCGCCAGCCGGAGCACCTGCTGCTGGCGGTCTGCGTGCTCAGCTTTGTGGTGGCGGGCGTGCACGACGTGCTGATGGTGATGCGCGTGCTGCCCGACGGCCTGGCCTACACCACCGTGTCGGCGCCGCTGATCATGGTGGGCATGTCGGCCATTCTGGCGTGGAGCTTCACGCGCAACCTGCGGCGCATCGAGCGCTTCAACGTCGAGCTTGAAGAGCGCGTGGCCCTCACGCGCGACGAGCTCACCCAGACGCTGAAGCGCGAGCACACGCTGGAGCTGACCAATGTGCGCCTGGGCGAAAGGCTGCAGCTGGCGCACGACCTGCACGACGGCCTGGGCGGCTCGCTGGTGCGCTCCATTGCGCTGGTGGAGCAGTCGGCCCACGCGCTGGAGTCCAACCAGTACCTGTCGATGTTCAAGTCGCTGCGCGACGACTTGCGCCAGGTGATCGACAGCAGCTCCAGCGCGTCGGCGCGCATGGCGGCCACGCCGGCCGAATGGATTGCGCCGATTCGGCATCGCTTCAACCGCATCTTCGAAGAGCTGAACGTGGCGGGCCGTTGGCAGGTGCCGGCGCAGTGGCCCTGCGACATGTCGGCCAAGCAGCTGCTGGGGCTCACGCGGTTTCTGGAAGAGGCGCTCACCAACGTCATCAAGCACAGCCGGGCGCGCAGCTTCGAGGTGACCTTGCTGAAGCTGGCGGACGACCAGTTCAGCCTGTCGATAGAGGACGACGGCGTGGGCTTCGACGTGCCGCTGGTCGCAAGTGCGGTGGCCGGCATCGGCCTGCGCAGCATGCATGCGCGCATCGTGCGCATCGGCGGCACGCTGAACATCGCGTCCTCGCCCGGGCAGACCCGGCTCGAGGCGCGCGTGCCCCTCATGTCGACGGAAGCAGCGGGCTGAGGGCGGCGGCCGGCACGGGCACGGGCAAGGGCACGGGCAGAAGGAGGCACAGGCTGGTTTCGCCGGGCCGTGAACGCAGGCTGAGCGTGCCGCCCAACGCGGCGGCGCGCGCATGCATGTTGGCCAGGCCCTTGCCGGCGAACCGGGCCTGCGCGTCGAAGCCGCGGCCGTTGTCGCGCAGCGTGACTTCGATGGTGTCGACCGGCGGGCTGTGTGTGCCGTCGGGGCTGTCTGCCAGGTCCACGCCGCCGGCCGCCACCAGCCTCGCGCGCAGATGGGCCTGGCTCGCCGCCGAGTGGGCCAGCATGTTGGCGAAGGCCTCGAACAGCAGCATCTGCATCTGGTGCGACTCGCGCACGCTCCAGCCCGTCATGGTGGGCAGGTCGCTCACGTCCCAGTGCAGGTCGATGGCGGCGGCCTGCAGACGCGGCCCCAGGCGGTAGCGCACGCTGCCAAGGGCGGAGGCCACGTCGCCCTCGCAGCCGTGCATGGCGTCCACGGTGAGCTTGAGCTGGTCGACCGCGTCGCGCAGGTGCAGCGTGACATCGCCCAGCGCCATGCCCGGCTGCTGGGTCATGCGCAGCAGCCCCACCAGCTGGCCGCCCAGGCCGTCGTGCAGGTCTTGCGTGAGGCGCTGGCGTTCTTCGAGCGCGCCGCGGGCTTTTTCTCCCTCGCGCTCGCGGGCGAAAACGGCCTCCAGCGCGGCATTGCGCTCGGCAAGCTCGGCCTCCAGCGACGCATTCATCTGCGCCATGGCGCGGCCGTCTTTGCGCATGCGCTCTGCAATCACCCAGGCCAGCGAGACCGCGAAGCCGACCCAGGCAAAGCGGATCCACGGCACCATCGCGTAGGCCTGCGGCGACGTGCGCACCACCCACACGTCGCGCACCGCGCACACCACGATCAGCAACACGGCCAGGCCCAGCAAGCGGTGCTCCAGCACCGTGCTGCGCCACGCCACGCGCAACACCACCACCGCCATGGCCAGCGCGGCCAGCAGGCTCAGGCCTTGCCACAGCGGCATCAGCCACAGCCAGGGCATGCCGATGCCCAGCGCGGCCGTCACCGGCGCCAGCCAGGCCATCAGGCCCAGCAGGCGCCCCAGGCGGCTGTTGCCTTGCCCCACCACGGCCAGCGCAAAGCGGCACAGCAGCGGCACCGCCGCCTGAAAGGCCGCCAGCGGCAGCACGCCCCACCACGGCCAGGGCAGCGGCGCATGCGTGAACAGCACGCGGGCCGTCTGCAACGACCAGCACAGCTCGCCCACGCCGTAGTACAGGTATATGGCTTCGCGCTGGCGCACCCACACCATCAAGGAGAGCGCGCCCAGCACGCCGCTCACGATGGCAATGAAGCGCCCGCCGCTCACCTGCCAGAACTCCGCGCTTTCGTAGACCGGAAGCACCTCGGCCTCGGTGCCCGCCACCACCGGGGAGAGCCCGCCCTGGCGCCCGGCCTGCGCGGCAATGACCACTTCCACGTGCTGAGGCGCGGCCGAGCCCGGTGCGGGCAGCACGATGTACTGCGGCGCGAACGAGGCATCGTCGTAGGGGCCGGGCGGCATGGCGCCGAAGCGCGCCACCTCGTGGCCGTTCACCGTCACCCGAAAGCTGTTGCCGATGCGCGGCACGAACAGCGCCAGGGGCTCGCTGGGGTGCGCCACCGGCAGATCGAACGCGAAGCGCGCCTCGCCATCGACCGCGCCCTGGCGCTGGTCCCAGTGGTAGGGGAGGGAGACTGTCTGCGGCGCCGATGCAGCGTCAGGGGCCTGAACAGTGGCCTGCCCGTGCAGGGCCAGCGTGAGCTGCGCCTGCTCCACCACGGTGAGCGCGCGCGCAGGCAGGCTCCACCCGAGTCCCAGGACCGCGAGTACCAGCAGCAGGCGGCGCCAGAGCGGCGCTTTGGAAGGTCGACCCATGACGCGGGCAACTTTAGCAACAATTCTTTGCACATTCGGTGTTTGTCGCCACGGTCCGTTGCCTTGGTGCTCCGTGGCCCCGTTGCCTTACATCGACCGCGGCAACAGCGCCGGCACCAACGGCCGGTTCAATTGCTTCACCCACCACTGCAGCGCCTGCCCCATGGTTCCGGTCTTCCACGCCAGCCAGAAGGCCTCGGGCGCGCGCGGCTCCTCGGTCTGCAGCTCGACCAGCGTGCCGCGCGCCAGCTCGCCCTCTATGCATGCGCGCGGCAAAAAGCCGTGCCCCAGCCCGGCCACCTGGCACGCCACCTTCGCGGCCATGGAGGGCACCGCAATGCGCGGCTGGCCCGCCAGCAGGCCCACGGTGCGGTCAGACAAAGTGCGCGCGCTGTCGCTCACCACGATGGCGTTGTGCTCCAGCAGGTCGCCGCGCTGCAGCGGGTACGTCACTCGTGAAAGCGCATGCGTGGGCGCGACGCAGAAAGCGAAGTCCAGGCTGCCCACCATCAAGGCCTGGTAGCCGCCGCCCGCGGGCCCTTCACTCGCGGCAATGACCACGTCGGCGCGCCCCTCGCGCAGTGCCTCCCAGCTGCCGGTGAGCGCCTCGCAGCCGATGCGCAGCCGCGTGCCGCAGCGCAGTTCTTCAAAGGCGCGCACATCGTCGATGAGCGCGGCCGTGGGAATGAGCGAGTCGTGCACCAGCCGCAGCTCCGACTCGAAGCCGGTCGCAATCTGCCGCATGCGCGACTCCAGGTCGCTGGCCGCGCCCAGCAGCCAGCGCCCCTCCTTCAGCATTTCCGCGCCGGCCGGCGTGAGCGACACGCGCGGCCCGTTGCGCTCGAACAGCTGCATGCCCAGCTGCTCTTCGAGCTTGCCCACCGCATACGAGATGGTGGAGGGCACCTTGTTCAGGCGCGCGGCGGCGGCTGCGAACGAGCCGTGGCGGTCGATGGCGTCGACCACCTCGATGGCCTCCAGGCTGAGCTTGAGCATGCGGCGTTCCTCGCAAAAAATGCCGGTCGAATCTATGTTCGAAAAATTCGATCATAGACGGCAAAAGGTTTCGCCAACAGGCCCTGTCTGAAGTTCGATGATTCATCCCATGCCTCGGAAATGACTTCCGAGACGAATTGTGAATTCAATCGAATTCAAACACTGCCAAGGAGTGAATCATGTTGGAAATTCGCAGCGCCACCGACCGCGGCATCGCAGACTTCGGTTGGCTCAAGTCCCGCCACACCTTCTCGTTCGGCCACTACCACGACCCCGAGCAAGAAGGCTTCTCCGACCTGCTGGTGATCAACGACGACCGCGTGGCGCCCGGCCGCGGCTTTGGCACCCACCCGCACCGCGACATGGAGATCTTTTCTTACGTGCTGGAAGGCGCGCTGGAGCACAAGGACTCGATGGGCACCGGCTCGGTCATTCGCCCCGGCGACGTGCAGATGATGAGCGCGGGCACCGGCGTGCGCCACAGCGAGTTCAACTCGTCGGCCACCGACGCGCTGCACTTTCTGCAGATCTGGATCGTGCCGAGCAAGAAGGGCGTGGCACCGCGCTACCAGCAGGTGCACTTCACGCCGCAAGAAAAGCGCGGCCGTCTGCGCCTGATCATTTCGCCCGAAGGCACCGACGGCTCGCTCGCGGTGCATCAGGACGCTCGCGTTTATGCCGGGCTGTTCGACGGCGCGGAGCAGGCCTCGCTCACGCTCGATGCCGGGCGCCATGCCTATGTGCACGTGGCCCGCGGCAGCGTGGCGCTGAACGGCCAGCGCCTGAACGAAGGCGACGGCGTGCGGCTGCGCGACGTGCGCCAGCTCGACCTGAGCGGCGGCGAAGGCGCCGAGGTGCTGGTGTTCGACCTGCGCCCCAACGAGCTGCCCGCGTTCTGAGCCGTGCGACGCAAATGTCCAAACGGCCTCATTAATCGACAAGACACGCACCCTTGCTGAGACGAGGATGCGGCCCACGGGTTTGCCCCTCCCTTTTTCTCTTTTTTCTCTTTCTTTTTTCTCTCTCTCATCCACCCCTTACGGAGTCATTCATGTCCATCAAAGCCACCCCCACCGCCGGCGCCAAGTTGCTCACCCCCAAGGACCACACGCTGGTGATGATCGACTTTCAGTCGCAGATGGCCTTTGCCACGCATTCGATCGAAGCCATCACGCTGCGCAACAACGCCGCGCTGGTGGCCAATGCCGCCGCCGGCTTCGGCGTGCCGACCATCCTCACCACCGTGGCCGAGAAGAGTTTTTCGGGCCCGATGTTCAGCGAAATCAGCGACGCGTTTCCGGGCCAGAAAATGCTCGACCGCACCTCGATGAACACCTGGGAAGACGCTGCCGTCATCAACCGCATCAACGAAATCGGCAACAAGCGCATCGTGCTGTCGGGCCTGTGGACCGGCGTGTGCATCGTGGGCCCGGCGCTGTCGGCCATCGACCAGGGTTTTGAAGTGTTCGTGCTGGCCGACGCCTGCGGCGACGTGTCCGCCGAGGCGCACAACCGCGCGATGGACCGCATGGTGCAGGCCGGCGCGCAACCCATGACCTCGCTGCAGTACCTGCTGGAAATGCAGCGCGACTGGGCCCGCACGGACACCTACGAAATGACCACCGGCATCGCCAAAAAGTTTGGCGGCGCCTACGGCCTGGGCGTGACCTACGCCAAGGCCATGTTCGGCGCGCACGAAGGCTGAGGCCGCGGTGACCAAGATGAAGCCCTATGTTCTGTCGCTTGCGCTCGGCCTGCTGGTCGGCGTGATCTACGCACTGTTTCAGGTGCGCTCGCCGGCCCCGCCGGTCATCGCCCTGGTGGGGCTTCTGGGGATTCTGCTCGGCGAGCAGATCCCGCCGCTCATCAAGAGCGTGCTCAAGCCCGACGCCGTGGCCACCTCGTGGCTGCAGCACCAGGTCAAGCCGCATGTGTTCGGCGAGCTGCCGCAGTGCAAGAAGGCAGCCTCGGCGGCTTCGGCGGCCTCGGCTGCTTCGGTCGCATCCGCTGCCGTGGCTGCCACTGACGCCAAGCCGCAAAAGCGGACATGAGCGACGCGCTCGACGAACAACGCCGACGGCTGTGCCTGGGCACGCTCGGCGCCGCTGTAACCACAGTAGGCGCTGTTGCCGGCTCGGCCACTGCGCCTTCTTTCGCCCAACAAGTTCAAAGGACACCCGACATGGCCGGCTCCACCGCCCCCGACCTGATCCTGCACAACGGCCGCTTCACCACGCTGGACCGCGCCAACCCCACGGCCAGCGCCGTGGCCATCAAGGACGGGCGCTTTCTGCGCGTGGGCCGCGGTGAAGACCTGCTGCCGCTGGCCGGCAGCACCACCCGCGTGGTCGACCTCCAAGGCAAGAGCGTGCTGCCCGGGCTGATCGACAACCACCTGCACATCATTCGCGGCGGGCTCAACTACAACCTGGAGCTGCGCTGGGACGGCGTGCGCAGCCTGGCCGATGCCATGGGCATGCTCAAGCGCCAGGTGGCCATCACGCCGGCGCCGCAGTGGGTGCGCGTGGTGGGCGGTTTCACCGAGCACCAGTTCGCCGAAAAGCGCCTGCCGACCATCGAAGAGCTCAATGCGGTCGCGCCCGACACGCCGGTGTTCATCCTGCATCTGTACGACCGCGCACTGCTCAACGGCGCCGCCATGCGTGCCGTGGGCTACACCAGGGACACGCCCGCGCCCCCGGGCGGGGAGATCGTGCGCGACAGCGCCGGCAACCCCACGGGCCTGCTGCTGGCCAAGCCCAATGCGTCCATCCTGTATGCCACGCTGGCCAAGGGCCCCAAGCTGCCGCTGGACTACCAGGTCAACTCCACGCGCCACTTCATGCGCGACCTGAACCGCCTGGGCGTGACCGGCGCCATCGACGCGGGCGGCGGCTTTCAGAACTACCCGGAGGACTACCAGGTCATTCAGCAACTGGCCGACGCCGGCCAGCTCACCATTCGCCTGGCCTACAACCTGTTCACGCAAAAGCCCAAGCAGGAAAAGCAGGACTTTCTGAACTGGACCGCCACCTCCAAATACAAGCAAGGCGACGACTACTTTCGCCACAACGGCGCGGGCGAAATGCTGGTGTTCTCGGCCGCCGACTTCGAAGACTTTCGCCAGCCGCGCCCCGACATGGCGCCCGAGATGGAAGGCGAGCTGGAAGAGGTGGTGCGCGTGCTGGCGCAGAACCGCTGGCCCTGGCGCCTGCATGCCACGTATGACGAAACCATCGAGCGCGCGCTCGACGTGTTCGAAAAGGTCAACCAGGACACACCGCTGGCCGGGCTGAACTGGTTCTTCGACCACTGCGAAACCATCTCCGAAAAGTCGATCGACCGCATCGCGGCGCTGGGCGGCGGCATTGCGGTGCAGCACCGCATGGCCTACCAGGGCGAGTACTTCGTGGAGCGCTACGGCGCCGGCGCGGCCGAGGCCACGCCGCCCGTCAAGCGCATGCTGGAGAAGGGCGTGAACGTGTCCGCCGGCACCGACGCCACGCGTGTGGCTTCCTACAACCCGTGGGTGTCGCTGTCGTGGCTGGTCACGGGCAAGACCGTGGGCGGCATGCAGCTCACGCCGCAGCGCAACTGCATCGACCGCGAGACGGCGCTGCGCATGTGGACAGAAAAAGTGACCTGGTTCTCCAACGAGGTCGGCAAGAAGGGCCGCATCGAGGCCGGCCAACTGGCCGACCTGGTGGTGCCCGACCGCGACTTCTTCGGCTGCGCCGAATCCGACATTGCCGACACCACCGCGCTGCTGACCATGGTGGGCGGCAAGGTGGTGTACGGTGCCGGCCCGTTCACCGCGCTGGACGAAGGCACGCCGCCCGCGGCCATGCCCGACTGGTCGCCCGCGCGCACCTTCGGGGGCTACGGCGGCTGGGCCGATACGGCCGAAGGTGCCCCCATGCAGAAGGTGTTGCGCAACGCGGCCGCCGCCTGCGCCTGCGCCAACGACTGCAACGTGCACGGCCACCAGCACGCCACCGCGTGGAGCAGCAAGCTGCCCATTGCCGACCTGAAGAGCTTCTGGGGCGCGCTGGGTTGCGCCTGCTGGGCGGTGTGATGGCGCACTGGAAACCGTCACCCGTGCTGCGCTGGGTTGCGCTGCTGCTGCTGTGCGCGGCCTACCTGCAGGGCGGCCTGAACAAGGCGATGGACTTCGGCTCGGCCATTGCGGAGATGAACCACTTCGGTGTGTCACCCGCGGCGCCGATGGCCGCGGCCGTCATCGCGCTGGAGCTGGGCGCATCGGCGCTCATCCTCATCGGCTTCTACCGCTGGCTGGGCGCGTTGGCGCTGGCCGCGTTCACGCTGTTCGCTACCTTCGTGGCGCTGCGCTTCTGGCAGATGCCGGTGGGGCAAGAGCGCTTCATGGCCGCCAACTCGTTCTTCGAACACCTGGGGCTGGTCGGCGGCTTTTTGCTGGTGGCCTGGCACGACCTGCAAGGGCGCAAGAATGACTGAGGCCGCAACCACCGCCGGCAGTGCCAAAAGCGCGGGCAGCTTCGCGCCGCTTCGCCAGCCCGTCTTTGCAGTGCTGTGGGCGGCCACCGTGCTGGGCAACATCGGCAGCTTCATGCGCGACGTGGCCAGCTCCTGGCTGGTGACCGACCTGTCGGCCAGCCCCACGGCGGTGGCGCTGATTCAAACGGCGGCCACGCTGCCGATTTTTCTGCTGGCCATTCCGGCGGGCGTGCTGTCGGACATTCTGGACCGCAGGCGCTTTCTGATCTTTGTGCAGCTGATGCTGGCCAGCGTGAGCGGCACGCTGCTGGTGCTGTCGCACATGGGCTCGCTCACCGTCGAGTACCTGATTGCGCTGACCTTCGTGGGCGGCATCGGCGCGGCGCTGATGGGGCCGACCTGGCAGTCGATCGTGCCGGAGCTGGTGCCGCGCTCGGACCTGAAGAGCGCGGTGGCGCTCAACTCGCTGGGCATCAACATCGCGCGCTCCATCGGGCCCGCGGCGGGCGGGCTGATTCTGGCGAGCTTTGGTGCGGCCATGACCTACGGCGCCGACGTGCTGAGCTATGTGTTCGTCATTGCGGCGCTGCTGTGGTGGAAGCGCCCGGCGGCCGTGGACAGCGGCTTGTCGGAGAACTTTCTGGGCGCCTTCCGTGCTGGCCTGCGTTACACGCGCGCCAGCAAGGAGCTGCACCGCGTGATGCTGCGTGCGGCCGTGTTCTTCCTGTTCGCAAGCTCCGTGTGGGCGCTGCTGCCGTTGGTGGCGCGCCAGATGCTGGGCGGCACCGCCGGCTTCTACGGCGTGCTGCTGGGCGCGGTGGGCGCGGGCGCCATTGCCGGTGCGCTGGTCATGCCGCGGCTGCGGCAGCGGCTGGATGCCGACGGCCTGGTGCTGCTGGCCTCGGTGATCACCGCCGGCGTGATGGGTGCGCTGGTGTTCGCGCCGCCCAAGTGGCTGGCCATCGTGCTGCTGTTGCTGCTGGGCCTGGGCTGGATCATTGCGCTCACCACGCTCAACGGCGTGGCGCAGGCCATCTTGCCGAACTGGGTGCGCGGTCGCGGCCTGGCCGTGTACCTCACCGTGTTCAACGGCGCCATGGCGGCGGGCAGCCTGGGCTGGGGTTTGATTGCGCAAGAAATTGGCGTGCCTTACACGCTGGTGGCCGGCGCCGTCGGCCTGCTGATCGTGGCCTTGCTGTTCCACCGTGCACGCCTGCCCACCGGCGAGTCGGACCTGCAGGCCTCCAACCATTGGCCCGAGCCGCTGGTGGCCGAACCCATTGCGCACGACCGGGGCCCCGTGATGATTCAGGTCGAGTACCGCATCCGCAAGGAAGACCGCCCGGCCTTTCTGAGCGCCATGAAGCGGCTGTCTTTGGAGCGCCGCCGCGACGGTGCCTACGCCTGGGGCGTGACCGAGCACACCGGGGACGCCGAGCGCGTGATGGAGTGGTTCCTTGTCGAATCGTGGGCGGAGCATTTGCGCCAGCACCACCGCGTGTCGCATGCCGACGCCGACCTCCAGAGCGAGGCCGTGCGCTTTCACATCGGGCCTGACAAGCCGGTGGTGCATCACTTTCTTTCCCTCTGACGACCGACGGCATTCAGCCAACACACAAGGAACCCCTCATGGCCACTTCAAAGACCTCCAAGCCAGCCAAGACCGTCAAGGCCCTGGCCGACAGCACCAAGGCGCGCCGCGTCGCGTCGCTGCACACCCCCAGCGACCTGGGCGCGGACGCCACGCGCGACATTTCCGCCGCGCTCAACGTGCTGCTGGCCGACGTGTTCGCGCTGTACTTCAAGACCAAGAACTTCCACTGGCACATGTCGGGCCCGTCGTTCCGCGACTACCACCTGCTGCTGGACGAGCAGGCCGACCAGATCTTTGCCACGGTCGACCCCATTGCCGAGCGCGTGCGCAAGGTGGGCGGCACCACGCTGCGCTCCACCGGCCATGCCGCGCGCCTGCAGCGCCTGTCGGACAACGATGCCGACTTCGTGACCCCCCTGGGCATGCTGGCCGAACTGCGCGAAGACAACCAGCGCCTGGCCGGCTTCATGCGCGCCACGCACGCGGTGTGCGACGAGTACAACGACGTGGCCACGGCCAGCTTGCTGGAGAACTGGATCGACGAGGCCGAGCGGCGCACGTGGTTCCTGTTCGAGTCGGTGCGCCAGAGCTGAGCGCCGGCGCTGTTCCTTTTTTTACCCTTCACGCGATCCCAACAGGAAACACCATGGCAACCCTCACCCTGCGCGACGGCACCGAGCTCTACTACAAGGACTGGGGCTCGGGCCAGCCCATTCTGTTCAGCCACGGCTGGCCGCTGAGCGCCGACATGTGGGACGCGCAAATGCTGTTCTTCGCCGAGCGCGGCTACCGCACCATCGCCTTCGACCGCCGCGGCTTCGGCCGGTCGAGCCAGCCCTGGACCGGCTACGACTACGACACCTTCGCCGACGACATCGCAGAGCTGATCGACAAGCTCGACCTGAAGAACGTGGTGCTGGCGGGCTTCTCGATGGGTGGCGGCGACGTGGCGCGATACATCGCACGCAAGGGCACCGCGCGCGTGGCCAAGCTGGCGCTCATCAGCGCGGTAACGCCGCTGTTCGTGAAAACGGCGGACCACCCGGCGGGCCCCGACGCCTCGCTGTTCGCGGGCATCCGTGCCGGCCTGGTGGCCGACCGCCCGCAGTTTCTGGACGACTTCAGCACGCTGTTCTACGGCACCAACCGCCCCGGCGCCAAGGTGTCGCAGGGCGTGTTCAAGCAGACGCTGCAGATTGCGCTGCAGGCGTCCATCAAGGCCACCATCGACTGCGTGACCGCGTTCTCCGAAACCGACTTCCGCCCCGACATGGCCAAGATCACCGTGCCCACGCTGGTGATTCATGGCGACGACGACCAGGTGGTGCCCATCGAGGCCACCGGCAAGCTCGCGGCCGAGATGATCAAGGGCAGCCAGTTCAAGGTGTACGCCGGCGCCCCGCACGCCACCTGCGCCACGCACGCCGACCAGGTGAACGCCGACCTGCTGGCGTTCATTCAGGGCTGAACGCTCCGGTGACGAGCGAGAAGGGCGCGAGCATCAAGACAAACCAGCAGGGCGCTTACGGCGACCTGCTGGGACGCTGCTTCGAGCTGCCGTGCGCGCCCGCGCTCGTCATGTGGCCGGCGCCCGCGCAAGCCGTGTTCGATCCACCAGCCGTGTTCGATGCGCCGGCCATGTTCGCCGTCACGCGCATCACCTGCCTGCCGGGCCAGCTGGGCATGAAGCTGGAGATTCCGGCCGAAGACGCCTTTCTTGTCACGCTGCACCTGGTGGCCATGCGCCACCACGAAACCTGGGTGCGCGGGCGGCCCGCCGTGGTGCGCGGCTATGCGCCGGGCGCGCTCAGCATCGTCGACCTGCGCGACGAGGTGGCAAGCTACCTGGGCACGCCGCTGGACGCGCTGCATTTCTATGTGCCGCATGCGCTGGTGCGCGCCGTGGCGCGGGCGCAGGGCATGGCGCGCGTGAACGGCATTGCGTGCATGCCCGGTTTGGTCGACCCGGTGATGTGCAGCCTGGGCGCCGCCGTGCTGGCCCTGCTGGAACGGCCCCAGCGCAGCAGTGCGCGGGCGCAGCGGCATTTGGCGCTGGCCATCTGCGCGCACCTGGTCGACAGCTTCAAGACGACGACGGGCGCGGTGGCGCCCGGGCTGCGGGCAAGCGCGTACCGGTCGGCGCTGCATTGACTGCAATGCTTGGACGATGGCACCTTGCAGCCCAGGCTTTTCCGCAGCGGAAGAATCGAAGATGATGATGCCCAAGGCCTGCCGGCGACCGTGCACGGGCCTTGCAAGGCAGTTCATCCCTGCGCTCATCCCAGCCGCTCGAATCTGCCGCTCGTCCCACTTCTTATCCATGCCGCTCAACTATCTTTGCACCATCGAAGCTTCGCAGCTTCCGCTTGAAACCATCAACAACTTCGAGATCAGGCACATTGCCAAGCTCGCGGCGGTGGGGCTTGTGCAGGCCGAGATCAAGCCGGACTTCATGAGCGGGCATGCGCGCGGGCCGCACTCGGCGACGGTGCTGTCCATCACCAAAGCCGGTCGCGTAAAAATTGCGCAGCTCAGGCTCGGCTTTCAAGAGACGGTTCCCGGCAGCCTCACGTGAGGCCACCCGAAAGTGCGCGACGGCGGGGTGTTCGAAAAATCCACTCAACTTGAAGAATCCATGACGAGTTCCTCCACCCCCACTCCTTCACCTGCTCCCTCGGCCCCCACGCAGGTGCACGACAACCCCGCCAAGCATCGCTTCGAGTACCTCGCGCAAGGCGAACGCGCGGTCGCCATCTATTCGCTCGAAGGCAAGGTCATCACCTTCATCCACACGCTGGTGCCCGAGGCGCTGCAAGGCCAGGGCATTGCCAAGCTGTTGGTGCTGGCCGGCCTGGCCTCGGCGCGCGAGCGCGGGCTGCTGGTGGTGCCGCAGTGCCCCGTGTTCAACGCCTACATGCGCGCCCACCCCGAAACGCACGACCTGCTGTCCGACGAAGGCCGCAAGCTGCTCGGGCTCTGAGGCGCTTGCCGCACATGACCACCGACGACCGCCAGCCCGGCCTGCGCAACGCCACGCTCGACCAGATTGCCGGGCGCGCGCTGCCGGGCGGCGAGACCGTCACCGCCGTGATTCAGCAGGCGGTGAAGCGCGAGCGCGTGGCCGACTACGAGCAGTGGCTCAAGAAGGTGGTGCCCATCGCCTCGCGCTTTCCGGGGCACCGCGGGGTCAACGTCATTCATCCGGCCGCGGGCGGGCTGCAGTACACGGTCACCATCCGCTTCGATTCGTTGGCGCATGCGCAGGACTGGTTCGCGTCGGACGCTCGCCGGCAACTGGTCGAAGAGGTTGCGCCGCTGCTGGACGCCGACGAAAAGGTGGAAACGCGCAGCGGCCTGGAGTTCTGGTTCCATCCGCCCGCGGGACAGCCGCCGGCCAAGCGCTACAAGCAGTTCCTGCTGACGGTGTCGGTGATCTACCCGCTGACCATCGCGGTGCCGGCGCTGCTGCACCGTGTGCTGGCACCGGTGCCGGTGGTGTCCAACTACTGGCTGGAGCACCTGGTCGCCTCGGTGGCGATCGTCGGGCTGATGGTGTACGTGGTGATGCCCAGGTACACGCGGCTGATGGCGCGCTGGCTCTACAAGTGAGGCGCGGCTGAGGGGCTGGGCACAGGCGTGACCGGTGCAGGCGCTGCCGGGTCGCCCTCATGCGTGCTGCGCTGGAGCAGCACGCCGCAGGCCGCCAGCACCGGCGGCACGGCAAAGCACCACATGTCCCAGCGCGCGTAGATGAGCGCCGCTGCCGCGCAGCCGGCGGCAAACCATGCCACCGCGGCCGCCATGCGCCGCATGCGCGCGCGGGTGGCGGCGGCTTCGTCGGGTGCCTGGCCGCCGCGCAACAGGTCGGCCAGGTCAACCATCACCTGCGTGGTGGTGCCGGTCATGAGCGTGGTGGGCGGCGCGCTGCCCAGGTGCAGCCGGTGCACCGCGTTCTGGATGGCCATGGCCGACACCAGCACCAGCCCGGCCAGCATGGCCATGGCGCTGTCGCCGTCGGCAAACGGGCCGAAGTGGATGGCCAGTGCACCGCCCACCAGCAGCAGCACGGTCTTGATCACCAGCATCGTGCGCATCACCGGCAGGCCCATGCCGGGCAGGCCGTAGCTCAGCAGCCGCGCCAGCACCACCACCACGCAGAACACCGGCAGCGCCAGCAGCTTGGTGAGCGCCCCCGAGCTGCCGTGCACCAGCGCCGCGCCAATGGTCACGAAGTTGCCCGTCACATGCGCGGTGAACAGGCCGTGCAGCGCCAGAAAGCCCGCGGTGTCGACGAAGCCGCCGTTGAGGCTCATGAGTTGGGGCAGGGTGGGTTTCATCAGATGGCCTTTGCGTGGGAACGACGAGGAGACGGAAGCGCTCGGTGTGAATGGTGCGCCTTGGCGCCGCTGCGGTCTTGTCGGGTTGGCGTGTGCTTTGCACATTCGCAATGACATGCTCGTACACACACCCGATGCACCGGGCCCTTGGGGGCAATCGCCGACGGTCGCCAGCAGCAGGCCGCGAAGCGGCTTCGCTGGAACGAACGGACCGGTCCTAGCGCACGCTCAGCTTTGTTCGCTCTCCACTGGTGGCGTTGACCAGTTGCACGTCATCGCCGTCCTTCACGGTGTAGTAGCAGAGGCGGCTCCAGCTGGGGGAATTGAACGTTGCGCACATGGTGTCGTCCCGCACCTCCCAAGATCCCGATGCGGACGACTTGGCGTTCTTTGCATAGATGCGGCCGGATGAAAACGTCAACTCGACGGTGCCGAACGTCGCCGGATTGCGCGGATGTCGATATGTCCACGTCTTGCCGAGCAGCATCAACGTCTCCAGGTGCAGCCTGGGCAGCCCCGGCGCGGGCGTGCTGGTCGGCTTGGTGTACGCCGCCAAGGCGAGGCGGCCCCGCTCGGGCAGGTCGTGGATCCAGTCGGCTGGTCGCGCGAAGTTGAGGTTCTGAGCCGTGCCGGTGATGCCCGACGTAGTGATGCCCACCAGGCGGCCTTCCTCGTCGAACAGGCCGCCGCCGCTGGACCGGGGCGAGATCGGCGCGGAAATCTGGATGTACTCGACCGCGCCGTTGCCATTTCGGCGCAGGGCCGATACCAGGCCGTCGCTCATGGTTTGTTCCAGCGAGCGGGGGGTGCCTATGGTGTAGATCTTCTGCCCCACCCGCAGCGTGGCGACGGACGCCATCGTGACCGCGGGGGCCGTGAAATTGGCGACCCTGATCGAACACAGGTCGCGCTCCGTGTCGGGATATTCAAGCTGGGCCTGGAACGTCACGTTCTCGTGTTTCACCAGGATCGCCCCGGCTTTCGCGAGTACGTGGCAGTTCGTGACCAGCCTTTGCTGCTCGATCACGACACCCGTGCCTGTGCTCAGGGGCTTGCCCTGTGCATCCAGCGTGCTGACCACCCAGATCGAAGGGGAAGCGCGTCGGAACAGCTCCTCTGCCGACATGGCGCGGCAGACCGTCGGCGCGCTGGCGAGGATGCTCAACCCGAGTACGGCCCAGGTCGCGGTACCGCGGGCAGCGGCCGCGCTGCGCGCACCGGTTGCAGCAAGAGGCGCGCGCGGGTCTGGATTGCTCTCCACTTTGAAGAAGCGACGACTCATGATTTTGATGGCGGTTTGCGAAGAGCGCAAAAAAGTGGCAGCTACGGTTCAGGCGGGCGCAGTTGAAACTAGTTGCGGATGCTTACCGCATGCTGACCAAGCCATAGCGTTCGCGCGGTACCGCGCGGATGCATTCAACCCGCACGACTCTTCTTCAAGACGCACCGCCCGGGGCACGGTAAATATCGCTGGACACATTCACCCCGATTCATCGACCAAAGACCCCCCATGCCCCCCGAAAGCAGCAGGCCGCCCACCTTGACCACCGTGGGCGGCGCGCCCGTGGCGGACAGCCAGCACTCGATCACGGCCGGCCCGCGCGGGCCGATCCTGCTGCAGGACTACCAGATGACCGAGAAGCTCGCCTACCTGGCGCGCGAGCGCATTCCCGAGCGCGTGCTGCATGCCAAGGGCGCGGCCGCGTTCGGCACGCTGCGCATCACCGGCGACATTGCGCGCCATACGCGGGCGCTCTTCTTGCAGCCGGGCTGCGTCACGCCGGTGCTGGTGCGCTTCTCCGGCCTCACGGGCGAGCGCGGCTGCGCGGACGCGGAGCGCGACATGCGCGGCTTCGCCCTGAAGGCCTACACGCAGGAAGGCAACTGGGACCTGGTGGGCAGCCACCTGCCGGTGGCCTGCATCCGCGATCCGCAGAAGTTTCCGGACTTGGTGCGCGCGCTGAAGCGCCACCCGGTGAGCCACCTGCGCTCGCCCACCGCCATCTGGGATTTCTGGTCGCTCTCGCCGGAGAGCATTCACCAGATCGTGATGCTGTTCTCCGACCGCGGGCTGCCCGCCGGCTACCGCCACATGCACGGCTACGGCGTGCATGCCTTCGGGCTGCTGAACGAGGCGGACGAGCGGGTGTGGGTAAAGTTTCATTTCCGCACGCGCCAGGGCATTCGCTGCCTCACCGACGCGCAGGCGCGCGACACCATCGCCCACGACCGCGAGAGCGCGCAGCGCGACCTGTTCGAGGCCATCGAGCGCGGGGAGCATCCGCGCTGGCAAATGCATGTGCAGCTGATGACCGACGCGCAGGCGCAGGCGATGCCGTTCAATGCCTTCGACCCCACCAAGGTGTGGCCGCAGGACGCGTTTCCGCTGCTGGCGCTGGGCGAGCTCACGCTCGACGCCAACCCCGACAACTACTTTGCGCAGGTGGAGCAGGCCACCTTCAACCCGGCGTGCATGGTGCCGGGCCTGTGCGTGTCGCCCGACAAGCTGCTGCAGGGCCGCCTGCTGGCGTATGCCGACGCGCAGCGCTACCGCGTGGGCACGCACCATGCGGCGCTGCCGGTGAACCGCCCGCGCTCGCCGGTGCACACGTACCACGCCGACGGCGCGATGCGGCTGAATGTGCCGCCGCGCACCGACGCCTACTACGAGCCCAACTCCTTCGGTGGACCGCGCCCCGACCGCCGGCATGCGGAGCCGGCGCTGCCGCTGGACGGCGACGCCATGCGCTTCGACGACCGCCAGGGGCTGGGCGACTACGTGCAGGCGACGGCGCTGTACCGCCACATGAACGACGGCGAGCGTGCTCGGCTGGCGGGCCATCTGGCGGCGTCGATGGCCGGCGTGCCGCCGGGCATTCAGCAGCGGCAGCTGGCGCACTTCAGGCTGGTGGACGCCGCGCTGGGCGATGGCGTGGAGGCCGCGCTGCAGGGGTAGGCAACACGGCGCGTTGGGGCTCCGCTGCGCCGTGCCCCGCCGCGCCGTACCCCGCCGCGCCGTGCCGGCTCAGCTCATGGAGCAGTTGCGCCCGGCCGCCTTGGCCCTGTACAGGGCGCGATCGGCCGTTTCGATGAGCTCCAGCTCCCAGCCCTGCGACTGGCTGCCCTGCAGCGTGGCAACGCCGGCGCTGGCCGTTACGCGTGCGTGCGGGCTGGCGCGGTGCGGAATGTTCAGCGCATGAATGTGCTGCAGCAGCAGGTCGGCCACATTGCGCGCGCCTTGCAGGTCGGTGTTGGGCAGGATCACCGCCAGCTCTTCGCCGCCGTAGCGCGCCACCAGGTCGCCGGGGCGCTTGGCGCGCCGCTGCAGGGCGTCGCTCACGGCCTTCAGGCAGCGGTCGCCCGCCACGTGGCCGTAGGTGTCGTTGAAGCGCTTGAAGTAGTCCAGGTCGAACAGCAGCAGCGACAGGGCCGTGCCTTCGCGTGCCGCCCGGCGGGCTTCCACCGACAGCGCCTCGTCAAAGCTGCGCCGGTTGGCCAGGCCGGTGAGCGAGTCTTGCGTGGCCTGCACTTCCAGCCGGCGGTTGGCCCGCAGCAAGTCTTCGCGCAGGGCCAGCAATGACGCCTCGGCAACAACGCGGCGCTTGATGTTGACGATCAGCCGCCGGCCCACGGCCGCTACGGCGGCCAGCAAGGCGATCACCACGCCCAGCGTGACCAGCGCATCGTGCCGCCAGGCCGAGAGCGCCTCGTTCTTGCCCAGCGCCACGGTGGTCACCACCGGATACTGGTCGCTCTTGCGAAAGGCATACAGGCGCTGCGTGCCGTCCAGGCTGGAGCGGAAAGACGCGGTGCCCGACGCGGTGTCGGCAAACTGGCGCACCAGGCTGGAAGACTTCGACAGGTCGCGCCCCGTGTCCTGATCGCGGAACGGGTAACGCACCAGCAGCTGCCCACCTGTGCTGGCCAGGCTGATGGCGCCGCTGCCGCCGATGTCGATCTTGCCGAACGGCCGCAGAAAATTCTCGATGCCCAGCGACACCACGGCCACCCCATTGAAACGGCCGTTGCCGTCTTCCACCCGCCGGCTCACCGTGATCACCCATTCGCCGCTGGCAGGGCTGCGAAGCGGCGCGCCGATGAAGATGTCGCGCGAGGGGTTGTCGCGGTGATGAACGAAGTACGGCGGCGCTGCATTGAAGGTGACGGTGCCTGTACTTGTGGCTGTGCCTGTGCCTGGAATCGAGGCATGCGCGCGGTTGGAGTCCATCAGCAAGGCCCCGTGGGCGTCGAGGATGGCCATGTCGCTGAGCTGGTTGAGCAGCTGCTCCTGGCGGCTTACCAGGGCCTGCACGCGCTGCAGGTGCTGCGGCGTCACACCGTCGGTTTCCACCCGCTCGGACACGCCCAGCAGCAGGATGGCGCTTTGCGTGAACACGCCTTCGGCGTAGGTGTTCAGCGCCTGGGCCAGGTTGAGGTTGTTGGTGTCGATTTCGGCGAGCGTGCGGCGGTACGCCTGCCAGACCTGCCAGGATGTGACCGCCGACACGGCCACCACCACTGCCAGCAGCAACAGCGTGGCAACGCGAACATCACGCTTCACGGGCGCGCACTCTCAAACGAACTGGTTCTCATGGTTCCCTGCGCCACCGGTCCCGCGCAGCGTCCAAGTGCGCTGCTCATCGCTGGGCAAAATCAGCCTCGGACTCTATCCGAATGCGCGGGCCCCATCGGGGAGAATCGCCGCCTTTGCGCATTGGCGCCCGAAATCCCTTCGACCCGCCTCGATGTCCAAAGACCGCACCCTGTCAGAACGCCTCATGTTGCCCCCCGAGCCGCCCACGCTCGCCCCCGGCATTGTTCACAGCAGTTTCAGCGTGCAGGGCGATGCCCGCCACAGCCTGCTGGCGTGGCAGGAGCGCATGAGCCCCGTGTATGACGTGCGCCCGGTGTCGGCGCGCCATCAGGAGGCGGCGTTCGGCGCCTCGTTCGCCCGTTACTCCATCGACGACGTGACCTTCTTCGACATGCGCACCGGCCCCAATGTGGCGGTGCGCTCGCTGGGGCGCGTGTCGACGCAGAGCGTGCGAGACATCTCGTTCAACCTGTTCCTGCAAGGTACGCCCGCCGAATTCAGCGGGCACGGGCGCGAACATCGGCCCGGCACGGTGCCCCTGCCCGGCGTGCCGAGCATCCTGGCGCTCGACATGGACCAGCCGAGCGTCATTCGCAGCTTCGAGGGGCGCATGCTGATGTTCTTCGTGCCGCGCGCGCTGGTGGAAAAGGTGTTTCCCGATGCCGCCTCGCTGCACGGGCGCCGGGTAGACGCCACCACGCCGCTCACGCGCATGCTGGTGGCGCACCTGGTGGCACTCAGCCGGCACATCGTGGGGCTGGGCCTGCAGGAGGCGGGCGCGTCGTTCGACACCACGGTGCGTTTGCTGGCTGCTGCTTTCAGCCAGGGGGCGGGGCTGTCGGGCGACGCCCGCGCGGCAGTGCGCGCGGCGGTGTACGGCCAGGTATGCCGCCATGTCGAGGCGCACCTGCACGACCCCGCGCTCTCGCCCGAGAGCGTGCTGCAGTCGCTCCACCTGTCGCGCGCCAGCGTGTACCGCCTGTTCGTGCACGACGGCGGGCTGGCTGCCTACATTCGCGCCCGCAGGCTGCGCATGGCGGCCGACGAGCTGGTGCGCTTTCCGCACCTGGCGGTGCAGGACATTGCAGCGGGGCTGGGGTTCAACAACGCGTCGAGCTTCACGCGGGCGTTTCGCCGGGCCTACGACATCGCGCCGCAGGAGCTGCATGCGTACGCGCCGTTGCTGCGGCGCGCGCATGCGCACGCGGGCATGCATGCGCTGTGGCCGGGGCACGGCGCCGGCTGAACGAGGCGCCTACACAGCTGAAGTGGCTGAAGTGGCGGAGGTGGCGGAGGTGGCGCAAGTGCTCCCAGGGCCGCCCCCGAACACCGGCGGTGTCTTCACGATCGACCGCAACGCGGGCTCGGCCGGGCGCAGCAAGGCCAGGTCGGGCCGCGGCCGGCGCAACTGCGCATGGGCCGCAAACGCCGCCTCCATGGCGCGCGCCGCGCCCAACACGCGGTGGTCGGTTCTGAAGCCGCCCACCACCTGCAGCCCGAACGGCATGCCCGCGTGGTCCAGCCCGCAGGGCAGCGTGATGGCCGGGTGTGTGGTGAGCGTGACCACATAGGTCAGCGCCAGCCAGCGGTAGTAGTTGGCCTGCGGCTCGCCGTTGATGTGGCTGGCGTACAGCTGCGTCCAGGGAAAGGGCGACACCGGCGTGGTGGGCGACAGCACCAGGTCGAAGTCGGCGAAGGTGGCCTGAAAGCGCTTGATGAGCCGCGTTTGCTCGGCCTGCGCCCAGGCGCTGTCGAGCAGGCTCATCTTGGCGCCCATTTCGTAGTTGGCGCGCGAGTTGGGGCCCAGGCTGGCCGGGTCGCGCTCGTAGGCGGCATGCATGCCGGCCACGAAGGCCTCGGCGCGCAGCACGTCGAAGCAGCGGTGCGCCTCGCCCATGTCGAACTCGACCTGGTCGCAGCGCTTGAACATGTGCCGCATGGCCGCTATCTTTTCGCGGAACGTGGCGCGGATGCCTTCGTCCACGGCGCAGGTGCCGAAGTCTTCCGTGTACGCCACGCGCAGCGTGGACAGGTCGACGTGGGCGGGCGCAAGAAAGGACAGCGGGTCCAGCGGGTAGCTCAGCGGGTCGCCCGCATGCATGCCGGCCGAGGCGGCCATTTGCAGGCAGGCGTCGTCCACGGTGCGGCCCATGGGGCCGACGACCGAAATGGGCGTCCAGCCCAGCGGTTTGCGCACGCTGGGCACGATGCCCGGCGACGGCCTGAAACCCACCACGCCGCACTTGGCGGCCGGAATGCGCAACGAGCCGCCGGTGTCGGAGCCGGTGCACACCGGCAGCATGTCGCAGGCCAGCGCGGCGGCCGAGCCGCCCGAGGAGCCGCCTGCGTTCAGGTTCGGGTTGAAGGGGTTGCCGGTGGCGCCCCACACCTCGTTGCGCGAGTTGGCGCCCGCGCCCATCTCCGGCACGTTGGTCTTGCCCGCCACGATGGCGCCCGCGCGGCGCAGGCGCGCCACCAGCTCGATGTCTTCGGTCGGCACGTGGTCGCGGTAGATGGCGCTGCCCCAGGTGGTGAGCAGGCCCTGTGTGGGTTCGAGGTCTTTCACGCCCAGCGGCAGGCCGTGCAGCAGGCCGAGCGCCTCACCGCGCATCACGGCGCTTTCCGCGGCCCTGGCCTCCGCGCGTGCGCGCTCGAAGCTGGTGGCGGTCACTGCATTGACGAAGGGGTTCACGCGCTCGATGCGCGCAATGCACGCTTCGAGCAGGTCGACCGGCGACAGGGCCTTGCTGCCGATGAGGCGGCGCAGCTCGACGGCGGATTTTTCGACGAGTTCGCTGCCCGCGTCGTGCGGGAGGGTGGTGCTGGGGGTCGTGGGGGGTGTCGTGGTGGGGTTCATCAGTCGGCAGTGATGTTGGCGCGCGCCGCCACGGCGCGCATCACGGGCAGTTCGCGGTTGATGAGTTCGCTGGCCGCCGCGGCGTTGCTGTAGGCCGGCTCCAGCCCCTGGGCGAGCAGCTTGGCGCGCGTGTCGGGGTCGGCAATGGTCACGGCCAGGGCCTTCTCCAGCTTGGCCTTCACGTCGGCGGGCAGGCCCTTGGGCGCGGCCAGCACCAGCCAGGTGTCCATGTCGATGCCGGGGTAGCCGCTCTCGGCCATGGTGGGCACGTTGGGCAGCAGCGCGGAGCGCTTGGCGGTGGTCAGCGCAATGGCCTTGATCTTGCCGTTCTTGAGCTGCGGAATGGCGGCGCTCACGGTGTCGATGCTGAAGGGAATCTGCCCGCCCATCAGGTCGGTCATGGCCGGCGCGCTGCCTTTGTACGGCACGTGTGTCATCTTCAGGCCCGCGGCATGCAGGATGCTTTCGCCCGCGAACTGCGCGGTGGTGCCGGTGCCGAAGGAGCCGTACGAATACTTGCCTGGCGCGGCCTTCACGTAGTCGATGAACTGCTGCACGGTCTGCACCGGCACATCGCTGTTGGCCAGCAGGATCAGGCCGGTGCGCCCGGCGATGCCGATGGGGTCGAAGCCCTTCACCGGGTCGTAGGGCAGGTTGGGGCGGATGGCGGGGTTCACGGTGAAGGTGGTGCCCGAGCTCACCAGCAGCGTGTAGCCGTCGGGCGCCGCCTTCGACACGTAGGCCGCGCCAATCACCGTGCCCGCGCCCGCGCGGTTTTCGATGACCACCGGCTGGCCCAGCTCTTTGCCGAGCCGCTGCGCGATGACGCGGCCGTTGACGTCGGTCGCGCCGCCGGGCGGGAACGGAATGACCAGCGTGATCGGCCGCGAGGGGTAGCCGGTTTCGGCGGCCTGCGTGGCGAGCGGCAGGGCGCCGAGGCCAAGGGCGCACAGCAGGGCCGTGCGGCCGATCAGTGGAATGCGCGAACGGTGCGAGAGACGCGAAAAGCGGTTCATCGGGACTCCTGGGTACGAAAGAGCAGTGACACGAACCCATGCTAGGAGCCACAACCCCATGCAACAAGCGCAATGTTTAGAATCCTGCGTTGCCGAATCGGCAATCGACGTGCCTCGTTCACGCCGCGTCACTCAAGGACTTTCATGCCGCTTCGTGCCTTGCAGGAAACCGCCGTTCGCTACTTTCTCGAGGTGGTGAAGACCGGCTCGGTGAAGGAGGCGGCGCTCAAGCTCAACGTGGCGCCCTCGGCGGTGAGCCGGCAGGTGGCGCGGCTGGAGCGCGAGCTGGACACGCTGCTGTTCGACCGCCATGCGCGTGGCATGGTGCCCAACGCCGCCGGCGAAATGCTGGCCGCGCATGCCAAGCGGGCGCAGCAGGACATCGAGCGAGTGGTCAACGACATTGCCGGTCTGCGCGGTCTGCGCAGCGGCCATGTGCGCGTGGCCAGCACCGAGGGCTTTGCCTTCGACTTTCTGCCCACGCTCATTGCGCGTTTTCGCCGCAAGCACGAGGGCATTCGCTTTCACCTGGAGGTGTGCGCGCCGGCCGATATTTCGCGCCGGGTGCGCGACGGCGAGGCCGACGTGGGCATCACGTTGAGCGCGTTGCCCGAGCCCGGCATCGAGATCGAGCTGCGCCACCCCAGCCCCATATTGGCCGTGATGGCCAAGGACCATCCGCTGGCCGTGCAGCGGCAACTGGCGCTGCGCCAGGTGGTGGCGTACCCGCTGGGGCTGCTGCAGGAGGACAGCTCGATCCGCCGGCTGCTCGACGCCAGTTGCGCGCGGCAGGGGCTGCGCTATGCGCAGGCCATGTCGAGCAACCATGCCAATGCGCTGCTGAGCTTTGCGGCGGCCGGGGGCGGCAGCATCGCCTTCTACGGCGCGCTTTCTATGCGCACGCTGCTGCAAAGCAAGGCGCTGGTCGCCATTCCGCTGAAAGACCGCGAGATGAACGAGCGCCACCTGGCGATCGAAACCATGGCGGGGCGCTCGCTGCCCGATGCGGGCAAGGCCTTTGTGCGCTACCTGGTGGAGGCGGTGAAAGCCACCTGAGCCCCCCGGGTGCGCGGCTTACTTCAGCGCGCGCTCCACCGCATTGCGCAGGTGCTCCAGCCCGAACGACACGTCGGTGAACTCGCCGTTCACATAGAAGCTGGGCGTGGCGCGCACGTTGAGCCGGCGACCGATTTCCACTTGCTCCTGCACGCGCTGGCGGTAGACGTTGTCCTTCAGCTCGTTCTCGAAGCGCGGCATGTCCAGGCCGAGCTGGCGGGCGTAGGTGTCCAGGTGGGCGGTGTCCAGGTGGCTCTGGTGGGCGAAGAGCAGGTCGGCATAGGGCCAGAACTTGCCCTGCGCGCCGGCGGCCTCGGCGGCTTCCGCGGCCAGCTCGGCATGCGGATGCACCTCACGCAGCGGAAAGTGCCGGAACGCAAAACGCAGCTGGTGGCCGAAGTGCGACAGCAGCATCTGCACGGCCGGGTGTGCCTGGCGGCAGGACGGGCACTCGAAGTCGCCGAACTCGATGACGGTGACCGCGGCGGAGTCCGGCCCGAGCACGTGCTCGGTGGCGCGGTCGGGGGTCAGGAGGGGATTGGCGTGAGGCTGTGCGCTCATGAGGGCCTTGCTGGGTGAGTGAAAGAGAAGGTGCTTGAACGGCAGAGCGGCAGACCGAAAGGCAGTGCAGGACGGCTCAGCGCGCCACCCGCATCTTGCGCCGCCAGGTGCCCGGCGGCGCGCCCATGTACTGCGAGAACACGCGCGTGAAGTGGCTCTGGTCCGAGAAGCCGCAGCACGCGGCCACGTCCGCCAGCGGGCGCTCGAAGTCCATCAGCAGCGCCTGCGCGCGCTCCAGCCGCTGCGCAATGAGCCACTGGTGCGGCGTCTGCCCGGTGGTCTCGCGAAACGCGTGAATGAAATAGCTGCGCGACAGGCTGCAGGCGTCGGCAATTTCTGCGATGGAAATGGCGCCGTCGATCTTGTCGCGCAGCATCTCCTTGGCGCGCGCCTCGTGCGAGCGCGAGAGCACGCGGTGCGTGCGCGGCGCGTTGGCCGGCGCGGCGTGGCCGTGCATGTCGACCAGGTAGCTGGTCATGGCCAGGCAGACCTGGTCGATGAAGAGCAGGCTGGCGTGGGCCGGGTGTTCGAGCGCGGGCGTGAGGGCGGCCGCAAGGTGGGCGAGCACGTCGTCCCGCACGGCCGTGACCTGCGCGAGGCCGCCCATGCGCGGGCCCTGCTTCTCGTCGATGGCGCGCTCCAGCGCCGCGTGCGAAATTTCGAGCAGCACAAAGTCGAAGCCGCTCTGCATGTCCGCGCGGTAGCGCTCGCGAAAGTCGCGGATGTAGACGCTGCCCTTGGCAAAGTCGTGGTTCACCGCGTGGTGCTCGTGAAAGATGCGCCGGCGGTGGCCGTCGCGCAGCGAGATGCCGACCAGCACGCCGCGGCCGCTGGCGGCGGTTTCTACTTGCTGGCGATCGGGGCTGTCGACGGTCTTGCGGTAGACCCGCACGCCATCGGCGGCCAGGTCCTGGTCGGCCTTCAGGTGGTCGGCCATGCAGCCGAGCGTGTCCTTGGGCGGGGCGATGGGGGCTGGCATCGGCATCGACATTGGCACCGGCGCGCAGGCGGGTGCCCTGGCCTGCGGGCCAAGGGAGTTTCTTGCGGCGACGGGGCTGCTTTCTGCGCGCATGAACTTGGAAATACGAGAAACGGAAGGGTCGGGAGCAAAACTGGACAACTGTCCGATTAGCGGTCCTGAGGCGGATTATGGATAGAAGTTTTGCACGCTTTCTTGAAGTTTTTGATGGGTACCTACGGGATTTCGGGCTTGCGGACTTTTATTCGATGGTTTAGGCATTTGGCGCGCCAGGTTGACTGCCACCCATCAGCTTTTGCGTATCGCGCAGCCCGCGCCAGCCTTTATGCTGTGCCCGATCACAAATGCAGCAGCACCCGCTGCTCCCCACCATGACCGATTTCCGCCCCACCTACGACACGCGTTTCGACCGCATCGCCGCCGACCGCCTGCCCGCGCTGCTGTGTGCCATGCCCAAGGCCGAGCTGCACATGCACATCGAAGGCTCGCTCGAGCCCGAACTCATCTTCGCGCTGGCCCAGCGCAACGGCGTGTCCATTCCGTACGCCAGCGTGGAAGAGCTGCGCAAGGCCTACGCCTTCACCAACCTGCAGACCTTTCTGGACATTTACTACGCCGGCGCCAGCGTGTTGTTGAAGGAGCAGGACTTCTACGACATGGCCTGGGCCTACCTGGAGCGCGCCGCCGCCGACAATGTGGTGCACACCGAAATGTTCTTCGACCCGCAGACGCACACCGCGCGCGGCGTGGCGATGGAAACCGTGGTCAACGGCCTGCACCGTGCCTGCGTCGACGCGCAGCCCCGGCTGGGCGTGAGCGCCTCGCTCATCCTGTGCTTCCTGCGCCACCTGAGCGAAGAAGAAGCCTTCGAAACGCTGGAACAGGCGCTGCCGTTTCGCGACAAGTTCATCGGCGTGGGGCTCGACTCCAGCGAGGTCGGCCACCCGCCGGAAAAGTTTGCGCGCGTGTTCGCGCGCTGCCGCGAGCTGGGCCTGCACCTGGTCGCGCATGCAGGCGAAGAGGGCCCGCCGGCCTATGTGTGGAGCGCGCTCGACGTGCTGAAGGTCGAGCGTGTCGATCACGGCGTGCAGAGCGCGAAAGACCCGGCGCTGATGCAGCGGCTCGCGCAAGACCGCATTCCGCTCACCGTGTGCCCGCTGTCCAACCTCAAGCTCTGCGTGTTCCCCGATCTGGCGCAGCACAACCTGGGCGCGCTGCTAGACGCGGGCCTGGTCGCGACCGTCAACTCCGACGATCCGGCCTACTTCGGCGGCTACATGAACCAGAACTTCACGCAGACCTTTGCAGCCACCGGCCTGAGCGTGCGGCACGCGTGGCAGCTTGCGGCCAACAGCTTCGAGGGCAGCTTCATCGACGAGGCGGCCAAGCGCGCCTATGTGGAGCGACTCAACGCGGTCTTCGAGAGCTTTTGATCTGAAGCGACCGGCCGCGGCACCAGCAGCGGCATCGCCACCAGCGCGCACGCACTGGCGGCCAGCCACACCAGCGGCCAGCCCTGCAGCGCCAGCAGATGCGGAATTGAAAGCGGCGTGACAAAGCACACCAGAAACACGCTGGTGTTGGCCATGCCCAGTGCGGTGCCGGCCCGCGCTGCGCCGGCCAGCGTGGCCAGCTCGGTGTAGGCCACGCCGTGCCAGGCGGACACGCACACACCGCTCGCGCCCAGCAGCAGCACCAGCGCGATGCGCAGCGCCGGTGAATCGGCGGCATGCGTGCCCGCGGCCATCACCAGCAAGGCCAGGCCTGCGAACAGCGCCACGCTGAGCATGCTGCAAGCGCGCAGGTAGGCGGGCCGGTTGCGGCGCCGGTCGGTCCAGCGGCCGCTCCACACGCGCAGCACCATCGCACCCACCTGCACGCACACCATCGTCGCGGTGATGGTGGCCAGGCCCGCATGGCCGAAATCGTGCAGGAACACGGTGCCGAAAGACAGCACCGCGAACTGCGGCGCGCAAAGTATGCCGATGCCCGCGACGATGCGCCACACGCGCGCGTCGTGCAGCGGGCCGGTCCTTGGCGCGGAGGCTTCAACGGTGTTGCTGTTGCTGCTGCGCGGTGCGATCGGTGGCTCGTGCACCCAGGCCCAGCTCATGGCCGCGCTCAGCACGCACAGCAGCGCGAGCAACCCGTACAGCGCGGCAAAGCCGAAATGCAACGCGACGAAGGGCAGCACCAGCGCGCCGATGCCGCCGCCCAGCGGCACGGCCGTCTGTCGGATGCTCATGGCCAGCCCGCGCTCGCTGGCGTCGAACCAGGTCATCACCGCGCGCCCGCTGGCGCCGTTCACGCTGCCGCCCAGCAGGCCGACCAGCAACAGCCCCGCGGCCAGCCAGCCCAGGCCGGGCACGTGCCCCGCCACCGGTGCGGCCCACAGCGCCATGGCGACCAGCGCGACGGCCGTGCTGCCCAGGCCCATGAGCAGCACCGGGCGGTCGCCCCAGCGGTCGGTCAGCAGGCCCCAGGGCAGCTCGCTCACGGCAATGCCCAGGCCCATGAGGCCCAGCACCAGACCGAGCGTGGCGTTGTCGAGCCGGTAGCCGGTGCGCATCAGCACGGCGGTCATGGGGATGCCGCTGAAGGCCACGGAAAAGGCCGCGTTGGCGGCCACGCCGGCGGCCAGCACCTTCCAGCGGTGGCGCGGCGGCGGTGCAGGCGATGCATCTGAAGAAGATAAGAGCGGAGGCGAATGTGTCATGTTGCGCCGCAGTGTCCGCCGTTGGCAAGGTTTTGAAAATCAGAAAATAATGCGCCCATCGTCCTGAAAATAAGGACGATCGAAAAGGACGCGACATGGAGCCAGGTGATGCTCGATCTCGACCTGCTGCGCCGCTGTCGCCGTGTGCGCAGCCGCGTGGGAGGCGGTGCGACAGCATGTGCAGGCGGCTACTGTGCCAATGCACCGAGGGGCGCCAGCCTTCACCAGACCTTCAGGGTGCTCCACCAGAATTCGCCGCTTGGGGACAAAGCAAGGGCGATACGGCATGGCCAACCAGAAGAATTTCCTGCACCTGTGGGATGACAGGTTTCTCTATATCACGCCGGCGATCCAGTCTGGGCTGACGGCGCGCTCGTCGGCCACGCTGCTGGCGTCGGTCAGCGGCCATCCGTTCACGCTCGAGGCGGCTGACGGCACGCGCGTGCGGTGCACTGCCGCGCTGCATGGGCGGCCACGGCATTCAGCCCGTCGATGCGCGCCGCTTCGGTCGCCTGCGCGACGACTTCGACCCCGCGCAGCGCGGCTTGCTCAGCGACAGCCAACTGCAGGCGCTGAGCGCGAAGATGGTGGAGGCGATCACCGAATGGCCGGAGCGCGCGACGCCGATCGACCAGCGCATTGCGCGCGTGCTGCAGTGCATCCGCGAACACACGGGCCAGATCGCGCTGAAGGAGCTGTCGACGGTGGCCTGCCTCTCGCCCGACCGGCTCACCCACTTGTTCGCGGAGCAGGTGGGCGTGTCGGTCAAGCGCTATGCGCTGTGGAGCAAGGTGCGGCGCACGGTGCAGCAGTTCACCGGCCACCGGCCGCTCACCGATGTGGCGCTGGTCGGTGGCTTCACCGATGCGGCCCACATGAGCCGCACCTTTCAGCGCTACTTCGGCCTGCCGCCGTCCTTCCTCGTGAGCCAGGTGCAGGTGACGGCGGACGCGCAGGCCTCGCATGCGTGGGGCCGCGCCACGCTTCACTGACCGGCCGCGCGACAACAGCGGCTGCGTTCAAGCCGCAGCCGGGCGCGCTGCCTAAGCTGCAAACGCTTCGTCAAAAGAGCATCAACTGGAGACATCAATGACACAGACATCCTCGCGCGGCGTTGTGCCGCGCTACCTGCTTGCGCTGGCCGCGGCGGCCGTGCTCACTGCCTGCGGCGGCGGTGGAGGCGGCAACGGTTTCTGGCCCGTGCCGGGCACGGGCACCGTCAACCCACCCACCAATCCACCCACCAACCCACCGGCAGAAGGCATCTACAAGGCCGAGATCCGCCGCACCGCCATGGGCGTGCCGCACATCAAGGCCGACAACTGGCCCGGCGTGGGCTACGGCTACGGTTTTGCACAGGCAGAAGACGACCTGTGCACGATGGCCGACTCGTTCCTCACCTACCGCGGCGAGCGCTCGCAGTACTTTGGCGCCGACGCATTGCCGCCGGCCAGCAGCACCATTGCGCAGCCGAAGAACATCGACTCCGATTTCTTCAACAAGCAGGTGATCTCGCCCGACGTGCTGCAGAAGATGATTGCGGCGCAGCCCGACAACCTGAAGCAGTTGGTGGAGGGCTTTGCCGCCGGCTACAACCGCTACGTGCGCGACATCAAGGCCAGCGGCACCGCGCACGCAGCCTGCCGCAGCGAAGCCTGGGTGAAGCCGATAGCGGCCGAGGACATCTATCGCCGCATGTATGCGGTCAACCTCGCGGGCGGCTACAGCAACTTCGTGTCGAACATCGCCAACGCTGCGGCGCCCGCCGCGGCGGCGCCGACCAGGCTGTCCGCGCGCAGCGGCAAGAAGTCGGCGGCGCAGCTCGCGGCACTGAACATCAAGGTGCCCGAGCTGCAGGTGGGCGGCCACGAGGGCGTGGGCAGCAACGTGATCGGCTTCGGCACCGCGGCCACTGGTGACGCCAGCCCGTTGCTGTTCGGCAACCCGCACTGGTACTGGCGCGGGCCCGACCGCTTCTACCAGGCGCAGCTCACGATTCCGGGGCAGCTCAACATCAGCGGCACTTCGTTCCTGGGCATTCCGGTGATCCTGATCGGCTTCAACGACAACGTTGCGTGGAGCCACACGGTGTCGACGGCGCGCCGCTTCGGCTTCTTCGAACTGAAGCTCGCATCGGGCGACCCCACCAGCTACATGCGCGACGGCAAGGCCGTGAAGATGCAGGCGCTGAACATCACGGTCAACGTGAAGCAGGGCGACGGCAGCGTGGCGCCGGTGACGCGCACGCTCTACAAGTCGGAGTACGGGCCGATGATCGATCTGTCGGGCTTTGGCGCGCCGTTCGCCTGGAGCCAGACCACCGCCTTTGCAATTCGCGACATCAACGGCGAGAACTACCGCTCCTTCAAGAACTGGCTGCGCTGGAACCAGGCCAGGTCGCTGGACGAATTCATCGCCATCCAGCGCGAGGAGTCGGCCATTCCGTGGGTCAACACCGTGGCCGTGGGCCGCGACGCGGCCAAGGCCTGGTATGCCGACATCGGCGCGGTTCCCAATGTGTCCGCCGACCAGGTGGCGAGCTGCACGACGCCGCTGGGCGCCGCGGTCAGTGCCCGGCTGCCGCGCACGCCGTTCTTCGACGGTTCGAAGAGCGCATGCGACTGGCAGACCGATGCCGACTCCGCGCAGAAGGGCGCCATTGGCCCGGCGCGCATGCCCAGCCTGCTGCGCGGGGACTACGTCGCCAACATGAACGACAGCTACTGGCTCGCCAATCCGAAGGCACCGCTGACCGGCTTCCCGGACATCATGGGCCCGGCGGGCACCGAGGCCGTCACCTTCCGCACGCGCCTGGGCAACCTGATGGCGCAAGGGCGAATCGACGGCACCGACAGCCACGGTGCCAAGGGCGCCACGGCGGACACAGTGAAGCGCATGGTGCTGGACAGCCGCGTGCACACGGCCGAGCTGTTCAAGGCCCAGGTGCTGGCCATGGTGTGCGCAACGCCGATGATCACCGTTGCGGCAGACCCGCAGGACGGCGCCGCCATCGGTCGCGACATTGCCACGGCGCCGGCCTGCGCCGCGCTGCAAGCCTGGGACAGCACCGGCACGCACACTGCCAGGGGCGCGCATCTGTGGGACGAGTTCTGGGCGCGCGTGGAGCTGCAGTCGCCGGGCACGCTCTACAACGTGCCCTTCAGCGCAAGCGATCCGGTCCACACACCGCGCGACTTGAAGCCGGGTGCCGCGGCAGCGCTGCAGCAGGCCTTTGGCGCGGCCATTGCGCGTGTGGAGGCGAGTGGCTACGCGTTCGACGCACAGCGCGGCGACTACCTGTTCGTCACGCGCGGCGGCAAGAAAATACCGCTCTACGGCGGCTGCGACGAAGTGGGCTACTTCACCATCTCGTGCTCGGAAAATCGCCTGGACAAGGGCGGCTACACGATGGACGGCAACCCGAACGGCAACAGCTAAATGCAGATCGTGCGGTTCCCCGCGGGCGGAGTGGAGGCGCACACCTTCCTGACGTTCTCGCAATCGGACGACCCTGCTTCCGCGCACAACGCCGACTACACGCGCGCCTACAGCGAGGGCAAGTGGCTCAAGGTGCCGTTCTCGGAAGACGAGATCAAGACCGACGCGGACTACCGCAGCGAGACGATCCGGGAGTAGCGGCTGACTGGCGACCAGCAGCGGCCCCTGCGGCCAGCACCTTTCGGCGGTGGCGGGGCGGCGGTGCAGGCGCTGCATCTGAAGAAGACAGGAACGCAGGCGACTGCGTCATGTCGCGGCGCTGTGCCCGCCGTTGCCAAGGTTTTGAAAATCAGAAAATAATGCGCTCATCGTCCTGAAAATCAGCACGATCAAAAAGGACACGACATGAGCCAGGTGATGTTCGATCTCGATGTGCTGCGCACCTTTTCAACCGGCATTGCGCTGGGCAGCTACGCGCGTGCGGCCGACAGGCTGGGCCGCTCGACCTCGGCCGTGAGCGCGCAGTTGAAGAAGCTGGAGTCGCAGGCCGGCACCGTGCTGTTTCGCAAGGCAGGCCGCGGGCTGCAACTCACAGATGCCGGCGAAACCCTGCTCGCCTACGCGCACCGCATGCTCGAGCTCAACGAAGAAGCCAGTGCCGCCATGCGTGGCGCCGACCTGCAGGGCTGGGTGCGCCTGGGCCTGCAGGAAGACTTCGGCGAGACGCTGCTGCCCGCGGTGCTCGGGCGTTTTGCGCGCGCGCATCCCAAGGTGCGCATCGAGGCCTGTGTGGCGCGCAGCGGCGAGTTGCGCGAGCGGCTCGAGCTCGGCCAGCTCGACCTGGCGTTGGCCTGGGACGCGGGCGACCAGCCGTTGTCGCCGTATGCGGAGCGCGTGGCGCGGCTGCCGTTGCTGTGGATCGGCCCGCGCGCGCCGGAGCGGGTCGAGGCCCCCTGGTGGACCGAGCGCGAGCACCGTGCCGGCGGCGCGCGCCAGCCCAAGAGCAAGGAGCCGCTGCCGCTCGTGATGCTCGACGCGCCGTGCCCGCTGCGCGAGATCGTCATCACCGCGCTCGACCGCGCCGGCCTGCCGTGGCGCCGCGCGTTCGGCAGCGCGAGCCTGGCGGCACTGTGGGCCGCCACGTCGGCCGGGCTGGGCCTGACGGTGCGCACGCCGTTCGGGCTGCCTGCGCATGTGCGCACGCTGGACCGCACCACGCTGCAGTTGCCGGCGCTGCCGCAGATATCGCTGGTGCTCTACCGCGCGCAGGCCCACGCGGAGGCACCGGCGAGCCGGCTGGCCACGCTGCTGCTGGAGGCGGTGCGACAGCATGTGCAGCCCGTGGCGATGCCGATGCGTGAGAGCCCGCTGCCGGAGACAAAGACAAAAGCAAAGGCACAAGCAGCAAAGGCACAAGCAGAAAAGCGTGGCTACGCACAACTTCCTGCATCTGTGGGATGACCGGTTTCTGCAGCAGGCCGCCGTCGGACCCTAGACTCAGAGGACGAAAAAAAACCGGCCTGGGCCGGTTTTTTCAGACGCCTGGTTCAGGGCTTGGTTCAGTAGCGACCGCCACCAAAGCCGCCGTTGCCATAGCCGACGTCCGAGCGTTTGGATGCGCCGTAGCCGGCAGCGCTGTAGCCGCCCGCGCCGCCACCCTCTTCGCGGGGACGGGCGAGGTTGACCACGATCGAACGCCCGTCGACGGACATGCCGTTCAAAGCGGTAATGGCGGTCTGAGCGGCTTCTGCAGAGGCCATTTCAACAAACGCGAAGCCCTTGGAGCGGCCGCTTTCGCGGTCCATCATGACCTTGGCCGAAGACACTTTGCCGAATTCGGCAAAGTTGCTTTCGAGGATGGCATCGGTAACGGAAAAGGGCAGGTTGCCCACGTAGATTTTGGTGCTCATGGAAGGAGCCTTTCTGAATGAAGGTGCGCGACGGCTGCCGCACGGTTGAACTCGGATCTTCGGATCTGAAGTCCGCAGCGAGGGGCAAGGTGAACGGAAGTTATGCCAGCGGATCACCAGCACTTGGAAGATGCGGCTTGCACGTCTGCAGCCAGGCCTGCGTGACTGCAAGAAGCCGTGCGGCTTCGCGCGAGGCAAAGGCGTTTTCGAGCTGGAACACGCGGCAGGGGCTGGCGCTGCTCCGGGATCGATGGACCGAGAAGGAGGCGCGAAAACGGCCGCAATCGGTCGGGTGTGTCGAGGGCGAAACGACGAACTTGCCCATGGAAATGCCGATATTTGAAATCTAATTCATCCGGGACCGCACGCTTGAATCAACCGTGCGTGAGCCAACTAGGAACTCGTTTGGCTGCAGCTCTACAGACCAAAAGGCGACGATTGTCGCAACACCACGCCTGTGTAAGCACATTCGCTTCATGAACAGGCGGTGCAGTACGGAACAGAGAGAACCCGTTGCCGCTGCAGCCTGTCGATTATAACTACGGTCAGCAATAAACGTCGATCATCGGACTGTTTGGTGTTAAAGGGCGGTGTCGGGCGCACCCGATGGCTGCCGCAACCCAGGGTCTTAAGATCGGCGGTGGACGCGCCACGCACGCTCACTGCCCACGCAGCTGCGTTCCTTATTCATTACAGGAACTCAGCATGCGCGTTGAATTTTCGTGCGGCCTTCGGCCGCTTTTTCTTGTGCCCCTGGCTTTGGCCCTGGTGGCCTGCGCCGGCGGTACCGACCGTGCGGCATCCGGGCAGCCCCCCACGTACCAGGCCGAGATACGCCGCACCGCCATGGGCGTGCCGCACATCCGCGCCAACGACTGGGCCGGCGCCGGCTATGGCTACGGCCATGCGCAGGCGCAGGACGACCTGTGCACCATGGCCGAGGGCTTCGTCACCTTCCGTGGCGAGCGTTCTCGGTTCTTCGGCGCCGAGGCGCAGATACCGGCCAACAGCACCATTGGCCGGCCGAAGAACATCGACGCCGATTTCTTCCACAAGCAGGTGCTGACCGACGAGGCGGTGGACGCGATGGCGCGCGCGCAGCCCGCGAGCATCCAGCGCCTGGTGGAGGGCTTTGCCTCGGGCTACAACCGCTATCTGCGTGACCTGAAGAACGATGCCGCCGCGCATATGGCGTGCCGCGACCAAGCCTGGGTGCGCCCCGTGAGCGCGCAGGATATTTACCGCCGCATGTACGCCACCAACTTGGCGGCGGGCTACAGCAACTTTGTCGCGAACATCGCGACGGCGGTGCCACCGGGCGCAAAGATGGCCTTGAGCGACGCACAGGGCGACGCACAAGGCGAAGCACAGGGCGACGCACCAGCGCAGCCCTTCGCCATGGAGGTCGGCGGCGCCGCGGGCGTGGGCAGCAACGTGATCGGCTTCGGCACCGCGGCCACCGGCGACGCCAGCCCGCTGCTGTTCGGCAACCCGCACTGGTACTGGCGCGGCCCCGACCGCTTCTACCAGGCGCAGATCACCATTCCGGGCCAGCTGGACGTGAGCGGCACCTCCTTCCTGGGCGTGCCGGTGATCCTCATCGGCTTCAACCAGAACGTGGCCTGGAGCCACACGGTGTCGGCGGCGCGGCGCTTCGGGCTGTACCAGCTTCAACTGGTGCCCGGCGACGCCACCAGCTACCTGCGCGACGGGCAGCGCGTGAAGATGCAGGCCCGCGCCATCACCGTGAACGTGAAGCAGCCCTCGGGCGCCATCGTGCCGGTGACGCGCACGCTCTACACGTCGGTGTACGGCCCGCTGGTAAACCTGGGCGCCATCAACCCGGCGCTGGCCTGGAGCGAGACCACGGCGTTTGCCATGCGCGACATCAACGCCGACAACTACCGCACCTTTCGCACATGGTTGCGCTGGGGGCAGGCCAGGTCGCTCGACGAGCTGATGGCCGCGCAGCGCGAAGAGGCTTCCATTCCCTGGGTCAACACCGTGGCCGTGGGCCGTGGCAGCGCCAAGGCCTGGTATGCCGACATGGGCGCGGTGCCCAATGTGTCGCCCGCGCAGGTGAAGGACTGCACCACGCCCGCCGGCCAGGCCATTGCCGCCGTCATGCCGCGCGTGCCGGTGTTCGACGGCGCGCGCAGCGCCTGCGACTGGCAGACCGATGCCGATGCGGTGCAGCAGGGCGCCATCGGCGCGTCGCGCATGCCCAGCCTGCTGCGCGAGGACTACGTCGCCAACATGAACGACAGCCACTGGCTCGCCAACCCGAAGGCGCCGCTCACCGGCCACCCGGCCATCTTCGGCCCGACCGGCGAAGAGGCGCTGACCTACCGCACGCGGCTGGGCCATTTGATTGCGCAGGGCGTGGGCACCCACGCCACGGTCGACACCGTGAAGCGCGCCGCCTTGAACAGCCGCGCCTACACCGCCGAGCTGTTCAAGGCCCGCGCGCTGGCCATGGTGTGCAACGTGCGCCGCATCGCGGTCAAGGCCGATCCGCAGATCGCCGAGGCGTTCTCGCCGCCGCGCAGCGTCGACACCGGCCCCGCCTGCGCCGTGCTGAAAGCCTGGAACAACACCGGCCTGGCCGACGCACGCGGTGCCCATGTGTGGGACGAGTTCTGGGCCCGCGCCGAGCTGCTGCCCGCCGCAAAGCTGTATGCCGTGCCCTTCGACGCGCGCGACCCGGTCAACACCCCGCGCGGCCTGCAAGCCGCTGCGGCCGAAGACCTGCGCCAGGCCTTTGGCGCGGCCGTGCTGCGCGTGCAGGCCAGCGGCTTTGCGCTGGACGCGCCGCGTGGAAGCACGCTGTTCGTGACGCGCAACGGCCAGAAGATTGCACTGTCGGGCGGCTGCGACGACAGGGGCTACTTCACCATCCTGTGCTCGGACAACCGCCTCGACCAGGGTGGCTACAGCATGGACGGCAACCCCAACGGCAACAGCTACATGCAGATCGTGCGGTTCCCTGAAGGCGGTGTGGAGGCCCACACCTTTCTGACCTTCTCGCTGTCGGACGACCCCGCATCCGCGCACCACGCCGACTACACACGCGCCTACAGCGCCGGCCAGTGGTTGCGCGTGCCGTTCACCGAAGCCGAGATCAAGGCCGACGCGGACTACCGCAGCGAGACGATCCGGGAGTAGCGCTGACTAGCGACCCGCAGCGCCATCGCTCGCCTGCCGCCGACTGGCGAGCCAGTTCCACCCCGCGCCTGCAGCCATCAGCACGCAGGTGCCGAGGAACACGGCGCGCATGCCGATGTGCCCGCCCACAAAGCCGCCCAGCAGCGGCCCGGCGACCTGGCCCGTGTACTGCGCCGAGGTCGAGTAGCCCAGCATGTTGCCGGCCACCCGCTCCGGC
The DNA here is from genome assembly GCF_046156345.1 of Variovorax sp. H27-G14. NCBI lineage: Bacteria > Pseudomonadati > Pseudomonadota > Betaproteobacteria > Burkholderiales > Comamonadaceae > Variovorax > Variovorax sp. H27-G14. Next base: position 190,293 of record NZ_JAYLVN010000011.1, read on the forward strand.
ACGCTGTGGCGGATCACGCTGGCAATGCAGGGCAGCAGCCCGCCCAGCGACAACCCCATCAAGAAGCGCAGCACCACCAACTGCCAGCCCGAGGTGACGAAGGCCTGCGGCACCAGCAGCAGCGCCGACACCGCCAGGCAGCCGACGATCACGTTCCAGTGCCCCACGTGGTCGGCCAGCTTGCCCAGCCGCGAGGCCGACAGGATGCTGCCCAGCGCGGCGGCAGACATCACCAGGCCGGCCATCATCGTCACCCGGTTCGGGTCTTCGACCAGCGTGGCCACGTAGACGGTGATGATCGGCTCGATCGACATGTTCGCCAGCATCAGCAGCATGCCGGTGAACAGCATCGCGACCAGCGGGCGCTTGTCGGGCACGGCGGCCCAGCCGGTGTCGCTGGCTTGCTGCCCGGCTTTGTCGGTGGGCGCCTTCTTTGGTTTCCTGTCCTCGCGGATCAGGAAGGCGGTGGCCAGAAAGGCCACGAAGATCATGGCGCCCGCCGCAAAGAAGGTCGCGCGAATGCCGATGAGCGGCGGCAGCACGCCGCCCACCAGCGGCCCCACCAGGTTGCCCGCCATGATGGCCGACGACATGGTGCCCAGCGCCCAGCCGGTGCGCGCCTTGGGCGTTTGCGTGGCGACCAGCACCATCGAGCCCGAGGCATAGCCGCCCAGCAGGCCGGCCAGCAGCCGCAGGCCCACCAGCTGCCACACATTGGCCGCCAGGCCGATCAGCGCCATGGCCACCGCCATGCCCAGGCTCGCGCGAATCAGCATCGGCTTGCGCCCGTAGCGGTCGGCCAGCCGGCCCCACAGCGGCGCGACCAGCGCGGCACTGAGAAAGGTGGCCCCATAGGCCGCACCCGACCACTGCACGATGGCCGCATGGTCCTTCACGCCCAGCTGCTCGACGTACAGCGGCAGAAAAGGCAGCAGCAGCGTCATCGCGATGATGGTGGTGAACGAGCCGAACATGCACACCGCAAGGTTGCGCTGCCAGTGCATGTGGGTATGAGGGGCTGCCGCGGCGTTGGGTGACGGCGTGGCGAGGGCGATGGGAGTGGTGGGGCGCGTCATGGGCAGCGGGCATTGTGTGGCGGCATGGGGCCCGTGGCGCTTGCCGGTTGGTGGTGGCACCCATCGCGAGCGGCGGCGGCGGAACGTTGCCCCGATGGGGCTCGTCGTCAATTCAAAGTGGCGCTTTGTGGGGCCTGAATTGCCGGTTGAAATTCCGCAAGAATCGGGGAAAAATTACTTTCAAATCAACAACTTATTGATTTTTGATGCCGGTTCAGTTGCCGGTTCAGTTGCCGGTTGGATTTCCGGTCGGCTTTCCGGCTTGGCATCCAACTCATTCGCCCTCGCCCGGCAAACCACCTCATCCCCCACGCGCACCACCCCACCCTGCAGCACCCGGGCCGTCAGCCCGCCGTGCCCGCGAATCGCGTTGTACGCGCCGGGGCCCAGCGCTTCTTCCATGCGCGAGCAGGGCTCGCACGGCCCGCTGATCTCCAGCACCACGTCGGCGCCGATGTGCAGCGCCATCGGCTGGTCGCGGAACAGCGCGCGCGCGGCCAGCAGGTTCAGGCCCGACACCACGAAGTTGCGGCGCAGCACGTCGGCACCCACCTCGGCCAGCGCACAGAGCGAGGCAATGACCGGCAGGTGTTCGGCCTGCAACAGCGTGACCTGCCGGCGCCCGCCGGGCTTGGCCGCGCTCGCGCTGCGGTCGCCTTGCAGGCCGCGGCCTTCGATCACGAAGGCTTGCTCTACCGCTTGCACCGGCGCACGGCGCGCGGGCCTCAGCAAGATGGTGTCGAGCCGGCCGGGCCGGGGAAACTGTCGGGTCAATTCGCGAAGATCGGGCATGGGGTGATTGTGCGCAGGCCCGTGTGCATGGCCCTGCGGCCGATAAGGTGGACCGGCGGACGTTAGCCTCCGCGTCTCGATCAGCAAGCAACCCTCCTTTCAGGACATGGCCATGAAACGCATCGGCGTGCTCGTTTTCCCCGGTTTCCAGATTCTCGACCTCGCCGCCATCGCCGCCTTCGAGCTTGCCAACATGCATGCGGGCAAGCCGGTCTACAAGGTCGAGCTGCTGTCCGAGGCCGGCGGCCTGGTGGCCAGTTCGTCGGGCGTGACCACCGGCAGCAAGCGCTTTGGCAGAGCCAGGTTCGACACGCTGCTGATGACGGGCGCGCTCACCATCGAGCCCACGTCCGAGAAGATGTGCCGCTTTCTGCGTGCCGGCCTGCGCAACGCGCGCCGCGTGGCCAGCATCTGCACCGGCGCCTTCGGGCTGGCCGACGCGGGCCTGCTCGACGGGCGCCGTGCCACCACGCACTGGGCCTTTGCGCACGAGCTGCAGCAGCGCCACCCCGGCATCAAGGTGCAGCCCGACCGCATCTTCATCAACGACGGGCCGGTGTGGACCTCGGCCGGCATGACGGCGGGCATCGACCTGGTGCTGGCGCTGGTGGAGGAAGACATGGGCGTGGAGGCGGCGCGCTTCATTGCGAAGAAGCTGGTGGTCTATCACCGCCGCGCGGGCGGGCAGTCGCAGTACTCCGCGCTGCTGGAACTGGAGCCGCGCTCCGACCGCATCCAGCAGGCGCTGGTGCATGCGCGCGCCAACCTGCGCGATGTGCTGTCGGTGGACGAACTGGCCGAGGTTGCGCACCTGAGCCCGCGCCAGTTCAGCCGCGCCTTCAAGGCCGAGACCGGCCAGTCGCCCGCACATGCGGTGGAAAACCTGCGCGTGGAAGCGGCGCGCGCGCTCATCGACGAAGGGCGCCTGGCGCTGGGCGTGGTGGCCAGCGAGACGGGCTTTGGCGACCCGGAGCGCATGCGCCGCGCCTTTCTGCGCACGCTGGGGCAGCCGCCGCAAAGCGTGCGCCGGGTGGCGCGGCAGCAGGGCGCCACGGCCTGAACCTTGCGCCGAGACGAATGGCCTGAAAGGTGGCTTATATGACATTACGCCATAGCTTCCAAAGAGGAAACTTCCCCCATGCCACACAACGACGTGGCCAACAAAAGGAAGTTTCCATGACTGCAATCACTCAGGGCACCGCCCTCATCACCGGCGCATCGTCTGGCATTGGCGCCGTGTACGCCGACCGCCTGGCCCGCCGCGGCTACGACCTGGTGCTGGTCGCGCGCAACGGCGAACGCCTGCGCGCGCTGGCCGACCGGCTCACAGAGCAGACCGGCCGCAAGGTCGAGCCGCTGGTGGCCGACCTGACAGACGCCCAGGGCATTGCGCGCGTCGAGGCCGTGCTGCGCACCCACCCCGGCATCACGCTGCTGGTGAACAACGCCGGCGTGGGCGCCACCGCGCCGCTGCTGGCGTCGGACATCGACAAGATGGAAGACATGATTGCGCTCAACGTGAACGTGCTCACGCGGCTCACCTACGCGGCGGTGCCCGGCTTTGTGGCGCGCGGCGCGGGCACGCTGGTGAACATTGCCTCCATCGTGGCCATTTCGCCCGAAACGCTCAACGGCGTGTACGGTGCCAGCAAGGCCTATGTGCTGGCGCTGAGCCAGTCGCTGCAGCACGAGCTGGCCGACAAGGGCGTGCGCGTGCAGGCGGTGCTGCCGGGCGCCACCGCCACCGAGTTCTGGGCCACCGCGGGCCTGGCGGTGGAGCACTTGCCGAGCGAGATCGTCATGAGCGCCGAAAACATGGTCGATGCGGCGCTTGCGGGGCTCGACCTGGGCGAGCAGGTGACGATTCCCGCGCTGCCGAGCCAGGACGAGTGGAACGCGTTCGAGGCGGCACGCCGCGCGATGTCGGGCCGGTTGTCGAGCACCGCGCCAGCGGCGCGGTACGCCGTGGGCACGAGCAAGGTCACTGCCAAGGTCACGGCCGCCGCCATCTCAGGGTAAGTCTGTCCCCATCGCGGCAGACAGACGCCGCGGCCTTGCCTGCTTACGCTCCCCTTCAGACATTTGCCCGGCAACGGGTTCCTCTGACTTGGGAGCGTGTGTTTGAAAGCAGCAGCTGGCATCAGGAGCCTGGAAGACATTCGCGAGATTGAATCGCGGCCTTACGCGGATTTCATGCCGCACACGGACGTGCTCGACGCGCTGGAAGACGCGGCGCGCCGGCATCCGCAGCGCCCCGCCATCACCTTCATCCCCAGCGCTGATGCTTCGGTGCCGCCCGCGCGCTGGACGCATGCGCAGATGGTGGCGCAGGTGCGCCGCGCGGCGCATGCGTTCAAGCACCTGTGCGGCGACGCCGAGCCGCGCGTGGCGTTTCTGCTGCCGGCCATTCCGCAGGCCTACTTCACGCTGTGGGGCGCGCAGGCGGTGGGCGTGGCCTGCCCCATCAACTACCTGTTGGGCGAGGCGCACATTGCCGAGCTGATCGACGCGGCGCAGGTCAACGTGCTGGTGGCGCTGGGGCCGAACCCGGAGCTGGATATCTGGCAGCGCGTGCCGGGCCTGCGCGCACGGTGCAAGTCGCTTGCGCATGTCATCGCGGTCGGTGGCGCGCAGGGTGAGTTGGATGGTTTGGATTGCGACGCGCTGGATTTCGACACGTTGCTAGCCAGCCATTCCGACGCACCCCTGACCCCATTGCGCCAACCCGACGCAAACCGCATCGCCGCGCTGTTCCACACCGGCGGCACCACCGGGCGCCCCAAGCTCGCGCAGCACACGCATGGCAATCAGCTGCATGCCGCCTGGGGCGCGGCGCGCATGTACGGCACCACCGAGCACGACGTGGTGCTCAACGGCTTTCCGCTGTTCCATGTGGCGGGCTCCTTCGTGTACGGCCTGTCGACGCTGCTCGCGGGCGGCGAGGTGGTGCTGCCCACGCTGCGGGGCCTGCGCAACACGGCCTTCATGCAGGCCTACTGGCAGTTCGTGGCGCTGCACCGCGTGACGTTGCTGGCGGCGGTGCCGACCGTCATGTCCACCTTGCTGGGCGTGCCGACGAAGGGTGAAGACCTGTCGCGTGTGCGCTGTCTGCTTACCGGCGGCTCGCCCTTGCCGTCGGACCTGGCCGAGGCCTTCGAGCAGCGGCTGGGCATGGCGGTGCGCAACATCCTGGGCATGACCGAGTGCGGCGGCGTGATTGCCATCGAGCCTGCCGGCGCGCCGCGCGTGGCGGGGTCGGTCGGCTGGCCGCTGCCGTTCACCCGCGTGCGCGTGGCCGATGAAACGGGCGCGCCTTTGGCTGTGGGTGAAGAAGGCATCCTGCAGATCCAGGGCCCGAACGTGGGCCCCGGCTACACCGACGCCGACAACAACGCCGGCGTGCTCATCGACGGCGGCTGGTTGGTGACGGGCGACGTGGGCCGCATCGATGCACAGGGGCGCGTGTTTGTCACCGGCCGCTCGAAGGACCTGATCATCCGCAGCAGCCACAACATCGACCCGCTGGTGATCGAAGACGCGCTCATGGCCCATCCCGATGTGCTGCTGGCTGCGGCCGTCGGCGCGCCCGACGAGTACGCGGGCGAGGTGCCGGTGGCCTATGTGTCGCTGCGCGCGGGCCGCACGGTCGGCACCGACGCGCTGGTCGCTTTTGCGCAGGCCCGCATTCCGGAGCGGCCCGCGTTCCCCAAGGCCATTTTCATCCTCGACGCGTTGCCGGTCACCGCGATCGGCAAGCTCTACAAGCCCACGCTGCGCGCCATGGCCATCCGCTGGGTGGTGGAAGACCGCATCGCGCGCAGCGCGCTGGCGTCCACCGTGGCGGTCGATGTGCGCGCCGAAGGCAAGGGGCTGGTGGTGCATTGCACGCCCGCGGACGACAACCCCGAAACGGCCGTGCTGTTGCGCAAACTGCTCGGCGTGTTCGCGCTGACCTGCCGCGTGGGTGCGGCCGAAGGAGAACGCGCATGAGCGAAATCAAGAGCGAAGGCATCCGCTACGAAAAAAACGGCCATGTCGCCACCATCACCCTCGACCGGCCCGAGGCACGCAACGCGCTCACGCCGCGCATGCTGTGCCTGCTGGCCGACGCCTTCGTCGACTTTCGTGCCGACGCGGCGCTGCGCGTGGCCATCCTCACCGGTGCGGGCGAGCTGGCCTTCTGCGCGGGCGGCGACCTGGCGACCACGCTGCCGCTGATGACCGGCGACCGCGCACCGGCCGATGCCTTCGAGCACCGCATGCTGACCGACCCGCTGGTGCTGGCGGCGTCCTCGCTGCGCGACTTTGCGCTGCACAAGCCGGTGATTGCGGCCATCAACGGCGCCTGCATGGCCGCGGGCTTCGAGACGATGCTGGGCACCGACATCCGCATTGCCGCCGCGCATGCGAGCTTCGGCTTGCCGGAGGTGCAGCGCGCGTTGATCCCATTCGCGGGCTCGATGGTGCGCCTGCCCCGGCAGATAGGGCATGCGCGGGCGATGGAGTTCATGCTGACGGGCCGGCCCATGAATGCCGAGGCCGCGTTGCAATGCGGGCTCGTCAACTACGTGGTGCCCGCCGCGCAGCTGATGGCCAAGGCCCAGGAAATCGCACGGCAGATTGCAGCCAACGGACCGCTCGCCGTGCAGGCCGTGAAGCAGACGGTGATGGAAGCCAACGGCGTGCCGCTCGATGTGGGCTACCGGCTGGAAGACCGCGCAAAGAAGGCCGTGTTCGCGAGCGCCGATGCGCGCGAAGGCCCGCGGGCCTTCATGGAAAAGCGCAGCCCCGACTACACCGGGCGCTGAGTGCCGCGTGCGGCAAAAAATTCGATTCAAAAACCGACGGAGACAATACCGATGAACAACATGCAAATGACCCGCCGAGGCTGCCTCACCGCAGGCGCCGCCGCGTCGCTGGCGCTGGCCTGCCCGCAGCTTGCCCTGGCCCAGACCGCGCAGGCCTACCCCTCGCGGTCGGTACGCCTTGCCGTGGGCTTTGCGCCCGGCACCGGCCCCGACGTGCTCACGCGCGTGCTCGGCCAGCGGCTGGGCGAGACCATCGGCCAGCCGGTGGTCGTCGAGAACCGGGCCGGCGCGGGTGGGCAGATTGCAGCGCAGTTCGTGGCCAAGAGCACGGCCGACGGCTACACGCTGCTGATTGCCGACGTGAGCGCCATCAGCATTGCGCCGGCCGCGTTCTCCAAGCTGCCCTATGACCCGGCGCGCGAGTTGGTGCCGGTGTCGGAGGTGGTGCGCACCGACTTCATTCTGGTGGTGCCCATGTCGTCGCCGGCAAAGACGGTGGCCGACTTCGTGAAGATGGCCAGGGCGGAAAAAGACAAGGTCAATTTCGGCACCTTCGGCGCGGGCACGCCGGGGCACTTTGGCGCGGAAATGTTCGCGGAGCAGGGTGGCTTCAAGGTGGAGCCGGTGCACTTTCGCGCGACCGGCGACGCGGTGACCGCCATCATCGCGGGCGATGTGCAGGGGGCGTTCGTGTCGACCGCGCTGGCCATGGCGCAGGTCAAGGGAGAGAAGATGCGCGCGCTGGCGACCACCGCGCCGCAGCGCTCGCCGTTGCTGCCGGGCGTGCCCACCTTCACCGAGTCGGGCTTTCCCAAGGCCGACTTCTCCGCGTGGTTCGTGCTGTTCGTGCCGGCCGGCACGCCGCAGCCGGTGATCGACAAGCTCAACGCGCAGGCAGTGGCCGCCGTGCAGGCGCCAGAGGTGCGCCGCCGGCTCGAGGAGGCCGGCTTCAGTATTGCGGGCACCAGCGCGGACGACGCGCGCCGCATGATCGTGGGCGAAACGGCGCGCTGGCAGAAGGTGGTGGCGGCTACCGGCTTCAAGGGAGACTGAGCATGCGCACGCACCTCCTGGCCGCCGGGGCGCTGCTCATGGCGGGTTGCTCGGGCATCGACACGGGCGCGCCTGCGGGCGCTGGCGCATCGGCCACATCCGGCGCACCGCTGGCCTGTGCGCGGCTGGCCACCGCGGTGCCCATCGGCACGCGCCTTGTGCTGAGCGAGACGGTGCCCGCGGGCGAGATCCAGCTCACCGGCGTGCAGCCCGGCGCACCGGGCGCCAAGGCGCCGGTGCCCGCGCATTGCCATGTGCAGGGCAAGATCAACGAACGCACCGGCATCGACGGCAAGCCCTATGCCATCGGCTTCGACCTGCGCATGCCCGCGGAATGGAACGGCCGGTTCTTCTTCCAGGGTGGCGGCGGCACCGACGGCACGCTGCGCGACGCGGTGGGTCAGCTCACCGGCGGCGGCAACACCAGCAATGCGCTGATGCAGGGCTATGCGGTGGTGTTCACCGACACCGGCCACCTCGACGAGCCCGGCCCCGACGGCCCGTACCGCTTCGGCCTCGACCCGCAGGCGCGGCTGGACAACGGCTTCAACTCGATGGCGCAGACCGGCCGCGTGGCCAAGGCGCTGATTGCCGCGCACTACGCCAAGGCGCCCGAGCGCTCGTACTTCGTGGGCTGCTCCAACGGCGGGCGGCAGGCCATGATGATGGCGCAGCGCTACCCCGACATGTTCGACGGCGTGATCGCTTCCGCGCCGGCCTACCGGGTGCCGCTGGCGTCGGTGCAGGCGGTGTTCGACACGCAGCGCTATGCCAAGGCCGCGGCCGAAAACGCGCCCCTGGTCAGCGGCCGGCCCGTGCTGTCCGCCGCTTTTTCGCCGGCCGACATGAAGCTGCTGACGGCCGAAGTGCTGAACCAGTGCGACGCACTCGACGGCCTGAAAGACGGCATCGTCGACAACTGGCCCGCCTGCAAGTTCAAGCCCGAGGCGCTGCGCTGCACCGGCGCCAAGACCGCCCAGTGCCTCACGGGCACGCAGGTCGATGCGCTCGCGCAGTCCTTTGCCGGCCCCAAGGACGCCAACGGCCGCGCCATCTACAGCGACTGGACATTCGACGCGGGCCTGCACTCGGTCGAGTGGACGCGCTGGAAGTTCGGCGACGCGCCCGGAGCCGTGCCCAATGCACGCAACATCACGCTCATGACCGGCGCGCTGGCGATGGTCTTCAGCACGCCGCCCACGGTCACGACCGACTTCTACGGCCACGCGCTGGGCTACGACGTGGCACGCGACAGCGCCAAGGTGGCGGCGGTCAGCAGCACCTTTGCGCAGTCGGCCCTGCAATGGGAGGTGCCCGATTCGCCCGACGTCGACGCCTTTGCGCGGCATGGCGGCAAGATGCTTTTCTTTCACGGCGTGAGCGACCCGGTGTTCTCTGTGAAGGACACGGTGCGCTACCTCGGTCTGCTGCGCGAGCGCTACGGCGAGCGCACCGACGCCATGGCACGCCTGTTCACCGTGCCCAACATGGCGCACTGCGCTGGCGGCCCCGCCACCGACCAGTACGACGGGTTGAGCGCGCTGGTCAACTGGGTAGAAAAGGGCCAGCCGCCCGAGCGCATCGTGGCGCGCGCCCGGCCGGAGAACCGCGAGGTGACCACGCCCGGCCGCACGCGCCCGCTGTGTGCCTGGCCGAAGCAGTCGCGCTACAAGGGCAGCGGCAGCACGGAAGACGCCGCCAACTTCAGTTGCAACTGAGGCCGCGGGAACAGGGTCAATCCCGATGGAAGATTGCGCCGCAGCCGCTAGCTTGCCCCCATGGACCTGATTCCCCTCAAGCAGCGCGCGCCACGGCCAGACCCCGCGGGTGTGCCGGAGCGCGCCAGCCTGGCGCTGGCCGGCGTCATCGGCTGCACCGGCCAGCCTAACTTCAGCGCCAAGGCACTGGCTGAACTCAACCGCGCGCTGCCGATGTGCTGGATGTCGGTCTACAAGCTGTTCCCCGATGCGCCGCCCGAAAGCTACGGCGGCGGCGCCTTCGGCATTGCCGACGGCACGCGCGACTCGTGGCGCGTGTACCGACAGGGCCTGTACAGCCGCGACTGCACTTTTCTGGCGGCCCGCGAAGTCGCGGATGGCGGCGACGCCGTGGTCACGCGCTGGCACGCACGCGAGATTCCGCTGGAGCACCGCAAGGCCATCTACATACGCCACGGGCTGCGCGAGCGGGTGTCGCTGGTGGAGGGCGACGCTTCTGGCGGTGTGCTGGCAGTGAACCTGTACCGCGGCATGGCGCAGCCGTCGTTCCGCGATGACGAGGTCGATCTGCTGTGCAGCCTGGCGCCGCCGTTGCTGGCCACGGTGAATCTGCATCTGCGGCTCACGGCGGCGCAGCAGGTCGAGGAGTCACAGTGCGATGGCAGCGACGTGGTCGCGCTCAACCCCGAGCCGTCTGCCTTGTCCGAGCTGCCACGCCGCGAACGCGAGGTGTGCCAGCGACTGCTGCGCGGCTGGACCTACGACGGCATTGCCGCCGACCTGGGAATTTCCGCGGGCACGGTGAAGACGTATCGCAACCGGGCCTTCGAGCGCATGGGCCTGCACCATCGCAACGAGCTGTTTGCGAAAGCGCTGGCAGAGGCGGGCGGCGCGCCTGCCCTGGCGGGAGCAGCGGGAGCAGCGGCGTTGCCTGTCGCTTGAGCGCGCCGGTGTCTGGCGCCGGGTGGCGCGTTGCATGCGCATGATTCGGCGATGCGCAATTCACTCGACTTCAGTTCCTGGCAAGGCCTGCTGACCACGCTGCTCGGCCTTGTCGTCGTGTCGCTGGTGGCCGTGGGCATTCGACTTATCGTGATGCATGGCATTCAGCAGCGACGCGAGCGGCAGAACCGCCAGATCAACGAGCGCCTGAAGACGTTGATTGCGGCCTACAAGGTGCTGGGCGGTTCTTTCACCGGCGACCTGTCGGTGGACCCCAGCCACCTGCGCGAACTGCGCGCGCGCGAAGGTGTGGAGGCCGCGGCGCTGGCGGCATCGGACCGCAGACGGCGCATTCGCGACACGGTGGAGGCCGCGCTGTCCGACGTGATCTTGCTGGGCACTGAGGAGCAGGTGCGGCTGGCGGCGCGCGCTGCCAACGACATGGTTGCAGGGCGGCCCGTGGAAACGGCGAAGCTGGTGGTGTCGCTGCGCCTTTTCATTCGGGAGGTACTCGACCTGGGGCCTATTCCCGCGGAGCTTGGCATTCCCAAGCAAGGGCCGGTGCGAGCCAAAGGCACACCGCAGCGTGAAGGCGGCGGCGGCGCGAAAAGTGGAGGCGGTGGTGGCGCAGGTGGAATGGGTGGCGCTGGAGGCGCAGGCATGGGCGGTGGCATCGGCTTGAACGCAGACGCCGCGCACGACCCCACCGCGCCCTAGCTTCTTCAATCCCTAAGAAGCGGCTGCTCAGAACCGGTTGGTTCGCCGCCCATAGACCAGTGCCAGCGCAATGCCGGCCGCAGCCGTAGCGCCCCATGCCACGGCAGGACTGCGAAGCGCGCGCAGCAAGCGGGCGCCGTTGCTCAATTCGGTGTCGTTGCCAGCCGGCGCACCGCGCGCTGCCTGTTCCTTGGGCGTGAGGGGGCGTGCGACGTTCGGGTTTTCTTCGCCTTCGAGCATGGCCTGCGAAACGTCGAGCGGGGTCATGTGGGGCGGGGTCAGCAATGGGTCTGCGGTCGGGGCGGGCATGGCGGTAATTGCAGCGGTCATGTTGGCTGGCCTTTCTTGTGTGTGTGTGGATGACGGGTCTGGCCTTGGAGGCTCGCTCGGCTTGGCGCCTCACGCATACGGTCAAGCGCGGACATTCGAGTAGGTCAATGTCCCGGTCAGTGCAGCGATGAAGGCCCCGATAAATGCTGCGGTGAATATTGCGGTAAATGCCCCGGTGAAGGCCCCGATCAACGCCCAGAAAAGCCGATCTCAGGAAGTGGTGTGAAATTGTTAAAACGTGAAACAATCTAGTCAGGAAGGGACGTGCATGCCGCACGGCTCCAAACAGCTAGGCATGGACGACTCAGATGTTTTTCGGCTCAGAGAATCTGGTGCAGGCCCTGATGGCCCATGGGGCGTCTGCTGTTTGCGGCTACGACGCGGCGGACCGGGTCATTTTCTGGAACGAGCGCTATGTGGCGTTCTTTCCGGAGGTGGCCCCGTTCCTGCGCGTGGGCACGCCGTACGTTGAAACGCTGGAGCCTTTTCTCGCGCTCCAGCATCCGCAAGCCTCGCTCGAGGAGCGCGCCGATGCCATGCGCAACGCGATGCACCGCCACGCCAACGAGCAAGGGCCGATTCGCTACCAGCGCGCCGATGGCCGCTGGCTCGAACTGCGCATGTTCCCGCAGCCCGATGGCGGGCGTTTCAAGGTCTGGTCCGACGTGTCGGGGCAGAAGGCACCCGGCTCGGACGACAGCCTGCTGCAGGGGCTGATGGCGGTGGTGAACGTGGGGCTCATCGTGCACGATGCTGCAGGGGCGCTGTGCTATGTCAATTCCAGGTTCTTCTCGGAGCACTTTCTCAGCCTGATCGAAAGCGTGCCGGAGATCGAGCGGCGCGGCGCGGCGCAGGGCGAGTACTGGAAGAAGTTTCAGGACATCTTTGGCGGCGACGAAGCCCACGCGCTGTTGTGCCAGAGCACCCAGACCGGGCCGCTGCAGGTGCCGCTGACCATGCGCGCGCGCAACGGGCGGTTCTACCGGGTGCAGGAGCAGCCCTGGGACGCGGGCGGCATCGCCTGCGTGTGGACCGACGTGACCGAACTCATCCAGCGCGAAGACGCCCTGCGCGCAGCGCACCGCGAGCTCTCGCTGCTCAACCGCAAGCTGATCGACCTGTCGGAGACCGACGCGCTCACCGGCTTGCCCAACCGCCGCCGCTTCAACAGCGCCATGCAGTCGGCGCAGGCCGTGGTGGAGAGCGGCGCGCAGGCCTCGTTGGCCATCATCGACCTGGACTATTTCAAGTCCATCAACGACCGCTTCGGCCACGACGTGGGCGACGTCGCATTGGTGGAGGTGGCCAGGCGGCTGCGCGCGCTGGTGCCCGGCCAGGTGCCCCTTGCGCGGCTTGGCGGGGAGGAGTTCGGCCTGGTCTTCGACACGATGCCGCTGACGGAGGCGCATGCCTGCGTGGAAGCGGTTCGCCAGGCGTTTTCGGCGCACCCGTTCGTGACCGGCTCGGAAGCGATACCGCTGACCGTGTCGATCGGCATCGCGCCGATGCTGGCCGACCGCGATGCCAGCGCGTCGCTCAGGGAGGCCGACCAGGCGCTGCTGCGGGCCAAGGCGCGCGGGCGCGACTGCGTGGTGCTGGCGGGCCAGCATGCCGCAGCTGGCCGCGAGCATGCATGGGGCGACGCACACGGCGCGGGCGCGGCTGCGTTCTCTATGGACGACTTTGCCGACGAGCTCGACCTGGGGGCCACCGGCCTGCGCGACAAGTACGCACCGGCGCCCGAGCACCCTGCCTTTGCCCTGGCCAACTGGGAGCGGGCCGTGCGCGACGGCACCACGCTCGACCACTACTGGGGCTGGGTCGAGTACCAGATTTCCGCGAGCCTGCAGGCGCCGGACAACGAGTAGGCCGCGGGGCGCATCAGCCCTTGCGCAACCAGCCGCCGAAGGCGCGGGCCAGCAGGCCCGCCGGCTTGACCGAGAGGTTGTGCGAAGGCGGAGCATGCGTGGTCTGCGCCATAGACGAGGCCGCGATCTGCCCCAGCGTTTCGAACAGGTAGCGCTGCGGCTCCACCCGGTAGCCCAGTTGCAGTGCGGTCTGTTGCACCGCGCGCTGCGCGAGCAGCGAGTCCCCGCCGAGCTCGAAGAAGTTGTCGCTCGCGCGAATGTCCCGCACGTCGATGCGAATCACGTCGGCCCAGATCTGCGCCAGTGGCGCCTCCCCGGGGCGCGCCAGATGGGTCGTGGGCAGCGGCAGTGGCTGCGCCGCATCAGTGATTTCTGCAGGCGCTGTCGCAAGCAACTTCAGCAAATACGTCGCGCTGGCCGAGCCTTCGGTGCTGGCGATGCTGGCCAGCGTGGCGTCGGGCTGGTCGGCTGCGCGACGCAGCAGCTCCAGGTAGCGCTCGCGCAGCCGGGCGCCGGTTTCGCGCAGGTAGAGGCCGGTGTTGCAGACCAGCGCGCCCTGGAGCCCGTGCGGCCTTTCCACCAGCCGCAGGGCGATGTCCTCGGTGGCGCCGCGCTGCATCAGGTGCATCGGGTGTGAGCGCAACGCGCCAAGGCGGCCCGTGTCGTGGCTGGCGTCGCGGAAGGAAAAATTCCAATGGCACGGTGCCGCCAAGCGCTCCGTCGGCGCGTGCGGGTGGTGCGCGAGCAGGTGCAGTTCGTTTTTTACGCCGCGCAGAAAGCGCGCCAGCGGCTGTTGCATGTCCAGCGTCAGCGCCACCGGCAGCAGGTGGTCGAAGCGGCCCATCACACCCTCGGTTTCGGGCTGCTGGCGCCCGCGCACCGGGTGGGCGATGGCGAGCGCGCCGGTGCCCGTTACCTGGCCCAGGGTCAGCGCGTAGATGCCGAAGGCCAGCATGCCCAGCGTCACGTCCAGCCCGTGGGCCACGCCGCGCAGGCGCTGCGTGGTGGCGAGGTCGATGTCGATCGGCTGCGTGCCGCCCTGGCCGTGCCGGCCCGCGCGGCGCGGCATGTCAGTGTGCGGCGGCGGCAGCGGTGGCACGCCGACGGCGCGGTTGCGCCAGAAGCCGAGCTGCTCCTTGAAGGCCGGTTCCGTCATCGACCGGGTCAGCCATTCGGCATGGTCGCCGTGCGTGGTGGCAATTGCGGGCAGCGGTTGCGAGCCGGCGTTGCCCGAGCTGCTCGTGGCCTCGAAGAGCGCCGCCAGTTCGCGCTGGAGAAGCGCGAACGAGCCGTCGTCCCACACCAGCTGGTGCGGCACGAACACGAAGGCATGCTCGTTGTCGTCGAGTTGGAACAGCGCCGCATGGGCCATCGGCGCACGGTGCATGTCGATGGGCCGGTCGGCCAGCGCCTGCATGCGGTCGGCCAGCTCGGCTTCGCGCTGGTCCATCGGCAGGCCGCGCAGGTCGGTCAGCGGCAGCGAGAACGCCACATGCGGCGCGATCGACTGAACATGCAGCCCGCTGCGTGGGTCGACCCCCAGGCAGGTGCGCAGCGCGGGCTGGCGACGAATGACTTCGCGCAGCGCATCTTCGAGGTGCGCCACATCGAGCGCGCCCAGCAGCCGCCGCGCGCAGGGCATGTTGTGGAACGCGCGGCCGGGGTGCTGCTCTTCCATCAAGCGGATGCGCTCCTGCGACGGCGTGAGCGGCGCGCTGGGTCGGTCGAAGCGGCAGTCCAGCGGCGCGTGCGGCAAGGGCGCCGGCACGGTGTCGATGGCGATGTCTGTGGCGATGTCAGTGCCGGCCTGCACATCGCGCGGCACGGCCTGCGGTGGCGGCAGCGCGGCGCGGTCGATCTTGCCGTTGGGCAACGTCGGCAGCGCCGCGAGCGTCACCACATGCTGCGGCACCATGTACGCAGGCAGCCGCTCGCGCAGGTGCTGCGCCAGCGCGCGGCGCTCGAGCGTGGCGCCGGGCACCAGCGTCAGGTAGGCCACCAGGCGCACGTCGCCCGGGTGGTCTTCGCGCGCCACCACCACGCTGCGCGACACGCCGGCGTGTTCGTTGCAGCGTGCCTCGATCTCGCCGGGCTCTATGCGGTAGCCGCGCACCTTCACCTGAAAGTCGAGCCGGCCCAGGTGCTCCAGCAGGCCATCGTTGCGCCATCGGCCGCGGTCGCCGGTGCGGTAGACCTGTGTGGCGGTGCCCAGAATGTTCACCTGCACGAAGCGCTCCGCGGTGAGCTCGGGCCGCGCGAGGTAGCCCAGCGTCACGCCGTGCCCGCCGATGCAGATTTCTCCGGGCACGCCCTGGGGGCAGGGCTGCAGCGCGGCGTCGAGGATCCACACGTCGGTGTTGGCAATGGGCTGGCCGATCGACACGCCGCTGGCGGCGATTACGTCGGGCTGCATGCGCCACGCGGTCGACCACACGGTTGTTTCGGTCGGGCCGTAGAGGTTCCACAGCTCGGTGCAGCGCGCGAGCAGCGCAAGCGCCAGGTGCCCGCGCACTGGCTCGGCGCCGATCCAGCCGCGCAGGCCGGGGCCCGGGCCATTTTCATCGAGCCGGCCCTGCCATTGCGCCTCCAGCAGCAACTGCCACATGCCGGGCGCGGCCTGCAGCACGGTGATGCGCTCGGCGTCCAGCAGGGCGCGCAGACGAAGGCCGTCCATGGCGGTGTCGCGCTGCACCAGCACGATCTGGGCGCCGGCGGCCAGCGGCAGCAGCAGCTCGGGCACCGCCATGTCGAACGACAGCGTCGTCACCGCCGCGAGCCGGTCGCCGGGGCCGATGCCGGGCGCCTGCTGCATCGACTGCAGCAGGTTGGCCACCGCGCGGTGCTGCACGCACACGCCCTTGGGCTTGCCGGTGGAGCCGGAGGTGTAGATCACGTAGGCGGCGTCGTCGGGCAATGCGTCCAAGGGGCTCGGCGCAAGCGGGTCGGGGCATGCGCCGCGCCAGCCGGGCTCTCGGTCGAGCTCGAACAGGCGGGTGGCGGCGTCGGCGCACCACGCGCGCGGCGCGGTCGCCATGTCGGACGTGGTCAGCAGCACGCCGAGTCGGGCGTCCTGCGCGTAGTAGTCGAGCCGGGCCTGCGGAAAGCTCGGGTCCAGCGGCACATAGGCGGCGCCCGACTTCAGCACGGCCAACAGTGCGACCAGCATGTCGATGCCGCGCGCCAGGCACAGCCCCACGCGCTGGCCGCGGCCGACGCCGCGCTCGCGCAGCACATGGGCCAGGCGGTTGGAGAGGGCGTGCAGCTCGCCGTAGCTGCAGCGCTGCGCACCGTCTTGCACGGCGGGCTGCGTGGGGTCACGCGCGGCGCGCACCATGAAACCGGCATGCGCGAAGGGCGCGCCCACCAGCGCGGTGCGGGGCGGCTGCAGCGCCAACAGGGTGCGGGCGGCATCGGGCGAGAGCACGTCGAGCCGGCCGATGACCTGGGTGGGGTCGTGCGCGGCCGAGCGCGCGACGCACTCGAACATCTCCAGCCAACGCTGCACGCTGGCCTCGTCGAACAGGGCTGCGTTGTAACGCGCCTCGGCCACTAGGCGGCCGTGCAGCGGGCGCAGGGTGAGGGTGAGCTCGACGGTTTCAAAGGCGGGTGGCGGGGTGCCTTGTGTGCTGACTGGGCGGTCGTCCAAGGCGGGGTCGAGCTGGAACCGCACGCTCGCCGATGAATGCGGGGCCTCAAGCGCGTCGCTCAGGGCCACTTGGCATTCGGCCACCAGGGCGTCGAAGCGCAACTGGCCCTGCGTGGCAATGCGCACTGGCAGGAGGGCGGTTGCGGGTGGGCTGTTCACCGGAATGCCGACGGCGATGTCGTCCTGCCCGGTCAGCCGGTACAGCGTGGCCACGAACGCGCCGAGCAGTCCGGCGAACAGGCTGCTGCCGGCCTGGGCGCTTGCCGCGCGCAAGGCCGGCAAGAGGCCGTTGTCCAGCGTGCGTTCCGTCTGCCGCACGTCGAAGCCGGGCACCGCAGGCCGGGGGCGGTCCAGCGGCAGCTCGAGCACGGGAAGGTGAGGGGCGATGTCGATCGCGGGCCGAGGCGGCGCACTCATGCGCTTGCGCTCTCGCGCCCGCGCACCGTCGACACGTATCGAGCCCTGTCGCAGGACAGGGAATGGGTGCAAGAAATGCGGATGCGCCGAGATGCACGTGTCACGTGTCCCTCCTTTGTTTGGCGCCATCCTAGGAGGTTTGTTACGAATTACGTACTACTTATCGCCCCGGGTTACATCACGCAAAGATCCTTGCCAAAGCGAACTAACCTGCGTGTCAGGTTCAGGTCAGGCTTGCTTGTTGTTGGCGCACCCGGCTCGGCCGTGCACCGTTCGCAGGTCACGGATTCGCAACGGCAGGCGTCACCAGCAGCAGCGGCCGCGATGCAGCCTCCAGCCGCTGGGCCACCGCGCCCAGCAAAGCGTCCGCGAACCCGCCGACGGCCCGTGCATCCTTGCGCGCGCTCGTTATCACGCGGGGCTTCGCGCTCCATGCCACGGACGCGCCGCACGCGACCAGCGCATTGACCAGGGCCACGTCTTCGCTGCACGCCAGGTGACGAAAGCCGCCCGCGCGCCGGTACGCGGCCGCGCACACACCCAGGTTCGCGCCGTGAATGTGCGAGTGCCCTTCGTCGTCTGTATAGGTCTGCTCAAAATGCCACGCGAGCAGGGGCGCGTGCGCGCCATGCGGCGTCCAGTCGGCCACCGCCACCGTGCCACACACCACCTCGGCACGCAGTGACAACTGGTCCGCCAGCCACGAGGGCGACACGATGGTGTCGGCATCGGTAAACGCAAGCCAGCGTGCGCCGCGCGCAAGAAGCGCCTCGGCGCCGACGGCGCGTGCCATGCCGACGTTCTTCGCGCGAATGCTCAGCGTGGTCGCGCCGCCGGCGCAGGCGAACACGCCGGTGGCGTCGGTGCATGAATCCAGCACGACGAAGATCTCCACACGCTCGCCCGCGAGCTCGGTGTGCCGGGCAGCGTCTTGCAGGGCAACCAGGCATGCGCTGATGCAAGCCTCTTCGTTGTGGGCGGGAACGACGATGCCGATCATTCGACGGTTCTCCTTCAGGTGTGGGGAAAGGTGGGTTGTGTGCAATCTAGGGCTGCGCTTGTCGCGTTGCGTCGGCGCGCATGCGGGTTGCGTGTAGGCGGCGGTGTGGGGCTGGCGCCCGCTCATTCAACGCCATGCACCCATTCACCAACCATGGATCTGGCGGCGTTTTCCTACGCGCACACCCAGGCCGTGTTGGGCAATATCGCTGGTTTTTTTGTAGGGCCGAGATGCTGAAACTCTTCCTTGGCATTGCTGCAAGCCCCTTCATCGCGGTGGCGATGTTCAGCTTGGGCTTGTTGTTCGCTGCAATTCATCAGCTCGCATTGCCTTTGCTTTTTCTGTGGGAGCGCTACCTGGAGCACAGGCCGCCCAAACCACCGAGGTTGCAGAAGTAGCCGGCTCTGCAGTGCCTTCCAGGCCCCACGCGGACTGTCTTCTCCTGTTGCAAATCTCCCGGTGCCGATGCGGCGGCTTCCTACAAAGCGCGGCAGTTGTGAAACATAGCCTTGCCCTCCCCATTTCGAGAGAAAGCCATGGCCAAGAAAACCCCTGTGACCCCCGCAGCCAGCGCTGCCGAGATTGACGCGGCGAGAGCCGCAGCGCGCAACACCGACAGTGGGCCCGCGAGCCCCATGCCCCCTCAAGCCGGCAAGGGCGATCCGCCTGCTCAGAAGGCAATGGACACCCAAGCCCTGGCCAGCGGCATGCCCTCGAACACCAACAAGGCACTGGAGCACGGCGAGGCCAATGCACAGGCCACGCCGGCAGGTGTGACTGTCAAGCCGCCTTCGCGGCTGCCGGGCGGGAGCACGCTGTCCGAGCAGAACGCGTCGGAGAAAACGGGCACGGTCGCAAGCGAGGGCACCAACGCGACCATCGGCACGCTGGACCGGGTGCGGGTCGATTCGAGTGGGCAGATGCTCACCACCAACCAGGGCGTGCCGATCGCGGACAACCAGAACTCGCTGAAGGCGGGCGCGCGCGGCCCGGTGTTGCTCGAAGACTTCATCCTGCGCGAGAAGATCACGCACTTCGACCATGAGCGCATTCCGGAGCGCATCGTTCACGCGCGCGGCTCGGGCGCCCATGGTTTCTTCGAGGCGTACGAGCCGCTGACCAAGTACACCAAGGCCGCGCCATTCAAGGAGGCGGGCAAGGTCACGCCGGTGTTCGTACGCTTCTCCACGGTGGCCGGTGAACGCGGCTCCAAGGACACCGCGCGCGACGTGCGCGGCTTTGCCGTGAAGTTCTATACCGACGAAGGCAACTGGGACCTGGTGGGCAACAACATGCCGGTGTTCTTCATTCAGGACGCGATGAAGTTCCCCGACCTCGTGCACGCGGTGAAGCCGGAGCCGCACCATCAGATGCCGCAGGCGGCCAGCGCGCACGACACCTTCTGGGACTTTGTCTCGCTGATGCCCGAGTCCACGCACATGCTGATGTGGCAGATGTCCGACCGCGCCATTCCGCGCAGCTACCGAATGATGCAAGGCTTTGGCGTTCACACCTTCCGGCTGGTGAACGAGGCGGGCGAGAGCTTTCTGGTGAAGTTCCATTGGCAGCCCAAGCTCGGCACGCATTCGCTGGTGTGGGAAGAGGCCGTCAAGATCTCAGGGGCGGACCCGGACTTTCATCGGCGCGACCTGTGGGAGGCCATCGACGCGGGCGAATACCCCGAGTGGGAGCTGGGCCTGCAGATCTTCACGGAAGAGCAGGCGGAGCAGTTCAGCTTCGACATCCTCGATGCGACCAAGCTCATTCCCGAAGAGCTGGTGCCTGTGCAGATCGTTGGGCGCATGGTGCTCAACCGGAACCCGGACAACTTCTTTGCCGAGACGGAGCAGGTGGCGTTCTGCACGGCGCACATCGTGCCGGGCCTGGACTTCACCAACGACCCGCTGCTGGCGGGGCGCATTCACTCCTACGTCGACACGCAGATCAGCCGCTTGGGCGGGCCCAACTTTCATGAGCTGCCGATCAACGCACCGATAGCGCAGGTGCACAACAACCAGCGTGACGGCATGCACCGCCAGGCGATCCATCGGGGTCGCGTGGCTTACGAGCCGAATTCGCTGGCCGGTGGTTGCCCGTTTCAGGCAGGCGCAGCGCAGGGGTTCACGAGCATCGCGAGGCGCATCGACGCCAAGGAGAGCGCGGACAAGCTGCGCATCAAGCCCGAAAAGTTTGCCGACCATTACACGCAAGCCACGCTGTTCTACGAAAGCCAGACCGAGGCGGAGAAGGCGCACATCGGCAATGCGTTTCGCTTCGAGCTTTCCAAGGTGACGGTGCCTGCCGTGCGTGAGCGCGTGGTAGCCAGCCTGTTGAACGCCGCACCCGACTTGGCACAGCGCCTGGCGCAGGACCTGGGCATGGACCTGCCCGCGCCTTTGCCCAAGGCCTTGGAAACGCCGGCGGCACCGGAGGTGGAGGTGTCACCGGCGCTGTCGCTCACGGCACGACCCGGCGACGGCGGCATTCGCACGCGCAAGGTGGCCGTGCTGGTGGCCAACGGGGTCGAGGGCGCATCGCTGCAGAAGCTGGTGTCGGCGTTGGTGGCCGCCGGTGCGGTGCCGCGACTCGTCGGCGCGCGGCTGGGAACGTGCGTGGGTGTGGGCGGCGAGAAGTTCGCAATCGACGCGACGATGGAAAACTCGCCCGGCTTCCTGTTCGACGCGCTGGTGCTGCCCGACGGCGAAGCGGCCGTCGAAGCGCTGGACGCGGATGCCCACACGCTGGAGTTTGTGCGCGACCACTACTGGCACTGCAAGACGATTCTGGCGCTGGGTGCCTCCGAGGCGCTGCTGGCCGAGGCGCAACTGCCAATGACGTTGCCGGACGGCGCGGCGGACCCGGGCCTGATCCTTGCTGCTGCAGCCGGAGCCGATGAAGCCATTGCGGCTTTCATCACGGCGGTGGGCGGGCCCCGCCACTTCGATCGCGAGAACGATCCGCCGAAGGCTTGACGGGTTATTGAGGCGCGCAGGGCCTGCTCGCAATGAAGCGGCAGGCCCATTCTTTTTCCATGTTTCAACCAGCAAGGACATGCCCATGAGGCTCCACGCGACATGTCAGATGACAGTGACCGCCCCCAGCGACTGCCCCGTGGTCGCCATGCTGCGGCCCCGCAGCGGCGAGGCCCAGTGGATGGTCAGCGAGCGCTATGAACTGCACCCCTGGGTGCCCACCACCGAGTACGTCGACAGCTTCGGCAACCTGTGCCAGCGCCTGAAGATCCCGCAGGGCACGATGCGCATCGAGGTGGAGATGATCATGGAGGCCGAGGGCGCCATTGCGGTGGAGCCCAGCGCCGCGGCGGTGCCGGTCGAAGACCTGCCGTTCGACGCGCTGCAGTACCTGCTGCAAAGCCGCTATTGCCCGTCGGACAAGATGGGCGAGCGCGCCGAACAAATTGCGGGTGATGCCACGCCTGGCTATGCGCAAGTCGAGGCCATCCGCAGCTGGATTCACGCCAACCTCGAATACAAATACGGCGTGAGCGACGGCTCCACCGACGCCCTGGACACGCTGAACGACGGTGCGGGTGTGTGCCGCGATTTCTCGCATGTGGGCATCGGGCTGTGCCGTGCCCTGCACATTCCGGCCCGGCTGGTGGTCGGCTTTCTGCATGGGCTCGACCCGATGGACATGCACGCTTGGTTCGAGGCTTTCGTCGGCGGGCGCTGGTACACCTTCGACGCCACGCAAGACCAGCCGCGCGGCGGTCGCATCGTGGTGGCCTATGGACGCGATGCGGCGGACGTGGCCTTTCTGTCGAACTACGGGCCGCTGGAAATGGGCGAGATGACAGTGACGGTGGAAGAGATTCAGGCGTCCGCCACGCGCATGGCAGCGCCGCAGTAGGGCGCTGGTTGCCGCAGCTGGCTGAACCGCCGTGCCCGCACGCCCGGCACAAGGGGTTCAGCCGTTCATGATTCGCGCGAACAGTGGCTGGTGCAACCAGCGCGGCGTGGCCCACACCATCGCCACTGCGGCCTTGTTGTTGAAGCCGGGCACCACGCTGATGCGGCCCGCATTCAGCGCGCGAATGCCAGCGCGCACCACGGGCGCCGGCTTCATCATCAGGAGCTTCAGCCCCCATGTGATCTTCTGCTTGGCCGCCTGCGCGAAGCCGGTGTCCGACATGCCGGGGCACAGCGATGTCACCGTCACGCCGTCGCGCTTGAACTCGCGGTGCAGGGCGTCACCAAGGCGCAGCACGTAAGCCTTGGCTGCGCCATACACGGCCATGTCTTCCACGCCGTAGTGGGCCAGCAGGCTGGCGACGAGCAGGATCTTTCCGCGGCGGCGCTGGCGCATGTCTTCGCCGAAGAGGCGGGTCATCACTGTGAGACTTGCAATGTCCAGTTGCAGCATGTCCAAGGCGCTTTGCACCGGCGTGTCGAGGAAGGCGCCCTGCAAGCCGTGGCCGGCGTTGTTGATGAGGATGTCGACCGCGATGCCGCGCTCGCGCAGGCTGGCGTGCAGGCCGGTGACTGCCGCCATGTCCGACAGGTTGGCTTGCTCCACGATGACCTTCACGCCGTGCGCCTGCCGCAGCGTGGCGGCCAAGGCCTGCAGCCGATCGAGCCGGCGCGCGACCAGAATCAGCGGATGGCCTTTTGCGGCGTATTGCCGGGCGAATTCCTCGCCAAAACCGCTGGACGCACCAGTAATGAGAACCCATGAGTCGACGTTTGCAGCCATGACATTTGCCTTTGTTGAAGTCGCGTTGAAGCAGAAGGTGGTCGGCCCCCTTGCTTTCAGGCAAGATTGGAGACCAGTGGTCTTCAATGTAGCAGACCACTGGTCTTTAATCAAATAGAGAGTGATTTCCGCATGAACCCGCCCGTGAATTCGCCCGTGAACGCGCCGGCCTTGTACTTACGCGCGAGGTCCGCCGAGCAGAAGGAAGAGCGGCGAACCCACCTGCTGGCCACCGCGCGAAACCTGCTGCAAGAAAGCCCGACCGTGCTCGACCTGGGCATCAACGAACTGGCGCGGCAGGCACAGATGACCAAATCGAACGTCTACCGGTATTTCGAGAGCAGTGAGGCGGTGCTCATGGCGTTGCTCGTCGAAGAATTCGGCGGCTGGCATGCCGAGCTGAGCGCGATGCTGACGCAGGGAGGCCAGGCGGACGCGACGGTCGAACACATCGCCCGCGCCTTCTCGTCGACCGTTGCTGCGCGGCCGTTGCTTTGTCGGCTGACGAGCATCCTGCCGTCCATCCTGGAGCGCAATGTGTCGCTCGAGCGCATGGTCGAATTCAAGGGCAACCTGCTCGCCGTTCGGCAGCAGACGGCGCAGAACTTTCATGCGCGCCTGCCCAGCATGTCGGTGCAGTCTTTCGAGACAGTCGTGAAGCACGCGCTGCCGTTGATCATCGGCCTGTGGCCGCTCAGCAACCCGTCGGAAGTGGCGGGCCAGGTGATCGCGCAACCCGGGCTGGAAAGCCTGCGGTACGACTTCGAGCAGGACCTCGAACATGCGCTGCTGGCGCTGATGCGGGGGCTCGCATCAACCCCAACGAAGTAGCCATCGGCTGAACTGCCGGATCGACGTCGGTGCTTGAAGGCGAGAGCCTGGACAAAGTCTCGCTGCCGGCCGCCGCATAAAATCACGCCCCCGCATCAGGTCGTCCCAGCCGGTTGCGGGTCTTGTTTTTCTGGGGCCATGTAGAGGAACACCATGTACAAAAACCTCGTGGGCCGCGCCGTTCTGGCGTGTGTTGCCGCTTGCTTTTTATCGTCTGCTCATGCGCAGACACCGCCGCCGCTGAAGATCGGCTTCGTCTATGTCACGCCCGTCACCGACGCCGGTTGGGTGCGCCAGCATGAAGAGGGCCGCCAGGCCGTCGCAGCCGCGTTGGGCGACAAGGTCAAGACCACCTACGTCGAGAACGTGGCCGAGGGCGCCGACGCTGAGCGCGTGATCCGCGACCTTGCGCGGCAAGGCCATTCGCTGATCTTCACGCCGAGCTTCGGCTACATGGAGCCGACGCTGAAGGTGGCGAAAGACTTTCCCGAGGTCAAGTTCGAATCGATCACCGGTTACAAGACCGCGCCCAACGTGGCGACCGCCAACGCGCGCTATTACGAGGGGCGCTACCTCGCCGGCATCGCGGCGGGCCGCATGACGAAGACGAACATTGCGGGCTACGTCGCGGGCTTTCCGATTCCCGAGGTGCTGCAGGGCATCAACGCCTTCACGCTCGGCATGCGCTCTGTCAACCCGAAGGCCCAAGTTCACGTGGTGTGGCTCAACGCCTGGTTCGACCCGCCGAAGGAGCGCGACGCGGCCATGGCCCTGTTCAACCAGAACGCCGACGTGGTGTCCTTCCACACCGGTTCCACGGCCGTGATGGCGGCCGCTCAGGAGCGCGGCAAGATGGCCATTGCCTACCACTCCGACATGCGCAAGATCGCGCCTGACGCGCAGCTCGTCGCGGTCACCCATCAATGGGGTGGCTACTACACGCAGCGCGCCAAGGCCGTGCTCGACGGCAACTGGAAGAGCGGCAACCTCTGGGGCGGCGTGAAGGAAGGAATGATCCGCGTCGGCGACTTCGGCACGCGCGTGCCCAAGGCCGTGCAGGAGGAGGTGCTCGCGCGGCAGCAGGACATTGCCGCCGGCAAGCTGCAGCCCTTTCGCGCGGTGGCGGGCGACGTGCGCGACAACGAAGGCCGCATGGTGATCGTCAAGGGCGCGCAGTTGACCGACGAGCAGATCCTGAAGATGAACTGGCTGGCCGAAGGCGTGCAGGGGCGTGTGACGCGCTGAGCGGCCAACGGCCGCGGCGAGCGGTACAGGCCTATAAAGCCGGCATGGCCGCCAGCACCTTGGCGCAGCGCGCGAGCCCTTCCAGAATCTTGTCGGACACCGCAGCCGGAAAGTGCGGCGGCAAGCGCGCGCCCATCCGTTCGATCACGCCCGGCGTGTCTGCGAGCACGCGCTGGATGATGTCTTCTGCATCCGGGCCGTAGTGGCACTTTTGTGCCATGGCGTTGAAATGGCGCCGCTGGATGGTCTTGAACGGGTAGTGCTTGCTTTTGCCGATCAGCGCCATGGCCAGCTTGGCCTCGTGCCGTGAGAACTGGTTGGGTCCCTTGCCCTCCACGGGCCAGATGGACATCACGTCGTAGATGGGTGTCAGCCTGTAGCGGCCCATCGGGAGCCAGGCGATGCTGAAGTTCTTTGCATGCCCGTCGGGCGCACCGAGCATCCAGAAGAGAAGCTGCACGGCCAGCAGCGTGGCAAGGTCTTCCTGCGCATTGGCCGAGCTGCGAAGCACGCCCGCAAGGTCGGTCATACCCGGTCCGCCGTCGGCTTCGTACTTCAGGTGCGAGGGCTTGCCCAGCGCCTGGCAGAAGTCTTCCTGCGGCAGGCGCAGCCACCACTTGCCCGACGAATGCAGCCGGCGGTCGAAGCGCTCGACGGCCAGCACCTTCTGCGCGCCGAACTGCAGCATGGCCGTGCGTGGCACGGGAATACCGTATTCCTGAAGGATGTTCAGGCAGAGCCACTCGTTCTCCACCGAGGTCGAGAAGTCGGCCTTGCGATGGCCGACCAGGCCCAGCGGCAA
Organism: Variovorax sp. H27-G14; assembly: GCF_046156345.1. Classification (NCBI taxonomy): domain Bacteria; kingdom Pseudomonadati; phylum Pseudomonadota; class Betaproteobacteria; order Burkholderiales; family Comamonadaceae; genus Variovorax; species Variovorax sp. H27-G14. The sequence goes on from NZ_JAYLVN010000011.1 coordinate 216,251, forward strand.
CTTCAGGATGTGCGTGGTGGGCGTCGCGCCGTGCGGGCGCACCCACTGGCCCTCGTGCCACAGCAGCGCGGTTTTTTCCTGGGCGCCGGCCAGGGAGATGCGCAGTTCGTCTTCGGGCGCCGAGGCCTGCGCGAACCTGCCAGGGTCGACGGTTTGCTGCAACAGCTTTTCGACGCCGGCTTCGCTCATCGGCTCGCCTTCGATGCGCTCGACGCTCGCCGGGGTGTCGTCCTCGCCCAGCAATTGAATGGCGCCTACGCAATCGCGGCCGATGGCCTGGAGCAGGTCGAACGGCTGTGTGGTGCGCGTGCGAAAGCGGCTTGCGATGCGCTCGCGAATCGGCAGGCTGTCAGGCAGCAGATTGTCGAAGTAGTTCTGAACGACCGCTCCCTTGTGGATGAAGCCGCCGACCAGTGGCAACGACAGCGAGAGCGGGCGTCCTGCAGGTGAGCTGACCCAGGCATCGTCGTAGCGCAACTCGTCCGCGCCGCGCTCGGGTATGCGCCAGGTGCCTACGCGTTGGCCGTTGGCCCAGATGGCGAGCGTCGGAATATGGGGTGTACGCGCCATGCTCACCACTCCGAAGCAGATGTTTCATTGGCGACATGCCTGGGACTCGGGTGCTCGCCATACGGCGTGGGCGTGTTGGAGCGCTGCGTCGGATTCTTCGAGCCGACCAGCATCTCCATGCCCAGCACACCGAAGATGGCCAGCAGTTGCTCCAGGCTCACCGAACCGGGGTTGAGCTCCATGTGCGACATGCGGCTCTGGCTGATACCGAGCCGTTCGGCCAGCTTCACCTGCGAGATGCCTGCTGCCTTGCGTGCGGCCTTGAGCAGCACGCCGAGCTGCGACGGGACTGAAAGAACTTGCTGCATGGATATACCAATGAAATGGGTAATTAGTAATTTACCGATCTGATGGGTATTTGTCAAATTACCCATGAAATAGGTAAAACCATAAATACCCATTTGGTGGGTATATCGGGGCTGCCACCAATGCATTGCCTGCGGAATCAACAGCGGACCCATAGGGCTGCATGCCAAGCAAACAAGAACTTTTCTCAATTGCGTCGGACTAACGGTTCCGCGTCCATATAGCACTCATACGCGCAAGGGAATTTCGCTGCGGCAGGGCTGCATTACCCTCCGCATCCACGATGAAAAAAGCCTACCGCGCCTCCCTCCTGCGATTCGACGCCGCCGGCCAGCCCGTTTTCGACGAAGACGGCCTGCTGGTGATCGCCCCCGACAGCACGGGCCGCCAGCGCGTGCTGGACGCCGGCAGCCATGCCGCCGTGGCGCCGCGCCACGCCGACGCCGAAGTAACCCACCTGCCAGGCCGCATCCTCGCGCCTGGCTTCGTGGACATGCACATCCACTTTCCGCAGACCGACATCATCGGTTCGCCCTCGCCGGGGCTGCTGCCCTGGCTCGAGAACTACACCTTTCCGGCGGAAGCCAAATTTGCCGACCCCGCGCATTCGAACGAAGTGGCCGACGTGTTCTTCGACGAACTGCTGCGCAACGGCGTCACCACCTCGCTGACCTTCGCAACATCGCATGTGGCCTCGGTCGACGCTTTCTTCGAAGGCGCGCAGCGCCGTGGCCTGCGCATGATCACCGGCAAGGTGCTGCAGGACCGCAACTCACCCGACGGCGTGCGCGACCACACCGAGCAGAGCCTCGTCGACACCGAGGCGCTCATTCGCAAGTGGCACAACGTCGACCGGCTGGGTTACGCCATCACGCCACGTTTTGCGCCCGCGAGCACCGACGCGCAGATGCGCGGCGCGGGCGAGCTGGCCGCAAAGTACGCAGACACCTGGATCCAGTCGCACGTGGCGGAAAACCGCGACGAGGTGGCGTGGGTGCGCGAGCTGTACCCGCAGTCGCGCTCCTACCTCGACGTGTACGCCGGTTTTGGCCTGATGCGCGAGCGCGCCGTGTACGCGCACTGCATCTACCTGGACGACACCGACCGCGCCCTGCTGCGCGACACCAAGACAGCCGCGGCCGTCAGCCCGACCAGCAACCTGTTCCTGGGCAGCGGCTTCTTCGACTTTGGCGCGGCCGACCGCGTGGGCTACCCCTACGGGCTGGCCAGCGACGTGGGCGGCGGCACCAGCTTCAGCCCGTTCCACACCATGATGGCCGCGTACTACGTGGGCCGCGAGGGCCAGACCAAGACCGGCCTGAGCATCGCGCCTTCGGAGCTCTGGTGGCGCCACACCGGCGGCGCGGCACGCGCGCTGGGTCTGGACGGTGTGGTCGGCAACCTGCAGCCGGGCTGCGAGGCCGACTTTCTGGTGCTCAACCCCTCAGCCACGCCGTTGCTGGCGCGCAAGACGAAGCTGGCGAACACGCTGGAAGAAATGCTGTTCGCAATGATCGTGCTGGGCGACGACCGGCTGGTAGAGCGCACGGTGATCTCGCAGGCGGGCTGAACCGCGCCAGGGCAAAGGGCGAAGGGAAAGTGCGAAGGGGGAGGGCGGGCGCGGGCACCCATGCCACAATTCGCCCCCCATTCCTCCCCCGCAGCAGCAGCGAGCGCATATGAGCATCAAGAGCGACAAATGGATTCGGCGCATGGCCGAAAACGAAGGAATGATCGAGCCCTTCGAGCCGCGCCAGGTGCGCGAATCCGCGGGCCACAAGATCATCAGCTACGGCACTTCTAGCTATGGCTACGACATTCGGTGCGCGCCTGAATTCAAGGTCTTCACCAACATCCACAGCACCGTGGTCGACCCGAAGAATTTCGACGAAAAAAGCTTCGTCGACATGCACGGCGACTACTGCATCATTCCGCCGAACAGCTTCGCGCTGGCGCGCACGGTCGAGTACTTCCGCATTCCGCGCAACGTGCTGACCATCTGCCTGGGCAAGAGCACCTATGCGCGCTGCGGCATCATCGTCAACGTGACGCCCTTCGAGCCAGAGTGGGAAGGCTTCGTGACGCTGGAGTTCAGCAACACCACGCCGCTGCCCGCCAAGATCTACGCGGGCGAAGGCTGCGCGCAGGTGCTGTTCTTCGAGAGCGACGAGGTCTGCGAGACCAGCTACAAGGACCGCGGCGGCAAGTACCAGGGCCAGCGCGGCGTGACACTGCCGAAAGCCTGACAGCGCGCCAAGCCAGGCGCTGACGGCCGGTTACGCCCCGCAGCCCCGGGGGCAAGTACCATCCTGCGACCGCCGGCAACTACTCCTGCAATAAGCCGGCAAGGAGAGCGCGATGAGATGGGAAGGCAACGATCAATCGGACAACGTCGAAGACCGCCGTGGTGAAGGTGGTGGCGGCGGTGGGGGCGGCGGCGGTTTTCTCGGCGGGCGAAGCATTGGCATCGGCACCATCGCGGTTGCGCTGATCGCGGGCTGGGTTTTCGGCATCAACCCGCTCACCGTACTGAGCCTGCTGAGCGGTGGCGGTGGTCCCGCGCAGGTGCAGCAGCAGCAACAACAGGGGCCGGCGCCCAAGCCGCCCTCCAACGACCGCGAGGCGGCCTTCGTCTCCACGGTGCTCAAGAACACCGAAGTGGTCTGGACGGACATCTTCAAACAGAACGGCGGCACGTACCACGCACCGCGCCTGGTGTTGTTCCGCAATGCCACGCCCACGGCGTGCGGCACGGGGCAATCGGCCATGGGGCCGTTTTATTGCCCGGGAGATCAGAAGGTGTACATCGACCTCGCCTTCTACGACACGCTGAAGAACCAGCTTGGGGCGCCGGGCGAGTTTGCGCAGGCCTACGTCATTGCGCACGAAGTCGGCCACCATGTGCAGGACGAGCTGGGCATTACCGCCAAGGTCGACGGCATGCGCAACCGCCTGAGCCAGACCCAGAACAACGCCATGAGCGTTCGCGTCGAGCTGCAGGCCGACTGCTTTGCCGGCATCTGGGCTCACCATTCGCAGGAGTCGAAGAAGTGGCTCGACCCGGGCGACATCGAGGCCGCAATGAACGCCGCGCAGAAGATCGGCGACGACGCATTGCAGCGTTCTGCGGGCCGCGCTGTGGTGCCAGACAGCTTCACTCACGGGTCGAGTGCGCAGCGCCAACGATGGTTTGGCGCGGGGTATCAAAGCGGCGACATCAAGGCCTGCGACACCTTCAATGCACGCAGTCTTTGAGCTGAATGCTCTTGAAGTGCTCATGAATGCTGTAATGTTTGCTATCAAATAAATAGCAATTCTGCCGGCGCGGACGTTGTCATGTCGCCGTCACTGCCGTTTTTTGCGGCAATGCGACAATCGAAGGCTTAATGACAAGCTCCTTCTCCAATCTAATGCTGGCGGAACCGCTGGCGCGCGCCGTGGCCGAAATGGGCTACGAGACCATGACACCCATCCAGGAGCAGGGCATTCCGGTCGTGCTTTCAGGGCAGGATGTGATGGGCGCCGCCCAGACCGGTACCGGCAAGACGGCCGCGTTCTCGCTCCCGTTGCTCCAGCGCATGCTCAAGCACGAAAACGCCTCGACCTCGCCCGCGCGGCACCCGGTTCGGGCCCTTGTGCTGTTGCCCACCCGCGAACTGGCCGACCAGGTCGCGCAACAGGTCAAGCTGTACGCCAAGTACACCAACCTGCGCAGCACCGTGGTGTTTGGCGGCATCGATATGAAGCCCCAGACGCTCGAGCTGAAAAAGGGCGTCGAAGTGCTGGTCGCCACCCCCGGCCGTTTGCTCGATCACATCGAAGCCAAGAACACGGTGCTCAACCAGGTCGAATACGTCGTGCTCGACGAGGCCGACCGCATGCTGGACATCGGCTTTTTGCCCGACCTGCAGCGCATCCTGAGCTATTTGCCCAAGCAGCGCACCACGCTGCTGTTCTCGGCCACCTTCTCGTCCGAAATCAAGCGCCTGGCCGGCAGCTACCTGCAGAACCCAGTCACCATCGAAGTGGCGCGCCCTAACGAAACCGCGTCCACCGTCGAGCAGCGCTTCTTCAGCGTGAGCGACGACGACAAGCGCCGTGCGCTCACGCAAATCGTGAAGCAGCGCGGCATCACGCAGGCCTTTGTGTTCGTCAACAGCAAGCTGGGTTGCGCACGCCTGGCGCGTTCGCTCGAACGCGACGGCCACCGCACCACCGCGCTGCACGGCGACAAGAGCCAGGACGAGCGCCTGAAGGCGCTGGCCTCGTTCAAGGCCGGCGAAGTCGACCTGCTGGTTTGCACCGACGTTGCGGCACGCGGCCTCGACATCAAGGACGTGCCCGCCGTCTTCAACTTCGACATTCCGTTCAACGCCGAAGACTACGTGCACCGCATCGGCCGCACTGGCCGCGCCGGCGCCTCCGGTCTGGCCGTGAGCTTTGCCAGCGGCGGCAACGACGCGCGCCTGGTGGCCGACATCGAGAAGCTGATCAAGAAGAAGATCGAGCTCGAGCCGGTCGAGTGGGAAGAAGACCGCCCGCGTGGTCGCATCAATGACGGACGCCGTCACTGGCGCGAAGAAGGCGAAGCCGGCGACGCACGCGATGTGCTCGACCAGCCGCGCGAACGCAGCAGCAGCCCGAGCGGCAGCGAGGTGCGACGTGCTGGCGGCATTGGCGGCGGCAATGGTGGTGGCGGCGGACGCCCGCACCGTGCGCCTTCGGGCTCGCGCGACCCGTTCTTCGACAAGCCCTACGAGCCAGGCGCACCGCCTGACGCCACACCAGCGTGGGAAGCCGCTGCCAAGAACGCGCCTGCGCGTAGCGTGTCGAGCAACATCAAGAGCAAGCGCAAGGTGGCTGCGCTGTTCAAGAGCGCCGAGCCAAGCTGATTTTGCTGAATGAACCGCGGCGTCATGCGCCGTGATTCATTTCATTCAACCGCGAGAAAGCTCAGCGCCAGCCGCGGTGCCAGCCGTACTGCGGATGGTGCCAACCCCAGCCGTAGCGCGGGTGATAGGCCCATGCAAAGCCCACGCCGGGCGACACATACGTCGGTGCCACGTAGGCCACGCCAGGTGGCGCTGCATAGATGGGTTGGGCCGGTGCAACCACGCAACCGGTCAAGGTTGCGGCCAACACGGCGGCGGACAAGGCAAGAACGGGCAATCTCATGGCGAAGCTCCTGGGGAGTTGTTGTCGGTCTTCACAACCAACGCCCCGCCGCTGCACCGGATGACGCCCTTTACCCGGGCGCAACAGTGTCACTGCACTGTTGTCATCCTTTCAATGGGCTTTCGCAGCCGTTGCCCCTCAGACAACCTTGAAATGATGCGTGCCGTCGCGCCCGAGTTGCGCGACCAGGCCGAACTCCCAGTCCAGGTACGCCTGCATCGCTTCGGGCGGGGCATCGGTGCCTTCGTAAGGGCGGCGATAGCGGTCGGTGCGCGGCGTGCCAAGGCGCGTTTCGCCGGTCTCCGCGGGCAGGCCCGCAGCGAACCACGCGGTGTTGCCCCCGGTGAGCACCAGCACTTCGACATCGCCCTTGCCGCGCGCATCGAGCAGCCCGCGCAGGTCCGCCGCGGCGTAGCGTGCGAGCAGGCTGCTGCCGCATGTCAGCACATAGCGCTGTGATGCCGGAACGACGGCGTTCACCGCCTGCGCCAGCTGCGCGCGAATGACGAACCATGCGCCCGGAATGTGGCGCTTCACGTAGTTGGCGCCGGTGGTCACGTCGATCACCTCGGTGCCGCCCTTTGCCAGCAGCGCCGCCAATTCGGAAGGCGTGATTTCTCCCACCACGGTCGCGACCTGCGGATGGTGCACCGCAAGCGCTGCCGTCTCGGTGAAATCCACCGCCGTCGGCACTGCATCGGGCACGTACACCTCCCACCCCATCTGCGCGAGCCACGAGGCGCTCATCGACGCGCGCACGCCGTCGTCGTCCGCCAGCACGATGCGCGCGCCGCGTACCGGCACCTGGTGGTCGGTCTCCTGCACCAACTGGCCGCCGGGGGCGCTTGCAAAGCCGGGCAGGTGGCCCGCTGCGTACTCCTCAGGGGTGCGCACGTCGAAGCGGTACACGGTGCGCCCTGGGGCTTCGAGCGTGTGCAACGCATCGAGTGCGATGCGGCGCACGCCGGCCAGGTCGGCCACGCGCCGTGCATCGGCCTGCGCCTGCGCGCGGTGCGCGTCTGACACCGCGGCCGGCGCCTGCCGCGCGGCGCCATGGTCCAGCACCTGCCCCGCCAGCTTCCAGCCGATCGTGCCGTTGCGCAGCGCCGCCACCGGGTTGGGAATGCCCGCGTTCACCAGCGACTGCGTGCCGATGATGCTGCGCGTGCGGCCCGCGCAATTGACGATGACCTGCGTGGCCGGGTCGGGCGCCAGTTCGCGCACACGCAGCACCAGCTCGGCGCCGGGCACGCTGGTGGCCGAGGGAATGCTCATCGTCTGGTATTCGTCGAAGCGGCGCGCGTCGAGCACTACCACGTTGGCCTTGCCCTCGACCAGCGCCTTCACTTCTGGCGCGGAGAGCGAAGGCGTGTGCCGCTCGTGCTCGACCAGTTCACCGAAGGACTTGCTCGGCACGTTCACGTCGCGAAACAGCTCGCCGCCGGCTCGGCGCCAGCCCTCGAGCCCGCCTTCGAGCCGGTGCACATTGGTGTAGCCCAGCTCGGTGAAGACCTTTGCCGCAATCGGCGCGAGATCGGTGCCGTCGTGCTCGCCGTACAGCACGATGAGCGTGTCGCGCCGCGGAATGCGGCGCCAGGCTTCGATCTCCACGCGCGACAGCGGCAGGTTGGCCGCCCACAGCGGATGCTCCTGCGCGAACGGGTCTTCCTCGCGCACGTCGAGCAGGGCGGTTTCGTCGCGTGCGATGAGGCGCGCGCGCACCGCGGCGAAAGGCAGAACGGAAAAGGTGGCAGTCGTCATGCGGGTGTCGATGCAAGTCTGAGTTCGGCGGAGCGGTCCCACAGGTTGGGCAGCAGCGCGTTGGAGTATCCGGAGACGAAGGGCTTGCGGCCGCCCTGCGCCGGGTAAGTATGCCGCCGCACCGCGCCGATGTTGGCGCCGTAGACGTGGATGCTGATCGACACCCGGTCGGCGTGCGCGTTGTGCACGCGGTGCAGGTCGCCGATGAGGGGCGACACGGCTTGCACGTCACCCGCCTCGAGCCGCACCGACTGACCGTGCAGTTGCGCTTGGCCTTCGGCGTCGACCTCATAGCCTTGGCTGTACTCCGCCCCGCGCAGCATGCCGATGAGCCCCCACACCGTGTGGTCGTGCACCGGCGTGGCCTGCCCCGGTCCCCACACGAAGCTCACGACCGAGAAGCGTTCGGTGCTGTCCGCATGCAGCAGAAACTGTTGGTAGCGCGCCGGGTCTGGCTGAGCGAAAGCATCGGGCAGCCAGTTGTCGCGTGCCACCAGCGTGCGCAGCAGGGCGCCGCCTTCGGACAGGATGCGGGGCTCATTTGACTGGTCGGGCACAGCGTCGAGCAGGCGACCGAACGCGCCGACGAATTCGCGCAGCGGCGCTATCGAGGCGGGCGCCGTCATGCCGCACGCTTCCAAACGTTCGTGTCGGTGATGGCGCGCACGTCCACCCGCACCGGCAGGATGCCGTCGCGCGCCGAGCGGTCGGCCACCGCCTGCAGCGCGGCGATGTCGGCTTCGCTCACCGGCCGGCCCGCCACCGACGCGCGCGCGGTGATGATGCGCGCCGATGCCATCGGCAGCCGCGTGAGCTGGCTGTAGGCCTGTGCATAGGCTTCGGGGTTGGCCAGCGCCCAGTCGCCGGCACGGGCGAGCCGGTCGAGAAACTGCACGATGGCCGCGCGCCGGGCCGGGTCGGCCAGCGACGACTCGGTCGCGGTGATGAAGCCCAGCGCGGTGTTGATGCCGCGCCCGTCGCGCAGCATGCGGCCGCCCTGCTGCAGCGCAATGGCGTAGTACGGGTCGAACACGGCCCACGCATCGATCTGCCTCGACGCAAAAGCGGCGGCCGCATCGGTCGGCAGCACGAACTTCACCGTGACCTCTTCGCGCTTCACGCCCGCCTCTTCGAGCGCGCCGTACAGCTGGTACTGCGAGATGCTGCCGCGCGCGGACGAGACGATCACCGTTTGCCCGCGCAGGTCCGCCACGCTGCGCAGCCTGGAGTCTTGCTGCACCACGATGCCCAGCGACTCGGCCTTGCCGACGCGCGTGGCGACGATCTTCAACGGCGTCTTGCCGACCGCCGCGGCCAGCACGGGCAGGTCGCCGGCCATGGCCGTGTCGACCGCCGCGCTGCGCTGCGCCTCGAAGAGCGGCGCCGCGCCCTGAAAGTTGGCCCAGCGGTAGGCAAAGGGCGCGCCTTCGAGCGTGCGCGAAGCCTCGAACAATGAGCGCAGGCCGCCGGCCTGGTCGCCCAGCACCAGCGTGGTCTGCGGTTGTGCGAAGGCGCGCAGCGAACCGCTGGTTGCCAGCGAGAGCGCCGCGCCCTGCTGAAGCCATCTGCGCCTTGAAGCCATGGAGAACAAAAGCGAGGTCATGCGGCGGCTCCCGCAGCCAGCAACGCGCGCTTGCCCGCCCCCACCAGCACCGCGTCGTTCTGCGGCGTGTGGATGCGGCTGCACAGCACGTCGCGGTAGTGGCGCTCCAGCGGGTTGGCGCGCGTAAGGCCATGGTTGCCGCTGAGCTGCAGCGCCAGCTCGACCGCGCGAACGGCGTTGCCGGTCACGGTGTACTTGAGCAGGCCGCTGTCGGGCGAGGCCTGCGCATGGCCGCTGTCGACGGCCGCAGTGGCATCGTCGAGCAGCACGCGGTTGGTGCGCAGCAGCGCCTCGATCTCGCCCACGTGCTCCTGCACGCGCGGCAGGCTGGCCAGCGACGCGCCCAGGCTGCCGGGGGCGCGCTGGTTCAGAAAGCCCACCAGCCAGTCGCGCGCGGCCGTGGCCACGGCGTCGTAAAGGCTGCCGAGCAGCACCGTCATCCAGGCCTGCTGCGTGGCGTGCGCGTCGATGTCCGTCTGGCTGCCCGCGTCGGGCGCCCAGTCGGCTGGCGCGCGCAGGTCGACGGCATGGGCCAGGTCGATGGCGACGTTCTCGAACACCACCTCGTGGCTGCCCGATGCGCGCAGGCCCAGGTGGTCCCAGCTCGCAATCACGCGCACGCCGGGGGCATCGCGCGGCACCAGGAACACGCCGGTGCGTGGCACGGCCTCGTCGGTGCGGGCCCACACCGCGAGCCAGCTCAGGCCTTCGATGCCGGTGGTGTAGAGCTTGTGACCGTCGATCTTCCAGCTCGCACCTTCGCGCCGTGCCACCGTGCCAGGCAGGCCGCCGCGCGCCGGCGAGCCCAGCGCGGGTTCGACGCGCAGGGCATTGATCAAGGCGCCGTGGGCCACCGCGTCGCGCGTCACCCGTTCGCGCAAGGGCGCGGGCCAGCGGCTGTCGGGGCGTGTCAGCGCGTGGTGCTGCAGGTAGGTCATGGTGAGAATCAGCGCGGTGGCGGGCTCGCCGCGCGCCACGGCCGCAATCACGCGCCGTGCCGTGGCCAGCGATGCGCAGCCACCGCCATGCTCGGCCGGCGCGACCAGCGCGATGAGCCCGTGGGCCTGCAGCGCTTCGAAGTTCTGGTGCGGAAAGGCGCCGCTGCGGTCGTGGTCGGCCGCGGTGGCGGCGAACTGCGCCGTCAGACGGGCCAGCACGGCGGGGTCCACCGTGGTGGGTGTGGAAACTGGTGTGGAAACGGGTGTGGCCGACGCGCGGCGCAAGGGGAGTGCACTCATGGTGCCTGCACGGTAGCGCTCGGCGTGGCGCCGCAAAACGATGCATCCTGCATATGCAAACTCGTTTTTCTGCGTTCGCTTTCGGGCGCTGCCTCGGTACGGTCCGGTGCATGAAATCAGATTTTTCCTTGGACCGGCGCCGCCTGCTGCAAGCCGCCGCCGCACTGGCCGCCAGTGGCACCGCCGCCTGGTCGCAGGCCGCTGCGCCTGCACCGGACCTGTCAGGCGTCACGCTCCGCGTAGGCACCTACAAGGGCCTGTGGCGGCCCTTGCTCACCGCCGCGGGGCAGGCAGACACGCCCTACAAGATCGACTGGCGCGAGCTGAACAACGGCGTGCTGCACATCGAAGCCATCAACGGCGACGCGCTCGACCTGGGCTCGGGCAGCGAAATTCCGCCGGTGTTTGCGGCACGCCAGAAGTCCAGCGTGAAGCTGGTGGCGGTGACGCACGAAGACCTGAACAACCAGGCCACGCTGGCACGCAAAGACGCGCCCGTGCGCACAATTGCCGACCTGAAGGGCAAGCGTGTGGGCTATGTGCGCGCCACCACCTCGCACTACTACCTGGCCAAGCAGCTGGCCGAGGCGGGCCTTTCTTTCAGCGACATCCAGGCGGTGAGCCTCACGCCATCAGACGGCTTGTCGGCCTTCGCGCGTGGCGACCTCGATGCCTGGGCCATCTACGGCTACAACGGCCAGCTGGCGCGCACGCAGTACGGCGCGCGCACCCTCAAGACCGGCGTGGGCTACCTGTCGGGCAACTTCCCCATCTATGCCAACCCGCGCGCGCTGGACGACGCGCTGCGCCGTGCCGCGCTGGGCGACCTGCTGCAGCGCCTGCAGCGCGCCTTCGCGTGGATCAACGGCAACTTTCTGGCCTACGCCCGCGCGCAGTCGGGTGAAACGCGCGTGCCCATCGGGGACATCGTCGAGCTGTTCAATCGCCGCAGCGGCGACTACAGCCTGGGCCCCGTGAGCGACGCCGTGGTGCGCAGCCACCAGGACGTGGCCGACACCTTTCTGAAGATCGGCGTGCTCGACGGACCCGCCGACGTGAAGCCTTTGTGGGACCGCAGCTTCGAGAGCCTGCTGCGCCTCCCAGCCGCCTGACCCTTCATCCCACACCCCAAAAAAGGAAAACACCATGAGCCACCCACAGCCAGAAGGCGTCGAATTCATCGGCATGATCCAGGGCCAGAAGGTCTCGGAGATCCACGCCGCCAAGGGCCCCTCGCTCGACCGCGACTACGTGCGCGCCTTCGCCCAGGCCCATGAGCAGGCCGGCTTCGACCGCGTGCTGGTGCCGCACCACTCGACCAGCCCCGACGCCACGCTCACGGTGGCCTACGCCGCTTCGGTGACCGAGCGCATCCACTTCATGCTGGCGCACCGCCCCGGCTTTGTGGCGCCCACGCTGGCCGCGCGGCAGTTTGCCTCGCTCGACCAGTTCAGCGGCGGCCGGCTGGGCGTGCACTACATCTCGGGCGGCTCCGACGAAGAGCAGCGCCGCGACGGCGACTGGCTCGACCACGACCAGCGCTACGCCCGCACAGACGAATACCTGGAGGTGCTGCACAAGGTGTGGACGGCCGAAAAGCCGTTCGACCATGAAGGCGCGCACTACCGCTTCGAGAACGCGTTCTCCGAAGTGAAGCCGCTGCAGACGCGCAACGGCAGGCCGCATGTGCCGGTGTATTTCGGCGGGGCTTCAGAGGCCGCGATTCCGGTGGCCGGCAAGTACGCCGACGTGTACGCGCTGTGGGGCGAGTCGCTCGACCAGGCCCGCGAGCTCACCACGCGCGTGCGTGCCGAGGCCGCCAAGCACGGGCGCAGCGTGCGCTTTTCGGTGTCGTTCCGCCCGATCGTGGCGCAGGCCGAAGAGGCTGCATGGGCGCGCGCTGAAAACATCCTTGCGGAGACCAGGCGGCTGCGCGTGGTGCAGGGCTACAACCGCGGCGGTCCGCAGCAGAGCGAAGGCGCCAAGCGCCTGCTGGCTGCGGCCGACAAGGGCCCGCGCGTGGACAAGCGCCTGTGGACGGCCGTGGCGCAGGAGATTGGCGGGCGCTCCAACAGCACCGCGCTGGTGGGCACGCCGGAGCAGGTGGCCGATGCGCTGCTCGACTACTACGACCTGGGCGTGACGACCTTTTTGATTCGCGGCTTCGATCCGCTGGAGGACGCGCTGGACTATGGGCGCGAGCTGATTCCGCGCACGCGGGAGTTGGTGGCGCAGCGTGCTGCGTCAGTGCGCAAAGCAGCTTGATCCCTGCATTTCTCCCTCCCCTTCCGGGGGAGGGCAGGGGTGGGGGCTCGCGGCGTTGAGCGCTGTCATGGCGTTGATGCCGTCGTGCCCCCATCCCAGCCTTCCCCCGGGAGGGGAAGGAGCAAATCCAAAAACTGAACAACAGGAGTCCCCATGAGTGCCGTTCTTTCCATCGACCGCCATGCGTCGCTGAAGCTCAACCCGAACCCGCAGCAGAAGTACTGGTTCGACCCCGTGCCGCCGCGCCCCACCGTGCAGGCCGAGCGCCGCCACCGGCAGGAGCGCCTGGCCGGTGCCTTCCGCCTGTTCGCGCGCTTCGGTTTTGCGCAGGGCCTGGCCGGCCACATCACCGCGCGCGACCCGGAGCTGACCGATCATTTCTGGGTCAACCCGCTGGGCATTCATTTCTCGCGCATCAAGGTCTCCGACCTGCTGCTGGTCAACGCGAAGGGCGAGACCGTCATTGGCGACAGACCGCTCAACAAGGCCGCCTTCGCCATCCACGCGGCCATTCACGAACACAACCCGAAGATCATTGCCGCCGCCCACACGCACTCGACCTACGGCAAGGCCTGGTCCACGCTGGGCCGCAAGCTCGACACCCTCACGCAGGACGCCTGCGTGTTCCACGACGACGTGGCGCTGTTAGACGACTTCACCGGCATGGTGGTCGACAACAGCGAGGGCGAGCGCATTGCGCAGGCGTTGGGCGACAAAAAGGGCGCCATCCTGCAGAACCACGGCATCCTGACCGCGGGCCCCACGGTGGAGGCCGCCGCGTGGTGGTACATCGCGCTGGACAACGCCTGCCACACGCAACTGCTGGCCGAAGCCGCCGGCAAGCCGCGGCCCATCGACGAGCAAACCGCGCGCCACACGCACGGCCAGATCGGCGGTGCGGAGGGCGCCATCCACTCCTTCGACAGCCTGTACGAAGGCCTGGTCGAGGCCGAACCGGAGCTGCTGCTGTGAGCACACCCTTGTCCCGCCGCGGCATGCTGCGCGCAGGCGGCGCTGCCGCCGTGGTCGCCTCGGGCGGCCTCATCGCCTCGCAGGCGTTCTCGCAACCGCAGCGCAAGCTCACCTTTGCCTGGAACGCCGCCGCGTTCTGCCTGTCTCCGGTGGTGGTGGCGCAGGAGCGCGGCTACTTTGAGCGCAACGGCCTGCAGGTCGACCTCATCAACTACACCGGCTCCACCGACCAGTTGCTGGAGTCGCTGGCCACCGGCAAGGCCGATGCGGCGGTGGGCATGATCCACCGCTGGCTCAAGCCGCTGGAGTCGGGCTTCGACGTGAAGATCGTCGGCAGCTCCCACGGCGGCTGCGTGCGGCTGGTGGGCGCGAAGAGTGCGGGCGTCACCAACCTTGCGAGCCTGAAGGGCAAGACCATCGGCGTGTCGGACATCACCAGCCCGGGCAAAAACTTCTTCTCCATCCTGCTCACCAAGAACGGCATCGATGCCGACAAGGACGTCACCTGGCGCCAGTACCCGGCCGACCTGCTCGACATTGCGGTGAAGAAGGGCGAGATCCAGGCCATTGCCGACGGCGACCCCAACATCTACCTGATCGAGAAGCGCAACAAGGGCGTGTACGTGGAGGTGGCGAGCAACCTCACGGGCGAATACAAGGACAAGGTCTGCTGCATCGTCGGCGCGCGCGGCGAGCTGGTGCGCAAGGACAAGGCGAGCGTGGCCTCGCTGGTGCGCGCCATTGCGCAGGCCTCCGACTACGTGGCCGAAAACCCGAACGAGTCGGCCAAGCTCTTTGCCAAGTACTCGCCCAACGTGCCGGTGGAAGACCTGCGTGCCTTGCTCGGCACGCTCACCCACAACCACCATCCGCTGGGCAGGAGCCTGCGCGACGAGGTCGAGTTCTATGCGCGTGATTTTCGCGGCGTGGGCGTGCTCAAGAAAAGCACGGACCCGGTGCGCTTTGCGGAGCACGTGTCCTTCGATCCCCTGGCATGAGCCGCGGCAACTTCCATTCCAGTTTCAATTTCAACGCCATGACGCTCCACGGTTCACGTCGACAGTTTCTCGTTCAGGGCGCTTCGCTCGCCGCCGCCGTCGCGTTGCCCGGCGTGGTGGCCGCGCAGGGCCGCCCGGTGCTCAAGGCCGGTGACCAGAAGGGAGGCCTGCGCGCGTTGCTCGAAGCGGCGGGTGGGCTGGGAGGCCTGGGTTACGACATCCAGTGGTCGGAGTTTCCGGCGGCTGCGCCGTTGGCCGAAGCGCTCAATGCCGAGGCGGTCGACCTGGGCCCCATCGGCGATGCGCCGCTCGTCTTCGCGCTGGCCGCGGGCACGCGCGTGAAGGCCATTGGCGCGAACCGTTCCGACTCCTACGGCACGGCGGTGTTGGTGCGGCCTGATTCGCCGTTGAAGACGGCTGCCGATCTCAAGGGCAAGCGCGTGGCGACCAACCGGGGCTCCATCGGCCACTACGTCACGCTCAAGGCCATCACCGCGGCGGGCCTGAAGCCGGAGGAGGTGAACATCCGCTTTCTGGCGCCCGCCGATGCCAAGCTTGCGCTCACGCAGGGCTCGGTCGACGCCTGGGCCACGTGGGAGCCTTACACCGCTTTGGCCGAGGTGAGCCACCATGCGCGTGTGCTGGTCAGTGGGCGCGGCTTGCTGCCGGGGCTGAGCTATCTGGCGGCGACGGACAGTGCCATTGCCGGCAAGCGGGTGGTGCTGCAAGACTTTTTGCAGCGCGTGGTGAAAGCGCAGCTTTGGTCGTACCGCAATGTCGATGCCTATTCGGCGGCGCTGGCTCGCATCATCGGCATTCCTGCGGAGGCGGCGAAGCTGCAGTTCGAGCGTCGTCAGCAGAACTGGGTGGCCATCGATGCAAAGGTCATTGCTGATCAGCAAGGGACTGCGGATTTTTATCGGCAGGTCGGGTTGATCAAGCAGGCGCTGGATGTCAAAGGCACTTTTGATACTGGGTTTTTTGTTGCTGGGTAGTTGTTGCTTTTTTTCAGGGCGACGCTCACGCCGACGGGGTGCCTTGCTCCGCGATGTCCCCCGGCCTGCGGCCTCCTCCTTTATTTCGCTGCGCAAGGCACCCCATCGGCGTGAGCGTTGTTAAGAGCGGTCGTTGATCGTGCGATCACCGACAGCGTGCCCTGGTGCACAGGGCGTCGGGTGCTCCCCGCAGCGAAATAAAGACACCGTTATGTTTGTCAAGCGTTGGCCATCAAGCGCGGGCCTTCTTGCCGTGATTTGGGTCGAAGGGCTTGCCCGACCTCAGGACGCCGAAGGCGATGGAAAGCAGCTTGT
>NZ_JAYLVN010000012.1:0-231561 GCF_046156345.1 Variovorax sp. H27-G14
CGATAAAACCTCGTCGGAATTTGCAAGGAAACTGCGTTCTACGCCCAAGTACCTTGCAAATTCCGCGCCACGCACGCTCCGAAATCACCAGTGAAATCAAAGAGTTAGAGATTGTTCAGGGCGGACTAAGTAGTTTTCACTTCAGCGAGATATCGGCCCCATTGTCCAACGTCTCGGCTATCGCCTGCCCGTATGTGCTCACCCATTCGTCGGTATGTTCGACCTGCGTCCAGCGGGGTGGGGGCCGCAATGGAGCCCTTTTCAGCAGCTGTACTTTCCTTACGAGTGTCAGGAGTTAGAAGTTCGTTGAACTATCTTTGAGCCTTAAGCGCCAAAGGCTGTCGATCAACGCACTCGTGTCGCGGGAATGGCGAGATACGCTAAACGACGCACTTCGTGGCGACCTCTGGTGACATTGTCGAGCACCATTCCAGCCGAAAGCGACAACATCGCCGAGATCATGATCGCGGCCGAAAGCACGGCCGTTGGCAACCTGGGGACCGTGCCCGACTCGAGGTACTGCACAAAAACAGGTGCTGCAAATGCCAACGACATGACCGCCAACAGTAGCGCGCAGCCACCAAAAAAAGCCAAAGGCCGCTCACTCAAATACAGGTGTCCAATCGTCTTCAGGATGCGCCAGCCGTCGCGGTAAGTCGACAACTTGCTTTCGGAGCCTTCGGGTCGCGAACCATACGGTGTAACGATCTCACCGCAGGCCATCCTCAGTTCCAGCGCATGCACTGTTAATTCGGTTTCGGTCTCGAAACCATGGGAGGCCGCGGGGAACGACTTGGCGTAGCGGCGCGAGAAGGCACGATAGCCCGACAGCATGTCGGTGAAATGGCCGCCGAAGATGCTGGCGACACTGCCGGTGAGCAGGCGGTTGCCCCATTGGTGGCCACGCCGGTAGGCAGCACCGGCTTCGGTCTGCGGGGTTTCACGGCAGCCGACCACCATGTCGAGGTGCTCGTCGAGCAACTTGTCGACCAAGCGGTGGACGCTGCCCGCATCGTAGGTCGCGTCGCCATCGACCATGACGTAGATGTCGGCCTCGACGTCGGCAAACATGCGGCGCACGACGTTGCCCTTGCCTCGCAGTGCAACGTGAATGACTTCGGCGCCGGCAGCACGGGCTAACTCGGCGGTACGGTCGGAGGAGTTGTTGTCGAAGACCAGCACACTCGCCTCAGGCATGGCGCGCTGGAAGTCGCCTACCACCTTAGCAACAGCGACTTCTTCGTTATGGCAAGGCACGATCACGGCCACCCTTTGGCCCCGGTAAAGAGAAGAGCTCATTTTTTTGTATGTACCCGCATCTGAGTAAGGCCAAGGTACAGGCCGATAACGGTGAAACAGATCACCATGGGCGATGCTGGCGAGGCATAGAGAACGTTCACAGAAGGGATCGACGTGGCCTCCAAGTAGGCGAGCATAAGTATGCGCGAAGCGACACCGGCCAGGCACGCCAAAGCCAGCGCTAGCAAAAAGTCGACACGAGGCCACCGCCACCAAGCCACGGCGGCCCACAAAACGCCGATCAGCGCCACGGCAGACAGCCAAGGCCAAATCACGCGGTATGCCGCAGCAATGCGTGAGGCGATTTTTTGCTCCTGCTGACGGATGCGCTCAGGACGCGTGGTGTATGCGTCGGACACGCCTTCAACATAGACCTTGATGGCATCCGAATCGATGACGAGCCCTAAGTGCACATCGCCGGCTGCATCTCGACCCGCAACAAGCGCCTGCAGGCGACACGCAGGCACTGGGCACGACGTTCGCAGACGAAAGCGCCGGGCTGCGCGGTCAGGAAAGGCGACCTCTACGTCAGGTGCCGGCCCAAGAGTGAGGCTGGAAGGCTGTGCCGCGCCAGCCACGCTCTGAACTGCCAAAGTCGGAACGATGTCCGACGCGGAAACCCATCCCGTGATCTCGTATCTTTCGTCGGCCGGCAGCGACACGCGACCAACCATATTTTTGAACTGTGTCAACTGCTGTTGCGTGCCGGCACTGGCGGAAACACCGATCAAGCCATCGCCCAGCCCGAACATCTGTTTAGTCAGAAGCCATGCGGCATCGAGCGTTGGCTCGACATAGCCCCACCGAAAAATCGGTGCGAGTGTAGATCGGCTGGCGCCACAGGGAATGCGTCCTGCATCGCATGCCGCATTCACCTCATCGGCCAGGCGCTCATAGAAGGCCGCTGCCTCGGGCGCAGTGCGGTAGTGGCCGGCCAATGACACGGCATCCCTAAAGGCCCACATGAACCAGCCCGACAATATTTCAGGACATTCCGTCACGGCCAGTTGCGTGCAACCTACTTGGCGCCACATATTTCCGTTGTCGCCATCCAAAAATGGCTTGAGTTCTGAAGCAGTGGGGCTGGCGGCATATGCCCGTGCGCGCGCATCTGCGGGAAAAACCACATAGCGGCGTGGCGCATCCTGATGAATTCGCGCCAATGCACCGTAGGCGCGCTTGAAGCCGTTTTCCTGAAATTCCGTCGATACGGACACCCCGTATTCCGCAAAGTTGCAAGCCTTGACCGCGGCGACCACCGCGCCAGCCACCATCACGGCGCCTGCTGCAGGCAACAGCAAGCGCAGCAAGCTGCGCACATCGGTTGTTGGGAAACGAACAAACCGACCCTGCGCTTCGGCTGACCGCTGCAATTGCCCAAGCATGCCAAGCGCGACGATCACGACCAACGCGGGAACGATCCAGATACCCTCTTCCCGAGTCATCCAGAATGCCCCCAGCGTCAGGCCAGCGGCAGTACTCATAGCAAGAGCTCGCATGCGCGACAGCCTCAGGCCAGCAATTGGCGCTTGGAGCGCATAAAAAAGCAGCAGTGTTGCGAATGACAGAGAAAGATAGAGTCCCTCACGAATCACACGCGCGAGTTCGGGGTGCCAAAGGACGGGATTGAGCGCGAGCGCGGTGAAGAGCACAACAGCCAAAGGCCGACTGCGCGCACGTTGCCCGACGGCCATGGCAGCAAAAAGGGCCACCATCAGATAGACAAGATGCTCGCCCATCTTCAGGCCCACGCCCAGCGTAGACGAGACATTGATGAACAGGGAATAGAACATCCCCTTGGCGAGCGTCAAATTGTCGTAAGGGCCGAGCCATTGACCGTCCGCCAAATGGCGAGCAGTGCGCACGAACAGCGCATCGTCAAAAGTTGCGGGTCCGATCGCATACACCGGAAAGCCTTGGCGCAACCATAGACTGAAGCAGGCCACCAACAGGTATGGCACCCAAATGCCTGGGCTGGAACGCATGAAAACGCGATCAACGCTCGCAGGATCCTTTGACATCATCCAGTTTCGCAGACTCGCCAGTTCCGTGGCGGCCACGCGTAACTGAAATCCTCCCGATCAAGCGTCAGGTTAGGGCTATATGCAGGGTCATCTTTCAAAATGGCATCCCAACGATCAAGCATGTAGTTCACTTCGCGGACAAAACGCTCTCTCTTTTCAGGCGCCGTGTCGGCACCTCGGGTTGCAGATTCGTGATGAAAGAGTTCGGCGTAGGGTGTCCAGATATTTCTGAATCCTTTTTCAAGCAATCTGAGACAGAAATCAACGTCATTGAATGCGACTTTCAAATTAATCTCATCAAGCCCGCCGATAGAAAGATAACGATCCTTTTTGATGATAAGACATGCTGCGGTTACGGCGGAGAATGATTGAATAAGGTTGGCGCGCGAGAAATATCCGCTGTCTCCAAATGAAATTCCCTTATGAGAATGGTTGGCCACGCCGCCTACGCCCAAAATGACACCGCCGTGCTGCAGAGTTCGATCGGGGTACCACAATTTCGCGCCAACCGCACCCACCCCCGGTTGAATCGCCAAGGAGACCATCTCGGACAGCCACTCAGACGAGATTACCTCGATGTCGTTGTTGATCAGGCCGACGATGTCGCCCTTCGCATGCGTCACGGCCATGTTGTTAAGGGCCGAGTAGTTGAACTCCCGATCGTCACGGATCACTCTGACAAAGACGGAATCTTGGAATGACGCGAGGTAACTCAGGGTGTCGGGATCGTCCGAGCCGTTGTCGACGATGATGATCTCGTAGTTTTCGTATGTAGTTCGCGCCAAGATGCTATCGACACACTGGCGCAGAAGGTGCAAGCCATTACGCGTCGGGATGATCAACGAGACCAGCGGCAAGCTCGCTGGGAGAGCATAGCGGACGCGATGTCCGACACTGGTGTATTCCGCCTTTGCATCTACCCCGAGGCGCAAAAAATGCTCGTTGAGTGCCCGCTCCCCGGCGAGCGCGGCGTAGGGCTTCGCATTAGCCGAGCTCGCAGTGCTTTCCGCATGAATGCGCCAATGGTAGAGAACCCGCGGCACATGCAGGATCTGCGAGGCGGATATCTTCTCCATACAGCGCAGCACAAGGTCCCAATCCTGCGAACCCTCCATGCCCAGCCTGAACCCGCCTACGCTCTTCACAACATCGGTACGAAAAACGCCCAGATGCGAGAACATGTTTTGCGAATAGAAGAGATCGAGATTCCAGTTCGGTTTGAAATAGGGAGACGAACGCACGCCCTCTTCGTCGATCTTGTCTTCATCCGAATAGATCAGCCGGGCATCGGGATTGCGATCGATGCAGTCCGCCACCCAGAACAGCGCATGCTCGGAGAGCAGATCGTCATGGTCCATCAGCGCAACCCATTCACCCGTGGCGAGTTCCAACGCGCTATTGGATGCGGCGGAAATATGTCCGTTTTCGGGTCTAAAGACCACCTTGATGCGCGCATCGGTGGCCGCCAGTTCTACCAGCAGCGCGCGTGACTCGGCAGACGGCGAAGCGTCGTCTGCAATACACAGCTCCCAGTGAGGATAAATTTGTCTTCGCACCGATTCAATAGCCTCTCGCAACCAGACAGGCTTTGCGTTATAGGTCGGCATGACAATCGAAATGAGTGGGGTCTCTTGCATCGCCTCAATTCTTCGATGCATTTTCGCCCGCGTATCCTCCTCGACCGGATCGGGGTCGTAAAGTTTCAGCCAATCCCCATATGTAGTCGAAACGACCTCTGTCGGGAATGCTTTTTCCGCAGGAGTTGGCGTGGCCAATTGAGCCTCTAATATTCGGGCTGAACTACGCAGCCCATCAACGCCAGAATTTCGAAGTATTGTTGCGACTCTCTTGACAGCAGAAACAGGATTACCTGCTTTGCTTATTGCCGGCGGGATGATTTTCAGGGTCCGCAAGAAACGCCTTGCCTGAGTTCCTCCCCAGCGCAATGGTGCGGTCACGCGCCAACTGTACGATGCATGTATCTCTTCGACTTGTCGCTGATATGCGCTCAATACGCCAGGCATTTCTCTAAGTTTCAGCCCGCTCGAATCAGCAAATGCAACAACAACTTCGTGTTGTTGCGCAAGCTGATTCAGTTCGCGCTCAGCCGTTCGAAGCCGTGCGCTTATTTTCGCCATTCGCAAACTGCTCTCGACGAGGCTGGCACTCACCAAATTTTTTTTTGTAGCCTCTTTCAAAAACTGCGATTCAAGAGACGTCAGTCTCGAAGATTTTGTTTCCACTTCATCTTCAGGTAATTGCGCGCGCACAGTCCACGTGTTGTCGCGCTCGTCGACTATTGCCGGAGGAGTGTTATGCAGATTTTTATGACCTCCTACAATCGATTCATAGATGCCAGCAATAAATCGAGTGCCCAATCCATTTTGGGCCGGCAAAGCCTTACGAACTACGCAAATTGAATTAATGAATTCAACTGAGTGAATATGCGCAAGCAGGGCCTCATCAATATCGAAATCATATTCTCGCATGAAACTGGCAAGAATCTCCTTACGCATTGTCGGAATCCCCCAATGCTCATGGCTGATGACGTCTGCCAACCGTTTAAAAAAAGCGATGCTGGAGGCGGGGTGAAAAAGCCCACCTTCAAAACCAGCCCAATAACTGCAATGCAAATCTTCAGCAACAAAAAGGCCACCATCGACCAAATGCGAAAAATAGCGAGCAAAAGACCTAACAATATCCCGAGAGGTGTGAGAGCCATCATCGATAATTAAATCGAATTCGAGACTTATAGCGGAAATACTTTCTTCAGCGTCGTCGGTATTGGCATCGCCAACAACAACAGATACTCGAGAATCCGAGTAGACAAGTTTCGCGCAATCAGGATTGATATCACATCCGACAATCACCTTTGCATGCGGGAAAAACTTACTCCATATCTCCAGCGATCCGCCGTTCTGAATACCAATTTCCAGGAGCCGAGTTGGTCCGTCCCTGTAGGGCGAAAAAAATCGATCATATTCAACAAGATAGCTTGACCATTTATCCGAAACTTTTCCTTGGTGCTGTGCATACAGCTCAATAAGCGTTTTTTTGATCATTTATTACCTAGCGCCTATCTTCTTCGTGGGCCGAATTTCACCATTAGCCCGCCGCCTCATCAATCGAACACTTCAGCGGTAGCCAACGTTGCCCCGCCAGCATCCTTGTCAGACAGTTTGAATTCGCCGTCTAAATTTGGCCAATCGATAGCCAACTGGGAATCATCCCATTTGATGCATCGCTCGAATTGCGGAGCGTAGTAGTCGGTCGTTTTATAAAGAAAATCTGCCGTTTCACTGACAACAAGAAAGGCATGCGCAAAACCGGCAGGCACCCATAGCTGCTTGCGATTTTCCTCATCGAGTTGAACGCCAACCCATTTCCCAAATGTCGCGGAGGATTTTCGAATATCAACCGCCACGTCGAAAACAGCGCCACTGACTACTCGAACCAATTTTCCTTGCGGCTGCTTGATCTGGTAATGCAGCCCCCGCAGGACGCCTTTTGTCGATCGCGAGTGATTGTCTTGAACAAAGTCGACGCGACTGCCCACTGCGTCATTGAAAGCACTCTGATTGAAACTTTCCATGAAGAAACCGCGAGCATCGCCGAACACTTTAGGTTCGATGACAAGCACATCCGGAATAGCGGTAGGCGTTATTTTCATGAATGAATCTCTTCGGTCAAAAGGCGAGCAAGGTACTTACCATAGCCATTCTTTTGCAGCGGCGCGGCCAATTTTGCCAATTGCTCGCGATCAATAAAACCATTGCGCCATGCAATTTCTTCCGGGCATGCAATCTTCAGCCCTTGCCGGTGCTCCAAAGTCGCAATGAATTGCCCAGCCTCCAGCAGGCTTTCGTGCGTGCCCGTGTCCAGCCACGCATACCCGCGCTGCATGATCTGCACATTCAGCTTGCCTGCGTCCAGGTACGCCTGATTGACCGCGGTAATTTCCAGTTCGCCGCGTGCGCTGGGCTTCACGGCTTTGGCGATCTCGACGACGTCGTTGTCATAGAAATACAACCCCGTCACCGCATAGCTGCTCTTCGGTTGCACCGGCTTCTCTTCGATGCTGCTCGCCTTGCCCTGCGCATCGAACGCCACCACGCCGTAGCGCTCGGGGTCGTGCACGTGGTACGCGAACACGGTTGCGCCGGAGTCCTGCGCATCGGCGCCGCCGAGCAGGTGCGCGAGGTCATGGCCGTAGAAGATGTTGTCCCCCAACACCAGCGCACTCGGCGAATTGCCCACGAATTTCTCGCCGATGATGAACGCCTGCGCCAGGCCATCAGGGCTCGGCTGCACCGCGTACTCCAGGTTGATGCCCCACTGGCTTCCGTCGCCCAGCAGTTGCTGAAAGCGCGGCGTGTCCTGCGGCGTGCTGATGATCAAGATGTCGCGCATGCCGCCCAGCATCAGCGTGCTGAGGGGGTAATAGATCATCGGCTTGTCGTACACCGGCAGCAGTTGCTTGCTCATTGCCAGGGTGGCCGGGTGCAGCCGGGTGCCGGAGCCGCCGGCCAGGATGATGCCCTTGCGTTGCGTCGTCGTGGTCATGTCGTTGTTCTCTTTTTTTGAATTCAGAGCGTCTCGCGCAGCATGCGCGCAACGCCTTCCTGCCAAGGCGGCAGGCGCAAACCGAAGGTCGACTGCAGCTTCGAAGTGTCCAGCCGCGAGTTGTGCGGCCGCTTGGCCGGCGTCGGGAAGGCGCTGGTCGGCACGGCCTCCACGGCGTCGGGGCCGGCCTTGAGTTCAACGCCGGCCTTTTGCGCCATGTCGAGCACGAAGCGCGCGTAGCCGCACCAGGTGGTTTCGCCGCCGGCAATCACGTGGTACAGACCCGACTTGGCCGGGTCCTGCAGCGTGGCGCGAATGGCGTGCGCCGTGATGTCGGCCAGCAGCTCCGCACCGGTCGGCGCGCCGAACTGGTCGTCGATGACGGTGAGCTTGTCGCGCTCCTTGGCCAGCCGCAGCATGGTCTTGGCGAAGTTGCCGCCGCGCGCCGCGTACACCCAGCTGGTGCGAAAGATCAGGTGCCTTGCGCAGTGCTGTGCCACCAACTGCTCGCCCTCGAGCTTGGTCTGGCCGTACACGCTGAGCGGGCCGGTGGCGTCGTCTTCTTTCCAGGGCCGGGTGCCGCTGCCGTCGAAGACGTAGTCGCTCGAGTAATGCACCATGAGCGCGCCGATCTGCTGCGCCGCCTGCGCCACCACGCCAGGCGACGTGGCGTTGAGCTTGCGGGCGAAGTCGGGCTCGCTCTCGGCCTTGTCGACGGCGGTGTGCGCCGCGGCATTGACGATGACGTCGGGGCGCACTTTCAGCACCGTTTCGGCCAGTTGCTCGGGACGGCTGAAGTCGGCGTGCAGGTCGGTGCTGTCGAAATCGAGCGCCACCACTTCACCCAGCGGCGCCAGACTGCGCTGCAGCTCCCAGCCGACCTGCCCGCCCTTGCCCAGCAGCAGCAACTTCATGCGGCGGCCTTTGCCGATGCGGCAGGTGCGGCAGGTGCGGCAGGTGCGGCAGGTGCGGCGTCGTACTGCTTCTCGACCCATTCGCGGTAGGCGCCGCTTTGCACGTTGCGCACCCATTCGCTGTTCGCGAGGTACCACTCCACGGTCTTGCGGATGCCGGTGTCGAAAGTTTCTGCGGGCTTCCAGCCGAGCTCTGCTTCGAGCTTGCGTGCATCGATGGCGTAGCGGCGGTCGTGGCCGGGGCGGTCGGTGACGTAGGTGATCTGCGCTTTGTACGGCTGGCCGCCGGCCTTGGGGCTGAGCTCGTCGAGCAGCGCGCACACGGTGTTGACGATCTCGATGTTGGGCTTCTCGTTCCAGCCGCCCACGTTGTAGGTCTCGCCGAGGCGGCCGGCTTCGAGCACGCGGCGAATGGCGCTGCAGTGGTCTTTCACGTAGAGCCAGTCGCGCACCTGCATGCCGTCGCCGTACACGGGCAGCGGCTTGCCGGCCAGGGCGTTGACGATCATCAGCGGGATCAGCTTCTCGGGGAAGTGAAACGGGCCGTAGTTGTTGGAGCAGTTGGTGGTGACCACCGGCAGGCCGTAGGTGTGGTGCCAGGCGCGCACCAGGTGGTCGCTGGCGGCCTTGCTGGCCGAGTACGGGCTGTTGGGCTCGTACTTGTGCTCTTCGGTGAAGGCGGGGTCGGTCTTGGAGAGCGAGCCGTACACCTCGTCGGTGGACACGTGCAGAAAGCGGAAGGCGGTTTTGTCGTCGGCCGGCAGCGCGCTCCAGAAGCCGCGCACGGCTTCGAGCAGGCGGAAGGTGCCGAGCACGTTGGTCTGTACGAAGTCTTCGGGGCCGTGAATGGAGCGGTCCACATGCGACTCGGCGGCAAAGTTGACCACGGCGCGCGGCTTGTGCTCGGCCAGCAAGCGCTCGACGAGGGCGCTGTCGCCGATGTCGCCCTGCACGAAGATGTGTTTCGGGTTGCCCTTGAGCGAGGCGAGCGTCTCGAGGTTGCCTGCGTAGGTCAGCTTGTCGAGGTTGACTACGGGCTCGTCGCTGTTCGCGATCCAGTCGAGTACGAAATTGGCGCCAATGAAGCCAGCGCCGCCGGTAACCAAGATCATGGGGTCCCCTGAATGTATGTTCGAAGTCATCGCCCTGCGGCAATGAAAGTAGCGCGCGATTATCCCATTGGGCTTATAGAGAGAAACACAAGACGCTACCGCTCTCTTCACTCGGTGTTTACAATCGGCCACACTGCAGGAGAGCGGGCCACCTGGTGGCCCTACCGAAGGCGCAAACTCCCATGAACGCTCAGGTCGGCCTGACGAGATCTCGAAGATTTCGGCAAGGGGTCAGTACTGCACTACATCAAACGCCGTCTGGAGAGCCATCTCACCCCCTCACGGGTGGTCGAGATGCACCGAAGGAGCAAACCCGCTGCGGGCGCAGGGGGTGAATCTCTCAGGTACCGAGGACAGGGGGAGCGGCAACTTGGACTTCGGTCGTCCGGTTGCCTGCTATTGATTCAATAGCACACCACGCCCGTCGTTCAAGCGCTGCAACCTCAAAGGTACTTGAAATGCGCGTGATTGTTCTTGGCGCCGGCCTGCTCGGCGTGACCTCGGCTTACTACCTCCAGCAACTCGGCCACGACGTGACCGTGATCGACCGGCAGGCCACCCCGGCCGCCGAAACCAGCTTCGCCAACGGCGGGCAAATTTCCGTGAGCCATGCCGAACCCTGGGCCAACCCCAGCGCGCCGCTCAAGGTGTTGCAATGGCTGGGCAAGGAAGACGCGCCGCTGCTGTTTCGCATTCGCGCCGACATGCGCCAGTGGCTCTGGGGCCTGCAGTTTCTGCGCGAATGCACCCCGGCGCGCACACGGCACAACATCGAGCAGATCGTGCGTCTGGGTACATACAGCCGCGAGATGTTGCAACAGTTGCGCCGCGACACGCACATTGCGTACGACCAGCGCGCCCAGGGCATCCTTCACTTCTATACGACGCAAAAGGAGTTCGACGGCGCCCTCGCCCCCGCCGAGCAGATGCGCGCGCTGGGCTGCGAGCGGCAGGTCATCTCGGCCGACGAGGCGGTGAAGATCGAGCCCGCGCTGGCCCACATCCGCCCCAAGCTGGCCGGCGCCACCTACACGGCGGAAGACGAATCGGGCGACGCCAATCTGTTTGCGCGCGAACTCTCCAACCTGGCCGCCGCGGCCGGCGTGAAGTTTCTGATGAGCCACACCATCACCGCGCTGCGCGAAGCCGGCGGCAAGATCGACCACGTGGAGGCCACCGACAACGAAGGCCGCTTCCAGCGCATCCGCGGCGACGCCTTCGTGATGGCGATGGGCTCGCTGAGCCCGCTGCTGGCCGCGCCGCTGGGCATTCGTTTGCCGATCTACCCGGCCAAGGGCTACTCGGTGACGCTGCCTGTAAAGGACGCCAGCAAGGCCCACCAGGTCTCGCTGACCGACGACGAGTTCAAGCTCGTGTTCTCGCGCTACACGTCGCCGGGCGTTGACGGGGGCGACCGGCTGCGCATTGCCGGCACGGCCGAGCTCAACGGCTACGACCGCGACCTGAACCCGGTGCGCTGCGAAGCCATCGTGCGCCGAGTCGAAGAGCTGTTCCCCGGCGCCGGCGACACCACGCAGGCCCAGTTCTGGACCGGCCTGCGCCCCGCCACGCCAAGCAACGTGCCGCTGATCGGCAAGACCAAGCTGGCGAACCTGTTCCTCAACACCGGTCACGGCACGCTGGGCTGGACGCACGCCTGCGGCTCGGGCAAGTCGATTGCGCGCATCGTGAGCGGGCTGGCGCCCGAGCTGGACTTCGCGTTCACCGGCATGCCGGCGGGCCAGCCGCGCGTGCTGCAGCCGGCCTGACCGGGGCTGTATTGCTCAGTCCTTGCTGGTGAACACCGTCAGCACACCCGTATAGCCATACAGGTGATGCCGGGCAATTTCGCCGGCAGCGAAGAACCCGACCAGGGGCACGTCGCCCAGCGCGTGCCGCACGATCTGCAGCTCCGCGCCCGGCGCGCCGAAGTGCGGGCCACCGCGGCCGGAGCAGCTCACATACACCGCGCCCGCAATGCGCCGCGCGGGGTGCGGCGCGGCCTCGGCCTCGCCCGCCGCCACGGCGCGCGCGGTGGCCAGGGTCTGCTCTTCGGGCTCCAGCTCTTCTCTGATTTCGGCGCAGATGCGCATCAGGTCGGCGCGTGCGGCCTGCGCGTTGCGCCGGCAGAAGGTCAGGCGCATGCCGGCCTCGGCCACGTCGGCAATGGCGATGCCGCGCCGTGTGGGGTCCAGCCCGATGATGTGGCGCACCAGCACGTCGGCGCCCAGGTCGCCGGTGCGGCGAATGCCGTCACTGCCCGCGTCGGCCAGGCCGACCAGCGTGTTGCGCACCGCGTCGATGGCCTCCTGCGGCCGCTCCAGCGACACCTGCAGGTCGGCCAGCAGCACGTCGAGCGCCGGCTCGCCGTCGAGCTTGAGCAGCAGGTTGCCGTCGGCCTCGGTGATCTCGCGCTCGCGCACCGCGCCCGAGCGCAGCGGCTGGCAGCCCTGCGTGACGCGCGACACCAGCCGCACGCCCTCGCCGAACACCACGCCCGACAGGCCGCCCGAAAACACGCCGCCCGCCGCGCCCTGCCCGCGGATGTTGCCGTTGCCGCCCACGGCAAATTGCAACGCGCTGCCGCGGCCCGAGGTCAGGCCGCCGAACAGGTAGCCGGTGTCGGTGCGCCCGGCCATCTCGCTTATCAGCTCGGTCAGGTCGGGTGTGGCGGGGTCGGCATGCACCAGCGCCGTGTGCGCCTCGAAGCCGCTCATCTCTGAGTTGCCCAGCGGCGCCACGCCCGAGAACACGCGGTACTGGTCGCTGGGCAGCGCGCACAGCATCAGGCTGATGCCGGGCTCGTCGAAGTACTCGGCGTTGTTGGCCGACACGCCGATGCCCACGGTGCCCGACCAGTCGGTCACTTCGGGCAGCTCGCCGCTCAGGTGGTCGAGGATGTCCTGCGCGTCGCTGGCGTAGTGGTCGGTGATGTAGAGCAGGCCGAGCGTGGGTGCCGACGCGTAGTCGGGCAGCGCCATTTGCGCGCGCAACTGGGCCAGCACGAGGCCGGCCGCCATGCGCCATTGCGGGTGGGTGGCATGGCCGGAGGGAAACAACTTCATGGTGCGTGCCAACCCGTTCTCTTCAAAAAAATGTCTGTGTATGACGTCAGCGTCGGGCGGAGGTTCGCTTTCGCGCGGCGGTCGATGTCTTCTTTTTGGCGGCCGGCGTGGCGGGCGACTTTCTGGCCGCGGCCTTCACCGGTGCCGCCTTCGCGGATGCTGCCTTTTTGGCGGCGGCGGGCTTCTTGCCCATGACCTGGCCGACCACGTCGGCCAGCGGCTGCGCCATGGCGGGCACCTTGAGCTGGGCCGCGTCCTGCAGCGCCGAGCTGGCGATGTGCTGAAACTGCTCTGTGAGCGCGCCCCACCACTGCATCGGGTCGACCACGCCGGCAGCGCCGGCCTTGGCGGCCTTGCCACCCCGTGGCTTTTTCGCCGCGGTGGATGTTTCTTCTTCGGTGGCTTCGTCTTCGGTCTCTTCGACCTCATCGACCTCTTCGGGTTCGGGCTCCGGCGCGGGCGCCGAAGAGAACGCGGCGGGTGCGGCCGGCGCAGCAGCGGCCGGGGCCATTGCGGCCGCCTGCTTGGTGAACGCGCTGGCAATGTCTTCCATGCGCACGTTCATGCCGCGCAGCGTCGACAGGGTCATCTTCTGCACCTCCAGCGCCTGGATGGTCGCCTTGAGCGCGTGGCCGTTCTGCTCCAGCCAGTACTGCACCGTCTTGAGTTCCTGGATGCGCTTGTCGACCTCTTCCACGCTCAGCGTGGGCGCCACCCAGCTGGCCAGGCTCGGAATGCCGGGCACCGCGCCGGCCCCGCCACCGCCGGCGGCGGCAGCACCCCCGGCAAGGTTCTTCAGGAAGTCGAATCCGGGGACGAACTGGCTGAAGTCGAAGGGCTTGTTGGCATTGCTCATGGGCAGGGTCTCCAGGCTGGGTTTTCTTGTGCCGCCCAGCTTACTCCAAGGCCCCGTGGTTTTTGGCGGCCCTCAGAGCTCGCTTCGCACCTTGCTGAACACCTTCCAGAAGGTCGCGTCCTGCGAGGTTGCGAAGTTGATCCGCATCAGCGTGCTGGGCGGGCGGCGCGCATGAAACAGCGAGCCCGGCGCCAGCAGGTAGCCCTGGTCGAGCATGCGCTGGGTGAGCGCGTCGGTGTCCACGCCGGTGTCGACCCAGCCGAACAGGCCCGCCGGCTCCGACGCGAAGGTGCAGCCGTGCGACATGGCCAGCTTTACCGCGCGCCCACGCGCCCCGTCGAGCCGGATGCGCACGCGCTCCGAATGCCGGCGCAGCTGCCCCTGGTCGATGCACCACGACAAGGCCCGCTCGAACAGCGTGGGCGAGGTCAGCGTGGCCAGCAGCTTGGTTTCGAGCAGCCGCTCCTTCAGCGCGGGCGGCGCGGCCAGAAAGCCGATGCGCCAGTTGGGCGCGATGATCTTCGCGAAGCCGCTCACGTAGATGGTGCGCTGCAGCCCGTCTAGCGCGCTGAGGCGCGTGGCGTGCTCGGGCGCGAGGTGGCTGTAGGTGTCGTCTTCGACGATGTGAAAGTCGTGCTCGTTGGCCAGTTGCAGCACCCGGTGTGCGCTGCCCGGCGTGAGGCTGTAGCCGGTCGGGTTGTGCAGCACGCTCACGCTGACGAACAGCTTGGGCTGGTGCAGCCTGCAGTACTGGGCCATCACGTCCAGGTCGGGCCCGTCGGCGCGCCGCGGCACCGGCAGGATGCGCATGCCCAGCGCCTCCAGCCGCGCGAACTCCAGCGCCCAGCCCGGCTCTTCGACCATCACCGGGTCGCCCGCGCGCAGCAGCGTGCGGCTCACGATGTCCAGCGCATGCGTGGCGCCGATGGTGGTCACGATCTGGTCGGGCGAGGCCGGCACGTTGATGCCCATCAGCTTCTGCGACAGGCTGCGCCGCAGGCTGCCGTCGCCCGCCGGCTCGCCGTACTGCAGCGACAGCTCCTGCAGCACGGCGGTGCTGGTCATGCGGCGCACGGCCGTGGGCATGAAGGTCGAGGCCATCCAGTCGGGCGGGAACACGCCCATGCCCGGCTGCGGCTTGTCGCTGGGGCGGTGGAACATGCTGCGGATGAGCGAGCTGGCGTCGGCCGGCACGCGCGAGGCCATCATCTGCACGGCCATTGCAGCTGGCATGCCGCTCGCGCCACCGGCGTGTGCGCTGTTGGCCGAGCGGGCGTCCTGCACCGGTGCCGAATCGCGCACATAAAAGCCGCGCTGGCGGCGCGCCTCCACCAGCCCCTGCGCCAGCAGCTGGTCATACGCGGCGACCACCGTGTACGGGCTCACGCCCTGCTGGCGCGCGCACTCGCGCACCGAGGGCAGCCGCGCGCCGGGCGGCAGCAGCCGGGTGCGAATGCGCTCGGCCAGGCGGTCGGCCAGCTGGGTGGTGAGCGATTGGGTGGAGGTGCGAGTCAGCATGCGTTGTCGTGCCCCGGAAAAGCTTGGCGCCTTGCGCAATTGCAGGCGCTGTGTCGAAGGATTGACCAATACAGATTCCGCGATTGTTCGGTCATCTGTACTGCAACTGTAATGGTCTGAAGTTTAGAGTGTGTGCCATGAACTGGCAAGAATTCACCGCGCTGCTGGTGCTGGCCACGGCGATGAGTTTCTCGCCCGGACCCAACACCACGCTCTCCACCGCCCTGGCGGCCAACGGCGGCATGCCGCGCGCCATGCGCTTCGTGCTGGCGGTGCCGGTCGGCTGGACCTTGCTGCTGGCGCTGAGCGCCGCCGGCATCGGCGCGCTGGTGGTCGCGGTGCCTGCGCTGCGGGTGGGCATCAAGGCGCTGGGCATCGGCTATCTGCTGTGGCTGGCGTACAAGCTCAGCGGCAGCCGCACGCTGGGCAAGGCCGACGGCGCGAAGCTGTCGGTGGGCTTCGGCCAGGGCGTGATGCTGCAGTTCGTGAACATCAAGGCCTGGCTGCTGGCGCTCACGCTGGTGGCGGGCTGGATTGCCGGGCAGCCCGATGCGCTCGGGCGCTTCGCCATCGTGGCGCCGGTGATGCTGGTCTTTGCCTTTGCCAGCAACTTTGCCTATGCGCTGGTCGGCGCCCTGCTGCGCGACTGGCTTGCCAAGGGCGCGCGGCTGCTGTGGTTCAACCGCGCCATGGGCCTGGTGCTGGTGCTCACCGCGTGGTGGATGGTGCGCGTATGAAGCTCGACATCAAGGACGAAACGCTGGGCATGTGGCTGGGCGTGGTCGGGGTGGCGATGTTTGCCGTCACGCTGCCCATGACGCGCCTGGCCACCGGCTCGCAAGAGGCGCCGCAGCTCTCGCCCTGGTTCGTGACGCTGGGGCGCGCGGCGCTGGCGGGCGTGCTGTCGGCCATTTTCCTGCTGGCCACGCGCTCGCCGCGCCCGGCCCGGCACGAATGGAAGCCGCTGGGCATGGCGGTGCTGGGCAACGCTGTCGGCTATCCGCTGCTGCTGGGCTACGCGCTGCGCGTGGTCACGGCCAGCCACGCGGCGGTGGTAACGGCGCTGCTGCCGCTGGTTACGGCCGCTGTGGCGGCCTGGGTGCTGCACCAGCGCGCGCGGCTCGGCTTCTGGCTGTGCGCCGTGGCGGGCAGCCTGCTGGTGGTGGTGTTCTCGGTGCTGCGCGCCAGCCAGACGGGGCACGGCTTCGGCTTTGAATGGGCCGACCTGCTGCTGGTGGGCGCGGTCATTGCGGCTTCGTTCGGCTACATCTACGGCGCGCAGGTCACGCCGTCGCTGGGCGCGGAGCGCGTGATCTGCTGGGTCTGCGTGATGGCGCTGCCCGTCACGCTGCCAGCCACGCTGATGCTGTGGCCGACGCAGCCGATCGCCACCGCGTCGTGGCTGGGCTTTGTGTATGTCGGCATGTTCTCGATGTGGATCGGCTTCTTTGCCTGGTACCGCGGCCTGGCCCTGGGCGGCGCGCTGCGCGTGAGCCAGACGCAGCTGCTGCAGCCGTTCTTGTCGATCCTCGCGTCCATCCCCATCCTGGGCGAGCCGCTCGACCTGGTGACGCTGGGCTTTGCCATTGCCGTGGTCGCCACGGTGGTGATCGGCAAGCGGCTGTCGCAGCCGGCGGGCGCCAGCGCCGCGCCGCTGGCCGCCAGCCCCAGGAGCAGTTGATGTTCAGCCACGTGACCGTCGGCTGCACCGACCTGCCGCGCACCGCCGCCTTCTACGACGCACTGCTCGCGCCGCTCGGCCTGGTGCGCCGCCCGGTCGTGCCCGACGGCGGCCCCGAGGCCGCCTGCTGGACAGCGCCTGGGCAGGCGCTCCCGCGCTTCTACGCGTACATCCCGCTGAACGGTGAACCCGCCAGCGTCGGCAACGGCAGCATGGTCGCGTTCAGCGCGGCCTCGGCCGAGGCCGTCGACGCCGCCCACGAGGCGGCCCTCCGGCACATCGGCCACGGCGCCAGCGACGAAGGCGCGCCGGGCCCTCGCCCACGCTACGGCCAGGGCTATTACGGCGCCTACCTGCGCGACCCTGACGGCAACAAAATCCATGTTGTGTACCGTGGCGACCTCCGGGCGAATTGACCGCCGATCCGCCTGTACGCTCCTACCCGAATCTCACCTCACCGCCTGAAAGAAGACCCCCATGAACTGGAAACTCGCCGCACGTGCCGCCAAGATGAATCCGTCGGTGCTGCGTGAAATCCTCAAGGTCACCGAGCGCCCCGGCATCATCAGCCTGGCCGGTGGCCTGCCCTCGCCCAAGACCTTTCCGATTCAAGCCTTTGCCGACGCCTGCGCCGAAGTGCTGCACAACGACGGCGCGGCCGCGCTGCAGTACGCCGCCAGCGAAGGCTATGCGCCGCTGCGCCAGGCCGTGGCCGACATGCTGCCTTGGAACGTCGACCCCTCGCAGGTGCTCATCACCACCGGATCGCAACAGGGCCTGGACCTGGTGGCCAAGGTGCTGATCGACCCGGGCAGCAAGGTGCTGGTGGAAACGCCCACCTACCTGGGCGCGCTGCAGGCCTTCGGCCCGATGGAGCCGAACCCGGTGAGCGTGGCCAGCGATGAAGACGGCGTGATCGTCGAAGACCTGGTGGCCAAAGCCAAGGATGCGCGCTTCGTCTACCTGCTGCCCAACTTCCAGAACCCCACCGGCCGCACCATGACCGAGGAGCGCCGCGCCGCGGTGTCGGCCGCCGCCGCTGCCGCGAACCTGCCGATCGTCGAGGACAACCCCTACGGCGAGCTCTGGTTCGACGAAGCCCCGCCGCTGCCGCTGGCCGCGCGCAACCCCGAAGGCGTGATCTACCTGGGCTCGTTCTCCAAGGTGCTGGCCCCCGGCCTGCGCCTGGGCTTTCTGGTGGCGCCCAAGTCGATCTACCCGAAGCTGCTGCAGGCCAAGCAGGCCGTCGACCTGCACACGCCCATCTTCACGCAGCGCATGGTGTCCTCGGTGATGAAAGACGGCTTTCTGGACCGCCATGTGCCCACCATCCGCGCGCTGTACAAGGGCCAGCGCGACGCGATGATCGCCGCGCTGACGCGCGAAATGAAGGGGCTGGACGTGCAGTTCAACGCCCCCAAGGGCGGCATGTTTCTGTGGGCGCGGCTGCCCGAGGGCGTGGACACCGTCACGCTGCTGCCCAAGGCGGTGGAGCGCAACGTGGCCTTTGTGCCCGGCGCGCCGTTCTATGCCGGTGAAGGCGACCCGCGCACGCTGCGCCTGTCCTTCGTGACGGCCAGCGTCGAGCAGATCGACATCGCCATCGCCGCGCTGGCGCAAACGCTGCGCGAAGAGCTGGTGCTGCTGGGCGACAAGCAGCTGGCCGCGGCGCAGATCTGAGCCTGCACCCCCACGCCGCTGCACACATTCATCCTTTGAGGAGACTCCCTTGATCGGCCTTGCCACGCTCTCGCTCTTTCTGCTCGCTGTGCTGGCGCTGTTCCTGTCGCCGGGGCCGAACATGGCCTTCGTGCTGTCGCACGGCGTGGCCCATGGCCCGCGCGGCGGCTTTGCGGCGGCGCTGGGCATCTCGGCGGCCGACCTGGTGCACACGCTGTTTGCCGCCACCGGGGTCACCGCGCTGGTGGCCGCCTGGCCAGCGTCGTTCGATGTGCTGCGCTATGCGGGCGCGCTGTACCTGGTGTGGCTCGCGGTGCAAGCCTTGCGCAACGGGGGAGGCCTTCGCATCGGCGAACAGGCCAGGCCGGCCGGCTTTGCGCGCATCGTGCGCATGTCGCTGCTGAACAACCTGGTCAACCCGAAGGCGCTGCTGTTCTTCATGGTCTTTCTGCCGCAGTTCGTCGACCCGGCGCGCGGCAGCGTGCCGCTGCAGCTGGTGCAGCTTGGCGTGGTGCTGTCGCTGGCCGCGCTGGCGTTCAACACGCTGCTGGGCGCGTGCAGCGGGCAGATCGGCCGCTGGCTGCAGGCGCGGCCCGGTGCCGCCAGGTTGCAGAGCAGCCTGCTGGCCGCCGTGATGCTGGGGCTGGCGGTGCGCCTGCTGTTCCTTGACCGTCCCACCGCGCGCTGAAGAGGTCGTCGCATGAATGTTCTGAAGATCGCCGCCTTCTCCGATGGCGAGACGGGCGGCAACCCCGCTGGCGTCGTCATCGCCGATGCGCTGCCGCCCGCGGCACGGATGCAGGCCATTGCCGCGGAAGTCGGCTTCTCTGAAACCGCCTTTGCCGCACCGGCGGAGGGCGACAGCGGCAGTTGGCGCGTTCGCTACTTTGCGCCGCAGTCCGAGGTGCCTTTCTGCGGCCACGCGACGATTGCGCTGGGCGCCGCGCTGGCCCTGCAGCACGGCGACGGCGTGTTCCCGCTGGTGCTCAACCAGGCGCGCATCACCGTGGAGGGCCGGCGCAACGCCAGCCTGGTGATGGCGGCGCTGCAGTCGCCGCCCACACGCAGCGCGGCGGCATCGCCCGCGCTGCTGTCCGCCGCGCTGGCCCTGTTCGGCTACACGCCGGAAGACCTGGACCCGCGCATTCCACCAGCCGTTGCGCACGCAGGTGCCGACCACCTGGTGCTGGCGCTGAAGACCCGCGCGGCGCTGTCGGCGATGCACTACGAGCTCGAGGCCGGCCGCCAGCTGATGGCCGGTGCCGGGCTCACGACCATCGTGCTGGTCTTTGCGGAGAGCGCGCAGCGGTTTCACACGCGCAACCCTTTTGCGTCGGGCGGCGTGTACGAAGACCCCGCCACCGGCGCCGCTACAGCGGCATTGGCCGGCTACCTGCGCGACATCGACTGGCCGCACGGCGGCGCCATCGACGTGGTGCAGGGTGAAGACATGGGCATGCTGTCGAAGCTGCATGCCGACATTGCGCCCGAGGCGGGCAGCTCGGTGCGCGTGTCGGGCACGGCGCGCGTCATGACGCAATGAGCTGCCGAACCGAAAAATCAACGAAAGAGATCTGACCATGCTGAACATCTGGGGCCGCATCAGCTCGATCAACGTACGCAAGGTGGTGTGGTGCGCGCAGGAGCTCGGGCTCGACTTTCAGCGCACCGAGGCCGGCGGCAGATTCGGCGTGGTGCAAACGCCCGAGTACCTGGCGCTCAACCCCAACGCCATGGTGCCCGCCATCGACGACGGCGAAGGCGCCGAGCGCGTGACGCTGTGGGAGTCGAACGTCATCGTGCGCTACCTGTGCGCCAAGCATTCGCACGGCAACTTCTACCCGAGCGACCTGCCCGCGCGCTTCCATGCCGAGCGCTGGATGGACTGGCAGCAGACCATGCTCAACCGCGCGAGCCGCGACGCGTTCATCCAGTGGGTGCGCACGCCGCCGTCGGAGCGCCAGCCCGCGCTCATCGACGCCTCGGTGCGCGCGAGCGAGGCGCTGTTCGACATGCTCGACGCGCACCTGGCCCGCCACGCCTACATGGGCGGTGACGCCTTCACCATGGCCGACATTCCGCTGGGCTGCGAGGCGCACCGCTGGTTTGGCCTGCCGGGCGCCGAATACCGCCGGCCCACCTGGACCCATGTCGAGCGCTGGTACGCCGACCTGCTTTCCCGACCGGGCACGCGCGGCGTGCTCGACCTTCCTCTCGAATGACCTCCATGACATCCCGCCCCTTCAAGCAAGTCGACGTTTTCACCGCCACCGCCTACTACGGCAACCCGCTCGCGGTGGTCGTCGACGGCCAGAACCTCGACGACGAGGCCATGCAGCGCTTTGCGCAGTGGACCAACCTGTCGGAAACCACCTTTCTGCTGCCGCCGACCGACCCCACCGCCGACTACCGCGTGCGCATCTTCACGCCCGGCGGCGAGCTGCCCTTTGCCGGCCACCCGACCATCGGCAGCTGCCATGCGTGGCTGGAAGCCGGTGGCAAGCCCAAGGCCGCGGGCCAGGTGGTGCAGCAGTGCGGTGCCGGCCTGGTGCCGCTGCGGCGCGAAGGCACCCGCCTGGCCTTTGCCGCGCCGCCGCTCAAGCGCAGCGCCCCCAGCCCCGCGCTGCTGGCCAAGGTGGCCGGCGCGCTGGGCCTGAAGGCGACGCAGATCGTGGCCGCGCAGGTGCTGGACAACGGCCCGGTCTGGTTCGGCCTGCTGGTGAACGACGCCGACGCCGTGCTGGCGCTGCAGCCCGACCACCGCGCGCTGAAAGAGCTGGGCGTGAAGGCCGGCGTGGCGGGCGTGCCCGCGGCGCACGACACCTCGCTGCTCATCGGCCGCTCCAACCGCGAGGCGCGCGCCTTCGGCAACCGGCCCGCCACGCCCAATGACGACGGCGCACGCATCGACCTGGAGGTGCGCGCCTTTGCCGAGCCCATCGGCGTGCAGGAAGACCCGGTCACCGGCAGCCTGAACGCGAGCCTGGCCGAATGGCTCATTGCCGACGGCCACATGCCCGAGCGCTACCTGGCCGCGCAGGGCCAGTGCCTGGGCCGCGCGGGGCGCGTGTACATCGAGCGCGACGCCGCCGGAAAGATCTGGGTCGGCGGCGACGCCGTGACCTGCGTCGACGGCCACGTCACGCTCTAGCCACTTGCCCAGGCCCCCAAGGAACACACCGCCCATGCACGCGCAGCTCGACCACCTGGTGATTGCCGCGGCCTCGCTCGACGAAGGCGTGGCCTGGTGCGAAGCCACCCTGGGCGTGACGCCCGGGCCTGGCGGCGTGCACCCACTCATGGGCACGCACAACCGGCTGCTGAACATCGCCAGCGACGCCTATGCGGCGGCCTACCTGGAGATCATTGCCATCGAGCCGGGCAAGCTGCCCTCGCGCCCCAAGACGCGCCGCTGGTTCGACCTGGACGACAGCGCGCTGCAGGCCGGCCTGGCGCAGCATGGCCCGCGGCTGATTCACTTCGTGGCCCGCGTGCCCGACGCGCAGGCCGCCACGCATGCGCTGGCGCACGAAGAGCATGCGCACATCGACCGCGGCCAGTTGATCCAGGCCTCGCGCGACACGCCCGCGGGCCGGCTCGAATGGCAGATCACGGTGCGCGACGACGGCCAGCGCCTGTTCTACGGCGCGCTGCCCACGCTCATTCAGTGGGGGCCGGTGCACCCCACCGACGCCATGCCCCAGTCCGGCCTGGCCCTGCGCGCGCTGCGTGCCGCGCATCCGCGCGCGCCGGCGCTGGCCGCCGCTCTGTCGGCCGTGGGCATGACCGGCATGCCGGTCGAGGCCGGCCCGCCCAACCTGGTGGCCGTGCTGGACACCCCGCGCGGCACTGTCACGCTCGAATCCAAAGGACTCTGACCATGCTGAGCCTCACCGACATCGCCTGGTTTGCCCTGGCCTCGCTGCTGCTGGCGCTCACGCCGGGGCCCAACATGATCTATTGCGTCTCGCGCACGCTGATCCAGGGCCGCCGCGCCGGAATGATTTCTCTGGGCGGCGTGCTGATGGCTTTTCTGGTGCACCTGTTCGCCGCCGCGCTCGGGCTCACCGCGCTGCTGCTGGCCGTGCCGGTGGCGTTCGATGCCATTCGCTTTGCCGGCGCGGCCTACCTGCTGTGGCTGGCGTGGCAGGCGGTCAAGCCCGGCGGCAATGCGCCCTTCGAGGCGCGCGCGCTGCCGGCCGACCCGCCGGCCAAGCTGTTTCGCATGGGCTTTCTCACGAACCTGCTGAACCCGAAGGTGGCCATGTTCTACCTGTCGTTCTTTCCGCAGTTCATTCACCCTGAGCGCGGCTCGGTGCTGTTGCAGAGCATGCAGCTGGGCGTGGCGCAGATGGCCAGCAGCGCGCTGGTCAACACGGTGGTGATCATGGGCGCCGCGAGCATCACGGCGGTGCTGTCGCAAAGCGCCGGCTGGCTGCGCGCGCAGCGCTACATCATGGGCAGCGTGCTGGCGGCGTTGGCCGTGCGCGTGGCGCTCACCGAACGCAAATAAAACAACGCCAGCAAGGTCCGCCCGATGCGATTCACCCGCCAGGAAATCGAAGCCGCGCAGCACACCGTGCATGCGGCCATGCCCCCGACACCGCAGTACGCCTGGCCCTTGCTCTCGCAGCGCCTGGGCGCCACGGTGTGGGCCAAGCACGAGAACCACACGCCGGCCGGTGCCTTCAAGATCCGCGGCGGCCTGACCTATTTCGAGACGCTGGCGCGCGAGCACCCCGAGGTGCGCCATGCGGTCAGCGCGACGCGCGGCAACCATGGCCAGTCGGTCGGTTTCGCCACGCGGCGTCATGGGTTGGCCGCGACCATCGTGGTGCCGCATGGCAATTCGAGCGAGAAGAACGCGGCGATGCGCGCATTGGGTGTGACGCTGGTGGAGCATGGGGACGACTTCCAGGCGGCCTCCGAACACGCGGGTGTGTTGGCGCTGCGAGACGGGCTGCATCGGGTGCCGTCGTTTCACCGCGAGTTGGTGCGGGGGGTGTCGACGGCGTATGTGGAGTTTTTCGAGGCGCTGTCGGGCACGCCGCCCGATGTGCTGTTCGTGCCGATCGGGTTGGGTTCGGGGTTTGCCGCTGCTGCAGCGGCGCGTGCGCACTGTGGTGTGTCGACGAAGCTGATCGGCGTGGTCTCCGCGCACGCCACGGCGTACCGGGATTCTTTTCTTGCGGGCAAGCCGGTCGAGTCTCCCGTGACGACGCGGTTGGCCGACGGCATGGCTTGTCGCACGCCGGTGCCTGAGTCTGTCGAGGTGATCCTGCGGGAGGCGGACGACGTGGTGATGGTGACCGACGACGAGGTTGCGCAGGCGATGCGCATTCTGTTCAGCGACACGCACAACGTGGCGGAAGGCGCTGGGGCCGCTGCCCTGGCCGCGGCGCTTCAGCAGCAGGAGCGTTGGCGTGGCAAGACGGTAGGGGTCAGCGTGACCGGTGGCAATGTGGACTCGGACATGTTTGCTGGGGTGCTGGGTTCGGTGGCCTGAAGTCGGGGTCCTGAGTTCGGGTCCTGTTCAGGGCGCGTGCACAGGCCGCCGGGTACTCCCCTCCGCGAATGTCCCCCGGGCTTCGCCCTCCTCCTTTATTTCGCTGCGGGGAGCACCCGACGCCCTGTGCACCTGGACACGCTCTGGGTGCTCGCCGATCAATGACTGCTCTGAGCAAAGCCCCCCGCTGTCGGTGTGCGGCTGATCAACCAGTGCTCTGAACACGCTCACGCCGATGGGGTGCCTTGCGCAGCGAAATAAAGGAGGAGGGGCGCAGCCCCGGGGGACATTCGCGGAGCAAGGTACCCCGTCGGCGTGAGCGCCGCCCTGAACAGCAGCAGCTCGACCAATAGCACACCGAAGAACACCGCCCCCTAAGGCAACGGCCCCGTATTGACAGTGCTCAACGGCAGCCGAGACACCTCGGCCAGCAGCAACGCCAACTGCCCCGCAGCCGCATCGATCACCGCCTGACCGCCCTCCGCCGTGGCTGCCGCGGCATTGCCCGCGGCACCGTGCGCGTTGTAGTCCTCCATCGCCCAGCCGAGCTTGGCGCTCTTGCCGTTGCCCAGGATCGCGTAGTCGGCCGCGCGCTGTTCTGACGTCGAACGGAAGTCCTTCGCCTCCCCCATGCGCACCAGCTGCGGGGTGAGGGCCAGCATCATCGAGGTCTCGATCTCGCCCGCGTGCACGCCAAAACGATGCTCCTGCGCGCTGAACCGGGCGCCCGCCTCGCCCAACGGCAGGTTGAACCAGCTCACGCTGTAGACGATGAGCCCGTGCGCCGCACGCAGCTCGCGCGCCACGATGTCCATCGCGCCCACATGTCCGCCGTGGGCGTTGAACAGCACCAGCTTCTTCACGCCCGCCCGCGCCACGCCCGCGCCAATGTCGCTCCACAGGCGAATGAGGGTGTCGGCCGACAGGGTGAGGGTGCCCGCGAAACGCGCGTGCTCCGGGCTCAGACCGATCTGCTGGGTGGGCAGGAACAGCACCGGCAGGTCGGCCGGCAACAACGGCAACGCAGCCGCGACGATGCCGTCGGCCAGCACCGTGTCCACGCCCAGCGGCAGGTGCGGGCCGTGCTGCTCGGTCGCGCCCAGCGGGAGCACGGCCACGGTGGCGGCGGGGTCGAGGCCGGCGAAATCGCGCGTGGTGAGCTGGGACCAGAAGCGGGGCAGTGCACGGGGCGGTGCACCAGCCGATGCACCAGGCACTGCACCAGGCGTGGAGGGGGCCGAAGGAGCGTTCATCGGCCGATCTTAGTGGCCGCAAGACGTGCCGAATGTGACGGACCGGGCGCCGTTGTCCCACAAAAGGAAACGTATGAGGGCCAAAAAACGCCAACCTGTTCACAAATACAACCGAATCCTTGGACTTTGGTTTGCTTTTGTTAACTCTTCTACATACAGTGGAGGTCAGGTTTAGTTTTTAGTACTTATGTATCAGTTTTGATGCAAAAGCCCGGTGTCCCGAAAAAGGCAGTCCATAGCCGTTCGGGGTTTTCCGGGTTCAAGGGAGCAGAGTGTTCATCCAGAAAATAACTGGAGGCACGGTCATGTACGGGCGCCCCACGGCGCTTGCGGAATCGTTGTCTCGTCACCTCGCGCAAGCCGCCCGAGGACTACCCCCCATCGTGTGCGTTCTGGCCTTCGGCACGTCCGCGGCCATGGCGCAACCCTTGCCGGCCGTGGTGCCGGTCGGTACAGCGGCGCCCGCCTCTGCCGACGCCGTGGTGGGTACCTCTGGTACCCCCTACGACGCCGCACGGCATGACGCGCTGATCGTCGAGCGCCGTGAAGGCCGCGTCACGCCCGCGCAGGCGCTGCAGCAGCTCAAGGTGTGGCTCGCCTCGCAACCCCCGCTGGGCGACGCCGAGAGCCGCCGCGTGGCATCCGATGCGATCACCCTGGCCACGGACGACGGCCAGTTCGCCGAAGCCGTGGCACTGGGCCGCCAGGTGACGCCTGCCGGGTTGGCCGACTACGCGCTGGGCCCGCTGGCCGTGGCCGCGCGGCGCACGCACGACCTGGCGCTGCAGGCAGACGCCGTGCGCCAGTGGCGCACCCGCCAGCCCGACGCCCGCGCGCCGCGCATCCAGGAGGCCTATTGGCGGCTGGACTCCGGCGACATCGCCGGAGCCCGCACGCTGTACACCACCCTGGCCGCGGGGGCACCGCAAGAAACCGACGACCGCGTGGCGCTGCTCGAACTGCGCGCCCACATCGCACGCGCCGACAACGATCTGCTGCAGGCGCTGGCCGCCTACACCGAGGCCGCCGCGCTCGCCCCCGGGCGCCGCGACCTGCGCCGCGAGGCCGACTTTCTGCTCGCGAGCAGCGGTGCCGCCTCCAGCGCCTTCGCCGACGCCGAAGCTGCCGAGCGCGACCGCCCCGGCAGCTTCTCGCCGCTGGCGCTCTCCAGCCTGCAGCAGGACGCGCTGGGCCAGCAACTGCGCTGGGCCATCCAGGAACGCGACCAGCGCCTGGGCCCGCAGCGCGTGGAAGCGCTCGACCAGGTACTGGCCGCGCAAGAAGCCGCGCTGGCCCGCGCCGATGCCGCGGCGCTGAAGGCCAGCCCGGCCGACGCCGAAGCCTTTCGCGCCCTGCGCGTGCGGCTGCTGTCCGACCGCCTGCTGGCGCTGGTGGAACGCGGCCGCCCGGCCGACGCCATCGCGCTGTACGACACCCTGCACGCCGCGGGCACCGACCTGCCTTTCTATGCCCTCGGCGCCGCGGCCCGCGCCCACGCGCAGGAGCGCCGCTCCGCCGAGGCCGTGCCGTTGTACGAAGCCGCCGTGGCCAAGGGCGGCACCGACCTGCCCATGCCCGACCCGCTGTACTTCGGCCTGGTCTACGCCTACCAGGACACCGGCCGCTTCGAGCAGGCCGACGCACTGCTCCAGCAGCTCGAAGCGGCCACGCCCGCCCGCATGCGCCTGGCGCCCGAGGCGGGCCGCCCCAACGAGCAGTACACCGACGTGAGCGGCCTGCGCGGCCTGGTGCAGCTCTACACCGACCGCCCGGCGCTCGCGCAGCAGACCTTCTCTGTGCTCACGCGCGAGGCGCCGCTGAACGCCGGCTACGCCTACGGCGCGGCGCTCACCGAGCGCCTGCGCGAGCACCCCGAGGCCGCGGTGGCACGCTTCGAGGCACAAGAGGCCGACCAGCCCGACGACATCACCGCGCGCGTGGGCCATGTCGATGCGCTGGTCGACGCCGGCGAATTCGCCCAGGCCCGCCAGCGTGCCGAAGCGCTGGTGGCCGACGCCGGCGACACGGTAGAGGTGCGCGACATGGAACGCCGCCGCCGCGCCAACACCGGCGCGCTGCTCGAGGTGGACGCCGAGGCATCGCGCGGCGGCTCCGCCCTGGCCAGCCGCGAATGGCGCGTGGACAGCCGGCTCAGCTCCGGCCTCATCAACGACGAATGGCGCCTGTTCTACGACCAGTCGCTAGGCCGCGGCAACACCGACATCGGCAACGCCAACTGGGCACGCGCCGGGCTGGGCCTGAGCTGGCAGCGTGGGCGCTGGCTGGCCGAAGGCGCGCTGCAGCACGCCAACGGCGGGCCTTACCAGAACAGCGTGGCCGGGCGCCTTGACTACCGCGCCAGCGACGCCTGGCGGCTGTCGGCCACTTACGACGGCGACAGCAAGGAGCTGCCGTGGAAGGCGCGCGTGGCCGGCATCGGCGCGCGCGAAACCGGCGCCAGCGTGGG
Organism: Variovorax sp. H27-G14; assembly: GCF_046156345.1. NCBI lineage: Bacteria > Pseudomonadati > Pseudomonadota > Betaproteobacteria > Burkholderiales > Comamonadaceae > Variovorax > Variovorax sp. H27-G14. Next base: position 27,939 of record NZ_JAYLVN010000012.1, read on the forward strand.
CTACGTGGTGAACGAGTCGCGCCGCTTCGACCTGAAATGGCAGCAGCTCGACTTCAGCGACAACAACGTGCGCAACGGCCTGGAGCTGGGCTGGCGCGAGCGCTGGGTGAGCACGCCGCGCTTTCAGCTAGAGACGCACCTCACGGGCGACACCAGCCGCGGCCGCGCCGTGGACGCGCCGTACTTCAACCCGTCCAGCGACAGCAGCGTGCAGCTGGGCGTGCGCGCGCAGTGGCTCAACTGGAAACGCGACGACCGCGAGTTCTTCCAGGCCGTGGAGCTCAGCGGCGGCAGCTACCGCCAGGCCGGCTTCGGCAGCGGCCCGCTGTGGAGCCTGCGCTACGAACACCGCTGGGAGCTGGGTCCCAAGCTCACGCTGCGCTATGGCGTGAGCATTTCCAGCCATCCCTATGACGGCGTGCGCGAACGACAGCGCGGCGTCTTCCTGAACCTCTCGACGCCCCTGCAGTGATGCGAACGACACCGCCCTCCCTCCCCTCCTTGGCACGCGCCGCCCTGGCCTGGCTGCTGCTGGCGTGCGCGCTCGCGCTGGCCTTGCCTGCCGCCGCGCAGCCGCTGCCCCCCGCCGACCCCGACGACGGCGTGACCTTTCGCGTGCTCTCCTTCCACGACGTGCGCACCAACGTGCGCGCCAGCTTCGAAGATTCACCCGACGAAACCGCCGTGGACGAGCGCAGCTTTGCCGAAGTGTTCGCCTGGCTGCAGCACAGCGGCTACCACCCGGTGAGCCTGCAGCAGATCGTCGACGCGCGCGCCGGCGGCAAGCCGCTGCCGAGCCAACCGGTGCTGCTGACCTTCGACGACGGCTACCGGAGCGCCTACACCAAGGTGTTTCCGCTGCTCAAGCGCTACAACTATCCGGCGCTGATGGCGCTGGTGACCAGCTGGCTCGACGTGCCGCAGGGCCAGCTCGTGCACTGGGGCGACAAGCCCGCGCCGCGCGACAACTTTCTGCTATGGAGCGAAGCCGCCGAAATGGCGCGCTCGGGCCTGGTGGAGTTCGCCAGCCACAGCGACGCGATGCACACCGGCGTGCTGGCCAACCCGCAGGGCAACCTGCTGCCGTCGGCGGCCACGCACCGCTACGACCCCGCCACGCAACGCTACGAGGACGACAGCGCCTACACGCAGCGCGTGGAGGCCGACCTGCGCCGCAGCCGCGAAATCATCGAGGCGCGCACCGGCGCCAAGGTGCGGTCCACCGTGTGGCCCTACGGCGCCTACAACGCGGCGGCGCTGGCCGCCTCCGAGCGCGCGGGCATGCCCATCACCTTCACGCTGGACGACGGCGCCAACACCGCCGCGGTGCCGCTCACGCGCATTCGCCGCGCGCTGGCGGCCTACGACAACGAGGCGCCCACGTACGCACGGCTGCTGCGCAGCCCGGTGGGCGGCGAGCTGCGCGCGGTCAACCGCGTGATGCACGTCGACCTGGACTATGTGTACGACCCCGACCCGGCCCAACAGGAGCGCAACCTTTCGATGCTGATCGACCGCGTGGCCGCCGTGCGACCGCGCGCGGTGTTCCTGCAGGCCTATGCCGACCCCGACGGCGACGGCGTGGCCGACGCGCTGTACTTTCCCAACCGCCACCTGCCGATGCGCGCCGACCTGTTCGCCCGCGCGGCCTGGCAGCTGCGCAGCCGCGCCGGCGTGAAGGTCTACGCCTGGATGCCGGTGACGGCGTTCCGCCTGCCGGCGTCCAACCCGCTGTCGACGCACACGGTCACCACGCAGGGCGGCACCACGCCCGCAGGCCGCTACCACCGCCTCACGCCCTTCGACCCCGCCGTGCGCGCGCTGGTCGGCGACATCTACGAAGACCTGGGCCGGCACGCCTTCTTCGAAGGACTGCTGTTCCATGACGACGCCACGCTGGCCGACGACGAAGACGCGAGCCCCGCCGCGCTGGCCACCTATACGCAATGGGGCCTGCCGGGCGACGTGGCCGCCATTCGCGCCAACCCCGAGCTGATGGCCCGCTGGAGCAGCGCGAAGACGCGCTACCTGATCGAGTTCACACAAGAGCTCGCACGGCGCACCGGCGCCTGGCGCCCCGTGCTGGAGACCGCGCGCAACCTGTACGCACGCCCGCTGCTCGAACCCGGCGCGGAGCAATGGTTCGCGCAGAACTACGAAGCCTCGCTGGCCGCCTACGACTACGTGGCGCTGATGGCCATGCCGCGCATGGAAGGCGAGGCCAACAAGACCAACAACGGCGATGCCTGGCTCGAACGCCTCGCGCGCCGCGTCGCCGACACGCCGCGCGGCCTGGACGGCACGGTGTTCGAGCTGCAGGCGCGCGACTGGCGCACCGGCCAGCCCGTGCCCGACGCCGAACTGACACGCCAGTGGACGCTGCTGCAGCGCGCCGGCGTGCGCAACCTGGGCTACTACCCCGACGACTTTCTGAACAACCAGCCCTCGCTGGAGACCGTGCGCCGCGCGATCTCGGTGCGCACGCTGCTGCCGCGCGCCTTGCGCACGCAGTCGGCCGCCGAGATACCGCCGCAGGCCGCTCCGGCTGTTCAACCCGCTCAGTCCGCCCCGTCCGTGAAACCCGCCGCGCCGGCACAAGGAGAACGCTCGCCATGAGCACCACCTACTTTCTGGCGCACACGCTGCCTTCGCTGCTGTTCGGCTTCGTCTTCTATTACCCCTTCTTCATGGCCTATGTGTGGATGGCCGGCGGCCTCTCGCATGCATGGGTGTTCGAGCGCAAGCGCGACACCGACGTGAACCCGCTCGACTTGCTGCCCTCGCTCCCGCTGGTGACGGTGGTGGTGCCCTGCTTCAACGAGGCGCCGCACCTGCGCGAGGTGATCGAGCAGCTGATGCGCACGCGCTACCCGAACTACGAGGTCATTGCCGTGAACGACGGCAGCACCGACGGCACCGGCGAGCTGCTCGACGAAATGACCAAGGAGTACGGCCGCCTGCGCGTGATTCACAACGCCAGCAACCAGGGCAAGGCCGTGGGCCTGAACACCGCCTGCCAGCTGGCGCTGGGCGAGTTCATTCTGGGCATCGACGGCGACGCGCTGATCGACGAAGACGCCATTGCGTGGATGCTGCAACCCATGCTGGCCTCCGAGCGCATTGGCGCCGTCACCGGCAACCCGCGCATCCGCACCCGCACCACGCTGCTGGGTCGCATGCAGGTGGGCGAGTTCTCTTCGATCATCGGGCTCATCAAGCGCTCGCAGCAACTGGTGGGCACGCTGTTCACGGTGTCGGGCGTGATTGCCATGTTCCGTCGCCGCGCGGTGATCGACGTGGGCTTCTGGAGCCCCGACGTGCTCACCGAAGACATCGACATGAGCTGGAAGCTGCAGCTCGCGGGCTGGAAGCTGCGCTTCGAGCCGCGCGCGCTGTGCTGGATCTTGATGCCCGAGACCCTGCGCGGCCTGTGGAAGCAGCGCCAGCGCTGGGCCATTGGCGGCATCCAGACCATGCTGCGCAACAGCGGGCGCATTCTGCAGCCGCGCCACTGGCGCATGTGGCTCATCTACGTGGAGTACATGACCAGCGTGGTGTGGGCCTATGCCATGGCCGTGGTGGTGGTCGTGAGCCTGGCGCGCCCCTTCTTGCCGGTCGACTCGCAGTGGCACTCCGCGCTGCTGCCGCACTGGCAGGGCACGCTGCTGGCCATGACCTGCATCCTGCAGATGCTGCTGAGCCTGTGGATCGATCGCCGTTACGACCGCGACCTGATGCGCTATTTCGCCGGAACGATCTGGTACCCGATCGCCTTCTGGACCATCACGATGGCGACCACCGTCATCGCCCTTCCCAAAGCCCTGATACGCCGGCGCGGCAAACGCGCGGTGTGGACGAGCCCTGACAGAGGAGTTTCCAATGCCCCATGAGTCCCAATCACCCAACCGCTCCCCCGACGCCAACTACGACCTGCCGCCGCCCAGCCGGCGCCGCTCGTGGGGGCAGCCCGCGGGCGAGGAGCCGATCATCGACGCCGCGCGCATCTCGCTGCGCGCGTTCGGCAACGGCCGCTCGCCGCAGCGCACGCTGGCCATGTTCGTGTGGCTGCGCGTGCTGCGCCCGGCCGTGACCATCGCCATCTGGTTCTGCGCCATCTGGTATGCCTGGCCCTACGTGCTGGGCGCGCGCTCGCAACCCGAGGTCCTGCATCTGCTGGGCCTGTACGCGGTGGTGATCGGCGTGATCCTGGCCTCGATGCTGGTGATGGCGCCGTGGCGCCGCCGCCAGCAGGAGCGCGAGGCGCGCCCGGAGCAGGAAGAGTCGTCGCTGGCCTCGCTGGCCGCCTACATCGAAGTGCCGCCCGCGCGCCTGTCGACCTGGCAGCGCACGCAGCAGCTGCTGGTGCACCACGACAACAACGGCCACCTGCGCGACGCGACCGACACCGCGCCCGGCGCGCTGGAGCCCGAGCCGCTGAAGCGCGCGGCGGGTCGACGCTGAGCCACTGCCGAGGCACCGCTGGCACAACGCTGAGGTGCTGGTGGTCGGCGAGTGATCTGCGGCGCACAGCCGCGTCCGTGCAGGGGTTTCACGCCGGTGCTTCAATCGCCGGCTGACTTCAACTCACCCAGGCAAGGACTCTTTCATGGACCTCCAGCTCCAGGACCAGCACGTTCTCATCACCGGCGGCAGCAAGGGCATCGGCCTGGCCTGCGCGCTGGGCTTCTTGCGCGAAGGCGCGCGCGTGAGCCTCGTCTCGCGTGACATGGCCAATCTGCAGCAGGGCCGCAAGACATTGGTCGATGCGTTCGCGCAGGCCGAGGGCCGCGTGTCTTTGCATGCGGCCGACCTGAAGGACCCGGCCAGCGCCGTGGCCGCGCTCGATGCGGCCGAGCAGGCTTTCGGCCCGGTCGACGTGCTCGTCAACTCGGCCGGCGCCGCGCGCCGCACCCCGCCCGCCGACCTGACGCCCGCCGCGTGGCACGACGCCATGGACGCGAAGTACTTCACCTACATCCACATGATCGACCCGGTCGTCAAGCGCATGGCTGCGCGCGGGCGCGGCGCCATCGTCAACGTGATCGGCCAGGGCGGCAAAGTCGCGAGCCCCGTGCACATGGCCGGCGGCGCGGCCAACGCGGCGCTGATGCTGGTGAGCGCCGGCATGGCCGCGGCCTACGCAGGCCAGGGCGTGCGCGTGAACGCGGTGAACCCCGGCCTCACGCTGACCGAACGGCTGCAGGAAGGCATGAAGGCCGATGCGAAGCTGCAAGGCATCGGCACCGACGAGGCACTGAAGCGCGCCACGGCAAGGCTGCCGCTGGGACGCATCGCGACGCCGGAGGAAATGGCGAACACGGTGGTGTTTCTGGCGTCGGCGAAGGCGAGCTATGTGACGGGGGCGATCGTGGCGATGGATGGGGCGGTGACGCCGATGATCTGAGGCGCCGCCGAGCCCCAAAGACACCCGCGTCGCAGGCCCGTTCTACCGGGCCTTTGCGCGAACTTTGCACGCTCCTAATTCGAGGATAAGACGGTCTGCCTAGATTTCGCGGAGCACTTCCGCCTGCGAGATCCTGACCGAGGTCACGTACGCCACAACAAGCGTGCGTGCGGCGCAGGGGCGAAGAATGAATCAAAAAGTTTTGCTCGCCCGCCATCAGGCAAGCGTGCTCCTTTCAAAGCATCTCCGGAGTCAAGGCCCCTGAAAACCGAACTTTCCGAGTGGCGAACTTCTGCCGCGCAAAGTGCTGACTTTGCGGTCGACTCCATCGTGCAGGAGATCCTGGCCTTCTGTTCCGACCAGAAGCTGAAGAACGTCCTGAACATCGGCCGCGGCACAGTGGCCGCCTCATTGCGCAGCGCCGGCCTGCGGGTGCTGGATTGCGACTTCGACCCGGCCGGACCCCACTGCATTCATTTCGATCCATCGGGCTGCGCCGAGGGCGCCGCGCAGGTCTTCGCAGCGATGAAAGAGCAGACCGGGGGCGAGCCGTGGCTGGTCATCTGCCTCGATGTGCTCGCGCACATTGCCAGCGACGACGTCTTCGCGGCGGTGCGAAACCTTCGTGCCGTGTGCGATGGACATCTCATCGCGTCCCTGTCGACACGCCCATGCAGCCTGGAGGGCAAGCTGCACGCGACGATCCTGCCGAAAGCGACCTGGCTGGAAATCTTCCGAACCGTCGGCTTCGCCGTCGAGGATGACCGCGCTCTGGCCAGTGCGCGAGCGGTATGCCAAAAGCGTCCCAAAGACGAAGAACTCGGGCTCGCCTCGTACTGGGCAAAGTGCGACCTCTTTGGCGACATCGGCAACGGCGAGCCTGACTTCGTCCGGCTTTCAGCAGACCATGGCGCCGGCTTGTCGGAGGGTCCGGCTCGACAGCGTGTCGAGGCATTGATGGACGTCTTGTACCGGCGCGAAAAACGCGCACAGTTCAATGCGGGGCTTGGCGCACTCAAGGACCAGGCAAGCCGATTGCCGCGGATAGGTTTCAACCTCCATCACATGCAGGAGTTCATCCTCTACCGCCCGCTGCTGGATGTCCTGTCGCGAAGCTCGGTGGCAGTGCTGATCCGCACCTCCGTCCTGGATCCGGACGCGCTCTTGCTGGCACGCGAATTCTTTGCCAGGCGCGGCGTGCAGGCCGTGTTCTATCAACGGTGCGCGCAGATTGCCTGGCGCGAGTTGGGTCTGCGCTTCCTGATCACCGGTGCAGAATCGAATGTCACCTGCCACCATCTCATGGGCCGGCAGGTAGCGGAGGCGGCAAAGCTGCACGGCGTGCACACGATTCAGATGCAGCACGGGGTCTGGATCGAGCAGTTTCCGCAACGACTCATCGAGTTCGGCTCCGAGACCATCTGGTCGTGGGGCGAGAGCTACGAACGCTTCATCCATGAAAGTCGAGTCAGCCTGGCCGGCAAGACAGTGCAAGGGTGCGTCCTGCCATGGCAAAGGTTCAGGGCGGTGGGAGGCCCCAAGTTCATCGATATGCGCCTGTCCCCGCCGCAGGATCTCTTTCGCTGGCGGCTGGGCCTGGACACGAGCAGGTACCGGGGGGTTGCCCTGCTGGGTACGAATCTGCTGTGGCATCGGCACGGTACGGCAGCCCAGACCGCCCGCGCGCGCCTCGTGAAGATGATGCAGGCACTGCCGGACCTGCTTTTCATCGTCAAGCTGCATCCCTCCGAACGCGCACCCGGCGCGGGCGAACTCGCTCTTGCGAATTCGGTGGTCCTCGATGACGTGCTGATGGGCATGCTGGACCTGCATGTGACGCGCCTCGTCGCCGCTGTCGACGTCGTGATTTCGTCGCTGTCGACCCTGCTCCTCGATGCTGCGGTTGCCGGAAAACCCTGTGTGCAGTACGACACGGGCAACGACCTGTCCTATGCCGGAATGGCAAGCGTGGAGATCGAGCAGTTGCCGCAGTTGCTCACGGACATCGCCGCCATACCGGTCAACGTGGAGCTCGTACAGGAATACGCCAGCGCAGCAGTGGAGCCGTTCTACGAACACCTCGCGCGCACGCTTGCGGCACCCACCCCCTCATACGCATCGCGCACGCAGATCGAAGGCGATGCCGCGAGCTACTACTCGGCCGCGACGGAGACCGAGAATCTCTGGTGCCAGGTACGCGATTACTGGAGCCTTGATCAAGGCCGCAAGCTCGAGATCCAGCGCTTGCATGGCGAGGTGAACGTACTTTCCACCGACAACACCCGGCTCGCTGAAGAACTCGATGCAGCGCGCACCGATGCGGCACGCGCGTTGCAACAGGCACAAGCAGCCGAACGGACAAAAGCCGGGGAGCTTGCCGCTTTGCAAAGGAGCAAGTCCTGGCGTTTAACGGCGCCCTTGCGCGGCGTGCGCCGTCTGCTTGGTTCCATCGGGGCAGATTGACGCCTTCTGGGCACCGTCGACGAACGACGCGGTCAGCGCCTCGAACTTCAACGCCAGGAAGTCCACAAACGCCCTCACCCGCGCAGGCACGAACCGCCCACTGGGCAACAGCGCATGCAACGGATAAGGCTCGGTCTGCCAATCGGCCAAGAGGTGCACCAGCCGCCCCGAGCTGATGTCGTTGCGCACATCCAGCGCCGACTTCAACGTGACGCCATGCCCCGCCACCGCCCACTCCCGCGCCAGCGAGGCGTCGTCCACGCTGCGATCGCCGTTCACCCGCACCTCCGTCCACTGCCCGTTCTGCGCAAAGCGCCACACGCGGTGGCGTCGCCCCCCGCGGTTGAAGATCAGGCAGTTGTGGTGCACCAGGTCCTGCGGCGTCTTCGGCGCGGGATGACGGCGCAGGTACTCGGGCGACGCGGTCAACAGCGGGCTCGTCACCGCGAAGGGCCGCGCCACCAGGCGCGAATCGGCCAGCGTGCCGTAGCGCAGCGCCACGTCGACCTCGTCGCGCATCACGTCCAGCGGCCGGTCGCCGACCGACAGCGACAGCTGCACGCCGGCGTGCAGCGCCAAAAACTCGTCGAACCAGGGCAGCAGCGTGCTGCGCGTGAGGTCCGAGGGCGCGGCCACGCGCAGCGTGCCGACCAGCTCGCCGCGGTCGGCCGTGACCAGCGACTCGCCCTCGTCCAGCAGCTCGAAGGCGCGCACCGCGTAGTCCAGCAGCGTCTGGCCCTGCGGCGTAAGGCGCATGGCGCGGGTGGAGCGCTCGAACAGGCGGGCGCCCAGTTGCGCCTCCAGCCGCTTGAGCGTGGCGCTGGCGGCGGCCGGCGTGATGCCCAGCGCATGGGCGGCGGCCGTGAGCGTGCCGCCGCGCGCCGTCTGCACCAGCACCCGCAGATCGGAGGTATTTTCAATTTTCATTTGAATATGTTGCTGATAAATACCCGCTTATCAATCAGCGATTGCAATCCTACAGTCGAGGCATCGTTTCATCCAAGGACCCCGCCATGAAAGCCGTCGGCTACTACCAGCCCCTTCCCATCGACAACGCCGAATCGCTGCAGGACATCGAGTTGCCCGCGCCCGTGGCCGGCCCGCGCGACCTGCTGGTGCGGGTGAAGGCGGTGTCGGTCAACCCGGTGGACACCAAGGTCCGCAAGAACGCCGCACCCGAGGCCGGCCAGGCCAAGGTGCTGGGCTGGGACGTGGTGGGCATCGTCGAAGCCATCGGCGGCGAGGTGAAGAACTTCAAGGTGGGTGACCGCGTGTACTACGCCGGCTCCATCGTTCGCCCCGGTGCCAATTCGGAACTGCACGCGGTGGACGAGCGCATTGCCGCCATCGCACCCAAGAGCCTGGACGACGCGCAGGCCGCCGCACTGCCGCTGACGACCATCACTGCTTACGAGCTGCTGTTCGACCGACTGAAGGTGCCCAAGGGCGGTGGTGAAGGCCAGACGCTGTTGATCACCGGGGGCGCGGGCGGTGTCGGCTCCATCCTGATTCAACTGGCGCGCCAGCTGACCCAACTGCGCGTGGTGGCCACCGCCTCGCGCGCCGAAACGCGCGAGTGGTGCCTGGCGCTGGGCGCGCACGCGGTCATCGACCATTCGAAGCCGCTCGCGGCGGAGCTGAAGGCGGCCGGCATCGGCGAGGTCGACATGGTCGCCAGCCTCACGCAGACCGAGCAGCACTACGCGCAGATCATCGAAAGCCTCAAGCCCCAGGGCCAGATGGCGGTGATCGACGACATGAAGCTGCTCGACGCCATGCCGCTGAAAACCAAGAGCCTTTCGCTGCACTGGGAAATGATGTTCGCGCGCTCGCGCTTCGAGACGCCGGACATGGCCGAGCAGGGCGCGCTGCTGGCCGAGGTGGCGGCGCTGGTCGACGCGGGCCGCGTGCGCACCACGGCCAACGCGAGCTTCGGCACCATCAACGCGGCCAACCTGCGCAAGGCGCATGCGCTCATCGAGAGCGGCAAGGCGCAAGGCAAGGTGGTGCTGGCCGGGTTCTGAGCACAATCGGGCGCATGACCGACACAGCGCCCACACAACCCACACCAGCCATCGAATTCGACACCGAACGCCTGCGGCTGCGCGCCTGGCGCGAGAGCGACCTTGCACCCTTCTTCGCACTGGCCTGCGACCCGCAGGTGATGGAGTTCCTGCTGCCGCTGCCGACACGCGCCGACAGCGACGCCATGGTCGCGCGCTTCCGGCAACGCTTTGCCGAAAACGGCTGGGGCCTCTGGGCCGTGGAGCACAAGGCCTCGGGCGAGTTCATCGGTTTCACCGGGCTCAACGTGCCCGCTGTCACGCTGCCCTTTTCGCCCTGCGTGGAAATCGGCTGGCGCTTCGCGCGCCATGCATGGGGCCAGGGCTTCGCGAGCGAGGCGGCGCGCGGTGCGCTGCAGGTCGGCTTCGACCGGCTCGGGCTCGACGAGATCGTGGCCTTCACCGCGACCGGCAACCTGCGCTCGGCGGCGGTGATGGACCGCATCGGCATGAAGGAAGACACCGCCGGAGCCTTCGAGCATCCGTTCGTGCCGGAGGGGCACGCGCTGCGCCGGCACCGGCTCTACCGCATCGGCCGGCCGCAACGCTGAGCAAGCACGCGGCTTACTTGTCCTTCGACACCCGCCACACGGCGTTGCCCACGTCGTCGGCCACGATCAGCGCGCCGCCCTTGTCCAGGGTCACGCCCACCGGTCGGCCCTGGGCCTTTTCGTCGGCGGTAAGAAAGCCTGTCAGCACGTCGACCGGCGGGCCGCTGGGCTTGCCGGCGATGAAGGGCACGAACACGACCTTGTAGCCCGACTTGGGCTTGCGGTTCCACGAGCCGTGCTCGCCGACGAAGACGCCGCTGGCGAACTGCTCGGGCATGAGGCCCGCGCGCGAGAAGGCCATGCCCAGGGGCGCGACGTGCGAGCCCAGGGCGTAGTCGGGTGCGATGGCCTTGGCCGCCATTTCGGGGTTCTGCGGCGTGACGCGCGCATCGACGATGCCGCCGTAGTAGCTCCACGGCCAGCCGTAGAAGGCGCCGTCTTTCACCGAGGTGAGGTAGTCGGGCACCAGGTCGCTGCCGATTTCGTCGCGCTCGTTCACCACGGTCCACAGGGCCTTGGTGTCAGGGTCCCAGCCCATGCCGTTGGGGTTGCGCAGGCCGCTGGCAAACAGGCGCTTCTCGCCGCTCTTGGTGTCGACCTCCCAGATGGCGGCGCGGCCTTCTTCGGCGGCCAGACCGTTTTCGCCGATGTTGCTGTTGGAGCCGACCGTCACGTAGAGCTTGCTGCCGTCGGCATTGGCAATCACGTTCTTGGTCCAGTGGTGGTTGATGCCCGCGGGCAGCTGCGTCACCAGCGTGGGGTTGACGCTGATGGTGGTCTGGCCCTCGGTGTAGGGCACCTTCACCAGCGCGTCGGCGTTGGCGATGAACAGCTCGTTGCCCACCAGCGCCATGCCGTAGGGCGACGTCAGGTTGGTCATGAACACCTGCTTGAGCTCGGCCACGCCGTCGCCATTGGCGTCGCGCAGCAGGGTGATGCGGTTGGCGCTGGGCACGCCGGCGCCCGCGCGGCCCATGACCTTGCCCATGACCCAGTTGCGCACGTTGGCCACCAGGCCGTCGCCACCGTCGGTGGCGCTGCCGCCGGGCTTGGGCGGCTTGTTGCTCTCGGCCACCAGAATGTCGCCGTTGGGCAGGGTGTAGACCCAGCGCGGGTGGTCCAGCCCGCGCGCCAGCGCCGTGACCTTCAGGCCTTCGGCGGGGGTGGGCATGGCGGTGTCGGTCCAGCCGATGGCGGGTGCCACGTTGACGGTGGGAATCAGGGTCTTGTTGGGCTCGGCCAGTTGCGGGCGCGGACCGGTGGTGGCCTCGGGGGTCAGCTTGGCGGCCTCGCCACAGCCGGCGACGAGCAGCGCGACGGCCACGGCCACGGCGGGTGCCTGCCAGGTCAAGGCGATGCGGGTGGAGGCTTGCTGCGGTGCTTTCATGCGGGGTCCTTGTGCGGCCCAGTGCCGCATTGCGGCGCAATCTTCCCTGTCGGCCCGGCCCGGGGCTGTCGGTCGTGGGCGCTTTCTGGCGTGGGCGCACCGCATTCGCGCATCGCCGCTACCATCGCCGGATGACCGACGACCTGTTCCGTGCCGACGCCTACCTGCGCACCTGCGACGCCCGCATCGTGCGCATCGACGAGACCGGCGTGGTACTGGACCGCACGGTGTTCTATCCGCTGGGCGGCGGGCAGGCCGGCGACAGCGGGGTGCTGGCCCTGGCCGACGGCCGCGAGCTGGTCATTGCAGACACCCGCAAGGCCAAGAACGACGAAGGCCAGCCGACCAACGAATTCGTGCATGTGCCCGCGCCTGACCAGGCCGAGCTGCTGGCCACACTGAAGCCCGGCGACACCGTCACCGCCCGCCTCGATTGGGAGCGCCGCCACCGGCTCATGCGCTTCCACACCGCCACCCACCTGCTGTGCCACTTGGTGCCGCAACCGGTGAACGGCTGCTCCATCACACCCGAATACGCGCGGCTCGACTTCCACATGACCGACCCGCTGGACAAGGAAGCGCTCACCGCCGCGCTGGCCCGGCTGGTGGAAGCGGCCCATCCGCTGACCGTGGGCGCCATCACCGACGACGAGCTGGACGCCAACCCGGCGCTGGTCAAGAGCATGAGCGTGCAACCGCCGCGCGGCACGGGCACGGTGCGCACCATCCGCATTGGCGGTGAAGGCGAGGCGCAGATCGACTTTCAGCCTTGCGGCGGCACGCATGTTGCAAACACTTCGGAGATTGGCGCCATGGTGGTGACCAAGATCGAGAAAAAGAGCGCCAACAGCCGGCGCGTGGTGCTCGGTTGGGCACCGGTGGCCGGCGCCGCCGCCTGAAACATTCCGGCACATCCTGGAACTTAGCCCCCCTCGAATGCTCCGACTGACGGCATGATCTTTTCGCGCATCCAATTCGCTACGCTTCTGATAGCAACCGCCGCGGCCTGCATGCCGGCTGCCGCGCAATCGACATCGGCGAGTTCGCCCATGGCATCCAAGCCGGGCGCCGTGGTCACCACCCCCCATGTGCGCGCCGAGCTCATTGCGCACGCGCCCGACGGCGTGACGCCCGGCGCCCCGGTGTGGGTCGGCCTGCAGATCACGCACCAGCCCGAGTGGCACACCTACTGGAAGAACGCCGGCGATTCGGGCCTGCCCACCGAACTGACCTGGACACTGCCGCCCGGCGTGTCCACCGGCGAAATTGCCTGGCCGGTGCCCGAGAAAATCGCGGTCGGCACGCTGGCCAACTATGGCTACGAGAACACCGTGCTGCTGCCGGTGCCGCTGGAGGTGTCCACGCTGTACAAGCCGCCGGTCTCGCTGGGCGGCACACCGGCGATGGACATTCAACTGAAAGCCTCCTGGCTGGTTTGCCGCAAGGAGTGCATTCCGGAAGAAGGCACCTTCTCTTTGTCGCTGCCGCTGCAGGGCTCGACCGCGCTGCACAAGGCCGATTTCGACACCGCCGCCGCCGCCCAACCCCAGCCGCTGGCCAAGCCAGGCACCGTGCAGGTCGACGGACAGATGCTGAAGGTGCGCCTCGAAGGCCTGCCCGCCGCCGTGCAGGGCAAGACGCTGGGCTTCTTCCCCGAAACCCCCGAGGTGATTCGCACCGCGGCCGTTTCCGGCAAGGACTGGACCCAGGCCTGGAACAACGGCGTGTGGACCGCGTCGCTCCCGCTGGCCGACCAGCGCAGCGAAAGCCCCACCACGCTGCCGGTGGTGGTGGCGCTGGCCGAAGCCGACCGGCAGGCCGGCCAGCCGATCGCCTGGCGTGCCGAGGCGCCGGTGTCGGGCACGTGGCCCACCACCGCGCCGCGTGCCGGGGTGTCGCCGGCGCTGCAGGCCGCACTGGCCACCAACGCGGCGAATGTCACCGGAGTAACCGGGGCCACCGCTGCCGCGTCATCGAGCGACCTGCCCACCCCCTCCTCCACCACTTTCCTGGCCGCCCTCTTCGGCGCGATGCTCGGCGGCCTGCTGCTCAACCTGATGCCCTGCGTGTTCCCGATCCTTGCCATCAAGGTGCTGGGCTTCGCGCGACAGGCTGGCAACGACAGCGCGCACCGCAAGGCGGGCCTGGCCTACACGGGCGGCGTGATGCTGTCGTTCCTTGCGCTGGGCGGGGCCATGCTGGCGTTGCGCGCGGCCGGCGCCGGGCTGGGCTGGGGCTTTCAGTTGCAGTCGCCGGGCGTGGTGGCGGCGCTGGCGGGGCTGTTCACGCTGATCGGGCTGAACCTGGTGGGCGTGTTCGAGTTTGGCCGTGCGGCGCCGTCGTCGGTGTGCAGCGCGCAGGCCAAGCATCCGCTGGCCAACGACTTTCTATCCGGCGTGCTGGCCGTGGTGATCGCCTCGCCCTGCACCGCGCCGTTCATGGGCGTGTCGCTGGGCTTTGCCATCGGCCTGCCGCCGGTGCAGGCGCTGCTGCTGTTCGCGGCGCTGGGCTTCGGGCTGGCGCTGCCTTATCTGGTGGCCGGCTTCGTGCCCGCCATCGCGCGGCTGCTGCCCAAGCCCGGCCCGTGGATGCACACGCTGCGCCGCCTGCTGGCGTTCCCCATGTTCGCCACCGTGGCGTGGCTGGTGTGGGTGCTGGGCCAGCAAAGCGGCATCGACGGCGCGGGCACCTTGCTGGCGCTGCTGGTGTGCCTGGCCGCCATCGTGTGGGCGCTCACGCTGCGCGGGCGCACGCGCATGGTGATTGCCGGCCTGCTGATCGCCTTCACCGCGGTGCTGACCGCAGCCATCGGGCGCAATGTGTTGCAAGTGGTGGAGCCGGCGCAGCTGGCCTCGGCCGCAAGCCAGGGCGCGGCCGGCCAGCGCTGGCAGCCGTGGTCGGCCGAGCGCGTGGCCGAGCTCTCGGGCGCGGGTCAGCCGGTGTTCATCGACTTCACCGCCGCCTGGTGCGTGACCTGCCAGTACAACAAGAAAAGCACCCTGTCCGACACGCAGGTGCTGGCTGACTTCGACGCCAAGAAGGTCGCCATGCTGCGCGCCGACTGGACCCGCCGCGACCCGGCCATTACCGCCGCGCTGACCGCGCTGGGCCGCAGCGGCGTGCCGGTGTATGTGCTGCAGGCGCCGGGCAAGCCACCGGTCGTGCTGACGGAAATTCTGGGCAAGGACGAAGTCCGCGCCGCGCTGGCCGCGCTTTGACCACCTGCGTGACATGGGTTGTCACAGGCACTTGAAGAAACCGTTCTAAGCTGCAGTTGTTGTTTGGAATTTTTCTTTTGGAGTTCAAGCTGGCCATGTCTCTTTCGCCAACCGCCGACTCGCGTTCCCTGCGTGCCGCGCGCCAAGCCCGCGCCGCCCTGAGCCGGGCCTCCCGCCGTGCCGTAGTCGCCGCAGCCGTGGCGCTGGGCGCCACTTTTCTGATGGGCACCAATGCCGCCGCGGCACCCGTGGTCGGTCAGCAAGCGCCCGACTTCGTGGCCGTCGACACCACCGGCGCCAAGCACAAGCTGTCCGATTTCGCGGGCAAGTTCGTGGTGCTGGAGTGGACCAACCCCGGCTGCCCCTTCGTGCGCAAGCACTACGGCAGCGGCAACATGCCCGCCACCCAGAAGGCCGCGACCGACAAGGGCGTGGTGTGGCTGGCCATCAACTCCACCGAACGCGCCGCCACCGACTACCTGAAGGCCGACGCGCTCGACGCCTGGATGAAGTCGCAAAAGGGCTCGCCCACCGCTGTGCTGATGGACGAGGACGGCGTGATCGGCCAGGTCTACGGCGCGCGCACCACGCCGCACATCTTCATCATCGACCCCAAGGGCATGCTGGTGTATGCGGGCGGCATCGACAGCATTGCGTCGGCGCGGGTGGACGACATCAAGACCGCGACCAACTACGTCAACCAGGCGCTGGGCGAGGCCTTCGGCGGCAAGCCGGTGTCGACGGCCAGTACGCGGCCCTACGGCTGCTCGATCAAGTACAAGACCTGAGCACGGCTAGAGCTTTGCGCCCTGGGCAAGGCGTGACAGCTACCTGACCGCCGCAGTCAGGCCACGGTCGGGAAGCCCGGCCTACCCTTGGCGACCACAAACGCCACAGGGGACAAGAACATGAGCACCGCGCCTTCCACAGCGCCGCAAGGCGCGCCCGGCCACGCCGCCACCGGCATCGCCTCCTCGTCGAAAGTCGCCACCGTTTTGCGCGTGACCGGCGGCAACTTCATGGAGATGTTCGACTTCTTCCTGTTCGGCTTTTATGCCACGCAGATATCGAAGGCGTTCTTCCCCGCGGGCAACGAGTTCGCCTCGCTGATGCTCACCTTCATGACCTTCGGTGCGGGCTTTCTGATGCGTCCGCTGGGCGCGATTTTCCTGGGCGCCTATGTGGACCGCGTGGGCCGGCGCAAGGGCCTGATCGTCACGCTCGCGCTGATGGCCGTGGGCACGCTGCTCATTGCCTGCGTGCCTTCCTACGCCACCATCGGCCTGGCCGCGCCGCTGCTGGTGCTCACCGGGCGGCTGCTGCAGGGCTTCTCGGCCGGCGTGGAGCTGGGCGGCGTGTCGGTCTACCTGTCGGAGATGGCCACGCCGGGCCACAAGGGCTTCTACGTGAGCTGGCAGTCGGCCAGCCAGCAGGTGGCCATCGTGGTGGCGGCAGCGCTGGGCTACTGGCTCAACGTGACCTACACCTCGCAGGAAATCGGCGACTTCTACTGGCGCGTGCCCTTCTTCGTGGGCTGCATGATCGTGCCGGTGCTGTTCATCATTCGCCGCTCGCTGCAGGAGACCGAGGAGTTCATGGCGCGCAAGCACCGCCCCGACGCGCGCGAAATCTTTCGCTCGATGGTGGCCAACTGGGGCCTGGTGGTGGCCGGGATGATGCTGGTGTCGATGACCACCGTGTCGTTCTATCTGATCACCGTGTACACGCCCACCTTCGGCAAGGCCGTGCTGCACCTGAGCACCACCGACGCGCTCATCGTCACGCTGTGCGTGGCGGTCTCCAACTTCATCTGGCTGCCGATCATGGGCGCGCTGTCGGACCGCGTGGGGCGCAAGCCGCTGCTCATTCTGTTCACCGTGCTGACCATCCTCACCGCCTACCCCTCGCTCAAGTGGCTGGTGGGCGCGCCGAGCTTCGTGCGCATGCTCGAAGTGGAGCTGTGGCTGTCGTTTTTGTACGCGAGCTACAACGGCGCGATGGTGGTGGCGCTGACCGAGGTGATGCCGGTGAACGTGCGCACCGCCGGCTTCTCGCTGGCCTACAGCCTGGCCACCGCGCTGTTCGGCGGCTTCACGCCGGCCATTGCCACCGGGCTGATCGAGATGACCGGCGACAAGGGCGCGCCGGGCCTGTGGATGACGGCGGCCGCCATCTGCGGGCTGGTTGCCACGCTGGTGCTGTACCGACGCAACGTGAGCGCGGCGGACACGCGGCGCGTGCCAGCGGTTTGAGTGTGGTGCGCGCCCGCCGACGGTAGCGCTCGCTCAAAACCTCAGAGCAGCAGTTGATCGACTGATCACCGGGAGCGTGCCCTGCGCACGCGCCCCTGCGCCCGCGCCCCCGTGCACCCGCCCCCGTACGACACGCCCCTGTCCACACACCCACGAACCGCACATTCGAACCTACCAAGCGCGCCCCCCTGCGACAATCGCCGGATGCCTTTCGCCCCCCTGCAAAACGACACCTTCCTGCGCGCCTGCTGGCGCCAGGCCACGGATCACACCCCCGTCTGGCTCATGCGCCAGGCCGGCCGCTACCTCCCCGAGTACGTCGCCACCCGCGCCAAGGCCGGCAGCTTCATGGGCCTGGCCACCAACACCGACTACGCCACCGAAGTCACGCTGCAGCCCCTGGCGCGCTACCCGCTCGACGCGGCCATCCTGTTCTCCGACATCCTCACCGTGCCCGACGCCATGGGCCTGGGCCTGTCGTTCGAGGCCGGCGAAGGCCCCCGCTTCGCGCGCCCGGTGCGCGACGAAGCCGCCGTGGCCGCGCTCGAAGTGCCCGACATGGAAAAGCTGCGCTACGTGTTCAGCGCCGTGGCCTCCATCCGCCAGGCGCTGGCCGGCCGCGTGCCGCTCATCGGCTTTTCGGGCAGCCCCTGGACGCTGGCCTGCTACATGGTGGAAGGCGCCGGCTCCAGCGACTACCGCCTGGTCAAAAGCATGATGTACAGCCGCCCCGACCTGATGCACCGCATCCTCGCGGTCAACGCCGACTCGGTTGCGGCTTACCTCAACGCCCAGATCGACGCCGGCGCGCAGGCCGTGATGGTGTTCGACAGCTGGGGCGGCGTGCTGGCCGACGGTGCGTTCCAGGAGTTCAGCCTGGCCTACACCGCCCGCGTGCTGGCCGGCCTGAAGCGCACCGGCGCCGACGGCCAGCCGGTGCCGCGCATCGTGTTCACCAAGGGCGGCGGCCTGTGGCTGGAAGCCATGCGCGAGCTCGACTGCGAGGTGCTTGGTGTCGACTGGACGGTGAACCTTGGCTCGGCGCGCCGCCAGGTCGCGGAAGGAACAGACGCCAAGGCCAAGGCGCTGCAGGGCAACATCGACCCGAACGTGCTGTTCGCGCCGCCCGCGCAAATAGAGGCAGAGGTGGCCAAGGTGCTGAAGGCCTTCGGCACGCCGCACGCAGACCCGCATGCCAAGGGACCGACCCACATTTTCAACCTGGGCCACGGCATCAGCCAGTTCACGCCGCCGGACCATGTGGCGGCGCTGGTGCAGGCGGTGCACAGCCAATCGCGCGCCCTGCGCGTTTGAAACTGTGACCTGGGGGGCGGTCCGCGCAGCGGCGCCGGGCCGCTCCAAAAACCGGGCCCCGGGCGTTTGTCAAGCGCAAAAACGGTATATGGGTACTGACTTATGCACAAAACCCGTGTTGCAGTGCGCAAGATGTTCCAAGCCCCCGACCCCTTTGCTCCCAAAGCAATAGCACTTCTAAGTCGTTGATTCATATAGGTTTTGAGTTTTGCGTTTTTTCCGGGCATTTCGGCGGAAGCCTTGATTTGCAAGGCTTGGCGGCGCGTGGAGCGTTGTTGTCAACAAAGTTATCCACAGAAACGCTGGACAGATTCCAAAGCACTGGAAAATCAACGACTTAAGCGCTTTTGCTCCAAGCCGCATTAACAAACCTTGCCAAGAAGGACACCCATCTCCACCGCCACCCTGCCCCCAGCTGGTGCTTTCGAGCCGACGAACGGTCACCCCGCCGCCCTGCCGTGGCGGCTGGACATCGCGGTGCAAACCCCCGCGCATGCCGCGCTGGGCGACCTGCTGAGCTACGCCAGCGCCGCGCCTTTGCCGCCCGGCACGCTGGTGCGGGTGCCGCTGGGCAAGCGAGAGGTGCTGGGCGTGGTGTGGAACCCGCCGACCTCGCTCGAAGGCGCCGAGCCCGACATGGCGCTCAAGCCCGTGGGCGCGGCGCTCGACGGGCTGGAGCCGCTGGGCGAGACCTGGCGCGACCTGGTGGCCTTTGCCGCGCGCTACTACCAGCGCTCCATCGGCGAGATTGCGCTGGCCGCGCTGCCGCCGCAGCTGCGCGACCTGAGCACCACGCAGCTGGCGCGCCGGCTCAAGCGCAAGACCACGGCGGGGCCGGTGGCCGAGACCGCTGAGTCGTCGAACCTGATTGCACTGAGCGCGGAGCAGACAGCCGCGCTGGCCCGCATCGAGGCCGAAACCGGCACCTTTTTGCTGGTCGGCAGCACCGGCAGCGGCAAGACCGAGGTGTACCTGCGCTGCGTGGCCGACCTGCTGGCGCGCGACCCCGAAGCTCAGGCGCTGGTGATGGTGCCCGAGATCAACCTCACGCCGCAATTGGAAGCCCGTTTCAAGGCCCGCTTCGGCGACGAGGCGGTGGTGTCGCTGCACAGCGGCATGACCAACCCCCAGCGCCTGGCCAGCTGGCTGGCCGCGCACAACGGCGCGGCGCGCATCGTGCTGGGCACGCGCATGGCGGTGTTCGCGTCCATTCCGGGCCTGCGGCTGGTGGTGGTCGACGAAGAGCACGACCCCAGCTACAAGCAGCAGGAAGGCGCGCGCTACTCCGCGCGCGACCTCGCCGTGTGGCGCGGCCAGCGCGAAAAGGCCAAGGTGATCCTGGGCTCGGCCACGCCCTCGCTCGAAAGCTGGCACCACAGCCGCCCCCCCGAAGGCGACGACCCGGGCGGGCGCTATGTGCGCCTGGCCATGCCCTCGCGCATTGGCGCGGGCGAGCTGCCCACGGTGCGGCTGGTCGACATGAACCTGCAGCCGCCCAAGACGGTGATCTCCGGCGTGCTGCTCGACGCCATTGGCCAGCGCATTGCGCGCGGCGAGCAGAGCATGATTTTTCTGAACCGCCGCGGCTACGCGCCGGTGCTGGCCTGCGGCGACTGCGGCTGGAAAAGCGAGTGCCCGCACTGCAGCGCTTTTCGCGTGTTCCACAAGATCGACCGCACGCTGCGCTGCCACCACTGCGGCTTTACCGAGCGCGTGCCGCGCGCCTGCCCGGCCTGCGGCAACCCCGACATCGCCCCCGTGGGCCGCGGCACCGAGCGGCTCGAAGAGCACCTGACCGAGCTGTTCGCGGCCGTGAAGCACCCCGACGGCAGCCCCGTGCGCATCGCGCGCATCGACGCCGACAGCACCAAGAAGCAGGGCGCGCTCGAGTCGCAACTGGCGGCGGTGCACGCCGGCGAGGTCGACGTGCTGGTCGGCACGCAGATGATTGCCAAGGGCCACGACTTTCGCCGCATCACGCTGGTGGCCGCGGTGAACCCCGACGGCGCGCTGTTCTCCAGCGACTTCCGCGCACCGGAGCGGTTGTTCAGCCTGCTGATGCAGTCCGCCGGCCGCGCGGGCCGTGATGCCGCCTACCTGGCGGCGCAGGGCAGCCGCGCCGAGATGTGGATCCAGACGCACCATGCGCAGCACCCGCTGTTCACGGCGCTGCGCCAGCACGACTACGCCGCCTTCGCGCAGCAGCAGCTCGACGAGCGCCGCGCCGCCGCCATGCCGCCCTTCGCCTTCCAGGCGCTGCTGCGGGCCGACGCGCGCGAGCAGGCGGTGGCGCAGGCCTTCTTGAACATGGCCGCCGACCGGGCCGAGGCGCTGCCCGGCGCCGACCTGGTCACGCGCTACCCGGCGGTGCCGCTCACCATTCAGCGCGTGGCCAATGTGGAGCGCGCGCAGATGCTCATCGAAAGCCCCTCGCGCGCCGCGCTGCAGCGCCTGCTGGTGCTGTGGCAGCCGCTGCTGCATGAACTGCGGCGAACGCCCGAGGGCAAGGGCGTGATCCGCTGGCTCGTCGACGTCGATCCGCACAGCATCTGAGCCGGTTGTCCTGCAAGGCTTGCGCGCGCGCTTGAACAAGGTGGGTGCCATGAATACTCTTCACACCCCTTTGGCGTCTTCAGCGTCCTTGGCACGGCGCCCGGTCGCAGGGCTGCTGATTGCGGCAGCCTTGGCGCTGTCGCCTTTGGCGGCACTGGCCCAGCAAGCGGCGGACGGCGGCGGTGCGGCGTTGCGCGCCAAAGTCGATGCGCTGAAGCCGCAGCTCGCGCGCAATGCCTTCAAGCGACCGCTGACCATCGAGTCGAGTGAATCGCCCGAGCGCCTGAGCGGCGACGTGTATGCGCTGGTCGACCATCCGTTCAACCAGGTGAGCGGTGCGCTGCGCGAGCCGGCGGCGTGGTGCCAGGTGCTGATGCTGCACCTGAACATCAAGCATTGCTCCGTGAAGGGCGGCGGCGCCGCGCTGGCGGTGGCGGCGGGCCGCAAGTTCGACCAGCCGCTGTCGGACGCGCAGCAGATCGACTTTGCCTACAGCGTGGCCAAGGCCGACGCCAACTACCTGAACGTGCGCCTGAGCGCGGCCACCGGGCCGCTCTCCACGCGGGACTACAACATCGTGCTGGAGGCCACACCCGCCGACAACGGCAAGACCGCCCTGCACATGAGCTATGCCTACGCCTACGGCACCGCGGCGCGGCTGGCCATGAAGGGCTACTTGGCCACGGTGGGCAGCGACAAGGTGGGCTTTACTTCGAAGGACGGCGGCGCGTACATCGGCGGGGTACGCGGCGTGGTCGAGCGCAACACCATGCGCTACTACCTGGCCATCGACAGCTACCTGGACGCGCCGGCCTCGGGCCAGCTGGAGCAGCGCCTGGGCGCATGGTTCGACGCCACCGAGCAGTACGCGCAACAGCTGCACGAGGTCGACCGCAACGACTATCTGACCATGAAGCGCCACGAGTTCCAGCGGCTGCAGTCGGGGGCTTCCTGAGCGCTTGCCGCGGTGCCTGAGCGCTTGCCGCGGTGCCTGAGAGCGCGGTTGTCAGTGGTAGCCGGTGGGCTCCTTGCCCATGTCGACGTAGCGCAGCTCGTTGTGCCGGCGGCGCACGATGCTGGCCGGCCATGCGAACACCACCAGGCTGAGCGCACCCAGTGCAATGGCTGTGGCAGTGCCGTATGTGCCCGCGTGCCAAAACCAGCCGACGGCGGCGAGCCAGGAAAACCACAGCAGGATGCGAACCAGTATTGCCATTGCGCGCCCCATTCACATCTTTGACCTGGAAGCACTGTAGCAGCGCAACTGCAAACCGAAGCATTCATCTGAAGCCATAGCGCGCGCTATGCCTTCTGGCCTGCCTTGGCTTACCCGAAATTTTGTGAAAAAAGGGTTGACGCCATACCCCTCGCTACTCAAGCTGTAAAGGCGTGAACCCGCCGCCGGGTTGGCGTTCCAAGCATGCTCGTCCGTCGCAAAACAAGGTCCCGCAAAGGTCGCCATGAAACCGCCGTCGCTCTCGGGTTGGGTTCTGTCTGTCGCGTGCTGCGTCGCTGGCCTCGTCAGCGCTGTGCCAGCTGGCGCGGCCGAACTGGCGCTGCAGGGCAACCGGCTCGTGGTGTCGGGCATGCTGGACGGCACGGCCGTGAAGGAATTTGCCGACCAGCTGGGTGGTGGCGCGGTGCGCACCGTGGTGTTCGAGGACTCGTTCGGCGGCACCGCCGAAGCGGCTGGCGCCTATGCCGACGCCATTCGCGCGAGCGGCGCACAAACCGAGGTGCGGGGCCAGTGCATGGCCGCCTGCGCCTACGCCTTCCTGGCCGGCAAGACCCACCGCTTCGGCTACGGCGCGCAGGTCAACGGCATCTTGCTGCCGGTGGCCGTGCGGCCCACGGCCGCCGAACTGGCGGTGCGATGGCGCGGTGACGAAACCCACAAGACGCTGGCCGACTTCACGCCGCCGGCCGCCACGGTGGCCGTGGCTACATCGGCTATATCGGCTACAGCGTCCACCACCGAAGCTGCAGCCAAGCCGGTGGACGCCAGCGTGAAGGAAGTGAAGGACACCCGAGACACGCACGACAACTGGCAGCCCGACCACGGCGTGCTCTTCACCGCCAGCCCCACGCTGTTCGGCCGGGTCTACAACGCCTACTACTGCGACGGCACGCAGGGCCGCGACTTCTCCAAGTGCGAGCGCCTGCCCGACGCGGACCCGTACAAGCTGGGCGTGCTCACGCCCTGACTACGAGCTGGGCGTGCTCACGCCCTAGGGTCTGTTCAGCAGCCCGACCGCCAGCGGAAAGCTGAAGAAGGCCACCACCGTCGTCCACAGAATGATGCGGGCGATGCGCCCGTTGTCCGCACCGAAGCGTTCGGCCAGCATCGACACATTGCTTGCGCTGGGCAACGCAGCCACCAGCACGATCACCACCAGCGCCGGCTGCGCCAGCGGCAGCCCCAGCGCCATGGCGCCCAGCCCCAGGCCCCACACCAGCAGCGGGTGCACCAGCAGCTTGACCGCCACCACGGGCAGCACGTCGGCCCACGGTGCCTTTCGTGCGGCCTTCATCAGGCTTGTGGTGCCCATGGCCTGCGCCACCGCCTCGCTGGCACCGTGCTCGCGCGCCAGCAGCGCCGAGCGCGCCAGCACCGCGCCAATGGTGAACAGCGCCACCGGCGAGGCCGCGTCGGCCAGCATGGCCACGGTGCGCTCCAGCGGCCCCGGCAGCGGCCAGCGCGCGGCCGACAGCAGCACGCCCAGCAAGATGGACCACGGCATCGGGTTGACCAGAATGCCGCGCAAGGCCTTGCGCGCGGCCAGCGTGGCGCCCTGCCGCGCCGAGCCGTCCGGGCCCAGGGCGCCGTCCAGCCGCGACAGCGCAATGCACAGCGACGAAGTCACCACCAGGTCGAACGCGATGGTAATGATCATCGGCCCCGCCGCCTGCGCGCCCAGCAGCGCCACCAGCAGCGGCACGCCCATGAAGCCGGTGTTGGGAAACGCCGCCACCAGCGCGCCGAAGGCCGCGTCGTTCCAGCCGATGCGCGCATTGCGGGTGAACACCACCACGCCCGCCACCACCGCCAGCGCGCACACGCCCCACACGAGCGCCACGCTGCCGTCCAGCAGTTGCCCGATGGGCGTGCCCGCGCCAAACCGCAGCAGCATGCACGGCAAAGCGAAATACAGCACGAAGCTGTTGAGGCCGGGAATCGCGTCCAGCGGCAGGATGCGCGCGCGGGCGGCGGCATAGCCGGCCGCGATTAACGCGAAGAAAGGGAAAGTAACAAGGAAGACAGGCAGCACCGGGCGATTGTCGTTGCGTTGCAGCAGCGCCGCAGAGTGCCCGACGACGTGTCCCGCCTACAACCCTGTGCAGGCCCTCCCCCGTATCATTGCCCGCTTTTGCGCTCACGCCCCGCGTGCGGCGCTTTCCGGTTCCCCCTCCCCCACCCATGTCCCACGGTCTCAATCTCGCGCAGCAGGAAGCTGTCAATTACCTGCACGGTCCCTGTCTGGTGCTCGCAGGCGCAGGCTCCGGCAAGACGCGGGTGATCACGCACAAGATCGGCCGCCTCATTCAGGCCGGCATGGCGCCGCAGCGCATCGCGGCCATCACCTTCACCAACAAGGCGGCCGCTGAAATGCGCGAGCGCGCCAAGGACCTCATCGGCAAGGACGCGCGCAAGGTGGTGGTGTGCACCTTTCACGCGCTGGGCGTGCGCATGATGCGCGAAGACGGCGCGGTGCTCGGCCTGAAGAAGGCCTTCAGCATTCTGGACAGCGACGACGTCACCAAGATCCTGAAAGACGCCGGCGGAACCACCGACGCGGCCACCGCCCGCATCTGGCAGTGGACCATCAGCAAGTGGAAGAACATGGGCCTGAACGCGGCCCAGGCCGAGGCCGCCGCGGCGGACGACAACGAGCGCATCACCGCCAAGATCATGGGCCGCTACGAAGAGCGCCTGCAGGCCTACCAGAGCGTGGACTTCGACGACCTGATCGGCATGCCGCTGAAGCTGCTCTATGAATTTCCGGAAGTGCGCGCCAAGTGGCAGGCCGCGCTGGGCCACATCCTGGTGGACGAATACCAGGACACCAACGCCACCCAGTACGACGTGCTGAAAGCGCTGGCCGGCGAAACCGGCCAGTTCACCGCGGTGGGCGACGACGACCAGTCGATCTACGGCTGGCGCGGCGCCACGCTGGACAACCTGCGCAAGCTGCCGGTCGACTACCCGCAGCTCAAGGTCATCAAGCTGGAGCAGAACTACCGCTCCACCAGCGCCATCCTGCGCGCGGCCAACAACGTGATCGGCCCCAACCCCAAGCTGTTTCCCAAGACGCTGTTCTCCGAACTGGGCGAAGGCGAGCCGGTGCGCATCGTGGACGCCGACAGCGAGGTGCACGAGGCAGAGCGCGCCGTGGCGCGCATCGTGAGCATCCGCGCGGGCGACGCCATCACGCAGGGCAAGCAGCACAAGGAGTTTCGCGACTTCGCAATTTTGTACCGCGCCAACCACCAGGCGCGCGTTTTCGAGCAGGCGCTGCGCAAGGCGCAGATTCCGTACAAGGTGTCGGGCGGCCAGAGCTTCTTCGACCGCGCCGAAATCAAGGACCTGTGCGGTTGGTTCCGCCTGTGGGTCAACAACGACGACGACCCGGCTTTCCTGCGCGCCATCACCACGCCCAAGCGCGGCATCGGCCACACCACGCTGGCCAGCCTGGGCACCTTTGCAAGCCAGTACAAGCTGAGCCTGTTCGAGGCGCTGTTCAGCCCGTCGCTGCCCAGCGTGATGCCCAAGCGCACGCTGGAAGGCATTCACGAATTCGGCCGCTACATCAACGACCTGGAATACCGCGCGCGCCGCACCATGGGTGCCGAAGACTCGCGCGCCTTCATGCTCGAATGGCTGAAGGAAATCGACTACGAAAAGCACTTGTACGACGGCGAAGACAGCGAGGCCGCCGCGGCATCGCGCTGGACCAACGTGCTCGACTTCGTCGACTGGATGTCGCAGCGCGCCGGCGGCACGCTGGACGACACCTCGGGCGCCGACAGCAACATAGAGACCGAGCGCAAGAGCCTGCTCGAGGTGGCGCAGACCATCTCGCTGCTCTCCACCATCAGCGAGCGCCAGCAAGACCAGGACGTGGTGACGCTGTCGACCCTGCACGCCTCCAAGGGCCTCGAATGGCCGCACGTGATGCTCATCGGCGTGACCGAGGGCCTGCTGCCCTTCAAGCTCGACGACGACAGCGGCCGCCAGCAGGTGGTGAGCGAAGAAACGCAGCAGCGCCTGCAGGAAGAGCGCCGCCTGATGTACGTGGGCATCACCCGCGCCCAGCGCAGCCTGGCCGTGAGCTGGACCAAGAAGCGCAAGCAGGGCCGCGAGATGGTGCCCTGCATTCCAAGCCGCTTCATTGCCGAGATGGGCCTGAACAAGGAAACCATCAAGGAAGACCCGCGCGAAAAGCTCAAGGCGCTGCGCGCGGAGTTCGCGCGCAAGGCCCAGGAGAGCGCTGCCAAAGCGGCCGCCACGCTATGAAAAAGTTTTTTGCCAATGCGGCCACCGTGCTGCGTGGGGGCGCTCTGCTCGCCACCTTCGCCCTCGCGGGCTGCGCCATCGGCCGCGGCAACCCCGACTGCCCCACCGACGCGCGCGAGCTGCCCCTGCCCTCGCTTTACGGCCGCTGGGAGGCCCGCTTCGACGGCCTGCCCGCCGTGGCCGCCGTGCAACTGGGCAAGCACCCCGACTACGACGGCGTGCGCGGCACCATCACGCGCAACCCGAACAACCCCGCCAGGTCCACGGTGGCGCAACTCGCCGGCGACGTGGACGACGAAGGCGCGCTCTCCATCGACGAATCGCAGGACGGCCGCGCCATCAGCGGCGTCTGGTCGGGCAAGCTGCAGGCCCGCTCGTGCGGCCGTGAATTCCGGGGCACCTGGCGCAACGCCGCCGACGACAGCACCCACCCGTTCGTGCTCACCAAGACCGCCGCCCCGCAAGGAAAGCCATGAAACCCCAACGATTCCATTTCAAGCCGGCCCGGCTCGCGGCCCTGGCCGCCTGCCTGGGCGGCGCGGCCGTGGCGCATGCGCAGGCCGTGGACAAGCCCGCCAGCCCGCTGGCCGACGCGCAGCTCACCTGGCAGCAGTGCAGTGCGCTGGGCGCCAACAACGAGGCCCGCCTGGCCTGCTTCGACCGCTGGGCGCAGCAGCAGACGCTGCCCTCGGTGTCGGTGCCCGTGGCGCCGCCGGTGCTGGCCGCCACGCAACCGCCGGTGGACGCCTCCATTCCCGCCACGCGCGTGGTCTCGGTGGCCACCACCGAGGGCTGCCGCGACCGCCAGTACTCCACGCTCTCGCGCTTCTGGGAGCTGGAGAACGCCACCGACTGCGGCACCTTCGGCTTTCGCGGCTACCGCCCGCTGAACGTGTCGGTCTCGGCCGCCACCAAGAAACCCGAGACACCCACCTCGCCCTCGGCCGACCACACCGGCACCCCGGTGGCCTACCAGGCCAACGAGATGCGCATCGGCCTGTCGGTGCGCACCAAGCTCGCGCAGGGCCTGCTCACGCAGAACGACCCGACCAAGAAAGACTCGCTGTGGTTCGCCTACAGCCAGCAGTCGACCTGGCAGCTGTTCAACGGCGCCATCTCGCGGCCGTTTCGCACCACCGACCACGAGCCCGAGCTGATGTATGTCTACCCGACCGACTTCAAGCTGCCCGGCGGCTGGCGCTGGCGCTACACCGGGCTGGGCATCGTGCACCAGTCCAACGGCCAGAGCCTGCCGCTGTCGCGCAGCTGGAACCGCGTGTACCTGATGGGCGGCGCCGAACTGGACGACCGCTTCACCATCACCGGGCGCATCTGGAAGCGCATTTCCGAGAACGCCGCCAAGGACGACAACCCCGACATTGCCGACTACATCGGCCGCGCCGAACTCACCGGCCGCTGGAACTTCAACCGCGACAACCAGTTCGGCATCACGGTGCGCAACAACCTGCGCGACAGCGGCCGCGGCTCCATTCGCCTCGAATGGCTCAAGGCCATCGGTGACCCGACCAAGAGCAACCTGCGCTTCCACACGCAGCTGTTCTCGGGCTACGGCGACACGCTGGTCGACTACAACCGCAAGCGCACGGTGCTCAGCATCGGCCTGAGCCTCGTCGATTTCTGATTCCACTCATCCTCACGCCGTTGCACACCATGAGCGAAGACCTGACCCCCGCCGACGACACGCAACGCGACATCATCGCGGCTCTGCATGTGGCGCCCGTGTTCGATGCCGCAACGGAGCTGGCGCGCCGCATCGACTTTCTCGCCAGCTACCTGAAGCAGACCGGCCTGAAGACGCTGGTGCTGGGCATCAGCGGCGGTGTCGATTCGCTGACCGCCGGCTGCCTTGCGCAGCGCGCCGTCGAGCAACTGCGCGCGCAGGGCCACGGCGCCACCTTCATCGCCATGCGCCTGCCCTACGGCGTGCAGAAGGACGAGGCCGAGGCGCAGGCCTCGCTGGCCGTCATCAAGCCCGACCGCACCATCACCGTGGACATTCGCCCCGCGGCCGACGGCATGCTGGCCGCGCTGAAGGCCGGCGAGCTGAAGTTTCGCGACGCGGCGCATGAAGACTTCGTGCTCGGCAACATCAAGGCGCGCGAGCGCATGGTGGCGCAGTTTGCGGTGGCGGGCGCGCATGACGGCATCGTCATCGGCACCGACCATGCGGCCGAGGCACTGATGGGCTTCTTCACCAAGTTCGGCGACGGCGCGGCCGACATCACGCCGCTCACCGGGCTGAACAAGCGCCGCGTGCGCGCGGTGGCGCAACTGCTGGGCGCGCCCGACGCGCTGGTCTACAAGGTGCCCACGGCCGACCTCGAATCGCTGGTGCCGGGCAAGCCCGACGAAGACGCGTTCGGCGTCACCTATGCGCAGATCGACGACTTTCTGGAAGGCAAGCCGGTGTCGGCCCGGGCGCGCGAGATCATCGTGGCGACGCACCGCAAGAGCGCCCACAAGCGCGCGCTGCCGGTGGAGCCCACGCCACCAGGCGCAGCGAGCGCACCAGGCACCGCGAGCTGACCCCATGGCGGACGAAGCCCCCACGCCGCCCGCCCTGCGACACAGCTTCGACACCCTGCGCGCGGCCAGCCTGCGCGCACAAACACCGCCCTGGCCCGAGCGCGCCGACCGCCTGAAGCGCCTGCGCGCGCTGCTGCTGCAGCACCGCGCGGCCATGGCAGCGGCCATCAGCGCCGACTTTCACAACCGCGCCGTGCAGGAGACCGAGCTCGCCGAGCTGTTCCCCTCGCTCGAAGGCATCGACCATGCGCTGCGCCACGGCAAGCGCTGGATGCGCGTGCGGCGCCGCACCACCGGCCTGTGGTTCAAGCCCGCGTCCTCGCGCCTCATGCCGCAGCCGCTGGGCGTGGTGGGCATCGTGGTGCCGTGGAACTACCCGCTGTACCTGGCGGTGGGGCCGCTGACCGCCGCGCTGGCCGCGGGCAACCGCGTGATGCTGAAGCAGTCGGAGTTCACGCCGCGCTTTGCCGCGCTGTTCGCGTCGCTGGTGGGCAAGGCCTTTGCGCAAGACGAGATCGTGGTGGTCAACGGCAATGCAGAAATCGCGCGCGCCTTCTGCGCCCTGCCCTTCGACCACCTGCTGTTCACCGGCTCCACCGCCGTCGGCCACCAGGTGATGCGCGCGGCCAGCGAGAACCTCACGCCGGTGACGCTGGAGCTGGGCGGCAAGTCGCCCGCGATCATCGGGCCCGGCGCCAACTTCGACAAAGCCGTGGAGCGCATTCTGGTCGGCAAGACGCTCAATGCGGGCCAGACCTGCATCGCGCCCGACTACGTGCTGCTGCCCGAAGGCCAGCAGCAGCGCTTTGCCGACACGGCGCGCCGCGTGTTCTCCGCGATGTACCCGCGCCTGGAAGGCAACGCCGACTACACCAGCATCGTGAGCGCGCGCCATTTCGACCGGCTGCAGGAGCTGTCGGCGCTGGCGCAGCAGCAGGGCGCCACGGCGCTGCCGCTGTCTAACACCCCGCCCGACGCCGCCACGCGCTGCTTCGCGCCCGTGCTGCTGAGCGGCGTGCACGACGGCATGCGCGTGATGCAGGAAGAAATCTTCGGCCCGCTGTTGCCGGTGCTGACGTACAAGAACATCGACGAGGCCATCGCCTATGTCAACGCGCACCCGCGCCCGCTGGCGCTCTACCTGTTCGAGAAAGACCGCGCCACCATCGCGCGCGTGATGCAGGAAACGGTGAGCGGCGGCGTGTCGATCAACGAAACCCTGATGCACGTCGCGCAGGACGACCTGCCCTTCGGCGGTGTCGGTGCGAGCGGCATGGGGGCGTACCACGGTGAATACGGCTTCGAGACCTTCTCGCAGATGAAGCCCATCTTTCAGCAGTCGGCCTTCAACGGCGTGGGCCTGTTCCGCCCGCCCTACGGCAAGACCTTCGCGCGAATGATGAAGCTGCTGCTGCGCTAGGCCGGGCATTCAGGGCATTCAAGCCCGCTACTTGAATTCGTCGACCGCCACGCCCAGCTTGCGCACCTTGTCGTGCAGCGTCTGGCGGGCAATGCCCAGCGCCACGGCGGTGGCCGGCTGGTCGCCGCGCTGGCGGCGCAGCTCTTCCACGATCACCGCGCGCTCGAAGGCCTCCACCTGCTGCGGCAGGCCGCGCGGCAGCGCCGCCGCCAGCACGCCGTCGGCGCTGGCGCCGGCACCGCCGCGCGCCTGCGTGAGGCGCTCGCCCAGCAGCCCCAGCACGAAGCGGTCGGCCACGTTGCGCAGTTCGCGCACGTTGCCGGGCCAGGCATAGGCCATCAGGTCGGCCAGCTGCGCGTTGCTCAGCAGCGGCGCGGCGCGCTCGTAGCGGGTGGCGGCCTGCAGAGTGAAGTGCTCGAACAGCAGCGGAATGTCCTCGCGCCGCTCGCGCAGCGGTGGCAGCTCGATGAAGGCCACGCCCAGCCGGTAGTACAGGTCGGCCCTGAACTGCTTGCGGTCGCTCATGTCCTTCAGGTCGTCCTTGCTGGCGGCCACCACGCGGCAGTCGAAGGGAATGGTCTTGTTGGAGCCGATGCGCTCGATGCTGCGCTCCTGCAGCGCGCGCAGCAGCTTGATCTGCACGGCCATGGGCATGCTCTCGATCTCGTCCAGAAACAGCGTGCCGCCGCTGGCGTACTCGAACTTGCCCACGCGCACGCGGGTGGCGCCGGTGAAGGCGCCGGCCTCGTGGCCGAACAGCTCGCTCTCGGCCAGCGCCTCGGGCAGGCCGCCGCAGTTGAGCGGCACGAAGTGCTGGCGGCGCCGTGCGCTGTGGTCGTGCAGGCAGCGCGCCACCAGTTCCTTGCCGGTGCCGGTTTCGCCGTACACCAGCACGTCGGCCGAGGTTTCGGCCAGCGTTTTCACGGTCTGGCGCACCTGCTGCATTTGCGCCGAGCGCCCGATCAGCACCGACTGAATGCCCTGCCAGTTTTCCAGCGCGTCGCGCAGCGCGCGCACCTGCAGCGTGAGCGCCCGGCGCTCGATGGCGTGGCGCACGATGGCCACCAGCCGCTCTGAGCTGAAGGGCTTTTCGATGAAGTCGTAGGCGCCCTCGCGCATGGCCTGCACGGCCATGGCGATGTGGCCATGGCCGGTGACCAGAATCACGGGCAGCGCGGGGTCGGCCTGCTGCAGCTCCAGCAGCCATTCGGCGCCGCTCATGCCGGGCAGGCGCACGTCGCTGATGACGATGGCGGGCACGCCGAAGCCAATGTGCGGGCGGGCGCGTTCGACGCTGGGAAAGGCATCGACCTCGAAACCGGCCAGGGTCAGCACCTGGGTGGTGCTGACGCGGACGTCTTCGTCGTCCTCGACCAGCATCACCCGGATGGCGGGGGCTTCGCTCACGGGGGGGTCACTCCTGTTGAAAAAGGGAAAGGGGAGAAATCGGAGGCATCGGAGGAATCAGCAAGAGGGGGCGGGCTGTGGATCACGGCGATGGCCGCGGGCAGGTCCACCACAAAGCAGGCCCCGCCGGTTGCCAGGTTGGTCGCGCGCAGCGTGCCGTCCATGGCGCGCACCAATTGTGCCGAGATGACGAGCCCCAGGCCCAGGCCCGACCCCGCGGGCTTGCGGGTCACGAAGGGCTCGAACAGCCGCGGCAGGATGTCGGGGTGAATGCCCGGGCCGGTGTCGGTCACGCTCAGCACCACGCGGCCGTCCTTCGGGCGGGCCTGCAGGCACAGCGTGCGCACCGGTGCGTCCTGCATGGCGTCGATGGCGTTGCGCATCAGGTTGACCAGCACGCTGCCCAGCGCGGCCTCTTCGGCCATCACGCTGAGCGTGGCGGGCTGCACGTCGAGCACCAGGCTCACGCGCTGCTTCTTCAGGGGCTCGGCCACGATCATCTGCGCGTCGGCAATGGCCTGCGACAGCAGCAGCGGCACCAGCGGCAGATCGCTCTTGTGGGCGAAGGTCTTCAGCTGCGAGGTGAGGCGCGCCAGCCGGTCGACCATGTTGCGGATGCGCTCCAGGTTGCCGCGCACGTCGTCCAGCCGGTTGCGGTCGAGCAGGATGCCGGCGCTTTCAGACAGCGTGCGCATGGCCGTGAGCGGCTGGTTGAGCTCGTGCACCACGCCGGCCGACATCTGGCCCAGCGCGGCCATCTTGCCGGTGTGCACCAGCTCGCCCTGGGCGGCGCGCAGCTGCGCGGTGCGCGCCACCACGGTCGACTCCAGCGTGTCGTGCGCGGCCTGCAGCGCGGCTTGGTTGGCCAGCTTCTGGCGCACCGCGCGGCGGCGCTGCCACAGCGCGACGGCCAGCAGCAGCAGCACCGTCATGGCCAGCGTGGCGGTGAGGGCCGCGTTGCGCGCGGCCACGCGCACCGGCGCCAGGTCGTCCAGCACCACCAGCTGCCACGGCGCGCCGCGCAGGGTGCGGGCCGAGGCGAGCTGGTCGCGCCCGTCGAGCGAGATCACCTGCACGTCGCGGTCGAGCGCTTCTTTCTGCGTCCAGCGCAGCGGCTGCAGGGGCGCCTCGCCGTAGGGGCGTGAGCGCAGCACCTCGGCGCGCTGCGCGGCGTCCAGCGGCAGCAGCGGACGAAACTTCAGGTCTTCGCGGGTGGACAGAATCACCACGCCGCGCGGGTCGATCAGCGCCACGTCGCCCGGCAGCTTGCGCCAGGCGCGCTCGGCCTCCTCCAGGTTGACCTTCACCGCCACCACGCCGCGCTGCGGCTGGCCGCGGCGCAGCGCGTAGGAGAGGTAGTAGCCCGGCCGCTTGCTGGTGATGCCCACGCCGTAGAAGCGCCCCCGGCCCTGCCCCAGCGCGTCGATCACGTAGGGGCGAAACGACAGGTCCTGGCCCAGCGTGGTGCCGGGCTTGTCCCAGTCGGAGGCGGCCAGCGAGGTGCCGGCGGCGTCGAGCACGTAGAGCATTTCGGCGCCCGCCGTGGCGTTCACGCCGTCCAGGTAGCGGTTGACGGCGTCGCGCAGCTGCGTGTCGGAGGGCGTGCCCAGCAGCGCCGGCACGATGGGCGTCATCTCCAGCAGCGCGGGCAGGTAGTCGAAGCGGGCCAGGTCGGCGTCCAGGCCGGTGGCGAGCATGTCCAGCCGGTGCTCGGCGGCCTCGCGCAGGCGGGCCAGGCCGTTCTGCATGGCGAGCTGGTGGCCCGCGAAAGCCGCAATGGCGGCAATGCCCACCAGGGCCAGCGCGCCGCACCAGCGCGGCAGGCCCCGCCACCCCTTGGGCGCGTCCGGCGGCAGATCGAAACGGCGAACCGGCTCCCTTGAATTCATGGGAGCGTTATTGCACAAGGGCGCACCGCCCGCATCGGTGGCTGCCCGATGACCCCGGGGCGCCCCCCCGCGGGGGGCGCCTCAGGCTTGGCTCAGGCTTGGCTCAAGTGCGGCGGGGGGCGCCGGCCGGCATGTGCACGTCGGTGGCGTCGAGCACGCGCTCGGGCTCGTCGGCCTGCACCACCGTTTCCTGGTTCAGGTGCTGGTGCATGCGCACGGTGTCCAGGTCGCCGGTCCACTTGGCCACCACCAGGGTGGCCACGCCGTTGCCGATCAGGTTGGTCAGCGCGCGCGCTTCCGACATGAAACGGTCGATGCCCAGAATGAGCGCCAGCCCCGCCACCGGCACATGGCCCACCGCCGACAGCGTGGCCGCCAGCACGATGAACCCGCTGCCCGTGACGCCCGCCGCGCCCTTGGAGGTGAGCAGCAGCACGCCCAGCAGCGTGAGCTGCTGGGTGAGCGTCATGTCGGTGTTGGTGGCCTGCGCAATGAACACGGCCGCCATCGTCAGGTAGATCGAGGTGCCGTCCAGGTTGAACGAGTAGCCAGTGGGCACCACCAGGCCCACCACCGACTTCTTCGCGCCCAGGTTCTCCAGCTTGGCCATCATGCGCGGCAGCACCGACTCGCTGGACGAGGTGCCCAGCACGATCAGCAGCTCTTCCTTGATGTACTTGATGAACTTCCAGATGCTGAAGCCGTGAAAGCGCGCAATGCCCCCCAGCACCACGAAGATGAACAGCAGGCAGGTCAGGTAGAAGGTGGCCATCAGCTGGCCCAGCTGCAGCAGCGAGCTCACGCCGTACTTGCCGATGGTGAAGGCCATGGCACCGAAGGCGCCGATGGGTGCCAGCTTCATGATGTAGCCCACGATCACGAAGAGCACGTGCGAGCCCTTCTCGATCATGTCGAACACCAGCGTGCCGCGCCCGCCGAAGCGGTGCAGCGCAAAGCCGAACATCACCGCGATCAGCAGCACCTGCAATATCTCGCCCTTGGCGAAGGCGTCCACCAGCGTGCTGGGAATGATGTTGAGCACGAAGTCGGTGGTGCTCTGCATCTTGCCGGGGCCGGTGAAGGCGGCAATGCCCTTGGTGTCGAGCTGGCTCACGTCCACGTTCATGCCGGCGCCGGGCCGCACGAGGTTGATGATCACCAGGCCCACCACCAGCGCGATGCTGCTGACCACCTCGAAATACAGCAGCGCCAGGCCACCGGTCTTGCCGACCTTCTTCATGTCTTCCATGCCGGCGATGCCCACCACCACCGTGCAGAAGATGATGGGCGCAATGATCATCTTGATCAGCTTGATGAAGCCGTCGCCCAGCGGCTTCATGGCGGCGCCGGTGTCGGGCCAGAAGTGCCCGAGCATCACGCCCAGCACGATGGCCGTGATGACCTGGAAGTACAAGGACTTGTAGAAGGGTTGAGGTGGTTTCGGGTGTTCCATGGCGGTGCTCATTGGTGTGTGTCTCCTGGTCTGCTGGCGCTGGTTCTGGCTGCGGCCCGGGTCCGCAGCAAGACGGCGGCCGGTCGGAAGACTTTGCAATCGACATGCCACGCTGCCGCACCCCCGGCGCGCGCGCTAAGTGGTTGATTTCATTGGGCCCCGCACGGCAACGCGCCCGCGGGCCCGCCGACCGCCCGGATGGCGCGGGCGGGGGCCGTCCGATCCGCCGGACCGGCATGCTGGGGGAAACCCTAGCTAACAAAGCGGTGGCAGACTTCGCGCATGAACGACAACGCCGGGCCCGCAGCGGCCACCGACACCGGCAACGAAGCCAACAAGGAAGCCCACAAGGAAGCCACCTCGCGGCGCATCGCGCTCACCGTGGCGGCCGCCTTCTTCATGGAAACGCTGGACGCCACGGTGATCGTCACCGCGCTGCCGGCCATTGGCGCGGGCTTCGGCATCGGCACGCTGGACGCCAGCCTGGGCGTGACGGTCTACCTGATTGCCATGGCCGCGCTGGTGCCCGCGGCCGGCTGGTGCGCCGGGCGCTTCGGCGCGCGGCGGGTGTTTGCGCTGGCGGTGGGCACCTTCACCGTGGCCTCGCTGCTGTGCGGGCTGGCGCCCAGCTTCGGCCTGTTCGTGGCGGCGCGCGTGCTGCAGGGCGCGGCGGCGGCATTCATGTCGCCGGTGGGCCGGCTGGTGGTGCTGCGCGAAACGCCCAGGCACCGGCTCATCGAGGCCATCGGCACCATCACCTGGCCGGGCCTCATTGCGCCGGTGCTCGGGCCGCCGCTGGGCGGGCTGATTGCCACGCACGCGTCGTGGCGCTGGATCTTTTTGCTCAACGTGCCGCTGGGCCTGGTGGGGCTGCTGCTGGTGCTGCGGCTGTTTCCGCGCCGCACCGACGTGGCGCCCACGCGCTTCGACACCCTGGGCTTTGTGCTCACGGCCGTGGCGCTGGCCGCGCTGGTGGAGGGCCTCACGCGGCTGGGCGGCGCGCACCCCGCGTCGGCCACCACGCTGGGCCTGCTGGGCATCGGCGCCGCGGCCGCCCTGGCCGCGGTGCGCCATGCACGGCGTGCGGCGGCGCCCCTGCTCGACCTGCGCGCGCTGGCGGTGCCCACCTATGCCATTGCCACCGCCACGGCGGGCTTTGTCTCGCGCGTGGCCATCAACGCCTCGCCGTTCCTGCTGCCGCTGATGTTCCAGATCGGCTTTGGCATGACGGCGTTCCAGGCCGGCTCCATGCTGCTGGTGTACATGGGCGGCAACCTGGTGATGAAGAGCGCCACCACCGCGGTGCTGCGCCGCTTCGGGTTTCGCAAGGTGCTGGTGGTGAACGGCGCCATCTGCGCCGCCACGCTGTTCGCCTGCGGGCTGCTGGTGCCGGGCGACCCGCTGCCGGGCATGTGCGTGCTGCTGTTCGTGGCGGGCATGGCGCGCTCCATGAACTACACCGCCATCAACACGCTGGCCTTTGCCGATGTGCCCGACGCCGCGCGCGCCAGCGCCAGCACGCTGGGCACGATGCTGCAGCAGGTGTCGCTGGCGCTGGGCGTGGCACTGGGCGCGATGGTGCTCGGCGCGTCGCAGGCGCTGCGCCATGCGCCGGCGGTGCAGCTGGTGGACTTTCACCACGCCTGGTATGTGGTGGGTGCGCTGATGGCGCTGGCCACGCTGATGACGCTGCGGCTGGAGCGCGACGCCGGGCTGGCGGTGTCGAGCAAGCGCTGAGCACACGGCGGCACGGCATTTCGGCATCGGCGTTCGGCTTCGGCGGGCATGGATAGAAATGCCATCGCCGCCGCGCAAATCTATCTGCCGCCGTTCTGCATTCAAGACCTATGCTGGTCGCCTTCTTCTGCGCATTGCAAAGGCCCCCTTGGACACAGATTTCGGACTCGAATGCAACCCGCTGCTGCCGCCGGGATGGACCTTCGAGCTGCGCCTGAGCCGCAATGCCCAGGGCGAGTTCAGCGGCGCCGGGCTGGTGCGCCGCGAGGGCCAGGCCATGTGCCACCTGACGCTGCCCGGGCTGCGCCACAACCGCGCGCAGGCGTTGGCCGCGGTGAAGAATCGCGTGGAAGCGTGGCTGGCCGAATGGCAGTCGCGCGCCGCGCTCCAACCTGCGCTCGCGCTCTGATGCCGACCGGCAGGGTCTGGGCCATTCACCGCACTGTCCCCCACTTCATTTGACTGTTCTGGAGAAGACCTGATGCCATTGCACATCGGCGTGGTTGGTTGCTCGGCCGAGGGCGCGGCGCTCTGCTATCGCACGCTGTGCGTGGAAGGCGCCGCGCACATGGGCGACGGGCATGGCCCGCACGCGCACCCCGAGGTGTCGATGCACACGCACTCGCTGGCCGACTACGTCACGTGCCTGGAGCACGGCGACATGGAAGGCGTTGCGCAGTTGATGCTGTCGTCGGCGCGCAAGCTGGCCGCGGCCGGCGCCGACTTTCTGGTGTGCCCCGACAACACGATTCACCAGGCGCTGCACCTGGTGCTGCCGCGCTCGCCGCTGCCGTGGCTGCACATTGCCGAGGTGGTGGCGGCGCACGCCGCGTCGCGCGGGTTCAGACAGGTGGGCGTGCTGGGCACGCGCTGGCTGGTCGACAGCGAGGTCTATCCGCGGGCGCTCGAGGCCGCGGGCCTCACGGCCGTGCGGCCCGCGCCGGCGGAGCGCGCGGAGCTCGGCCGCCTGATCATGGACGAGCTGGTGCGCGGCGTGGTGCGGCCCGAATCGACGGCGGCGCTGCAACGCATGATCGAAGGCCTCAAGGCGCGCGGCTGCGACGCGGTGGCCCTGGGCTGCACCGAGCTGCCGCTGGTGCTGAACGACGCCAACTCGGCCCTGCCCACGCTCGACTCCACGCGGCTGCTGGCGCGCGCGGCGCTACGGCGCGCCACGGCCTGACGGCGCAGCCGGCCCGTGAAACGCGAGGTCATTCCCCGCGCGCCCACTCCCCCCACGGACACGGCCCTCATCAGAACTTGCCCAGCACGTTCAGAAACCACCCCTTGCTGCGGTAGCTCATGTCGGTGAGGTTGTCCGAGTAGTCGGTGAAGTTGTAGCCCACGCCCACCTTCAGGTTCTCGTTGACGTGGTAGTACGCCGCGGTGACGAACCCGTTCTTGCGGTCCTGCAGTTCGCGTGCGCGCAGCGAGCGCCACTCCACCATCCAGTCCCAGTTGCGCACCAGCTTCCAGTCGACGCGCAGCACCGCGAGTTCGGCCGAGCTCTTGAACCACGGCGAGCTGCTGTCGCGGCTCGCGCGCAGTTCACCGCGGCGCCAGGCGTACTTGCCGCCCAGCGTCCAGCGCTCGTTCAGGTCCCAGGTGGCATCGATGGCAAACACATGGCTGCGTTGCTGGTAGTCGATGCCGGTGGTGGAGACGGTGCCCAGGTTGGAGTCGACCCCGCCCGACACCACCTGGCCCGGCGACGACAGGTCGTACAGGTAGGTGTACTTGAACAGCAGGTTGAGCCGGTCGTTGAAGGCCGGGCGCAGCGCGTAGCCGAGCATGGCTTCGGTGTACTTGGCCGCGGCCAGCGTGCCGGTGGTGCTGTCGCTGTCGGCCCAGTTGAACTTGCCGACCCAGCGCGCGTCGTCGTCCACCTTCCAGCTGAAGGAGTTCTTGGCCAGCCAGCTGGTGCGGGTTTCGGCGGTGGTGCGGTCCTTGCGGTATTCGAGGCCGCCGCTGTACTTCACGCGCTCGCTCGAATAGCCGGTGGTGAAGGCCACGGCCTCGCGGCGCGTGGCGCCGAGCGTTTCGGCGCCGATCCAGCCGTTCTCGAAGTTCACGCCAAAGGTCCAGCGCGTGTCGGGCGCGTACTGCACGCCGTAGGCATGCGTGAGGCCCGGCTGCGTGCCGGTGGCCTGGCGGTGCTCGGTGAACAGCGTGAGGCCGTCGCCCACGCGCGAGCGCACGCCGGTCACCAGGCTGCCGCCGCGGCCAATGAGGTTTTCGTCGGTGCGCCCGGTGTCGGCCACGTAGGTCACGTACAGGTTGGAGCGGTCGTCGTACTGGTAGTCGACGCCGGCCTTGCCGGCCAGCCCGCCGTCGCCGGTGGAAAGCTCGCCGCGCAGCGCGAGCTTGTCGCTCACGCGGTAGCGCCCGCCCAGGCCCAGGCGGTCGTTTTCCAGCCGCGTGCCGGTGCGCCGCACGGTCTTCTGCGCGAAGCCATAGGCGCTCCAGGTGTCGCTGCCGGTGTAGTCGAGCTGCACGGCCGCGTCGGCGCGCTCGCCCGACACGGCCTGCGTGGTGGGCAGCGACGGGCTGGTGATGAGCGCGTCGCCGGTCTTGTCGTCGTAGCGCATGCCCAGCCCGAGCTTCCAGCTTGGCGACAGGGCCACGGCGTACTGCGCGTCGAGCACGCTGGCGTTGTAGCCGTCGCGCTCGTCGCGGCGGTCGGCCTTCAGGCGCAGCTCGCCGTTCTCACCCTTCTCCCCAAAGGGCACGGTGCCTTGCACGCCGACCTGTCGCGTGGCGTTGCTCGCGTACTGGCCCGGCGCGGAGAAGCCCGCGTCGCGCGACTGCGCATAGGCGCTCACACGCCCGCCGCCGCGAATGTCGTAGTCGCCCAGGTCGGCCTGGCCTTCCAGGCGCCAGGCACTGGCGTTGCCCGTGGGGCCGTTGCCCAGCGAGTTGCTGGCCGTGTTGCCCAGCGACCCATTGCGGCCCGTGAAGCTGAAGCCCCCGTCCAGCGAGTCGAGCTGGCTGGTGCCCGGGCCCTTGCTGCGCGCGAACTCGCCCTTGACGTAGGTGTTCTCGGTCTTGCGCAGCGTGAGGTCGGCGCCGGCCAGGCGCTGGTCGCCGCCCACTTGGTCTTGGCGCGACGCGGTTACGCCCACGCCCACATGGTCGTTGGCCCACCACGCCACGCGCCCGCCCACGGCCAGCGTGTCGAGCGAGCTGGACAGCGGCGTGTACTCGTAGTCCACCACCAGAAAGGTCGGCATGCCGGTGAAGCCGCCGGCACGCACCAGCGCGCCGTCGTCCGACAGGCTGGGCAGCGGCGCGGACAGCAGCACACGGCCCTGCAGGTAGTCGATCTCGTAGTCGGAGCTGGGCACCAGCGGCGTGCGCTTGAGCACGAAGCCCGAGTCGCGGTCGCGCACCTCCAGCGTCACGCGTTCGGCGCCGCGCGTGATGTCCTGGTTGCGCAGGTAGTACAGCGAGCCGCCGGTGCCGCGGAACTCCTCGCGTGCAGCCAGCGTGCCGGGCTCGGCCGCGAAGGCGTCGACCTTCAGGCGCGCCTCGCCGAAGGCGGTCGACTCTTCGCCCAGGTAGCGGCCATGAAAGCCGTACAGGCCGCGGCTCACGCGGGTGAGTTCGGTGTCGCCGAAGTTGAGCTTGAAGTTGCCCCACATGGCCTGCGAGCGGCCGTCGTCCACGCGCAGGTAGAAGCGGCCCTGCGTGGGCGCGTCCTCGATGGTGGTGGAGTCGTCGCCGAAGGTGCTCCAAGAATCCTCGGGGTCGAAGCGGCGAAACAGCGAGGTCGGGTCCTTGCGGTCGAGGTTGCGAAACAGCTCGTTCAGCGGGCGCTCTTCGGTGTCGACGCTGGCCGTGAGGGTCCAGCGGTCGTTCAGCTGGCCCTTGGCGTAGCCGGCGATGCGGCCTTCGCTCCAGCCGCCACCGCCGTAGCGGTTCTTGTCGTTGGTCATGATCGCGGCCGGCCCGCTCACGCTGTTGCTGCCCACGGTGAGGTCGGCCTGGCCCACGAAGAACCAGTCGCTCGCGGGCAGGTCGAAGTCGCGCCGGTAGGCACGCGTGGCGCCCTGCGTGTCGGTGACGGCAATCTCGCCGGTCTGCACGCGGCGCGGCACCAACTGCTGGAACACGAAGCGCCCGCTCTCGTCCACCGGCACCGCAAAGCCGAGCGCGCGCACGCTCTCGCCGGGGCGAATGGCCGCGCCGCTGGCGGTGACGGTGCCCGCGCTCAACGGAATGTTGGCAATGGCGATGTTGTTGTTGCCGTAGCCGCGCAGCAGCTCGCGCGCGGGGTCGGCCGGCGCGCCGGTCTCGGGCTTGTGGCGCTGGGCCAGCGTGAGCGAGAGGTCGTCGGTTTCGTCGAAGCGGCCCTGGCGGTCGTACACGCGCACGCGGTAGTACAGCTTGCCCGTGGCGCCTTCGGCGAGGCGCTCCGTGAGCGCTTGGGGCACCTGCCACTCGCCGCGCAGGCCGGCGTCCAGCGGCACGGTGGCCAGCAGGCGGCGCTGCATCACGTCGTTGGCGGTGTACACGCGCAGCTCGGCCTTAGCGGTGAACAGCAGGTAGTTGCTGTAGCCGGCAAAGCGCACCGTGTCGCCGGCCACAACGGTGGTGGGCCAGGCGCTGGCGCTGAGGCGGCGCGGCTGCGAGAGGTTGTCGTACTGCAGGCGCAGCTGGTTGCGCTCGAGCTGCACGTCGACGCAGCGCTGGCGGTCGGCGCTGGTGGTGCCCTCACCCGAGGGCAGCGTGCCGTCGGCGGACAGCAGCTGGCCGTCCACGCTCAGGCGCAGCGGCGCGTCGTCGGTGCCGAAGGCGGTGAAGGTGCGGCACACGCCGGGGTCGACCGGCGCGGGCGTGGGCGCGGCAGTGGCAACGAGCGCATCGCGCCAGTACACGCGCACTTCCACGCGCCGGTTGGCGGACCAGTTGGCGGGGTCGGCGGCGGGCGTGGCCACGGGCGCGTCGGGGCCGCGCGAGGTGGCGGTGGCTGCCGCATCGGGCAGGCCCAGGCGCTGCGTGAGGTAGCGCCCCACCTGCTGCGCGCGGGCCAGGCCCAGCGCCTGGTTGTCGGCAAAGCGCGCGCGCGACGCGGCGCTCAGGCCCTGCGTGTCGGTGTGGCCGACGATCTCGAAGCGCAGGCCTTCGCGGCCTTTGACCTGGTCGGCGATGCGCGCGAGCTGCGCGCGGTCGGCCGGGGCCAGGCCGTCGGCGCCGGAGTCGAAGTGCGGCGTGCCGGTGTCGCTGCGCTCGACGGATGTGACGGTCGCCGTGGGTGTGGCGGCAGACTCGGGTGCGCGTGCATCGCCGAGCACGAAGGTGGCCTTGGGCAGTTCGCGCTCGCTGCTGCGCGGCAGGCGGCGTGCGCCGTCGATTTCCACGGCGCGCGCATCGGCGCTGGCGTGATCGAGCATGCGGCCGCGCACGGCCGTGTCCTGCGCGGCGGCAAGCCCCATGCTCAGGCAGGCGGCGGTGACGGCGCCCGCCAGGGTCATGCGCTTCGGAAGCTGTCTTCTCATGTCGGCTCGCTGGATCGGGTTCGGTGTGGGGGGACGGGGCAAGGCGGTGGTGCGTCCTTGCGTCATGGCTGCACCGCCTGTGCGGCGGCGGCACCAGAGGCGCCAGCAGTGGTGCCAGCGGGGGTGCCAGGCACCACCTCGACCTCGACGTCCAGGTTGAACAGCGCGGGCTCATTGCGCGCGGCGCGTTGTTCGCCCAGCTGCTTCCAGCGCGCGAGCACCGCGGCCTTCACCGCGTCGGTGCGCTGGCGGGCCAGCGACTCGGCCTCGCCGGGCGCGGCCTGGTAGGCCAGGCGCAGCACCGAGGTCTTGGCGGCCAGCACGGCGACCGTGCGGTCGAGCTCGCCCACGAAGCCGGCGCGCAGCGTGGCGGCGCCGTCGTCGAACGCCGCGCCCTGCAGCGCGAGGCGCACCACGCGGTGCACGGTGGCGCCGAAGTTCATCTTCAGCACCTTGCCGCGCGTGGCGCGCTCGGCCGCCGGGTTCTCGCTGGTGGTGCGGTAGCCCGAGGGCAGCGTGCGCTCGTCCAGCTTCAGCACCAGGTTGCTGCCGGTGCCTTCCTTGGGAATGGCGGCGCAGGCGATGTGGTAACGGCCCTGGGCGTCGGTGGTCACCAGCACGCCGTTGACGGTGGCGATGCGCACGTTGGCCAGGCCGGGCTCGCCCTCGTCCTGGTAGCCGTTGGCGTTCTTGTCGTCGTAGACCTTGCCGATGACGTCGGTGCAGTGGAACAGCGCGTCGGGCACCACGCGCACGGTGGCGGTGGCCAGGTTGGACAGGTTGCGCCCGCCCACGCCCTGCAGCGCAATGACCTGGTTGACGAACTCG
Source organism: Variovorax sp. H27-G14 (assembly GCF_046156345.1). NCBI lineage: Bacteria > Pseudomonadati > Pseudomonadota > Betaproteobacteria > Burkholderiales > Comamonadaceae > Variovorax > Variovorax sp. H27-G14. Next base: position 71,438 of record NZ_JAYLVN010000012.1, read on the forward strand.
CCCTCGCCCACGCCGACCCCCACGCCCGCAACCATCAGGTATTCCTTGCTTTCGTTGGGCGCGAAGTTCTGCCCCGGCACCACCAGCTGGCGTCCGTTGGTCTGCGGCACCACCGGCAGCGCCACGCCGCCAGGCAGCGTGCGCACGGTGAGCGAACCCTGGATGTAGCGAAAGCCCGGTGGCAACGTGTCGACCACGGCCACGCCCGGCACGGGGTTGCCGCGCGTGTTGCGCGCCGTGATGCGGTACGGCAGCAGCTCGCCCTTCTTCACGGTGAGCTTGGAGGTGGTCTTGCGCAGCTCGATGAGGGTGGCGTCCGACGGGTCCAGCGGAATGTTGTTGGCCACCACGTGCTGGCCGCCGCCCACCGGCATCTGGAACACCATGTAGTAGCCCGCGCCCGGCACCAGGGCCGCGCCGGGGCTCACCACGCAGGGGTTGGTCTGCGCGGGCGCCGGACCGTTGGCGGGTGCCGCGCAGCTCTGCGTGCCCAGCGCGCCGCCCGCGGCCGGGTAGATGGACGACGGCAGGTAGGCACCCGGCGGCGTGACGGCCAGGCGGTACTCGCCGGCCGGCGCGCCCGGCAGCAAAAAGAAGTCGTAGTAGCCGCTGGGGCCGGTGGTGTAGGTGTCGCGGCCGTCGAACAGGTGTTGCGCGGGGTCGAAGCCCGGCGGGCCCACCAGGCGCACCACGGCGCCGGGCACGGGCGTGCCGCTCACGCTGTCGTACACCACGCCACCCGGGTCGTACGGCAGGTCTTGCTTCTGCACGTTGGCGCCGGCGTTCACGCGCACCTTGATGGTGAAGCGCGGGTCGCTTGCGGCCGGCGTGGGGTACGCGCCGTTGGCGCCGTTCTGCGCGGCGTCGGTCGGCCACACGCCGCCCACCACGCGCCCTTCGGGCGAGCGGAAGCGCACGCGGTATTCGCCGGGCACCAGGTCGCCGAAGCGGTAGCTGCCGTCGGCGCCGGTGGTCACGGTGTAGACCACGCTGGCGGCGGTTTCAGAGCAGGCGTTGCCGCCGTCGGCGCAGCGCAGCAGCTCCACGGTCCAGCCTTCGCCCTGGCCTTCGCCCGACTCGCGGCTGCGGTTGTGGTTCTGGTCGAACCACACGGTGCCGGTGAGCGACGCGGGCTGGTTGCTGTGCTCGCTGAAGTCGTAGCCGGTGCCGTGTGCGTCCAGGCCTGTGAAGCTCACGCGGATCTGGTTCGGGCCGGCGGTGGTGCCGCCCAGGGTGCCGGGCACGGCGATGCCTTCGTCGTAGCCCGAGGGCTGCGTTTCGGTGAGCGTGTAGCCGCCGCTGCCGGGCAGGGGCAGGCCGGCCAGGTCGTAGCGGCCGTTGGCGTCGGTGACGGCGGTGCGCGTCACGGCTTGGCCCGCGGCGTCGGTGCCGGTGAGCGTGACGGTCACGCCGGCGATCGGCAGGTCTTGCGGATCGCGCGTGCCGTTGCGGTTGGCGTCGTTGTAGACGGTGCCCGCCAGCGACGCGCCGCGCTCGCCGAAGTTGTAGTTGTCGCCATTGCCGCCGCGGTATGCGATGGCACTGAGCACGTCGTTGCCCAGCGTGCCGCTGGCCACGCCGTCCAGCGTGCCCACGGCGTCCAGGCCGTCGGCGTAGGTCAGCGGTTGCGTCTCGCGCACCGTGTAGCCGGTGGCGTCGGCCGGCAGCAGGCCGGTGAACACGTAGCGCCCGCTGGCGTCGGTGACCGCCGTGGCGTTCACCACCAGCCCGCTGGCCGAGCGGCCGGTGAGCGTGAGGGTCACGCCGGCAATGCCGGCCTCGGTGGGCTGGCGGATGCCGTCGTTGTTGGTGTCCACGTACACCCAGCCGGCAATCTGCCCGCCGCGCTCGCCGAAGTTGTAGTCGATGCCCACGTCTTCCGACACCAGCGCGAGGCCGCCGAAGCGGTCGTTGGTGCCGCCGGGGTTGGCGCTGCCGCGCGGCGCGCCGCCCACGGTGCCCAGCGACTCGGGGCCGTCGGCCATGCCGGCGGGTTGGGTCTCGTCGATCTGGTAGGTGCCGGGCACCAGCGCGTCGACCAGGTAGCGCCCGTCGGCGGCGGTCTGCACGGTGCGGTCCACCGCGTTGCCCAGAAAGTCGGTGCCGGTGACGCGCACGGTGGTGCCGCCAATGCCGGGCTCCGCGCTGTCGCGAATGCCGTTGGACGGCGCCACGTCGGCGTACACGTAGCCCGACAGGCTGGCCGGCTTCACGGCCGAGAAGTTGTTGCCGGCCGAGCCCGCGCCCACGGCGCCGAGCACGATGTTCTGAATGACGCTGGCGTTCGAGCCCCTGGGCCCGTTTGCCACGCCGCTGCCGCCGGTGGGCACGGCGCCGGGCGTGCTGCCCGCGCCGCTCACGTTGCCGGCGTGCGTGATGCCGGGTTGGTAGCCCGCGGGGCGGGTTTCGGTCACGGTGTAGCTGCCCGGCGCGAGGTTGGGAAAGCTGTAGTCGCCGCTGGCGTCGGTGGTGGTGGTGCGCGACACGGGCTGGTTGTTGACGTCGGTGCCCGTGAGGGTGATGAGCACGCCCGCCAGGCCGGGCTCGGTGGCCGGCGCGTCTTGCGCGCCGTTGCCGTCGCGGTCGTAGTACACGCGGCCCGAGATGCCCCCTGGCAGCAGTTCGCCGAAGTAGTACTCGCCCTGGGCCAGCGGCACGTTGGTGCCCGCAACGGTCACGCCGGTGATGGCGTTGCCGCCGCCTTGCGGCGTGCCGGGGTTGGCGTTGTTGTTGGCCTTGCCGGGCGCGTAGCCGGCCGGCTGCGTCTCGGTGATGGTGTAGCCGCCCGGTGCCGACGGTGGCACGTTGCGGAACTCGTAGCCGCCGGCGGTGCCGGTGGGCACCGCGACGATGTTCACCGGGTTGCCCGCGGCGTCGGTGCCGGTGAGGCGCAGCACCACGTTCAGGATGCCGGTGTCGCCGGCCTGCGGCACGCCGTCGTTGTTGGCGTCCACGAACACGCGCACCGAAATGCGCGTGAGCAGCTCGCCGAAGTCGTAGCCGGTGCCGCTCACGTTGGAGAGCAGCGCAATGGCGCTCACCACGTCGTTGCCCAGGGTGCCGCCGGCGGTGCCGGCCGCGTCGCTGCCATCGGCAAAGGCCGCGGGCTGCGTTTCGCTCAGCGTGTAGCTGCCGGGCGTGAGGTTGGCGAAGGCGTAGTTGCCGGTGCCGGTGGCCGTGGTGGTGGTGCGGCTGACCGCGGTGCCGAACATGTCGGTGCCGGTGAGCGTGACGGTGACGCCGGCAATGCCGGGGTCGCCCGCGCTGGCGGCGCCGTTGTAGTCGGCGTCCTGATACACGCGACCGGCCAGGCTGGACGCGCGCACTTCACCGAAGTTGTTGGCCGTGGACACACCGCCCGTGCCGAGCACGATGGTGTCGATGCGGTTGGCGTTGGAGCCGTTGGGCCCGCTGCTCACGCCGGCGCCGCCCGTGGGCACGGTGCCGGGCGTGCTGAGCGCACCGCTCACGGTGCCGGCGCGCGTGATGCCGGGCTGGTAGGCCGCGGGCTGGTCTTCCACCACGCTGTAGCTGCCCGCGGGCACGGTGAAGCCCCAGTTGCCGTTGGCGTCGGTGGTGGTGGTCTGCGTGACCGGGTTGCCGATGCTGTCGGTGCCCGACAGGCGCAGCGTGACGCCGGCAATGCCGGGCTCGCCGCCGTCGATCAGGCCGTTGCCGTTGTTGTCTTCGTACACGCGGCCCGACAGGGCGCTGTTCTGCACCACGACCTTGCCTTCGTTGAAGTTGTTGCCGGCGTCCGGATCGGCACCGCCGTTGGTGTCGCCCGAGCCGGTGGTGACGATGTGCGCGCGGTTGGTTATTTCCGTGCCGTTGGCCGGCGCTGCGCCGGCAAAGCGCACGGGAATGCGCACGGTCGCCGTGCCGTTGGCGGGCATGGAGGCGATGTCGCAACTCACCGCCGTGCCGCCCGACACGGTGCAGGTGGGCGCGGCGGGCGTGAAGCTGCCGGCCGTTACGGTGAACACGGGCGTGCCGGCCGACACCAGGGCGGCGGGCAGCGTGTCGGTGAAGCTCGTGGTCTCGGCGCTGTCGGGGCCGTTGTTGCGCAGCCGCACGAGCCAGTCGAAGACTTGCGTCGACGACACGGTGGCCAGCGGGGTGGCGGTGCCGGTGGCCACGGCGGTCTTGGCGACCACTTCCACGTCGGCCTTGAAGCGGAAGGTGGTGTTCTCGGCCACCGTGTTGTTGCCCTGCACGGTGTCGTACACGTTGCGCGCGGCGTCGAAGAAGTCGACCGCGGCGCGGTTCTGGAAGCTGCCGCGCGAGGTGCCCTTGAGCACCACGCGGAACTGCAGCGAGCTGGGCTCACCGGTGGCCGTGGGGCCCGTGCCGCCCAGCTTGGGAATGGTGAACACCACCTGCCCGCCGGCCGCGCCCACGGCGGCGCCGTTGGCCAGCACATAGGTGGTGCCGCCCGCGGGCGTCACCGACACCAGGGTGGGTGGCGTTTCGCCCAGCGGGCCGGGCAGCGGCAGCAGGTCGATCAGGCGCACGTCTTCCGCGGTGGACGCGCTGTTGTTCGACACGGTGATGGTGTAGCCCACGTCGTCGCCCACGTTCACCGGGTCGACGTCGTCGCGCTTGGTCACGACCAGGTCGTACACCGGCGCGGTGATGGCCGCCGGGGCGGAGGCGTCGTTGTTGCCGGTGTCGCTTTCTGGCGTGGCCGTGCTCACGTGCACGTTGTTGGTGGCCGTGGTGCCGTTGAGCGCGTAGAGCGGGCGCACGCGCACGGTCACGGTCTGCTGCACGTTGCGGTCCAGCGAGGTCCAGCCGCACGCGAGCTGGTTGTTGGTGGTGCCGCTGCCCGTGGGCTGCGTGGTGTCGGGCTGCACGGTGCAGCTGCCGCCGCCGCCGTTGACGGTGGCGGAGATGAACATCAGGCCGGCCGGCAGCGTGTCGACCACGCGCACGTCGTAGGCGCGGCTGAGGCTGCCCTGCGCCAGGCTCTGGTTGCGCGCGGTCAGTGTGTAGGTGAGCAGCTGGCCCACGGGCACCGTGGTCGGGCTGGCCGACTTGGTGACCGTGACGTCGCTGCGCGCGTTCAGGTAGGCCCTGGCGCTGCCGTCGTTGTTGCTCAGGTCGGGGTCGGCCGGCGTCTGCGCAATGGCGCGCGCGGTGTTGTCGATTTCGAAACCGTTGTCCACGGCCGAACGGCCGTCGCCGTAGTGGGTGGCCACGACGCGCACCACGGGGCACAGCGGCAGAGCGCTGGACGCGTCGGTGCTGGAGCGGCACACCGGCAGGTTCGACAGGCTGCAGCCCGTGAGCCCGACCGTGCCACCGCCGGTGGAAGGCAGCGCGCAGGTGCCAGCGAATGTGCCGCCATTGGCAATTTGTGTGACGGTGGAGGCGCCGACAACCTGCACGAAGTTGTCGGTGATGGCCACGCCCTGCGCCGCGGACGGCCCGGTGTTGACCACCTCGATCTCCCAGGTGACGGGCAGGCCCGCGGTCTGGCGGTTGCCGGCGCTGTCGCCGATGCCCACCACGCGCTTGAGCACCTTCACGTCGGCCGCGGTGGCGGTGTTGTCCGCGCCGGTGCCCAGGTCCACGCAGTCGTTGCCGGTGTTGGCGTCGGGGTCGGTGCCCGCGGCAAGTGCCACGTTCACGCACATGCGGTTGACCACCTGGCCGCCCGGTGGCAGCGCCGGGATGGTGACGTTCACCACCACGTAGCCGCCGTTGCGCGCGCCGCTGCCGTTGGAGGTGTCCACGCCAATGTCGGCGCCGAGCGTGCGCGTGCAGTTGAGCAGGGCCGGGCCGGTGACCGGCGCGGCGGGCGTCGGGTTGAGCGGGCCGCCGCCCTGGGTCAGCGTGCAGCTGTAGCCGTCGCGCTGGGTGAAGCTGTTGATGAGCACGCCGGCCGGCAGCTGGTCGACCAGGTTCAGGGTGCTGCCCGCCAGCAGGCGCGTGGGGCCGAGGTTGGTGGAGCCCACCTGGTAGTCGAAGGCCTGGCCCAGCGGCACGTTGTTCTGCGGCCAGCTGCGGCGCTTGTCGGCCTTGAAGTCGGTCTCCGACACGGCCACGTCGGCCGGCACGCTGCCGGTGGCCGAGCCGGCGATGGGGCCGGTCGCGCTCACGGTGGCCTGGTTGACCACGCCGGCGCCGGCGCTGATGGCAATGACCGGAATGACGATGTCGCCCAGCGCCACGTTGGCGCCGCTGGTGCCGATGTTGGTGCGGGTGCAGCTCACGGTTTGCGCGCTGACCGCGCAGTTCCAGCCGGTGGGCGCGCCAATGGGCGACTGCACCGCGAAGTTGGCCGGCAGCGTGTCGCTCAGCGTGACGCCCGTGGGCGCCGTGCCGCTGAAGCTGGGCTTGAGCGTGAAGTTGAAGCGCTGCCCCACCAGCAGCTGGCCGCCGTCATGGCTCTTGGCCAGCGCCAGCACGTAGCCCGCGGTGACTGCCGTATTGGCGGTGGCGCTGTTGTTGGCCGACACGCCGTCGCCCACCACGCCCGCCGGCGTCACGGCCGGCTGGTGCGTGATGGTGGAGCCGGTGCCCGCCGTGACCACGCCGTTGATGGTGAAGGTGCGCGTGTTGCTGCCGGGAGTGGCCGGCGTGGCGGGCACGTTGCAGGTCAGCAGGCTGCCGCTGACCGAGCAGCCCGAGGGCAGGCCGGTGCCCGAGACCGAGAGGCCCGTGGGAATCGGGTAGGTCAGCGTGGAGCCAGTGCTGGTGTCGGGGCCGTTGTTGGTGAGCGTGAAGACGATCGGCACCGTGGCGCCGCTGGGCGTGGTGCCTGGCGCGGTGACGGCCACGGCCACGTCGGCGCCGCGGTTCACGGTGATGGCCTTGGTTTCGCTGGAACCGCTGCCGCCACCGCTGGGCGTGGCGGTGACGCTCAGCGTGCCCTGGCTGACCGTGCGCAAGAGCACCTCGAAGTCGAGCCGCTGGTTGGCGCCGAGCGTGATGCCGGAGCAGGTCAGCGTGCCGCCGCCGACGCTGCCCACGGGCACACTGGACGTGCAGCTGCCCACGGGCACCGCGCCGGTCCCCAGGTACACCGCGTTGGCGGGAATGCTGTAGGTGAAGGAGGCGCCCGGGGCGCCGATGGGCAGGCTGTCGGTTTCGGCGAGGGTGACCGTGCTGGTCACCGTGCCGCCGGCGGGAAGGATGTCCGGCGAGTGCACCAGGCTCGACACCTGGGGCACCGCATGCGCGGTGGCGGCCAGCAGCAGGCCCGCGAACGCGGCCGTCAGCGGGGCCACCAGGCGTGACCAGTGGCGAGCGGGCGCCTGCGCCGCAGGGGAAGACACGCCGCAGCGCGCTGGCAAATTCGTTGGAATCCTGGACATCCCGTCCCTCGTGATGGCTCTGATGGACCGGGCACCGTTTGGTCTGCTGCCACAGTGGCTGCGGCGGGGTGCTCCGGAAAGGCGCGATTCTTTGGCGCCTGCCTCAGGACGGTTTTTGGGATTCAGGACGAAATGTTTGCTAAACCTGACGTTTGTTTACGAATGCAACGTAATGTGAAATTGTTCACACGGTGTTTCGGGGCGGCACCCCTACCCTCCACACCCATGTCTTACTGGTCGACCACCCCACCCCGGCGCGCGCACATCCTCGTCATCGACGACAACCTCGAGGAACTGCAGCTGCTGCTGGGCGTGCTGCGCGAGGCGGGGCACCGCATCAGCCTGGCGTTCGACGCCATGCAGGGCTACCGCCGCGTGACCGCGCTGCAGCCCGACCTGGTGCTGCTGGACGTGCGCATGGGCGCGAACGACGGCTTCACCACCTGCCGGCTGCTGAAGGCCGACCCCGCGACGGCGCGCATTCCGGTGATCTTCGTCACCTCGTCGGGCTCGGTGGAAGAGCGGCTGACCGGGCTGCGCGAAGGCGCGGTCGACTACATCCTCAAGCCCTTCGAGCCCGCCGAGGTGCTGGCGCGCGTGGCGGTGCACCTGGCGCTTTCGTCCAGCCGCCAGCAGGCGCAGGCCTGCATTGCGCAGGCCGAGAGCGTGCTGGAGAACGCCAGGGGCGGCATGGCTGGCGGTGATAACACCGACCGCGTGCTCGCGCAGGCCGCCGAGCGCCTGGTGCGCGCCAACCTGGCACAGGTGCCCGCGCTGCCGGAGCTAGCGGCGCGCGTGGGCACGCATGAAAAGCGGCTGTCGCGCGTGTTCCGCGAACAAACTGGGCACACGGTGTTCGAGTTCGTGCGCGAGACGCGGCTGGCCGAGGCGCAGCGCCTGCTGGGCGCGTCGGCGCTCAGCGTGGAAGAAGTGGCGCTGGCGGTGGGCTTCTCGGGTGCGGCCAATTTTTCGACGGCGTTTCGCGAGCGCTTCGGTTGCACGCCCACGGGGTTTCGCAATGCGCCCCTGTCGGCGATGACACAGACGGCGACGCCTCGGCCCCTCGCGCTCCAGGCGCGCGTGGCGCCGCCGGCATGAGCCCCCGGTGACACGCCTGCGCGGGCTCGCCGCCCTGCTGCTGTGCGCGGCCTTCTGGCTTGCAGGACCGACAGCGGCACAGGCAGCACAGGTGGCACAGGCCGGCATGCTGCATCTGGACGACCAGGCGCAGTGGCCGATGCAGATCGACCAGACGCTGGAGATCTTCGAGGACACCAGCGCGCAGATGTCGCTCGACGAGGTCGAGGCCCTGGGCAGCGAAACGCGCCTAGGCTTCCAGCCCGGCAGCACCGCGCTGATGCGGCAGGGGTTCTCCAAGTCGGCCTTCTGGCTGCGGCTGGTGCTGTCGAACGACAGCAGCACGCCCCAGCCGCTGCGCCTGGTGCTCAACGCCACCTGGCTGCAGCAGGTCGACTTTCATGTGCAGCGCCAGGCACCGGGCTCCACTGGCCCTGCCGGCCGTTCTGGCCGCACGGCCTGGAGCCCCTGGACCCATGAAGAAGCCGGCGTGTCGGTTCCGTTGCGGGCCAGGCGCGACCGCGTGCCCACGCTGTCGCTCGACCTGCAGCCCGGCGAGCGCGCGCGCGTGCTGGTGCGGGTGCAGTCGCACAGCAGCGTGAAGCTGGCGCCCGAGCTGCACACCACCGACAGCTGGCGCGCGGTCGAGAGCAGCCATGCGCTGGTCGATGGCCTGCTCATCGGCGGGCTGCTGGTGCTGTCGGTGTATTCGCTGGCGCTGTGGTTCATTTCGCGCAGCGCGCCCATGGCGCTGCAGAGCCTGGGCTTTGCGCTGGTGGCGCTCTACGAGAGCGCCTACCGCGGCCATGCGCGGCTGGCCCTGTGGCCCGACAGCTTCGACTGGAGCTACCGCGCCGCCGGCGTCACCGCCGGCTGCTGCGTGCTGAACCTCATGTGCCACATGTACGCCGTGTCGCGGCGCGGCCCGGTGCGCGCGCCCGGCCTGCCGGTGCTGGTGACGCTGGCCGCGCTGCAGTGCGTGGTGCTGGTGGGCATGGCATGGGGCCCCTACGGGCCATCTGCCAAGCTCGGCACGCTGAGCGGCCCGCTGGCGGTGCTGGCGCTGACGGTCAGCACCTTCTTCTACATGCGGCGCGCGGGGCCGGGCGGCCAGCTGGCCTTTCTGATGATGTGCGCCGTCACCATCGGCATGTGCCTGCGGCTCACCGAGCTGGTGCTGCCGGCGCACGTGATTCCGGGCTTCGACGCCTACGCGCTGGGCTTTCCGGGCCTGCTGTTCGGGCTGGTGGCGCTGGCCGCGTGGACGCACCACCTTTCGCGCCAGCGCCTGGTCGCGCAGCGCACGCTGGTGCATTGGCAGGCCGACGAGCAACTGCGCCTGCGCGAGGAGGTGGCGCGCAAGACCCACGCGCTGAACACCGCGCTGGAGCAGGCCGAGCTGCAGTCGCGCGAGCAGACGCGGCTCATGGCCTACATCAGCCACGACCTGCGCGCGCCGCTGGCCACCATCATCGGCAACGTGCGGCTGCTGCGCGACGAAAGCCTGCCGCCGGCCGAGCGGCTGCATGCCATCGAGCGCAGCGCCACCTACCAGCTGGCGCTGATCGACGACCTGCTGGAGTACGCCAAGGGCGAGCTGCTGCCCTTCTCTTTCGAGGCCAGCCCGGTGCGCCTGCGCGCGCTGATCGACGACGTTGCGCAGTACGCCGACACGCTCGCGCAACGCCAGCACAACACCTTCGAACTGACGGTGACGGGCGCGCTGCCGGTTGCGGTGTACATCGACAGCAAGCGCTTTCAGCAGCTGCTGCTGAACCTGCTGTCGAACGCGGCCAAGTTCACGCGCGACGGCAAGATCGGCCTGCGTGTGGAGGCCCGGGCGCGCGCCGACGCATGGCGGCTGAAGTTCGAGGTGTGGGACAGCGGCGTGGGCATCGACAAGGAAGCCCAGGCACGTATCGCCCAGGCCTTTGCGAAGGGCGCGCCAAGCGCGGACGGCAACGGGCTGGGCCTGGCGATTGCGCGGCGCATTGCGCAACACATGGGCGGTCGGCTGCTGCTGGAGAGCCACCGCGAACTGGGCACGCGCGTGCGCTTCTCGGTCATCGTGAAGGACGCGCCGAAGGAGCTGCTGCCGGTGGTCGACATGAAACCGCGAACGCCGACCGCCGTGCCCCCGCCCTCACTGCAGGGCCGCAGGCGCGACCCGCCTGTGCCCGTGATGGCGAGCCTGCCGGCGGCAGTGCGCGAAGAACTGGAAATGCTGGCACGCGACGGCCGCTGGAGCGACCTGCACGAATGGGCCGACCGGCTGGCCGCCGACACGCGGCATTCGGCACTGGTGGGCGCGGTGCGGCGGGCGCTGGACCTGCTGGACTTCGAGCACATTCGCATGCTGGCGCGCGCGACGCCGAACGCACACGGCGACTGAGCCAGCGGCGCGGCCTCAGTGGGGTGGGCCTATCGCCGTGACTGGACGGCTTCGGGTGCTGCGTCTCTATGCGGGACGCCAGCGCCCTGCTCGTCATTGGCGCCATCGGGATGGTTGGTGGCGTAGCGCTCGAGGAACAGATAGAGCAGCAGTCCGCCGGCCAGCGGCAGCAGGTAGTAGAGCGCGCGGTAGGCGAGCACCGCGCCCATCAGCGCGCCCTGCTTCACCGTGCCCGACAGCAGCGCGAGGTACACCGCCTCGAGCACGCCGAGCCCGGCTGGAATAGGTGTGATGACGCCGACGATCGAGGCCGCGAGCAGCACGCTCAGGGTGGTGGCATACGGCACCTGCTGGCCCAGCAGCAGGTACATGGCGGCGCCCATCAAGGCCCAGTTGCTGGCCGACAGCGCCAACTGGACCACCGCGAGGCGGGCGCTCGGCAGCGTGAGCCGCTTGCCCCTGAAAGTCCATTGCCGGCCGCGCGACACGGCGCAGGCCACCACGTAGCCCAACGCCAGCAGGATCATCACCACGCCCAGACCGCGCAAAGCTAACTCGCCGATGTGCGCCTGCCGTGGCGGCTCGATGGCACCGGCCGCGAACAGGCCGCCAGCCAGGAGGCCGTAGCCCAGCCAGTTGGTGACCAGGCTCAGGCCGACAATCTGCGCGACGGTGGCGTCGTCGAGCCCGGCGCGGGCATACAGGCGCGCGCGCATCGCGATGCCGCCGACCAGCGAGCCCAGGTTCAGGTTGAACGCATAGCTGGTCACCGCGATGGCCCAGGTGCGCCAATACGGCAGACGGTGGCGCAGATGGCGCTTGCCGATCAGGTCGAAGCAGCCGTAGAGCGCATGGCTAGCGGTCGCCAAGCCGAGCACGGCGAGCAGCAGCCAGGGTGAATAGCGCTGCAGCGCGTGCCATGCGCCAGCCCAGTCGACCTTGTGCGCGTGCGACAGCAGCAGGCCGAGCACAGCAATGCCGAGCAATGGGAGGGCCCATTTGCGGCAGCGTTGCCAAAGGGAGGCGGGGGTGCCGGCGGCTTCGGGCGCGGCGTCAACCGGCGGTGTTCCCGCGTGGGCGGCCTGGGGGCTCATGACGGGAGAAGAGGGGAAAGCCGGGGAAATCAGGCGGCGTCTGGCTTGCCAGTGTTGTCCTGGGTCTTGGAAGGCTCGGAGGCCTGGGCAACACCCTCGCCCTTTTCGTCGAGCTTGTGATTGCGCACCTTCTTCATCGCCGCCTCGCCCTCCATGTCGCGGCCGTCGCTGGGCACGGACTCTTCCTGCGTGGGTTCAGGCTCTTCGCGCGTCGTGGTCTGGGAAGGCTTGGGTGTGGGCATGAACGGCTCCTCGGTCTCTGTGAATGCACAGAGTCTTCGGTGTCCGAAGGCCGCGCATCGCCAGCCTGTGACGACGACGGGTGCAGGACAGTTGCCATAGCCGCCGACGCCGTGGCGAGAGGCATGAGCCGCAGCCCCAATTGAAAAGCCCCTGACTCTTTTCAGAATCAGGGGCTTTGAATTGGTGGCCTGGGGCGGAATCGAACCACCGACACGCGGATTTTCAATCCGCTGCTCTACCAACTGAGCTACCGGGCCATTGTGTGCAGCCTCGAATTATACAGCGCTTCTACGACCTCTTGAGAGATCCACACCAAGTTGTTTGAGTTTTCTATAAAGATGGGTGCGTTCGAGGCCGGTTTTCTCGGCCACGCGGGTCATCGACCCGTTCTCCATGGCCAGATGGAACTCGAAGTAAGCCTTCTCGAAGCCGTCGCGCGCATCGCGCAGCGGGCGGTCGAGGTCGAAACTCTGCGTCGACTGGGGTCCGGCGTCGGCCACTGGCACCGCGGCCAGCGAAGCCATCAGCAGGCTGTCGCCGGTGGTGGTGATCGCCGCGGCCTGCGTGCTGCCGCTGGCCGGCGTGGGCACCACCCCGGCGGCGGCGCGGCGGGCGCTCTCGCGCGCCAGGCCCTGCTCCACCGCCTTGAGCAGCTTCTGCATGGTGATGGGCTTTTCGAGGAACGCGAAGGCGCCGATGCGCGTGGCGTCGACCGCGGTGTCGATGGTGGCGTGGCCGCTCATCATGATCACCGGCATGCTCAGCAGGCCCGCGGTGGACCATTCCTTGAGCAGCGTGACGCCGTCGGTGTCGGGCATCCAGATGTCCAGAAGCACCAGGTCAGGCCGAGCGCGCTGGCGCGCGGCGCGAGCTTCGGCGGCGTTTTCCGCGAGCTCCACGTTGTGGCCTTCGTCATTGAGAATTTCGAAGAGCAGGTCCCGGATGCCCAGCTCGTCATCGACCACGAGAATGTTTGCCATGAGTGCTGCTTGTTGTATGCGCTGGTGTCTGCAATGGTGTGTAGGAGTCCGCTTGCCCATCCCCCGCCTGTGCGACGGATTCGTGCGGCTCAGGCGGCGGAAGACTTCGAATCTTCGGTGTGAGCGACCGCTGCGCGCGGCTCGCTGGCTAGCGCGAATGATAGCGAGACTTGTGCCCCTGCCACAGCCCCATCCACAACGCGGTTGGAAAGCTCGATGCGCGCACCGTGTTCGTCCGCAATCTTCTTCACGACCGCGAGGCCCAAACCGGTACCTTTTGTTTTCGTGGTGACGTAGGGCTCGAACGCCCGCTTCAGGATGTTTTCAGCAAAGCCCGGGCCACTGTCTTGCACCGTCAGGCGCACGCGCTGGCCCGAATCGCCCAGCCGCGTGCGAATGACAACCTCGCCCGGCTTGCCGGTGCCGCGGGCGGTGCCCTCGGCGGCGTCCTGGGCGTTCTGCAGCAGGTTGTGAATGACCTGGCGGATCTGCTGCGCGTCGCCACGCACCGGCGGGCAGCGCTCGTCGATTTCGCTGCGCAGCGTGATCGGCAGGCTGTCGGCGTTGTAGAGCTGCAGCACGTCGGCGAGCAAGGCGTTGAGGTCGACCGGCTTCAGGTCGGCCGCCGGCAGCCGCGCGTAGTCGCGAAATTCGTTCACCAGGCGCTTCATTGCATCGACCTGGTCGACGATGGTCTTCACCGACTTCACCAGAATGGCCTGCTCGACCGGCGGCACCTTGCCCGACAGCTTCATCTCGAGCCGCTCGGCCGACAGCTGGATGGGCGTCAGAGGGTTCTTGATTTCGTGCGCCAGCCGGCGCGCCACCTCGCCCCAGGCCTGGGCGCGCTGGGCCGAAACAATCTCGGAGATGTCGTCGAACACCAGCAGGCGCGCCGCGCCGGGCAGCTCCGCGCCGCGCGCGACGATGTTGATGGCGCCGTCCTGCTGCGGCAGGTCGCGGCCCGAGGCATGCAGCTCGAAGGCGTGCTGCCAGTGGTCCAGGCCGTGCTGCATGCGCTCGACCAGAAAGTCGTCGAACTGCTGCTGCACCTTGGCGCCGAAATCGGCCAGGCCCGGCACGTCGGTCAGCGCCTGGCCTTCGTAGGCCGCCATGGGCGCGCGCAGCACGCGCGTGGCGCCGGGGTTGGTCGACAGCACGATGCCCTTGGCGTCGAGCACGATCACGCCAGAGGTCAGGTTGTCCAGAATGGTCTGCAGGTTGGCGCGCGCGGCGTCCAGTTGGCCCATGGTCTTCTCGACCGCGCCCCGCGCGTCGGCAAGTTGCTGCGTCATCACGGCGAACGAGCGCGTGAGGCCGCCCAGCTCGTCCTTGCCCTGCAGCACGGCGGTGGGACGCAGGTCGCCGGCGGCCACCTGGCGCACGCCGTCGGCCAGCACCAGCAACGGCCGTGCGAGCTGGTTGCCGAACAGCACGGCCAGCAGCACCGCGCCGAACACGGCCAGAAACAGGCTCAGCGTGAGCGTGCCGATGTACATGCGGCGCAAGCCTTCGCGCGCGAGCGCCCGCTCCTGGTACTCGCGGTTGGCCTCCTGCACGGCCAGCGCGTTGACCACCACGGCCGTCGGCAAGGGCCGCGTCACCTGCAGGTAGCGCGGCGCAGTGTCGAAGTCGAAGCCCGGTCGCGGCACCATGACAAGCACGCGCACGCTCGCCGCCGGCGGTGGCGCGCCCGGCGCGACGGTTTCGTCCAGCCCTTCGATGTGCGTCAATGGGCGGTCGGGGCGCACCTTGCGAAACTGCAGCAGGTTCGGTCGCTCGGGGCTGATCTGGAAGCGCGAGGAGCCGGCGCTGCCCACCAGCTCACCGTTGTTGTTCCACAGCACGACGTCGGTCGCCTCCAGTTGGTCGCGGATGCGCTCCAGCTGCAGGCCCGCGCTGGCGTCCGGCACCTGCGCAAGCTGCGCGCTGGCGCTGCGCGTCTTGGCAGCCAGGTCTTCGGACAGCGAATCGAGCGTGGCGCGCCCGAGGTTCAGGCCGGCGTCGAGCGCGCCTTCCACCTTGACGTCGAACCAGCTTTCGATGGAGCGCGCGACGAACTGGTAGGACACCACATAGACCAGCGCCCCCGGCACCACGCCCACCAGCGCGAAGATGGCCGCGAGCTTGATGAGCAGCCGGCTGCCGAACTTGCCCTGGCGCAGCCGCCGCAGCAGGCGAAACGCGACCCAGCCGATCACCAGCACCAGCAGCACCGCCACCACCACGTTGATGCCGAACAGGCGCACGTAATAGCGTTCGTACAGCGCGCGGTTGTTGGTGGCCTGCGCCAGCAGGAAGATCAGCACCAGCCCGATGGCCGTGACCAGCGCGGCACCCACGCCCACAGCCCAGCGCATGGCGCGCGTGCGGCTCGCGGCCGGCGTGGCAGCTATGCCGCTGCGCCCGGAAGTGCTCACTTGTCTTTCTCCAGCGCAAGCCGGGCCGTGCGTTCGGCGGCAATGTTCCAGTCGGACTGCCCCACCACGCCGATCTGGAACGGGCGCGGCAGCTGCGACGTGTCGAGCCGGAAACGGAAGGTGACCTGGTGCAACGGGTCTTCGCCGACTTCGGCCGTGTCGCCCAGCCGCAGCCGCCCGACGCGCTTGATGGCGTCCAGCGCGTCGCTGAGTGTGTCGAAGTTCTGGTTCAGCGAAATGCCCAGGCCGGCCGCGCCGGTCATGGGCGCCGCCGACACATTCAGGCGCCAGCGCCGCGTCAGGGGCTGGTAGGCCAGCCGCATGTGGCGCGTGACCTGGGCAACCTTGCGGTCGGTCCAGTACCAGCGCTCCTGAAAGATCTCGGCCTCGGCCACGAAATAGATGGCAATGCCCTTCTCGAGCACGTCCTCCACCAGCGTGGGCAGTTCGAACTGCACGGCCGCACTGAAATACACGCCGTCGTCGGCCTGCTCCAGGCGCATCTGGGTGATAGATGCCGATGCGCCGCTGCGCCCCTGCGCCGCCACCGGGGCAGGCAGCCATGCCATGCACAGCACCCACACCCAGAGCAGCACGGCCAGCAGCGCGGGCCGGCGCAGCTCAGAGCGAGCGCTTTTCGAGCAGGGCGTAGAAGAAACCGTCGTGGTCACCCAGGGGATTGTCCGGGACGCTGCGGCCGTTCGACCCGTTTTGGGGCAGCAAATGGCCGGGGGACGGCAGCAAACGTGCGTCGGTGTTGTGTACAAGAAACGCATCAATTTGTTGCGAACCTTCTTCGCGGAACACGGAGCAGGTGCAGTAAAGGAGACGGCCGCCGGGCTTCACGAGCGGCCAGAGCGCCGACAGCAGCGCGGCCTGCTGGGTGGCAAGCTGCGCGGTGTCGCTCTCGCGGCGCAGCCAGCGAACGTCGGGATGGCGGCGCACGATGCCCGAAGCGGTGCACGGTGCGTCGAGCAGGATGGCGTCGAACGGCGTGCCGTCCCACCACTGGGCGGGTCGCGCCGCGTCGGCCACCAGCACCTTGGCCTTCATGCCGATGCGCGCCAGGGTTTCGTCGATGCGGCGGCTGCGCGTGGCATCGACCTCGATGGCGGTGACCTCGATCGCGTCGGGGCCGGCCAACTCAAGCAAATGCGCTGTCTTGCCGCCCGGCGCGGCACAGGCGTCGAGCACGCGCAGCGGGGCCGCTGCGCCTGTTGCCGGCCGACCTTCGAGCAAGCCTTCGAGCAGCAGTGGCGCAGCCATTTGCGCGGCGGCGTCCTGCACCGAACTGGCGCCGCCCGCGAAACCGGGCAGCTGCTGCACCGGTCGGGCGCGCGCCAGTTGCAGGCCGAACGGGCCGACGCGCGTGGCGGCCAGGCCCACGGTCTCCAGCTCCACCAGGTACGACGCGGGCGTCGACTTCTGGGCATTGACCCGCAAGGTCATCGGCGCTTGCGCGTTGTCGGCGCTCAGCACGCGCTGCCACTCGCGCGGATGGTCGCGCTTGAGGCGCTCGATCCACCAGCGTGGATGGTTCCACTGCGCGACGGGTTCGCTGTCGGTGATGGCCACCAGCTCGTCGCGCTCGCGCAGAAAGCGCCGCAGGCAGGCGTTGATGAAGCTGGCCTGCGCCCGCGTGGCGGGATTGCGCTTGGCGGCTTCCACCGCTTGGTCGACCAGCGTGAACGGCTCGTACGGGGCGCGCTCGGTGTCCCAGGCCAGCGCCAGCGCGGTGCACAGCAGGGCATCGGGCAGCGGCGGCGGCGTGCGCTTGGCCAGGTGGCGGCGCAGCGCCTCGGCACGGCCGAGCCAGCGCAGCACCTGGAAGCCGAGCGCCTGCACGCCGGGGCGCAGGGCGGGCTCGACCGCCTCGAACGCGACCGAGCCGGAGGTGCCGGCGCGCACCGACGCCAGCGCCACCGCGGTCAGCTGCAGTTGCCGCCAGAGCGGGGGTTGCAGCGACGGCGAGCCGCTGCTGCTATGGGGAGAATCGGAATGTAGGTCGGACAAGTTGGGGCGATGGTAACGGGCGACCGCAAGGCCGGACGCCGCGCAATGGAAAGAAAAGGGCAAGCTCAGCGCGTACTCAGCGCAACGGCGCGGCCGCACGCAGACGCACGGCCCATGCCACCAGCAACGCAGGAAACTGCGCAATGGCCGCGTTGTACTGCGCCACCGCCAGGTTGAACTGGTTGCGCGCAATCTCCGCCGCCGCCGACGGCTCGGGCCAGGCGATCGGCTCCGCCGCGCCGGAAAGCGCGCCCGCGGAGCCCGCCACCAACGGCGCCGGGCGCGACAGCGTGCCGTCGGCGTCGAACACCGTCACGTCGTCCGGGTGCTGGCGCCGCCATGCGCCGATCCACACCTGCAGCGCGGTGGCCAGTGCCGCCATGCCGCCGGCATCGAGCGGATGCAGCCGGGTGGCGCCCAGCAAGGTCGACAGCTGGGTGGTGGCGGCCTGCAGCGGCGCAATGGACGACAGCGACTCGTTGAGCACCGCCTCCACCGGCGCAGCGGCAATGCTGGCCTGCACGAAATCCAGTTGCTTGCTCAGGGCCGCGTCGAGCGCGCCGTAGGCCTGCAGCACGGTCGCGCGCAAACGCACCAACCGGTTGTAGGCGCCGACAAACCAGAACAGCAGCACCGCCACGGCGATCCAGCTGACCAGCGATTCGGGCAACACACTCATCGACAACAAGGCCTCATGCAAAACACAAAGAAAAACGCCCCCCGACCGGGGACGGTCGGGGGGCGTGTGTACCGGTCATGGCCGGTGATGCTAACCAGTTATTCGGTCGCGGCGCCTTCGCTGGCGTCCACCGTGGTCACTGCTTCGCTGCTCTCGTGGGAGGCGGCCATGTCGGCAGCTTCCGACTCGGCAATGGCGCGGCGCTCGGCGTCGTCCATCGCGTCCTTGGCCCGGCGTGCCTGGTGGTACGCCATGCCGGTGCCTGCGGGAATCAGGCGGCCGACGATCACGTTTTCCTTCAGACCGCGCAGCTCGTCGCGCTTGCCCATGATGGCGGCTTCGGTCAGCACGCGCGTCGTTTCCTGGAACGAAGCAGCCGAGATGAACGAGTCCGTCGACAGCGACGCCTTCGTGATACCCAGCAGCAGGTTGGTGAACGTCGCGGGGATCTTGCCTTCGGCGCGCAGGGCGTCGTTGGTGTTGAGCATTTCGCTGCGTTCGACCTGTTCGCCGGAGATGTAGTTCGTCTCGCCGATGTTGTCGACCACCACGCGGCGCAGCATCTGGCGAACGATCACCTCGATGTGCTTGTCGTTGATCTTCACACCCTGCAAGCGGTACACGTCCTGCACTTCGTCCACGATGTAGCGCGCCAGTTCTTCCGAACCCAGCAGGCGCAGGATGTCCTGCGGATCCGCCGGGCCGTCGACCACGGACTCACCCTTGTTCACCACCTGGCCTTCGTGCACCAGGATGTTCTTTTCCTTCGGCACGAGGTCTTCGTAGACGCCGCCTTCGGGGTCGGTGATCTGCAGGCGAATCTTGCCCTTGGTCTCTTTACCGAACGACACGGTACCGGTCATTTCGGCCAGCATGCCCTTGTCCTTCGGCGAACGGGCTTCGAACAGCTCGGCCACACGCGGCAGACCGCCGGTGATGTCGCGCGTCTTCTGGCCTTCGACCGGAATACGGGCCAGCACTTCGCCGGGGCCCACGTCCTGGCCGTCGCGGATCTGCACCAGCGAGCCGATGGGGAAGCCGATCGTCACCGAGTGGTCGGTGCCGGGGATCTTCACTTCCTGGCCTTGTGCGTCGATCAGCTTCACCTGCGGGCGAACGACCTTGGCGGCGCCGCGGCGCTTCGGGTCGATCACCACCAGGGTCGACAGACCGGTCACTTCGTCCACCTGCTTGGCAACCGTGAGGCCTTCCTCGACGTTTTCGAACTGCGTCTTGCCGGCGAACTCGGTAATGATCGGGCGCGTCAGCGGATCCCAGTTGGCAAGCACGTGGCCGGCCTTGATCTGCTGGTCGGCCTTGACGGCCAGGATCGCGCCGTACGGCACCTTGTGACGTTCGCGCTCACGGCCGTGCTCGTCATGAATGACGATCTCGCCCGAACGCGAAATCACGACCAGGTCGCTCTTGCTGTTGGTCACGTAGCGCATCGTGGCGTTGAAGCCGATCGAACCGGTCGACTTGGCTTCCACGCTCGAAGCGATGGCAGCGCGCGAAGCGGCACCACCGATGTGGAAGGTACGCATCGTCAGCTGCGTGCCGGGTTCACCGATGGACTGCGCAGCGATCACACCGACGGCTTCGCCGATGTTGATCAGGCCGCCGCGGCCCAGGTCGCGGCCATAGCAGGTCGCGCAGATGCCGAAGCGGGTTTCGCAGGTCAGCGCGGTGCGCACCTTGACTTCGTCGACGCCCTGGGCTTCCAGGACTTCGATGTTGTCTTCGTCGAACATCTCGCCGGCCTTCAGCAGCACCGAACGGTTTTCCGGGTGCAGCACGTCGTCCGCAGCCGAGCGGCCAAGGATACGGTCGCGCAGCGACTCGATCACTTCACCGCCTTCGACGATGGCGCGCATCAGGTAACCGCCGTGCGTACCGCAGTCTTGCTCGGTCACGACCAAGTCTTGCGTCACGTCGACCAGACGACGGGTCAGGTAACCCGAGTTCGCCGTCTTCAGCGCCGTGTCGGCCAGACCCTTGCGGGCACCGTGGGTGGAGATGAAGTACTCCAGCACGTTCAGGCCTTCGCGGAAGTTCGCGGTAATGGGCGTCTCGATGATCGAGCCGTCAGGCTTGGCCATCAGGCCCCGCATGCCGGCCACCTGGCGAATCTGCGCTGCGGAACCGCGGGCGCCGGAGTCGGCCATCATGTAGATGGAGTTGAACGACTCCTGCTCGACTTCCTTGCCGTGGCGGTCGATGACCCTCTGCTTGGACAGCTTGGCCATCATGACCTTCGACACTTCGTCGCCGGCCTTGCCCCAGATGTCCACCACCTTGTTGTAGCGTTCGCCGGAGGTGACCAGACCGGACACGTACTGCTGTTCGATCTCCTTCACTTCCTTGGCGGAGCGCTCGATGATGCCGTGCTTTTCAGCGGGCACCAGCATGTCGTCGATCGCGATAGAAATGCCGGCCTTGGTCGCCAGACGGAAGCCGTTTTGCAGCAGCTTGTCGGCGAACACGACGGTCTCTTTCAGGCCGCACTTGCGGAACGAGACGTTGATGAGCTTGGAAATTTCCTTCTTCTTCAGCGCCTTGTTCATGTTGGAGAACGGCAGGCCCTTCGGCAGGATCTCCGACAGCAGGGCGCGGCCCACGGTGGTGTCCACCAGGGAAATCGACGGCGTGAACACGCCGGTTTCCTTGTCCTTGGTGTACTCCGTGATGCGCACTGCCACCTTGGCTGCGAGCTCGACTTCGTTGGCGTCCAGCGCGCGCTGCACTTCACCGATGTCGGAGAAGATCAGGCCCTCGCCCTTGGCGTTGATGCGGTCGCGGGTCGTGTAGTACAGACCCAGCACCACGTCCTGCGAAGGAACGATCGACGGTTCGCCCGACGCCGGGAACAGCACGTTGTTGGAGGCCAGCATCAGCGTGCGGGCTTCCATTTGTGCTTCCACCGACAGCGGCACGTGAACGGCCATCTGGTCGCCGTCGAAGTCGGCGTTGAATGCCGCGCAAACGAGCGGGTGCAGCTGAATCGCCTTGCCTTCGATCAGGATGGGTTCGAAGGCCTGGATGCCCAAACGGTGCAGCGTGGGCGCACGGTTCAGCATGACCGGATGTTCCTTGATGACCTCTTCCAGGATGTCCCAGACCACCGGCGTGCCCGATTCGACTTCCTTCTTGGCAGCCTTGATCGTCGTCGCGATGCCCATGGCTTCCAGGCGCGAGAAGATGAAAGGCTTGAACAGCTCGAGCGCCATCAGCTTGGGCAGGCCGCACTGATGCAGCTTGAGCGTCGGGCCCACCACGATGACCGAACGGCCCGAGTAGTCGACGCGCTTGCCCAGCAGATTCTGGCGGAAGCGGCCGCTCTTGCCCTTGATCATGTCGGCCAGCGACTTGAGTGCGCGCTTGTTGGCGCCCGTCATGGCCTTGCCGCGACGGCCGTTGTCCAGCAGCGAGTCCACTGCTTCTTGCAGCATCCGCTTTTCGTTGCGCGCAATGATTTCCGGAGCCTTCAGCTCCAGCAGGCGGCGCAGACGCGAATTGCGGTTGATGACGCGGCGGTACAGGTCGTTCAGGTCGGAGGTCGCAAAGCGGCCGCCGTCCAGTGGCACCAGCGGACGCAGGTCCGGCGGCAGCACGGGCAGCACTTCCAGCACCATCCAGTTGGGCTTGATGCCCGACTTGCGGAAGGCTTCCAGCACCTTCAGGCGCTTGGAGTTCTTCTTGACCTTGACTTCGGAGCCGGTCAGGTCGCCGCGCAGGCGTTCGATCTCGCTGTCGAGCTCGATGCCTTCCAGCAGGTCCTTGATGCCTTCAGCGCCCATCTTGGCAACGAATTCGTCGCCGAATTCCTTGCGCTTGGCGTCGTAGTCGTCCTCGGACATGATGCCGAACTTCTTCAGCGGGGTCATGCCGGGGTCGGTGATCACGTACGCTTCGAAATACAGCACGCGTTCGATGTCGCGCAGCGTCATGTCCAGCACCAGGCCCAGACGCGAAGGCAGCGACTTCAGGAACCAGATGTGGGCGCAGGGCGCGGCCAGGTCGATGTGACCCATGCGTTCGCGACGCACCTTGGTCTGCGTGACTTCAACGCCGCACTTCTCGCAGATCACGCCGCGGTGCTTCAGGCGCTTGTACTTGCCGCACAGGCACTCGTAGTCCTTGATGGGGCCGAAGATCTTGGCGCAGAACAGACCGTCGCGCTCGGGCTTGAACGTGCGGTAGTTGATCGTTTCTGGCTTCTTCACTTCGCCGAAAGACCACGAGCGGATCTTTTCGGGCGAAGCCATGCCGATCTTGATGGCATCGAAATGCTCATCGGGCGTGAATTGCTTGAACAGGTCGAGTAATGACTTCATGTGACTCTTTCCTTGTCGCTTAAGAACGTTCGAGTTCGATGTCCAGGCCCAGGGAACGAATTTCCTTGACCAGCACATTGAACGATTCCGGCATGCCGGCTTCGATGGAGTGTTCGCCCTTGACGATGCTCTCGTAGACCTTGGTACGGCCCACAACGTCGTCGGACTTCACCGTCAGCATTTCCTGCAGGACGTAGGCGGCGCCGTAGGCTTCCAGCGCCCACACTTCCATTTCACCGAAGCGCTGGCCACCGAACTGGGCCTTGCCGCCCAGCGGTTGCTGCGTGACCAGCGAGTACGGACCGGTCGAGCGTGCGTGCATCTTGTCGTCCACCAAATGGTGCAGCTTCAAGAAGTGCATGTAGCCGATGGTGACCGGGCGATCGAACTGGTCGCCGGTGCGTCCGTCGTACAGATACGCCTGGGTGCGCGTGTCGGTCAGGCCCTTGATCTTGGAGATGTCGTCCGGGTAGGCGAGCTTGAGCATGCCGCGGATTTCTTCTTCCGATGCGCCGTCGAACACAGGCGTCGCGAAGGTCGCGCCGTTCTGCAGGTTCGCCGCCATCTCGAGCAGTTCGGTGTCGCTCAGCGAGCCGATGTCTTCCTTGCGGCCCGAGCCGTTGTACAGCTGCTCCATGAACTTGCGCAGTTCGAGCACCTTGGTCTCTTGCTGCAGCATGTCGCCGATGCGCTGGCCAATGCCCTTGCCGGCCCAGCCCAAGTGCACTTCGAGCACCTGGCCCACGTTCATCCGCGAAGGCACGCCCAGCGGGTTCAGGCAGATGTCGCACGGCGTGCCGTCGGCCATGTGGGGCATGTCTTCGACCGGAACGATCTTGGACACCACACCCTTGTTGCCGTGGCGCCCGGCCATCTTGTCGCCGGGTTGCAGGCGGCGCTTGACGGCCAGGTAGACCTTGACCATCTTGAGCACGCCCGCAGGCAACTCGTCGCCCTGCGTGAGCTTCTTGCGCTTTTCTTCGAACGCGAGGTCGAAGCTGTGGCGCGTCTGCTCCAACGAGTTCTTGATCGACTCGAGCTGCGTGGCCACTTCGTCGTCCGCCGGGCGAATGTCGAACCAGTGGAACTTCTCGACCGACGACAGGTAGGCCTTGTCGAGCTTGGTGCCCTTGGCCAGCTTGTTCGGGCCGCCGTTGGCGACCTTGCCGGTCAGCAGCTTCTCGATACGGTCGAACGCATCGGCTTCGACGATGCGAAGCTGGTCGTTCAGGTCGAGGCGGAAGCGCTTGAGCTCGTCGTCGATGATCTGCTGGGCGCGCTTGTCGCGCGTGATGCCTTCGCGGGTGAAGACCTGCACGTCGATCACGGTGCCTTGCGAGCCCTGGTCGACACGCAGCGAGGTGTCCTTCACGTCGGAAGCCTTCTCGCCGAAGATGGCGCGAAGCAGCTTCTCTTCAGGCGTCAGCGTGGTCTCGCCCTTCGGCGTGACCTTGCCCACCAGCGTGTCGCCCGGCTGCACTTCGGCGCCGACATAAATGATGCCGGATTCGTCGAGGCGGTTGAGCTGCTGCTCGGCCAGGTTCGGGATGTCGCGCGTGATTTCTTCGGCACCCAGCTTGGTGTCGCGAGCCATCACCACCAGTTCCTCGATGTGGATCGAGGTGTAGCGGTCTTCGGCAACGACGCGTTCGGAGATCAGGATCGAGTCTTCGAAGTTGTAGCCGTTCCACGGCATGAACGCGATCAGCATGTTCTGGCCGAGGGCCAGTTCGCCGAGGTCGGTCGATGCACCGTCGGCCACCACGTCGCCCTTGGCGATCTTGTCGCCGCGCTTGACGATGGGGCGCTGGTGAATGTTGGTGTTCTGGTTCGAACGCTGATACTTGATCAGGTTGTAGATGTCCACACCCACTTCACCGGCTGCCGCTTCGGCGTCGTTCACGCGCACCACGACACGGGTCGCATCGACGTAGTCGACGATACCGCCACGGGTGGCCGTGACCACGGTGCCCGAGTCGACCGCGGAAACGCGCTCGATACCGGTACCGACCATCGGCTTTTCAGGGCGCAGCACAGGCACGGCCTGACGCTGCATGTTGGCGCCCATCAGTGCGCGGTTCGCGTCATCGTGCTCAAGGAACGGCACGAGCGATGCAGCCACCGAGACGATCTGCGCGGGCGACACGTCCATGTACTGGATGCGTTCTGCACCCACCAGGATCGATTCGCCGGCTTCACGCGCGGAAACCAGGTCGCCGGTCAGCACGCCGTCCTTGTCCAGGGCCGCATTGGCCTGGGCGATGACGTACTTGCCTTCTTCGATGGCCGACAGGTAGTCGATGTCCATCGTGACCTTGCTGTCCACCACGCGACGGTACGGCGTCTCGATGAAACCGTATTCGTTCAGGCGGGCATACAGGGCCAGCGAGTTGATCAGGCCGATGTTCGGGCCTTCAGGCGTTTCGATAGGGCACACGCGACCGTAATGGGTCACGTGCACGTCACGCACTTCGAAGCCTGCACGTTCACGCGTCAAACCGCCCGGGCCAAGAGCCGACACGCGGCGCTTGTGGGTGATTTCGGACAGCGGGTTCGTCTGGTCCATGAACTGCGACAGCTGCGACGCGCCGAAGAATTCCTTCAGCGCGGCCGAGATCGGCTTGCTGTTGATCAGGTCGTGCGGCATCAGCGGCTCTTGCTCGGCCTGACCCAGACGTTCCTTCACGGCCTTCTCGATACGTGCCAGGCCGGTGCGGTACTGGTTTTCGGCCAGTTCGCCGACGCAACGCACGCGGCGGTTGCCCAGGTGATCGATGTCGTCGACTTCGCCATTGCCGTTGCGCAGGTCCACCAGAATCTTGACCACGGCCAGGATGTCTTCGTTGGTCAGCACCATCGGGCCGGTGGATTCGTCGCGGCCGACCTTGGCGTTGAACTTCATGCGGCCCACGCGCGACAGGTCGTACGTGTCCGGGTTGTAGAACAGGCGCTGGAACAGGGCCTGCACTGCGTCTTCGGTCGGCGGCTCGCCGGGGCGCATCATGCGGTAGATGGCCACGCGTGCGGCAAATTCGTCGACCGTTTCGTCGATGCGCAGGGTCTGCGAGATGTACGCGCCCTGGTCGAGTTCGTTGGTGTAGATCACCTGAACGTCTTGCACGCCGGAGGTGCGCAGCTTCTTCAGCAGCGCTTCGGTCAGCTCGTCGTTGGCCTTGGCCAGGATCTCACCCGAGTCGGCTTCCACGATGTTGCGAGCGATGACGCGGCCGACCAGAAAGTCTTCCGGCACGCTGATGTGCGTGGTGCCGCCCTGCTCGAGCTCGCGCGTGTGGCGCGCGGTGACGCGCTTGTCCTTGGCGACCACGACCTTGCCCGACTTGTCGGTGATGTCGAAGCGCGCGACTTCGCCGCGCAGGCGCTCGGAGACGAACTCCATCTGCGCGCCGCTGTCCATCAGGCGGAAGTTGTCGTTCACGAAGAAGTTCGCGAGGATCGATTCCGGGTTCAGGCCAATGGCCTTCAGCAGGATCGTGACCGGCATCTTGCGGCGACGGTCCACGCGGAAGTACAGCATGTCCTTCGGGTCGAACTCGAAGTCGAGCCACGAACCGCGGTAAGGAATCACGCGGGCCGAGAACAGCAGCTTGCCCGAGCTGTGCGTCTTGCCCTTGTCGTGTTCGAAGAACACGCCCGGCGAACGGTGCAGCTGCGAAACGATCACGCGTTCCGTGCCGTTGATGATGAAGGAACCCTTTTCGGTCATGAGCGGCACTTCGCCCATGTAGACCTCTTGTTCCTTCACTTCCTTGACCACCTTGGACTGCGACGTCGACGACTCGCGGTCATAGATGATGAGCTGCACCTTGGCGCGCACGGCCGAGGCAAAGGTCAGACCACGGGTCTGGCACTCACGCACGTCGAACGCCGGCTTCGCCAGGTTGTACTCGAGGAACTTCATCTCGACAAAACCGTTGTGCGAGACGATGGGGAAAGCGGCGTCGAACGCGGCCTGCAGGCCTTCGACGGTGCGCTGTTTGGGAGCGATGCCGGCTTGCAGGAACGCGGTGTACGCGTCTTTCTGCATCTGCAGCAGGTAGGGAATTTCGACGACGCTGTCGCGGTTACCGAAACTTTTTCGGATGCGCTTGCGTTCGGTGTAACTGTACGCGGACGATTGGGCCATGAGAGCTCCGGGGCTTGAGATCTTCAGCGACTTGGGGCGGGTGCCTAAGCACCCCTGCTCCTTGGCGGCTGGCCACTACCAGCCGTTGGCGGACGGCGATGCATTGCACATCACCCGAACCAAGGGGTCTTCTGCAGTCGGGGTCAGAAGACACTCAAAAGCTGCTTGGTTTGGGCAGCTTTTGGGTGCGCTCTGAAAGCGGCAAAGGCTGGAGGGCCTTTTCAGGCACCTCCAGCCCTCTAGGGGGTCTGAATTACTTCAGTTCCACCTTGGCGCCGGCCTCTTCCAGCTTCTTCTTTGCAGCTTCAGCGTCAGCCTTGGACAGGGCTTCCTTGACAGCCTTGGGAGCGGCTTCCACCAGATCCTTGGCTTCCTTGAGGCCCAGGCCCGTGATTTCGCGCACGGCCTTGATGACCGACACCTTGTTCGCGCCGACTTCCGTCAGCATGACGTTGAATTCGGTTTGCTCTTCGGCGACTGCGGCGGCGGGGCCTGCAGATGCGGGGCCTGCCATGGCGGCAGCGCTCACGCCAAACTTCTCTTCGATGGCTTTCACCAGCTCGT
Organism: Variovorax sp. H27-G14; assembly: GCF_046156345.1. Taxonomy (NCBI): domain Bacteria; kingdom Pseudomonadati; phylum Pseudomonadota; class Betaproteobacteria; order Burkholderiales; family Comamonadaceae; genus Variovorax; species Variovorax sp. H27-G14. The sequence goes on from NZ_JAYLVN010000012.1 coordinate 98,700, forward strand.
TGAGTTCCAGGACCGTCATGCTGTCGAGCGCGGTCAGAAATGCGTCTTTATCGAATGCCATTTTTGTTTCCTAACAATTGGGTTGAATACTTCAAACGCGAGGCTTAAGCAGCCTGCGCTTCTTCGGCCGGTGCATCTGCGACGGGTGCAGCTTCGCCTTCGCCACGCTTCGCGGCCAGCGCCGCGAGAACGCGTGCCGTACGGGAAATGGGGGATTGCATCAAGCCCAGCAATTGCGCCAGCAGCACTTCCTTGGAAGGGATGCTTGCGAGTTGCTTCACGCCGTTCACGTCCAGGACCTTGCCGCCAAACGCACCCACGCGAATCACCAACTTGTCGTTGGTCTTCGCGAAGTCGGCCACCACCTTGGCGGCGGCCACTGCGTCTTCGGAAAAGCCGTAGATCAGCGGACCGGTCATCTGGTCGCCAATGACTTCGAATGCGCTACCGACAACAGCACGGCGTGCCAGCGTGTTCTTGAACACGCTGAGAGTCACACCCTTGCTGCGCGCTTCGGTACGCAGTTTGGTCATATCGGCAACCGTGATGCCACGGTATTCCGCCAGCACGAGCGTTTGAGCTTTTGCGGCGAGGCTGGTCACATCACTGATGACCGCTTCTTTCTCACTGCGATTCAGACTCAAGGTCTACTCCTTTTAATGCGATCTTCGGCCGGGGCCTGGGATCGCGCTTCATGCAGCGACCAACTGTTTCGGAACAAAATTCAAATTCCTTGCAGTGGGATCGCCATCTGCGCTGGATACCGGAAGGAGCGATCCGGCCATTAAGTGCAGCGCCCTGCACACCAGCGGTCTTGGATGGCCTGCGGCAACCGAAGCCGCCGCAGCCCACCACATCCGCTCCACCCTTTCACCGTCAGGCTAGGGGCGGAGCAAATCTCTTCAGCTCGCCGAGATGGTTTGCGTGTCCACGCGGACACCCAGACCCATGGTCGACGACACAGCCACCTTGCGAAGGAACACGCCCTTGCTGGTCGCCGGCTTGGCCTTGACCAGTGCGTCGATCAGCGCGACGAGGTTGCCTTGCAGCTTGTCGTTGTCGAACGAGCGACGCCCGATCGTGCCGTGGATGATGCCGGCCTTGTCGACGCGGAACTGAACCTGGCCAGCCTTGGCGTTCTTCACGGCCGTGGCGACGTCCGGGGTCACGGTGCCAACCTTGGGGTTGGGCATCAAACCACGCGGGCCGAGGATCTGACCGAGCGTACCGACGACGCGCATGGCGTCAGGGGCAGCGATCACGACGTCGAAAGGCATGTCGCCAGCCTTGACCATGGCAGCCAGGTCGTCCATGCCGACGATGTCGGCGCCGGCGGCCTTGGCTTCTTCAGCCTTGGCGCCTTGGGCGAACACAGCCACGCGCTTGGTCTTGCCGGTGCCGTTGGGCAGCACGACGGCGCCACGCACGACCTGGTCGGACTTCTTCGCGTCGATGCCGAGTTGCACGGCCACGTCGATCGATTCGTCGAACTTGGCGGTGGCCGCGTCCTTGACGATGACGATGGCGTCAGCCAGGGCGTACAGCTTGTTGCTGTCGACCTTGCCTTCGAACGACTTTTGCTTCTTGGTGATCTTGGACATTTACACGCCCTCCACAGTCACGCCCATCGAACGGGCAGAGCCGGCGATGGTACGAACGGCTGCATCCAGATCGGCTGCAGTCAGGTCCTTCATCTTGGCCTTGGCGATGTCTTCGAGCTGAGCGCGCGTGATCTTGCCAACCTTGACGGATTGCGGCGTGGCCGAACCCTTGTCCAGCTTGATGGCCTTCTTGATCAAGGTGACCGCCGGGGGCGTCTTGATGATGAAGGTGAAGCTCTTGTCAGCGAACGCGGTGATGACCACCGGCAGCGGCAGACCCGGCTCGACGCCTTGGGTCTGCGCGTTGAACGCCTTGCAGAACTCCATGATGTTCAAACCACGCTGGCCCAGTGCGGGACCGATGGGTGGTGACGGGTTGGCCTTACCAGCTGGTACTTGCAGCTTGATGAAGCCGACGATTTTTTTCGCCATGCTTTGCTCCTTGCGGGTGATATCGCCTTGGCTTGCGGCCGCAGCTCCCCGGGGTTGAACGACTCTTCGAGATCAAGGCCGCGCGCCGAGTCGGACAGCGCGCAGCCGGAAATGGGGCGGGCCTTTCAGCCCTCGGCTCAGGTCTTCTCGACTTGGCTGAATTCGAGTTCCACAGGCGTCGCGCGGCCAAAAATCATGACCGACACGCTGACCTTGCTCTTCTCGTAGTTGACGTCTTCCACCGTGCCATTGAAGTCGGTGAACGGGCCTTCCTTGACGCGCACGAACTCACCCACGGTGAACTCGACCTTGTGGCGCGGCTTCTCGGTGCCCTGCTGCATCTGGTTGACGATGTCCTCGACCTCTTTTTGCGAGATCGGAGCCGGACGGTTCTTGGCGCCGCCCACGAAACCCGTCACCTTGTTGGTGTGCTTCACTAGGTGCCAGCTCTCGTCGTCCATGATCATTTCGACCAGCACGTAGCCGGGGAAGAAACGACGCTCGGTGGTGCGCTTCTGGCCGTTCTTGATTTCGACCACTTCTTCGGTCGGAACCAGGATGCGGCCGAACTTGTCCTGCATGCCGGCGCGGTTGATGCGCTCGAGAATGTTTCGCTCGACGGCCTTTTCCATGCCCGAATAGGCATGCACCACGTACCAACGCAGATCGGGGTTGGCGGCGGGGGCCAGCAGAGGATTGATTTCCTCTTGCGGCGTGGTTTCAACTGCGTCGTCGGTCATTGCTTATTTTCTCCAGCCCAGAATGAGGTCGAAAAACACCCATTCGAGCGTCTTGTCGGTGAGCCAGAGGAAGACGGACATGATCGCCACGAAGGCGAACACATAGGCCGTCATCTGCATCGCTTCCTTGCGGGTCGGCCACACGACCTTCTTGACCTCGCGCCATGAGTCGCGGCCAAAGGCCCACAACTGGCGACCATTCTCCGAACTGCCGAAAGCAGCCACCGCGGCAGCCAGACCCACGAGCAGCGCGGCCCACTGCACCAGCGAGCCTTGGCGCGACAGCAGATAGAACGCCACGATGGCGCCCACTGCCAGCACGACCGCCACGGCCAGTTTGGCCTTGTCGGCACCAGTGCTCACGGTTTCGATTTGAGAAGTGGCCATGTTTGGCTGATTTCCTGTGACCCTGAGGCCTTCAATTCAATGCGTCTTTTCAGACGCCGAAGCCCGTCGGGACACGACGGGCTTTTTTCGGGGTGCCACCTAGGTGGCAGGGGCAGTAGGAATCGAACCTACAACCTTCGGTTTTGGAGACCGACGCTCTGCCAATTGAGCTATACCCCTCCGGTACTCTTTACGCTCGACTTAGATGTCGAGGATCTTGGCCACAACGCCCGAACCCACGGTACGGCCGCCTTCACGGATGGCGAAGCGCAGGCCTTCTTCCATCGCGATCGGGTTGATCAGCTTCACGGTGATGCTGACGTTGTCGCCAGGCATGACCATTTCCTTGTCTGCGGGCAACTCGATCGCGCCGGTCACGTCCGTCGTGCGGAAGTAGAACTGCGGACGGTAGTTGTTGAAGAACGGCGTGTGACGGCCGCCTTCGTCCTTCGACAGGACATACACCTCGGCCGTGAAGTGCACGTGCGGCTTGATCGAGCCGGGCTTGCACAGCACTTGGCCGCGTTCGACTTCTTCGCGCTTCGTGCCGCGCAGCAGCACGCCGACGTTGTCGCCAGCTTGACCTTGGTCCAGCAGCTTGCGGAACATTTCCACGCCGGTGCAGATGGTCTTGACCGTCGGGCGAATGCCCACGATTTCGATTTCTTCGCCGACCTTGATCACGCCACGCTCGACGGCGCCGGTCACGACAGTGCCGCGACCCGAGATCGAGAACACGTCTTCCACGGGCATCAGGAACGTGCCGTCCACGGCGCGCTCGGGCGTCGGGATGTACGTGTCCAGCGCTTCAGCCAGCTTCATGATGGCTTCTTCGCCCAGCTTGCCCTTGTCGCCTTCGAGGGCGAGCTTGGCCGAGCCGTGAATGATCGGGGTGTCGTCGCCTGGGAAGTCGTACTTGTCCAGCAGCTCGCGCACTTCCATTTCAACGAGTTCGAGCAGCTCGGCGTCGTCGACCATGTCGCACTTGTTCAGGAAAACGATGATGTAACCCACACCCACCTGGCGAGCCAGCAGGATGTGTTCACGGGTCTGGGGCATCGGGCCGTCAGCGGCCGAGCACACCAGAATGGCGCCGTCCATTTGAGCGGCGCCCGTGATCATGTTCTTCACATAGTCGGCGTGACCGGGGCAGTCGACGTGTGCGTAGTGGCGGTTGGCCGTTTCGTACTCGACGTGCGCGGTGTTGATCGTGATGCCGCGGGCCTTTTCTTCAGGCGCTGCGTCGATCTGGTCGTACGCCTTCGCTTCGCCGCCGAACTTGGCCGACAGAACGGTTGCGATTGCAGCCGTCAGCGTGGTCTTGCCGTGGTCGACGTGACCGATCGTGCCCACGTTGACGTGCGGCTTGGTGCGGGTGAATTTACCTTTTGCCATTTTTCGACTCCGAAAAAAACGTTTTCAACGTATGCAGTTGGGTTGCAATGCTGCATTTGCAACCCCCAAAAAACTGGTGCCCTTTGCGGGAATCGGACCCGCGACCTCCCCCTTACCAAGGGGGTGCTCTACCACTGAGCCAAAAGGGCTTTTTGTAACAAAGTTACGAATTCACATCGCTTCAACAACGAACCGAGTCTCTGGAGCGGGAGACGGGAATCGAACCCGCGTCATCAGCTTGGAAGGCTGGGGTTCTACCATTGAACTACTCCCGCATCGGGGGCACTTCAAGGCACCCAAAGCGCTAGATCCAATCGCTCTTAGAAACCAAATTCATCGCTGGTGGAGAGGGCTGGATTCGAACCAGCGTACTCGTAAGAGGGCAGATTTACAGTCTGCTGCCATTAACCACTCGGCCACCTCTCCGGCGAGCCTCGAAATATAGCACGTTTCCGTGACTACCCAGAAATCCGGCATCACGAAGATGCTGGAGAACCGATCGAGGAGCGAATCCTTCGATTGTCCAACAACTTCAGCCCTCGGCCCGCTGCGCCTCGCGCCAGGCACGTGCTTCCGAGAAATGTCCGCAGCCGATGAACGGCACCGGCGCGCGCAGCGCGGAAAGCGGGGACGGATGATTCGACATCAGCACCCTATGGCGCGCAACGTCGATCAATGCACGCTTACTCTGGGCGTGCGCACCCCATAGCATAAAAACAACAGGTTTCGCGCCATCCGAAACACGGCGAATCACCGCGTCGGTCAGCACTTCCCAGCCTTTGCCGGCATGGCTGGCCGGTTGCGCCTCTTCCACGGTCAGGCAGGTGTTGAGCAGCAGCACGCCGTGGGTCGCCCACTTCACCAGGCTGCCACCCGGGTTCGGGAACGCCGGTGGCGCCTCGCCCAGGTCGCGCTGCAGCTCCTTGAAGATGTTGCGCAGCGACGGCGGCAGCGCCACGCCGGGCGCCACCGAGAACGCCAGCCCTTCGGCCTGACCGCGCCCGTGGTACGGGTCCTGCCCCAGGATCACCACGCGCACATCGTCGGGCGGCGTCAGTTCGAGCGCACGCAAGGGCTGCGGCGGAAAGATCACCGTGCCGGCGTCGATGCGCTCGCGCAGGAAGCCCTGCAGCTTCCCGCCCACGGCGCCACTGAAAAATTCGTCGACCAGCGGTTGCCAGCCCGGTGCCACGGGCCAATCGGCGGGGTCGCTGCTCGACAGCGGATCGGCCCGGCTCATTGGAACAACGCAGCAAGGGCCTCGCCGGGTTCCTTGGCGCGCATGAACGCTTCGCCCACCAGGAAGGCATTGACGCCCGCCGCGCGCAGCGTGGCCACGTCCTCGCGCGTGGCGATGCCCGACTCGGTCACCGCCAGGCGGTCGGCAGGCAGCTTCGGCAGCAGGTCGATGGTGGCCTGAATCGACACCTCGAAGTTGCGCAGGTTGCGGTTGTTGACGCCGATCAGCGCCGTCTTCAGCTTCAGCGCACGGTCGAGTTCGGCCGCGTCGTGCACTTCCACCAGCACCGCCATGCCCAGCCCGCGCGCAATGGCTTCGTAGTCTTTCATCTGCGCGTCGTCAAGGCACGCGGCAATCAGCAGGATGGCGTCGGCGCCCATGGCACGCGACTCGTACACCTGGTACGCGTCGATGATGAAGTCCTTGCGCAACACCGGCAGGTCGCACGAGGCGCGCGCCTGCTTCAGAAAGTCCACGCTGCCCTGAAAGAACTGCTTGTCGGTCAGCACCGAAAGGCACGCGGCGCTGATGGTGCCATCGCCTTCCGCATAGCTCTGCGCAATGTCGGCGGGAATGAATTCTTCGCGCAGCACGCCCTTGCTCGGGCTGGCCTTCTTCACTTCGGCAATCACCGCGGCGTGGCCGGCGGCAATCTTGGCGCGCATCGCGGCTTCGAAATCGCGCGTCAGCACGCGGCTCTCGGCGTCGAAGCGAACGGCTTCCAGTGGCGCGCGCTTCAGGGCCGCAGCCACTTCCTGGCGCTTGACTGCAATGATCTTGTCGAGAATGTCGGACATGGCTTCGGGTGCTCTCTTGATGACGGTGACTCAGGGGTTCAAACGGTTGCGCAAGCCTTGACCAGTTCGGCCAGCTTGGCCTTTGCCGCGCCCGACGCGACAGCGCTGCGCGAGCGTTCGACGCCCGTGGCAATCGAGTCGACCACGTTCGCGGCATACAGCGCAGCGCCGGCGTTCAGCAGCACGATGTCGAGCGCCGGGCCGGCCTGATTGTCGAGCACCCCCAGCAGCATGGCCTTCGACTGCTCGGGCGTCTCCACGCGCAGCGTGCGGTTGCTCGACATCTGAAAGCCGAAGTCTTCGGGGTGCAGTTCGTACTCGCGGATCTCGCCGTCCTTCAGTTCGCCCACCATGGTGGCCGCGCCCAGCGAGATCTCGTCCATGCCGTCACGCCCGTACACCACCAACGCATGCTCGGCGCCCAGGCGCTGCAAAGCGCGCACCTGGATGCCCACCAGGTCGGGGTGGAACACGCCCATCAGAATGTTCGGCGCACCGGCCGGGTTGGTCAGCGGGCCAAGGATGTTGAAGATCGTCTTGATGCCCAGCTCCTTGCGCACCGGCGCCACGTTCTTCATGGCCGGGTGGTGGTTGGGCGCGAACATGAAGCCGATGCCGCACTCCTCGATGGAGCGCGCGATCTGCTCGGGCTTCAGGTTGATGTTGATGCCCAGCGACTCCAGCACGTCGGCGCTGCCCGACTTGCTCGACACGCTGCGCCCGCCGTGCTTGCTCACCTTGGCGCCCGCGGCGGCCGCCACGAACATGGAGCAGGTCGAGATGTTGAAGGTGTGCGAGCCGTCGCCACCGGTGCCGACGATGTCCACCAGATGGGTCGTGTCCTTCACCGGCACCTTGGTCGACACCTCGCGCATCACCTGCGCCGCGGCGGTGATCTCGCCGATGGTTTCCTTCTTCACGCGCAGGCCGGTGATCAGCGCGGCCATCATCACGGGCGAGCACTCGCCGCTCATGATGAGGCGCACGATGTGCAGCATCTCGTCGTGAAAGACTTCGCGGTGTTCGATGGTGCGCTGCAGCGCTTCCTGGGGGGTGATCATGAAAAAGGTCTCCTCGAAAAATGAATCAGCGGCCGATGCGAACGGCGGGCGCGTCGGTGAACGCGAGCTTGAGGCCGAAGCCGATGAAAAGAGCGCCAGCCACGCGGTCCAGCCAGTGCATGCCCTTGCGCACCGCGCCGCGCCCGGCCATCCAACCCGCTGCCACGGCCCAACCGACGTTGACCGGAATCGCATTGAGGTTGAACAGCACGCCCAGCAGCACGAAGCACAGCGCCTTGTTGTCTGCACCGGGTGCGATGAACTGCGGCACGAAGGCCAGAAAGAACAGCGCCACCTTGGGGTTCAGCACATTGGTCCAGAAGCCGCCGAGAAAGATCGCCTTCAGGCCGCGCTCGCCTGCTGTCGTGATTGCCGCGGCAGCCTCGCCCAGGTCGGCGGGCGGTGCCGGGCGCGACAACACCATGCGCACGCCCAGGTACAGCAGATAGGCCGCGCCGATGTACTTGAGCACCGTGAAGGCCGCTGCGGACGTGGCCATCAGCGTACCCACGCCGACCGCGGCCGCGAAGATGTGAACGAAGCAGCCGGCCGTGATGCCCAGCCCCGCGACGATGCCGGCGCGCACGCCGCTGCGCAGCGAGTTGCTCACGACGTACAGCACGTCGGGCCCGGGCGTGAGGTTCAGCAGCCAGCCGGCGGCGATGAAAGCGAGCAGATGGGGAAGATCAGGCATCGCGTCCTCGCGGTGTTCAGGGCTTGAAGAAGGCGCGAATCGCAGCGACGGCCCGGTCGACGCCGGCGGCATCGACATCGAGGTGGGTCACGAAGCGCAACCGGTAGAGCCCGGTCGCCAGAATGCCCTGTTGGTTGAGGCTGGCAATCAGTTCCGACGAACGCGCATGCGCGGCACCCGTGAGATCGGCGAACACGATGTTGGTGTGCGGCGCCTCCACTACCACCCCTTCGATGCCTTCGAGCCCCTGTGCCAGCCGTTGCGCAAGCGCATGGTCGTCGGCCAGGCGGTCGACATGATGGTCGAGCGCATGCGACGCCGCCGCGGCCAGCAAGCCGGCCTGGCGCATGCCGCCGCCCGCCATCTTGCGGATGCGGTGCGCGCGCGTGATGAATTCACGCGAGCCCACCAGCGCCGAGCCGATCGGCGCGCCCAGGCCCTTGCTGAAGCACACCGACACGCTGTCGAAGCACTGCGCGATGCGCCGGGCTTCGGCGCGGATGTCGCTGCGCTGGTTCAGCGCCGCTTGCGCCGTGGCCGCATTGAAGAGGCGTGCCCCGTCCAGGTGCCGCTGCAGCCCCTTGCTTTTTGCGAGATCGGTTGCGGCCTGCACGTACGCGAAGGGCAGCAGCTTGCCGCCCAGCGTGTTCTCCAGCGCCAGCAGCCGCGTGCGCGCAAAGTGCGCGTCGTCGGGCTTGATGGCGGCTTCGATCTGCGCAAGCGGCAGCGTGCCGTCGGGCGCATGGTCCAGCGGCTGCGGCTGCACGCTGCCGAACACCGCCGCGCCACCACCCTCCCAGCGGTAGCAGTGCGCCTGCTGGCCCACGATGTACTCGTCGCCGCGGCCGCAATGCGACAGGATCGCGCACAGGTTGCTCTGCGTGCCCGTGGGCACGAACATCGCCGCCTCGAAGCCCAGCAGCGCCGCGATCTTTTCCTGCAGCGCGTTCACGCTCGGGTCGGTGCCGAAGACGTCGTCGCCCAGCGGCGCCGCCATCATGGCCTCGCGCATCGCGGGCGTGGGTTGCGTGACGGTGTCGCTGCGCAGGTCGACGAGGGAGGTGCGGTCGGTCATGGCGAGGTCAGTCCAGGAAGTTCTTGAGCATGGCGTGGCCGTGCTCGGTGAGGATGGATTCGGGGTGGAACTGCACGCCTTCGATGCGCACGTCATGCGCAAAACCGGTGTGCCGCACCCCCATGATCTCGCCGTCGTCGGTCCAGGCGGTGACAGCCAGGGCCTTCGGGCAGCTCTCGCGCTCGATGGAGAGCGAGTGGTAGCGGTTCACGGTGAAGCGCTCTGGCAGGCCCGCGAACACGCCCTCTTGCGTGGTCGTGATCTCGCTGGTCTTGCCGTGCATCAGTTGCTGCGCGCGCACGATCTTGCCGCCGAAGGCCGCGCCGATGGCCTGGTGGCCCAGGCAAACGCCCAGAATGGGCAGCTTGCCTGCGAAGGCCTCGATGGCCGCCACGGAAACACCCGCTTCCGCTGGAGAGCAAGGCCCCGGCGACACCACCAGCCGCGTGACGCCCGAGGCGATCAGCTCGCCGATCTGCGCCACCGTGATCTCGTCGTTGCGGTGCACCTGCACATCCGCACCCAGCTCGCCCAAGTACTGGACGATGTTGTAGGTGAAGCTGTCGTAGTTGTCGATCATCAGCAGTTTCATGGCTTGCCCACAATCCGGTGCACGCCCTTCACCACCGGGAACACGTTGAAGTTGATCAAGAGGCCCAGCTTGAGGCCCGACAGCCGCAGCGCGGCCATCACCTGCGCGCGGTGCAGGTCGGTCAGCACGTCGACCGCCTTGAGCTCCACGATCACCGACTGCTCGATCACGAAGCCCGCGCGGTACACATCGCCCAGCGAACGGCCCTTGTAGCTGGCCGACAGCGCCACGTCGCGCGTGAAGCCGATCTCGCGCTCGGCCAGCTCGATGGCCAGCGCCGCGGCGTAGGCGCCTTCGTCGAGCCCCGTGCCGAGCACGCGCTGCACTTCGACGGCGGCGCCGATGATCTCGTGCGAAAAGTCGTTCTGAATATCGGGTGCGGTGCTCATGTTCATTCCAGGCCTTCCTCGACCAGTTCGGCGGCACGCAACAGTGCGCGCGCCTTGGCTTCTGTTTCTTTCCACTCCAGCTCGGGCACCGAGTCGGCCACCACGCCGGCCGCGGCCTGCACGTGCAGCATCTGGTCCTTCACGATGCCGGTGCGGATGGCAATGGCCACGTCCATGTCGCCTGCATAGCTGATGTAGCCGCAGGCGCCGCCGTACAGGCCGCGCTTGGTGGGCTCCAGCTGGTCGATGAGCTCCATGGCATGCACCTTGGGCGCGCCGGTCAGCGTGCCGGCCGGGAACGTGGCCTTGAGCACGTCGATGGCGGTCATGCCGTGCTTCAGCGTGCCTTCGACGTTGCTCACGATGTGCATCACGTGGCTGTAGCGCTCCACCGCAAAGGCCTCTGTTACCTTCACGGTGCCCGTCTTGGCAATGCGCCCGATGTCGTTGCGCGCCAGGTCGATCAGCATGACGTGCTCGGCGCGCTCCTTGGGGTCGTTGATGAGCTCTTCTTCAGCGGCCTTGTCGAGCTCGATCGACGCGCCGCGCGGGCGCGTGCCGGCCAGCGGGCGAATGGTGATCTTCTGCTCGCCGTCGCCGGTGTTCTCCTGGCGCACCAGGATCTCGGGCGAGGCGCCCACCACATGGAAGTCGCCCAGGTGGTAGTAGTACATGTAGGGCGACGGGTTCAGCGAACGCAGTGCGCGGTACAGCGACAGCGGGGACTCGGTGTAGCGCTTGCTGATGCGCTGGCCCACCTGCACCTGCATGAAGTCGCCCGCGGCAATCATTTCTTTCGCGCGCTCCACGGCCGCGATGTAGTCGGCCTTGGCAAAGCTGCGCTCGGGCGGGTGCGCCTGCGTGGGCTTCACGACGGGTGCGCTCACCGAGTACTTGAGCTTGTCCTTCAGTTCGCGCAGGCGGCGCTTGCCCACGGCGTAGGCCTCGGGCTGCTTCGGGTCGGCGTAGACGATGAGGTACAGCTTGCCCGACAGGTTGTCGATGACCGCCAGTTCCTCGCACTGCAGCAGCAGGATGTCGGGGCAGCCCAGGGTGTCGGGCGGGCAGCTTTTTTCGAGCTTGCGCTCGATGTGGCGCACGGTGTCGTAGCCGAAATAGCCCGCAAGGCCGCCGCAAAAGCGTGGCAGGCCGGGCCGCAGCGCGACTTTGAAGCGCTTCTGGTATTCAGCGACGAAGTCCAGCGGGTTGCCCTGGGCGGTCTCGACGATCTGTCCGTCGGTCACCACTTCGGTGACGGCCTCTGCGCCGAAACCGGAGGCGCGCAGCAGCGTCCTTGCCGGCAGGCCGATGAAGCTGTAGCGCCCGAAGCGCTCGCCGCCCACCACCGATTCGAGCAAGAAGCTGTGCTTGCCGCCGCCTTGCGAATGGGCGAGCTTGAGGTAGAGGGAAAGGGGGGTTTCGAGGTCGGCAAAGGCCTCGGCCATCAGCGGGATACGGTTGTAGCCCTGGGCGCTGAGGCTCTTGAATTCAAGTTCTGTGATCACGGATTCGTTCTCCAATTGCATGCCGGCGCTGTGTGGGCCGGTGGCAAGGTCATTCACTGGTGGCCCGGCGTCGTGGGGGTCGACTCGGCACCGCGGGCGCACGGCGTGCGCCGTGCAATCAAACAGTCAGCGAAGTATGGCAACGCCAGGGCCAGGCTCCCCGGCTGCCTTGACCTGTTTGATGGGTGTGATGAACGAACATGAGGCGCGGAGTTTAGCCCACGAAAACGCTGAATGAGCGCAAATGCGGCTTCCAACTGCGTTCTGCGCTCTGTTCAGGGCGACGCTCACGCCGACGGGGTGCCTTGCTCCGCGAATGTCCCCCGGGCTTCGCGCTACCGCCTCTCCTCCTTTGTTTCGCTGCGCAAGGCACCCCATCGACGTGAGCGTTCTCAGAGCAGTGGTTGATCGCGCGATCACCGCAGAGCGTGCCCTGGTGCACAGGGCGTCGGGTGCTCCCCGCAGCGAAATAAAGGAGGAGGGGCGAAGCCCCGGGGGACATTCGCGGAGGGGAGTACCCGGCGGCCTGTGCACGCGCCCTGAACAACGGCGCCAAGAACAGCAGCGCCAAGAACAGCGGCCCAAAGAAGAACGGCCCAAAGAACAACACAGCCCTTCAGGGTTCCCCCGATGGTCCGCGCCTAAAACAAAAAGATACATTCGCACGACCGTTCGCAAATTCCAAGGAAACCCCGTGCTCGCCCTATCGTTCTCGACCCTTTGCGCCCGCCTTGGCCTTCTGGCCTGCCTTGCCACCACCCTCGGCGCATCCGCTGCACAGGTCGACGTGGCCGGCGTCAAGCTCGAAGACCGCCTGGACCTGCGCGGCACCGCGCTGCAATTGAACGGCGCCGGCGTGCGCTACAAGGCCATCTTCAAGGTCTACACCGCGGGCCTGTACGTGGGCCAGAAAGTGTCGACGCCCGAAGAGGCCCTGGCCGCGCCCGGGGCCAAGCGCGTCGCCATCACCATGCTGCGCGACATTGACGCCAACGAACTCGGCAAGCTCTTCACCAAAGGCGTGGAAGACAACTCGCCCAAGAGCGAAATGCTCAACCTCATTCCAGGCCTGCTGCGCATGGGCCAGATGTTCGCCGACCAGAAACAACTGAAGACCGGCGACACCTTCACCATCGACTGGCTGCCGGGCACCGGCACGCTCATCACCGTTCGCGGCGTGCCGCAGCCCGACCCGGTGAAAGAGCCGGCGTTCTTCAATGCGCTGCTGCGCATCTGGCTGGGACCGAACCCGGCCGACTGGAAGCTGAAGGACGCAATGCTCGGCAAGCAGTAGCTCGCCAGCGTGTTCAGGCAGCGGGCACAAGCTGCGCCAGCGAATCGACGAACCCGTCCGCATCCACGCCGCGCACCGACTCGCCGTGGTTGTAGCCATAGCTCACCAGCACCACCGGGCAACCCGCCGCGCGCGCGGCCCGCGCGTCGTTGCTCGAGTCACCGATCATCAGCGTGCGCGCGGGCACGGTGCCCAGCGCCTCGCAGGTCTTCAAAAGCGGCAACGGGTCGGGCTTCTTGCGCTCGAAGGCGTCGCCACCGAACACCAGCTCGAAGAAACCATCGAGCCCCTTGGCCGCCAGCAGCGGCCTGGCGAACGCGCCCGGCTTGTTGGTCAGGCAGGCTAGCCGCACGCCACGCGCGCGCAGCGCCTGCAGCCCCTCGACCACGCCGGCATACACCGCCGAATGCTGCCCGTTGATGGCCAGATAGTGGTGCTGGTAACGCGCCCAGGCGGCGTCGTACAGCGCGCGCGCCTTCGCTTGCGCGCCATCGGGGTCGGTGGGCGCCAGCACATGCAGCAGTGCCGAATGAATCAGGTGCTCCGAGCCCTTGCCCACCATCCGCTCGACGGCGGCCGGCGCCACGGGCGGCAGCGACAGGTCGCGCAACATGCGGTTCAGGGCCTCGGCAAAGTCGCCGAGCGTGTCGACCATGGTGCCGTCGAGGTCGACGATGGCGGCGTCGAAGCGGGCGAAATCGAAGCTGATGGAGTTCAAAACAAACAAATAGAGTTGAAAAATTGCTCGGCTCGAGCGCTGTCGAAAGCAAACATGACTTTGCACGAAGCATCCGCACCGCACCGCACCGCACCGCGCCGCACCGCGCCGCAGCCTGTGCTTGCCTTAGCCTTTTACTGCCAAACGCACCACCCGCCCGATCGTCAAGCCCTGCACAAGAATCGAAAAGACCACCACGCAATAGGTCAGCGCAAGGATGGTCTCGCGCTCCGCGCCAATGGGCAGCGACAGCGCCAGAGCCACTGAAATTCCGCCGCGCAGGCCGCCCCAGGCAAGCACACGGGACGAGCCTTGCGGCAACCGGAAAAAGCCGTTGCCTACGCCCACTGGAAGGCCGACGGTGAGCCACCGTGCGAAGAGGGTCACCGCGATCGCCACCGCACCGGCCACCAGCAAAGGCAGCGTGAACGCAATCAGCAGAACCTCCAGGCCGATCAGCACGAACAAAACGGCATTCAGAATCTCGTCGACCAGCTCCCAGAACATGTCGATGTAGCGGCGCGTGTGGTCCGACATGGCAAGGGCACGCCCGCCGTTTCCGATCATCAGTCCGCAGACCACCATCGCCAGCGGCCCCGACACATGCAGATGGCTGGCCAGCGCATAGCCGCCCATCACGGCCGCGAGGGTGAGCAGCACCTCGACCTGGTATTGGTCGATGCTCCTCAACAGCCGAAAGGTCAAGTAGCCCAGCACCAGACCAAAAGCAATGCCGCCACCCGCTTCGCGCAGCAGCAGCCCGCCGGCCACCGCCATCGTGGGTGTCGTTCCGCTGGCAAGCACGCCCAGCAACAGAGCGAATATCACCACGCCCACGCCGTCGTTGAAAAGAGACTCGCCTGCAATCACGAGCTCGAGCGTCTTGGGCGCACCGGCGGACTTGAGAATGCCCATCACCGCGATCGGGTCGGTCGGCGAAATCAATGCCCCGAACAGCAGGCAATACAGCAGCGGCAACTTGACCTCGACGAGCGGGAGCGCCAGCCACATGCCCACTCCCACGACGACCGTCGAAAGCAGGGTTCCGGCCAGCGCCAGCGCGGCAACCTGCCACCGGTACTGCCGCAACGCGCGCAGGTCGACATGCAGAGCACCGGCAAACAGCAGGAATGACAGCATGCCCTGCATGAGCACGTCCGAAAAATCGATCGACCGCAGGAAAGACTCCTCGTACTGGCGCAGGCCGTGGTCCAGGCCCAGCGCGTCAAGCGCAACCATGAACAGCGAGATGGCCAGCGCAATGGCCATCACGCCGATGGTGGTGGGAAGGCGCACGAACCGGTGGTTCAGGTAGGCAAGCAGCGCGGTAACGACGAGACAAATTGCGGCGATGTCGAGCATGGCGTGTCTTTCCGGCGTGCTACAGCCCGCGTGCGCCTATGGCCCCCAGCGCGCCGTGGGCCATGGTGCGCAGCAGCGTTTCGTGGCGACGGCCGACATCGGCCAGATCCGAGGCGTTGCGAATTTCGCGTTGCGCGTCCGACCAGACAAGGTCAGCGTGGTTCAGCAGCACTGACTGCCGGTCCTTGTCGTTCTCGCATGCCATCACTGCCGTCAGGACGTCGAGCAGCCGGACCATCACCGCCGTGCTCCCCGCGGCGTTCTGCCGGATCATGTGGAACATGACATCGGCCAGGCTGCGGTAGGTCACGTTCGGCACCACCAGTGCGACCGCTTCCTGGCGCATCGTCACGCCACCGGGGAGATGGCTGCCGGCAAGATCACACAGTGCGGCGCCCAGGCGATCGAGCACGCTCATCGCAGTGTGCGGGTCGTTGATGCCTGGCGAAAGCGCCCGCACAGCCACCTCCACCAGTTGCCGCACAGCATGCTCGGCATCACCTTCGCTGCCGCGTGTCGCACCCAGCGCGGTCGCGTTGCGAATGGCCTGCTCGGCGTCGGGAACCTGAACCGACATCAAGGCAACAGGTGCGCCGGGAAATATGTAGTCACCCCGGCGGGCAAGCAGGAGCACCGCCGTGCCGTGCCTGGCAGCCCAGTCGGCCAGGCCTTTTTCGTCGAGCTGCTGCAGGTAGCCGCGCCGGGCATCCACGATGGTCGTCGCGTTGGCCCAGAACGTCGCGGGCGGAGGTGCTGGTTGCGGCTTGTCCGTCACCACGGCGTTCATTGCGTTGCGGATGTCGTCGCTCACCAGTTCGATGACGGTGTCGACGTTGATCCGATTGGCCATGTGGCCCACGAAGTAGACCAGCGTCGCCACGCAGGCGAAGGCCAACAGAACGCCTACCGTCAGCGCAAGGTGCGGGGTAAAAGAACCCTCCTCCTGCGTTCTGACGCTGCGAAGCACCATCAGAGCGTAGGAGAAGGTGCCGAGAAAGGCACCGAGCGTGACCTGAACGCCGCGGTCGCGAGTGAAATTGCGCAGCAGGCGTGGCCCCATCTGGCCGGCTGCGAGCGACAGCGCGGCGATGGTGATGGAGAACACCGTGCCGGCGACGCCGATCGTCGACGAGGCGATCGCACCGAGCAGGGTGCGTGCGCCCGTTCCGCCGCCGTTGTACAGCCAGTGGCTGTCGGTCAACCAGGCAGGCAAGCGGCCGCTTTGGTCCATGCCCAACAACGCGAGGGCCAGCAAGACACCGCCAAGCACCATGGCGCCGGGAACGAGCCAAAAAGTTTCGGCGAGTTGGTTGGTGAGTTTGCGCAGCCTGGCGATCATGGGTGTGGGGTCAAGGGGGCGGAGCTGCCGACGAAGTTTATTCGAGTCCATTTATCGCAAACCGGCCGAAAACAGCGCCGGAAACTTTTTCAGGGCTTTCAGACACCTACAGGCCGTACCTGTCCCGCACGCTGCGTGCCGGACACCCCTTCACCGCCTTGCCATGCAAGGCCATCCACGAGGAATACTCCATGCGTCTGACGACAAAGGGCGGCTTCGCCCTGACGGCCATGATCGATGTCGCGCTGCGCGAGAGGGACGGCCCCGTGCCATTGGCGTCGATCAGCCGGCGACAGCACATTGCCCGCTCCTCGCTCGAGCTGCTGTTCAGCAAACTGCGCCAGCATGCGCTGATCAAGGCCACCCGCGGCCCCGGCGGCGGCTACACGCTGACGCGCCGGGCATCGGAAATTACCGTTGCGGACATCCTGGCGTCGGTCGACGGCCAGGCCACCACAGACACCGAGACTGACACCGCCACCGGTGCTCCCCTCGACAAAGCAGGCCCCGCCGACGTCGGCTGCTATTCGACCGAGGCCCTGTGGGCTTCGGCCAAGCACCATGTGATGGAGTTTTTGGGCTCCGTCACGCTGCAGAGCCTGGTCGACGACCAGCTGGCCAAGGGCCTGCGCGTGGACGACGAACCGGTGCGCAAGAAGGCGCCCCCACCGCGCCACGAACCCAGCCTGCGCCATGTGAACGCACCGAACTCGGTGTTCGCCTGGAACGGCGTGTTCGCCAAGCGCTGAACATTCGCACGGCCTGAACGCCAGCATCACCCGCAGCGCCAACCCCGCGCATCAGACCGCCACGCTGTGGCTGCACCTCCGGGCTGCACCTCCGGGCTGCACTTACGCGCTGAACTTCCGGGCTCCACTTCCGCTTTGAACGCCTGCCTCAGCGCAGCGTCGCATGCGGATGCAGCGGGTGCGCCAGCGTGCCCGCGATGAGGCGCAGCGCCTGGTCGCACTGCTCGCGCGACATCGGCCCGCCCAGGCAGATGCGCACCGCGTCGGGCGGGTCGCCGTCGGTGGAAAACGCGGCGCTGGCCACCACGCCCACGTTCTGCGTGCGCAGGTAAGAAGCAAACTCCACCGGGCTCCAGCCCGGCGTGAGCGGCAGCCATGCATGGAACCCCTCGGGGTGCGCCTGCAGGCCGCTGTCGCCCAGGTAGCGCAGGGCCAGCACCTGACGCGCCACCGACTCCGCGCGCACCGCCTGCAGCATGGCCTCGGTGGTGCCGTCTTCCACCCACAGCGTGGTCAGCGCGTTGGTGATCGGCGAGGCCATTACCGTGGTCGCGCGCATGGCGCCGGCCAGGCGCTGCGACTGCACCACGGTGGGTGAACACACGTAGGCACTGCGCAGCCCGGCGCCGAAGCACTTGGAGAAACCGCTCACGTAGTAGGTGAGCGCCGGCGCCAGAGTGGCCAGCGAGGCCGGCGTCTGGCGCGGCAGCATGCCGTAGGCGTCGTCTTCGATGATCGGCACCGCGTAGCGCAGCGCCACGTCGGCCAGCGCCTCGCGCCGCGCGCGCGACACGGTGGCCGCCGTCGGGTTCAGCAGCGTCGGGTTGCAGTACAGCGCCTTGGGCTTGAGCGTTTTGCAGGCGTGCTCGAAGGCATCGGCAATGGGGCCGTCGTCGTCCATCTGCAGGGCATGCAGCTGCACGCCCAGTTGCGCCGCAATGGCCTTCACGCCCGGGTAGGTGAGCGACTCCACGCACACCAGCTCGCCAGGGCGCGCCAGTTGCGAGAACAGCGCGGTCAGCACCGCATGAATGCCGGGGCACACCAGGATGCGGTCCACGCTCGCATGGGGCACGAAGGGTCGCAACCACTGCATGGCCACCTCGCGGTCGTGCGCGGTGCCGCCAAAGTCCTGGTAGCGCAGCAGGTCGTGAAAGTCGAGCTGCGCGAAGGCGCGGCTGGCGCTGTCGTGCAGCCGGCCCATCAGGTGCGGGTCGTCGGGCTCGGGCGGCATGTTCATCGTCATCTCGGCGCCGCTGCCGCCGCGCAGCCGAAGGCTGGGGCTGCCCGATCGAATGAAGGTGCCGGTGCCCGCGCGCGAATCGATCAGCCCGCGCTTGCGCGCCTCCGCATAGCCGCGCGCCACGGTCGTGTAGTTCAGCTCCAGCTCGCTCGCCAGATCGCGCAGCGTGGGCAGGCGGTCGCGCACGCCCAGCCGGCCCGTCTTGATGTCGTCGGCGATCAAGTCGGCCAGCAGCAGATAGGCCGGCTTGGCGGTGGTGCGCAGTTGCCTGCGCCAGTGGGCGGTGAGGGTGGTCATGCGGGCGGCTCCTGCCAAGTTGATTGCATTCATTGATTGCATGCGGCCACCGATCAACACGCAGGAATCGCGCCTGTACAAGGGCTCCCCCTCAGGCAGCCAATGCTTCTTTCAGGTGCGATCAACCCCATTGATCGGGTGCATTGATCGCACGCCGCATGCGTCTTACCGGTGCAACGCAGCCACTGCTGGCGGCCCGTGCAACCGCGTTTTCGGGTGCCGAAAAAATTTTCATCGCCATGCAGGCCGCACCGCCACGCATTGATCGCGAGTTGATCGCACGCCCGCCGCCAACCGCTGGCACATCGCCTGCAAAGAGAAAGGCACGCAAGACCTGCGTACCCACCACCCCAACCGGAGTACCCCATGCCCAAAGTCACCCGCCCCCGCAACGAAAAAGGCGAGTTCCTTGTCGACTACGAAGAGAAGGTGTTCGAAGACGTCAAGGCCGAGCCCGGCGAGAAGGCGCTCGTCACCTTCCACACCGTGGCCTTCGAAGGCTCCATCGGCTTCGTCAACCTGCTGCAGGCCACGCGCCTGCGCCGCAAGGGCTACGAAACCTCGGTGCTGCTGTACGGTCCCGGCGTGACGCTGGGCGTGCAGCGCGGCTTTCCCACGCTGGGCGACGAGGCCTTTCCGGGCCACCAGAACTTCAACAAGCAGATCACCAAGTTCATGGAAGAAGGCGGCAAGGTGTATGCGTGCCGCTTCGCGCTGCAGGCCTTGTACGGCCACGGCGAAGGCGCGCTCATCGAAGGCATCAAGCCCATCAACCCGCTCGACGTGCTGGACATCGTGCTGCTGCACAAGAAGGCCGGCGCGGTCATTCTGGACACCTGGACGCTGTAAGGCGGCACGAGCGATGGCTTCCAAACCCCGCACCGTGCGTGCCGCCGCGGTTCAGATCGCGCCCGACTTCGAGCGCCCCGACGGCACGCTCGAGCGGGTGTGCGGCGCCATCGACGAGGCCGCTGCCAAGGGCGCGCAGATCGTGGTCTTTCCCGAGACCTTCGTGCCCTACTACCCCTACTTCAGCTTTGTGCTGCCGCCGGTGCTGCAGGGCGCGCCGCACCTGCAGCTGGTGGAGCGCGCGGTGGTGGTGCCCGGCCCCGTCACGCAGGCAGTGGCCGAGCGCGCGCGGGCCCGCAACATGGTGGTGGTGCTGGGCGTGAACGAGCGCGACCACGGCAGCCTGTACAACACGCAACTGGTGTTCGACGCCGACGGCACCCTGGCGCTCAAGCGCCGCAAGATCACGCCCACGTACCACGAGCGCATGGTCTGGGGCATGGGCGACGGCGCGGGGCTGAAGGTGGTCGACACCGTCGTGGGCCGCGTGGGCGCGCTGGCCTGCTGGGAGCACTACAACCCGCTCGCGCGCTATGCGCTGATGGCGCAGCACGAAGAGATCCACTGCGCGCAATTCCCCGGCTCGCTGGTCGGCCCGATCTTCGCGGAGCAGATGGAGGTGACCATCCGCCACCACGCGCTGGAGTCGGGCTGCTTCGTGATCAACGCGACCGGCTGGCTCACCGACGAGCAGATCCGCTCGGTCACGCCCGACGCGCAATTGCAGAAGGCACTGCGCGGCGGCTGCCACACGGCCATCGTCTCGCCCGAGGGCAAGCACCTGGCGCCGCCGCTCACCGAGGGCGAAGGCATGGTCATCGCCGACCTGGACATGGCGCTCATCGCCAAGCGCAAGCGAATGATGGATTCGGTCGGCCACTACGCACGGCCCGAGCTGCTGTCGCTCGCCATCAACGACCGGCCGGCGCAGACCACCGTGCCGATGCACCTCACGCAGCACCTCACGCAACCCCAAGCCCAAGCCCAAGCCCAAGCCCAAGCCCACATTCCAGGGAGCACCGACCATGACCACCACAACAACCCAGCAAGCCAGCCGGCAGCTGATGACCGAGCTCCAGTCCTTCGGGTTGCGGCTGGTTGACCCTTCGGCCGGTGTTGCCAGCCGCCGCGGCGGCGCGGGCCCTTCGGACCACAAGGCCGTGACGGTGGACGGCCACACGATCATGGTGCCGGTGCACACCTCCACCGCCTGGCACTCGCCCTTCACGGCCGAAGCACCCGACGCGCAAGGCATGAGCCGCGTGATGCGCGGCAGCATTCCCATTGCCAGCATCAGCTTTCCGAAGCAGCCGCGCTTCTACGCGATGCAAACCTTCGACGGCGTGCCCTACTCGCACATTGCCACGCTGCACGGCAGCGACGTGCTGGCCACCACGGTGCTGCAGACCTGCATCCGCTACGAGAGCCGCAAGAAGAGCTGCAAGTTCTGCGCAATCGGCCAGTCGCTCGCGGCCGGGCGCACCGTGGCGCGCAAGACGCCCGAGCAACTGGCCGAGGTGGCGCGCGCCGCCGTGCTGCTGGACGGCGTGAAGCACATGGTGCTGACCACCGGCACGCCTAACGCCACCGACCGCGGCGCAGCCATCCTCTGCGAGAGCGCCTTCGCCATCAAGGCCGCGGTGGACATTCCCATTCAGGGCCAGTGCGAGCCGCCCGACGACGACCAGTGGTTCCACCGCATGAAGGCCGCGGGCATCGACACGCTGGGCATGCACCTGGAAGTGGTCACGCCCGAGGTGCGCGAACGCATCATGCCGGGCAAAGCCAGCGTGCCGGTGTCGCGCTACATGAGCGCGTTCGAGGCGGCCGTGGCCGTGTTCGGCCGCGGGCAGGTCAGCACCTACATATTGGCCGGACTGGGCGACACGCGCGAGGCCATCCTCGACACCTGCGACCAGTTGCTCGCGCGCGGCGTGTACCCCTTCGTCGTGCCCTTCGTGCCGATCAGCGGAACGCCTCTGGAAGACCACCCCGCCCCCTCGCCCGAGTTCATGAAGTCGGTGCTTGCGCCGCTGGGCGAGCGCGTGGTGGCGGCGGGCCTGCGCTCGGCCGACATCAAGGCGGGCTGCGGCAAGTGCGGTGCCTGCTCCTCGCTGTCGATCTACGAAAAAGAAAGCGAGAGCTGATCATGCTGTGCATCGACGACCTGTGCGAAATGGCGGACGCTTACGCGCCCGCCGAGTACCTGGTGCGCGAAGCCGCGCAGCAGTGGGAGCGCGACGAAGCCATGGCGCTGCGCCGCGCGGTGTTCTGCATCGAGCAGGGCATCTTCGCGCGCGACGACCGCGACGCGACCGACGACTGCGCGCAACTGCTGGTGGCCATGTCGTGCAACGGCGGCATGCCGGAGCAGGTGGTGGGCACGGTGCGCATTCACCGCAGCCAAGGCGACCAGGCAGCAGGCGAATGGTGGGGTTCGCGCCTGGCGGTGCATCCGGCCTTTCGCAGCCAGGGGCACCTGGGCGTCACGCTGATCCGGCTGGCCGTGTCGCGTGCCCATGCACTCGGCTGCAAGGCCTTCTTCGCGCAGGTACAGAAGCAGAACGTGCCGCTGTTCGGCAAGCTGGGCTGGAAGGTGCTCGAAGAGA
The DNA here is from genome assembly GCF_046156345.1 of Variovorax sp. H27-G14. Classification (NCBI taxonomy): domain Bacteria; kingdom Pseudomonadati; phylum Pseudomonadota; class Betaproteobacteria; order Burkholderiales; family Comamonadaceae; genus Variovorax; species Variovorax sp. H27-G14. The sequence continues at coordinate 121,068 of NZ_JAYLVN010000012.1, forward strand.
CCAGCGTGCATGGCCGCCCGCATGCGCTGATGCAGGCCGACCTGGCCTGGTACCCGCCCTGCCACGACCCGGTGAGCGGCTTTGTCACGCGCGCGAAGGTGGCGGCATGACCGATGCCCACAACGTGCATGTGATTGCCGACGCCCTGCGCGCCACGCGCGGCTTTGCCCACAAGCGCGACATCAGCGACGTGGTGGCCGCGCTCGGCCGCTCGCTGCCCGGCGGCCATGCGGCTCTGGCGCAGGCCGTGCCCATCGGCGACGACTGCGCGGCCATTCCCGACGGCCACGGCGGCTACCTGCTGTTTGCCATCGAAGGGCTGGTGGAAGACTTCATCGTGCGCATGCCCTGGTTCGCGGGCTACTGCGGCGTGATGGTCAACGTGAGCGACATCTACGCCATGGGCGGGCGCCCGACCGCTGTGGTCGATGCGCTGTGGAGCACCGGCATGAACCCGGCGGACGACGTGCTGCGCGGCCTGGCGGAAGCCGCCGTGCGCTACGGCGTGCCCATCGTGGGCGGGCACAGCAACAACCGCAGCGAACGGCCGCAACTGGCGGTGGCCATCCTGGGCCATGCGCGCAAGCTGCTCACCAGCTTCGACGCGCAACCCGGCCACTTGCTGGTGATGGCGGCCGACCTGCGCGGCGCCTACGAAGAGCCCTTTCCGTACTGGAACGCCTCGACCCGCGCGCCCGCCGCGCGGCTGCGCGCCGACCTGGAGCTGCTGCCCGCGCTGGCCGAAGACGGCCTGTGCGGCGCGGGCAAGGACATCAGCATGGCCGGCGCCGTGGGCACCGCGCTGATGCTGCTCGAATGCTCGGGCGTGGGTGCGCGCATCAACCTCGACGCGCTGCCGCGGCCCGACGGCGTGCCGCTGCTGCGCTGGCTGTCGTCGTTCCCCAGCTACGGCTTTGTGCTGAGCGTGGCGCCCGCGCAGGTGGCCACGGTGCTGGCGCGCTTTGCCGCGCGCGACATCGCCTGCGCCGTGGTCGGCGAAGTCGACGCCACACGCCAGGTGCGCCTGCGCGCCGGCGGTGAAGAAGCGCTGCTGTGGAACTTTGCCAGCGACGCCTTCATCCAGCCGCCCCACCTGCAAGCGGAGGCCGCCGCATGCCCGTGACGCACTTCCACGTGCGCTGGCCCGACGCCAGCGAAACCCGCTGCTACTCGCCTTCCAGCGTGGTGCGCGAGCACTTCGTACCCGGCCAGCGCTATGCGCTCGGCGACTTCCTGCATCGCACGCGCGAGGCATTGGGCATTGCCTCCGAACGGGTGCGCGAGAAGTACGGCTTTGCGTGCTCGCAGGCGATGGACCAGCTCGCCGACATCGAGCACATTGCCGCGCGCTTCACCGCGGCGCCGGGCGAGCCCGACGCCGAAGTCACCGTCGTCGCCTTCGACTGACGGCCCTCATCCAGATCCAGAAAGAAGCACCCCATGTCATACCCCCACGGCGGACGCAGCCACTACAGCGTCGTCATCGTCGGCGGCGGCCAGGCCGGCCTGTCGCTGAGCCACGGCCTGCAGCAGCGCGGCATCGACCACCTGGTGATCGAGAAGCGCAGCCTGGTGCACACCTGGCGCACGCAGCGCTGGGATTCTTTCAGCCTGGTCACGCCCAATTGGCAGTGCCAGCTGCCGGGCTGGGGCTACATCGGCAGCGATCCGCACGGCTTCATGGTGAAAGAGCAAATCAACGAATGGCTCGCGGGCTTCGTCGAGCACGTGAAGGCGCCAGCCATCGAAGGCGTGACGGTGGAGCGGGTGTCGCGAACCCACGGTGCCGGCGACCGAGACCGCTTCAGCGTGCAGACCGACGTCGGCCTCTACACCGCCGACCAGGTGGTGGTGGCCTCTGGCGGCTACCACCGCCCCATCGTGCCGCGCCTGGCAGAGAAGCTGCCCGCGTGCGTGGCGCAGTTCCACTCGGCGCAGTACCGCAACGCGGCGCAGTTGCCAGAAGGCGCGGTGCTGGTGGTGGGCTGCGGCCAGTCGGGCGCGCAGATTGCCGAAGATCTGCACCTGGCCGGCCGCGAGGTGCACCTGGCCACCGGCCATGCGCCGCGCTGCGCGCGCTTCTACCGCGGGCGCGAGGTGGTCGACTGGCTGGCCGACATGAAGTACTACGACATGCCCGTCACCGAGCACCCGCTGCGCGAAGGCGTGCGCGACAACACCAACCACTACGTGACCGGGCGCGACGGCGGGCGCGACATCGACCTGCGCCGCTTCGCGCTCGAGGGCATGGAACTCTATGGCCTGCTGAGCGGCTTCGACAGCGGCAGCTTCGAGCTGCAGCCCAACCTGCGCGAGCACCTGGACCAGGCCGACGACACCTACAACCGCATCAACGCGTCCATCGACAAGCACATTGCGGCCAAGGGCATCGACGCGCCGCCGCCGTCGGTCTACACACCCGTGTGGGCACCGCGCGAAGAGCGCACGCGGCTCGACCTGGCGGCGGCCGGCATCACCAGCGTGGTGTGGTGCATCGGCTTTTCGCCGGACTTTGCATGGGTCGATGCGCCGGTGTTCAACGGACGCGGCGCGCCGGTGCACCTGCGCGGCGTGACCAACGAGCCCGGCCTGTACTTTCTGGGGCTGCCATGGCTGCACACCTGGGGGTCGGGGCGCTTCTCAGGGGTGGCGCGGGATGCGGAGTTTCTGGCGAACGCCATCGCGCAAAGAAAAGAAGAACGGCGCGGCGGCAGTGACACCGCGGCCCCCGACCCGTTGCTGGCCTTGCGCGCCGCCTAGCCGCCAGGGCTCAGGCCTGCTGCGCCTCGGTCAGCGCCTGCGCCGCCACCACCGCCTCGGTGCGGTTGCGCACGTTCAGCGCGCGAAAGATCGCGGCCAGGTGAATCTTCACGGTGCCTTCGCTGATGCCCAGGCTGCGCCCTATCAGCTTGTTGGGCTTGCCCTGCGACAGCAGTTGCAGCACCTCGACCTGGCGCTCGGTGAGTACGTTGCGCAGGTGCTCCAGCGTCTGGCCCATGCCACTGCCGCCACCGCCACCACCACGCGCGGGCGCCTCGGCGCCCGCCTGCGGGCTCACGCCGGCCACGATGCCCGGCGGCAGCGCCGTGAGCATCATCGGCGGCACATACACCCCGCCGGCCAGCACCAGCCGCACGGCCGACAGCATCACCTCGGGCGAGTAAGCCTTGGGAATGAAGCCGAGCACGCCGCGCTCCAGCGCGCTGCGCATGATGGCGGGGTCTTCGTAGCCCGACAGCACGATGACCGGCACGGCCGGATGTCGTCGCCGGATGTCGTCGATGTGGGCCTGCCCGTCGGCACCGGGCATGTTGAGGTCGATCAGGGCCAGGTCGAGGTCGTCGGTGGCCAAGGCAAGCAATTCGTCGACGCTCATCGCCAGAACGAATTCGATGCCGGGCGCCAGCTCCGACAGCTTGGCTTTGACCGCCTCGATGACGAGCCTGTGGTCGTCGGCGATCAGGATTTTCATGGCTTTTGTTCCCGTGTCCCAGCGTGCAGTGCACCAGCAAACGCTGAAGATACCGGCGAACGGCCCGCGCCACAAGGCCGCCGGTCCTACCAACGGCATAGACCCCAAGGGGTATGGCGCCCGCGGCAGCCCCGTTGAAAGAATGGTTCCCTACTCGAAGGAACCGGGGAAATGGGCATGTGCCATCTGAGCAGACGCCGGTGCAAGGCATCCTTCGCCCTCCAGCACTGAGCGGGCCGTGCCCATGGCCCGCCTGTACGACAGCTTCTCCGCCCTTGTTGCGTTCGGCCTGAGGCTGGACGCATCGATTGCGGCCGGCGCGCCCCTGCTGGCGCACCCCGCGGCCCAGCTGGAAGCGCGCCGCCTGCTGGACGCCGCCCGCCACAACGCCGACGCCGCCGGCACGCCCGCGCCGCAGGTCGAGCTCGCGGCCTTCGCCATGGTGGCGTGGCTCGACGAAATTCTGGCGCGCCACCCCGGCGCCAACGGTACCGCCCCGCTGCAGGTGCAGCTGTTCAACTCCACCAACGCGCACAGCGAGTTCTTTCACCACCTGTCGGCCCTGGGCCCGGAAGACGACGCGGTGCGCGAGGTGTACTGGCATGCCATGGCGCTGGGCTTCAAGGGCCAGTACTACTTCGAGGACGGCGACCAGGGCGAGCTCGGCAAGCTGAAAGACCTGCACGGGCGCCAACTCAAGCTGCACCTGACCACCGACGCGCTGGCGCAGGCGCACCTCACGCCGCAGCCCTACGCCGTGGCCGACCCGCGCGGGCCCAACGACACGCGCCGGCGCGACCGCACGCTGCTGCGCAGCAGCGCCGCGCTGGCGCTGATGCTGCCGCTGCTGTACCTGCTTTGGCTCTGGTCCACAGGGCCGCCGGCCGCCGCCACCGGCCTGGCCCAGCGCATCGAGCAGCACTTGCAAAGCCTGGCCTGCGCCGACCTGACGGCCACCATCGACCCGCAGGGCCGCACGCATGTGCGCGGCTTCGTCTCGCTGCCCGAAGACCTGCCGCGCGTGGAGCGCGAGGTTGCGGCCATGCCCGGCGTGAAGGCGCCGCAGTTCGACCTGGGCCTGCGCGTTTGGCCGCACTGCGAGGTGTTCTCCATCCTCAAGCCCTACCAGGCGCGCAACACCGAGAAAGGCTACGGGCTCGACGTGGAGGCGCCGTCCGCGCGCGACGGCAAGCTGCGCGAAGGCGACGCGGTGCGTGTGCAGGTGGTGGCGCCGCGCCACGACAGCTACATCTGGGTCGACTACTACACCGCCGACGGCTCCGTCATGCACCTGAACGCCGGCCAGGCGCCGATGCTGCTGCACGCCGGCGAAACGCTGGCGCTGGGCCGCGACATTCCGTCGAGCTGGCTGGTGAGCCCGCCCTTCGGCAGCGTGCTGCTCACGGTGCTGTCGGCGCCCATGCCCTTTGCCGAAGCCTCCGACCGGCCGCCCTTCGAGCTTGCTTCGGCCTACCTGCTGCGCCTGCGCGAAGCGCTGGCGGCCAGCAAGAACAGCGAGCGGCTCATCGCCGACTTCGTGTTCCTCGAAACGGTGCCCCGGTGAGATGACCGCCATGCTGTCCCCCGCCCATCGCTTCTGGCTGCTGCTGTCGCTGTGCCTGCTGGGCTTTGGCCTGCTGTACGCGGTAGTGCGCGACGCGGGCCGTGGCGCGCGACGCCGTGCGCTGCGCAAGCGCATTGCGGCGCTAGGCACACCGACCGGCGGCGCCGACGAAACGGCCGTCGACGCACTGCGCGCCACCATGGCCCAGGCGCAGCAGGCCTTGCGGCGCGTGCCACGCCCGAAGGCGGCCGTGCCCTTGCCGTGGTTCCTGTTCTTCGGGGACACGGCGGCCGACCTGCCCGGCCTGCTGCGCGCCGCGCACGGTGCGCGCGTGCCGGCGCCGACAGAAGCCATGCACAACAACGCCGAACCCACCAACCCCTTCGGCGGCCTGTGGTGGCACTGGTGGCTGACGGGCGCGAGCGTGGCCATCGAAGTGCACCCCGGCGCCGTGGGCGACACGGCCGGCACGCCGTCGGTGCGCGGCCTGTGGCTGCAGTCGCTGCTGGCGCTGGCCGAGCGGCGCGACCGGCTGCCGCTCAACGGCCTGGTGGTGTGCGTGGCGGCGCCGGAGCTGCTGCACGCCGACGGCGCCGTACTCAAGGCGCTGGCCGCGCGCACGCGCCGCCTGCTCGACGAGACCGGCGACACGTTGCGCCTGCAGCTGCCCACCTACCTGGTGGTGACCGGGCTGGAACAGCTCGAAGGCTATGCCACGGTGCGCGACGCGTTGCCGCCCGAGGCGCTGCTGCAGGTGCTGGGGCACCGGCTCACCGACCCGTCGGCCGCCATCGAGACCCCGGTCGGCGAGCGCTTCGATGCCGTGTTCGATCCGCTTGCGCAGCAGCTGCATGCGCTGCGCGCGGCGCTGCTGCGTGACCAGCAGCACGCCGCAGGCCGGTTCGCCGTGCATGCGTTCGTGCAAGCGCTGCACGCGCTGCAGCCCGGGCTGCGACAGTTCGCGCAGGTGCTGTTCGAGCACCACGGCAAGGGCACTTCACGCGCGCCGCGCTGGCGGGGCTTCTACCTGGCGGCCTGTGCGTCGCAAGGTGCCGATGCGGCCGATGCAGCCGATGGGGCTGAAGGTGCCTTCGTGCAAGACCTGTTCGAGCGCTTCCTGCCCGCCGACCAGCCGCTGGTGCGGCCGGGCCGTGCGTCGTCCGGCGCTGCGTGAGTGCGGCGGCCTACTTCGCGTCCACGCGCATCTGGCGCGCGCCGAAGGTCACGTCGAGCGACTGCGCCTTGCCGGTGGTGACGGGGCGCACCTCGCGCCAGCGTGCGCGGTCGAGATCGCGGTACGCCGCCATCACGCCGATGGACTTGGCATCGGGCGGCAGGTTGAAATCGAGCTTCTTGCTTTCTCCGGGCCGCAGCAGCACTTCTTCGCGCTGCACCAGCTCGGCGCCCAGCGTGGCCTGGTCTTTCTCGAACAGCGAGAAGAAGTCGGCGCCCTCGAAGGGCCCCGGCGACTTCATTGCATAGACGCGCACCGTGAGCGGCGACGCACGACCGCGCGCGTCGGGGTTGGCATCGGCACCCGCGGTGAGCGTGACGGCCACCGTGGTGACCACCGGCTTGGCCGCGCAGCCCGCCATCAGAAGACCCGCTGCAGCAAGGCCAAGAACGCCGATGCGGCGCCGCGTTGCAGCGCCAAAAAGGCGCTCATAGGACGAATGGTGTGTACCCAGCGTGCGCATGCTATTCCCTTCGTTGCATTGACCGGTTCAGGTGCTTCTTTGATTATCACCAGCCAACCCGAACAGGCAACATGCTGACACTCGAACTTGCAGACACACTGCGCGAACCCATCGGCGAGGCCTTGCCCTGCGGCGACGATCTCGAGTACGACGCCGACTTCATGGCCCTGGTGGCCGCTGCGCAAGGCAAGGCCGAGCAGCAGTTCGGCGACACCGTGATCCCCGCGGTCGAGCCCGACTGGCGCGACGTGGCCGAACGTGCGCAAGGCCTGCTCCGGCGCAGCAAGGACGTGCGCAGCGCCGTGCTGCTGCTTCGCGCCGCCACGCACACGCAGGGCGTGAGCGGCTTCGCGCTCGGCCTGCAGTTGCTCAACGAACTGCTCGACACCTACTGGGACGGCATACATCCAAAGCTGGATGCCGACGACGACAACGACCCCACCATGCGCCTAAACGCGCTGGCGCCGCTCACCGACGAGGCCATGGGCCTGCGCGACCTGTACGAGGCGCAGGTGGGCGTGGCGCGCGGCGTGGGGCCGATCCGCGTGCGCGACATCGCCATTGCGCACAACACGCTCACCGCCGTGGGCGGCGAGGCCACCTACTCGATGGCGCAGGTGCAGGGCGGCCTGGAAGCCATTCAGGCCGAGCAACCCGATGCGATGCGCGCGGCCCTGGCCGTACCGGGCCTGGTGGAGCGGCTGCGCGAGATCATCGTTGCGCGTACCGGCCGCGCCGACGCGGTCGACCTCGACCCGCTGCGCGCCATTGCCCGCGTGCTGCACAAGGCCTGCGCCGCGGCCAGCGGCGCGCCGGCCGATGCGGCGGCGGACACGGGCGATGCAGACGCCGACGCGCAAGCCCCGGGCGGTGCGGCCTCGCGCCCCGCCACGCCGCGCGGCGACATCCAGAACCGCCAGGACGCCGTGCAGATGCTCGACCGCGTGATTCGCTACCTCGAGCAGGCCGAGCCCGGCAACCCCGCGCCGCTCTTGATAGAGCGCGCCAAGAAGCTCATCGGCGTGAGCTTTCTCGAGATCATGGCCAACCTCGCGCCCAACGCGATGGACACGATCGAAACAGTCACCGGCCGCCGCCCGTCCGACTGAGCCCTGTTCGTTTTTTCTTCAGACACCCGCACCGTTCGCCATCCACACCGCAAGGAGCATCTCCATGGCCAAGAGCAGTCAGAAATTCATCGCCCGCAACCGGGCGCCCCGGGTCCAGATCGAGTACGACGTGGAGCTCTACGGGGCCGAGAAAAAGGTGCAGTTGCCCTTTGTGATGGGCGTGCTGGCCGACCTGTCGGGCAAGCCCGCCGACCCGCTGGCGGCGGTGGCCGAGCGCAAGTTTCTGGAGATCGATGTCGACAACTTCGACTCGCGCATGAAGGCCATGAAACCGCGCGCCGCCTTCGCGGTGGAGAACTCGCTCACCGGCGAGGGCGACCTGAAGGTCGAGCTCACCTTCGAGAACATGGAAGACTTTTCGCCCGCCGCCGTGGCCCGCAAGGTGGGCGCGCTGAACAAGCTGCTGGAAGCTCGCACGCAGCTGTCCAACCTGGTGACCTACATGGACGGCAAGGGCGGCGCCGAAGACCTGTTGGCCAAGGTGCTGGAAGACCCGGCGCTGCTGCAGAGCCTGGCCTCCAGCAAGAAGCCCGAAGACAGCGCGCCGCCTGCGGCATGAACGCCATTCGCCTGACCCCCTTTGCCTGAATCACCGGTACACCAGGAGTAACCCACCATGGCCGAAGCACTCGAACAGAGCGCGCTGAAAGATGTCGCGTACGCGGGCAGCGACTTTTCGTCGCTGCTGCAAAAGGAATTCAAGCCGCGCAGCGACGAAGCCAAGAGCGCCGTCGAAGCCGCGGTGCTCACGCTGGCGCAGCAGGCGCTGGCCAACAGCACCGTCATCGGCAAGGACGTGACCAAGTCGATCCAGGCCATGATTGCCGCGATCGACGCCAAGCTCACCGACCAGGTGAACAAGATCATTCACCACCCCGACTACCAGAAGCTCGAGAGTGCATGGCGCGGCCTGCACTACATGGTGAACAACACCGAGACCGACGAGCACCTGAAGATTCGCGTGATGGACATCTCCAAGGTGGAGCTGGCCAAGAACCTGAAGAAGTTCAAGGGCGCGGCCTGGGACCAGAGCCCGATGTTCAAGAAGATCTACGAGCAGGAATACGGCCAGTTCGGCGGCGAACCCTTTGGCGCGCTGGTGGGCGACTACCACTTCGACCAGAGCCCGCCCGACGTGGAGCTGCTCGGCGAGATGGCCAAGATCGCGGCCTCCGCGCATGCGCCCTTCATTACCGGCGCAAGCCCCAACCTGATGCAGATGGAGTCGTGGCAGGAGCTGGCCAACCCGCGTGACCTGACCAAGATCTTTCTCACGCCGGAGTACGCCGGCTGGCGCTCGCTGCGCGAATCGGACGACGCCAAGTACCTGGGCCTGTGCATGCCGCGCTTTCTGGCGCGTACGCCTTACGGCGCCAACACCAACCCGGTGGAAGAGTTCGACTTCGAGGAAGACACCGCCGGCGCCGACCACGGCAAGTACGCCTGGGCCAACGCGGCCTATGCCATGGCCACCAACATCAACCGCTCGTACAAGCTGTACGGCTGGGGCTCTCGCATCCGCGGCATCGAGTCGGGCGGCGCGGTGGAGAACCTGCCGCTGCACACCTTCCCCAGCGACGACGGCGGCGTGGACCAGAAGTGCCCCACCGAAATTGCCATCAGCGACCGGCGCGAGGCCGAACTGTCGAAGGCCGGGCTGCTGTCGCTCATTCACCGCAAGAACTCCGACTTTGCGGCCTTCATTGGCGCGCAGTCGCTGCACAAGCCGGCCGAGTACGACGACCCCGACGCCACAGCCAACGCCAACCTGGCCGCGCGCCTGCCCTACCTGTTTGCCTGCAACCGCTTTGCGCACTACCTGAAGTGCATCGTGCGCGACAAGGTCGGCAGCTTCAAGGAGCGCGAGGAAATGCAGCGCTGGTTGAACAAATGGATCATGAATTACGTGGACGGCGACCCCGTCAATTCGTCGGAGACCACCAAGGCGCAAAAGCCGCTGGCCGCCGCCGAGGTGGTGGTGGAAGAGGTCGAGGGCAACCCGGGCTACTACACCTCCAAGTTCTTTCTGCGCCCGCACTACCAGCTCGAAGGCCTCACGGTGTCGCTGCGGCTGGTGTCCAAGCTGCCGTCGGCAAAGGGCGGCAAGTAAGCGGCAAGTACGCAGCACGCAGGCCGCGTTCGCTGCACGCTGCTTTTTTCGCAGGACATGCCGCGGATTCTTTGAAACCCCTGCGGCGTTTTCGTTCTACAGACAGCCGGCAAGAAGACTGAGTCCGGCGCACTTTTTCAACCACCCGGCCGCATCGCAAGGCCATCCAGGAGAAAGAACATGATCGACTGCCATTTCAAGATCGACGGTGTCAAGGGCGAAGCCGCGCACAAGGACCACAAGGAAGAGATCGAGCTCATGAGCTGGAGCTGGAACGTGCACAACGCCACCTGCACGGTCGGCGGCGGCTCGTCGGTGGGCAAGGGCTCGCCGGGCATGGTCACGCTGACCAAGAAGTTCGACAGCTCCTCGCCCACGCTGGCCAAGGCCTGCGCCAACGGCAAGCACTTCGACAAGGCCACGCTCGTGATGGCCAAGTCGGGCGAAGGCCAGCAGACCTTCATGACCATCACCTTCAAGGAAGTGCGCATTGCCGACTTCAACGTCAGTGCGGCGCAAGGCGGCGAAGTGCACGAAAGCGTGGCGGTGTCGTACGGCGACATCGAGATCGCCTACAAGCCACAGAAGGCGGACGGCACCATGGGCGGCGACATCAAGTTCGGCTGGGACACGCGCTCGACCGAAACGCGCTGATCCCTGCGCTGATCAGCCGCGCTGATCCCTGCGCTGGTCCCCGAGCGGCATCGCCAGCGCGCCACGCCCTGGCGATGCGCCGTCCCTTCGTGTGCCGCTGTCCGGCGCTGAGTCCGACGAGGTTGAAATGGCTACGACACCCCCCATCAAGACGCGGCTGGAGTCGCCCGAGCTGACGACCCGCTTGCCGCCCGCGGTGCAGCAGCGGCTCAGCCTGTGCCTGGCGTCCGACGCGCACAACATTCGCCCGCGCACCAGCGGCGACCACGTCAAGGCGATTCAGGATGCGCTGGACGCGATCCGCAAGCGCATGCCGGGCATCGGGCTCGAAGAGATCACCGATCCGCGCGGCACCTTCGGCGCTTCCACCGAGAAGGCGGTCGGCAGGTACAAGGCGCAATTCGGCATCGTGCGCCCCGGCCAGCCGCTGGACAACATCGTGGGCCGCGGCACCATCACCCAGATGGACGAGCACCTGAAGTCGCCCGCACCGCAGCCCACGCCGGCCGCCGTCAAGTTCGTCTGCGGGCCCGACGTGACCGACCAGGCCGCCGCCACCTGGATGAAGATCCAGAGCGACTTCCGCGCCATGGGGCGTGACCAGAAGGTCAAGGCCTGCAACACCATCCTGATTCCGGTGCAGATGCCCGACAACCCGTTCGACGGCGGGTTTCCGCTCGACCTCGATGCACTCAAGCAGAAGGCGCAGATGTTTGCCGACATCAACGGCTGGGACACCGTGCCGCTGTTCCAGGGCGCATCGGCCTGGCTGCGCACGCCGCCCGTGTACGACCCGGCGCTGAAGGGGCCGTGCGCCACGCCGTCGTCCGACACGCTCCCGGGCGCCGACCAGGCCAACCCCTTCGATCCGCTGCACGAGAGCCCTGATGTGTGCTCGAACACCGTGCAGGTCGCGGGCAAGTGCTGGCTGAACGGCACGGTCAACTACGGCACCTTCGGCGTGATGGTGCGGCTTTGCAGCGACTTCGCGGGCAGCGACCTGCGGCTGCGCTTCAACCCGGTGGTGCGGGCCGTGTACTCGCTGAGCTGGGCCGTCATGCTGATACGCGCCTACAAGCGATTCGGCCACGACCCCGAAGCCGCCGCGCTGCCCGTGGCCTGGACCGAGGCCACCTTCCACGGCGGCCCGCGCGCCACGCCCACGGCCGCGGCGCCCAACCGCCCGAAGTGCGAATGCTCCTGCACCTGCAGCGGCAACACCGTGCCCTGGGACTACGTGTGGGAGCCGGTGCACAACAGCCGCAAGGGCGCCGCACCCTGAGCGCTCGCCCCCACGACACGAAACAAGAAAAGAAGGACCGCATGGCCGCCCCCAACACCCCATCGCCCGCCATCGCCACACTCAAGAGCGTGCTCAAGGCAGAGTTTCCGCAGATCGACACGCAGACCGGCATCGGCAACCAGCCCGCCTCGCGGCACACCTCGGGCATTGCGCTGGACATCATGCTGAACTACAAGCGGGACGCCGACGCGCGCATCGGCCGGCGCATCATGGCGGGCCTGGTGAAGAACTTCGAGGCCATGCAGTGGTCGGCGTTCATCTTCACCGTGCGCAACCCGACCACCAACGCGCCGGTGCACTTCTGGGTGCGCGGCGCCGACGGCACCGGCTACGGCGGGCGCAAGCTGGAGGCCGGCAACTACAGCGCCGACACCCGCCATGAAGACCACATTCACATCGACTGGGTGAACTTCAGCATGAAGAACACCGGCGCCGAGTACACCGTCAACCCCTACAAGCAGTCGGAAGCATCGAAGCTGGCGGGCTTCGGCGCCGCGCTCGGCATCTTCCTGAAGACGGCCAGCGACAGCGAGGTGGACGCCATCGTCGACACCATGTTCGCCAAGCTGCCCGTGAGCGCACCCAAGACGCCCACACCCGAGTGGGCGCGCGGCTGGTGGACGGTGCAGCAGGAAGGCCAGACCTACTACTACTTCATCGACGACAAGAGCGGCGCGAGCTGGACCTACACGCGCCCGATGTCGCAGAACACGCCCATGAGCAACCGGCAGAACGGCGGCAACTGCACCTTCGGCAACGGCGGCGACATGAAGATCAGCTGGACGCCGCTGACCTCCAACGTGGCGACCGTCGAGACCTTCAAGGGCTCCGGCGGCGCACTGGCCGGCACCTCGAACCGCGGCGGCGCCCTGAGCGCCGCGAAGGTCTGACCCATGGGCATGACTGCGTTCTGCGGCAAGGAAGGATGCGCGGCCTTCGAATCGCTCGGTGGCGCTGCGGGGGGCACGACGCTGGGCTTGAGCGCGCCTGTGGGTTCAGCGGCGCGCTGCCGCAATGCCGAGGCCGACGTGCGCAAGGTACAGGCCGCGCTCAACCGCTTCACCCCGCTGGAGGACGGCCCCAGCCCGGCGCTGGTGGAGGACGGCAGGCTCGGCCCGTTGACCCTCAAGGGCATCGCCGGGTTCCAGAAAAAGCACTTTGGCGTGGGCGCTGCCGACGGCGTGGTCGACCCCGGCAAGCAGACCGACAAGGAACTCTGCCACGCCGCGGGCACCTACCCCGACCTGCCCGACGAAATGATGAAGCACCGCGCCCGCGCGATGTATTTCATCGGCCGGGCGCGCTCGTCGATCAGCATCGCGCGTTACCACCAGGCCAACCCGAACAGCCGCTTCGGCACCGGCAAGTCAGACTGGGAGAAGCTGGCAACGCACTTTCAGGTCGACCGCTTTCCGGGCGCCAACGGCTGGCGCGACGCGCTCGACTGGATCGACGGCATCTACCTGAACATGGAGACCGCCATCGGCCACATTCCGCAGGGCCTGACGCTGACGCGCAACGAGCCCGCCAACGTGGGGGTGGGGGCCTATGCCTTCGCCTTCACCGGCGGTTATGCCGTGTCTGCGCGCAGCCAGACCGTGCAGGGCATGTCGAAGGGCTCCATCTACCTGTGCGCGCGCATGCAGAACCTCGACGGCGATGCCTTCGCGTATGTACTGATCCACGAGGCGGCGCACTTCGTGGGGCCGATGCGCTCCACGCACAACGCCATCACCGACCACGGCTACGCGCACCACACCGACGGCAAGTACAAGAAGCTGCTGCCGTGGCAGCGCACGCACAACGCGGATTGCTATTCGCAGTTCGCCTTTGCGGCGGCCGGAACGCCGTTCGACCTGAACGCGCATCTGCTTGTGGGGCACTGAAGGGGGGGAGACATTCCCCGCTTCTGTTTCGGCTCTTTCCCAGTTTCAGTGCGGCCCGGGCTCGGCGGGGATCGTCTTTTCGCCTTCGCTCTCAGCCTCGGTCGTTTGCTTGTACGGCGCCTCTTGCGCCAACAGCTCGGCGGCCGCCAGCGGCATCAGCCGCGTCGCGTCCGCGTCCTCGTCGATCACCCACAGCGTGAGCGCCGTGTAGTTGTCGTAGCCCGGCTTGGCATTGGCCTGCACCTGCGCGTCGAGCAGCGCGGTCCATTGGCTGGGCGTGCGCGCGGCGTGCAGGGTGTCGACCAGGCACTCGTCGCCCAGCGGCTCCCACACGCCGTCGCTGCACAGCAGCAGCACATCACCGGGCAGCAGGCGCATGCGGTCGGACACGGCAATATCGGGCGCCTCCTCGATCGAGCCCAGCGCCGACAGCAGCATGTTGCGCTGCGGATGCAGCCGCGCGCCCTCCTCGTCGAGCATGCCGCCGGCCACCATCTGCTGCACCAGGCTGTGGTCGGTGGTGCGCGCCACGATGGCGCCGCCACGGAACAGGTAGGCCCGGCTGTCGCCGCTGTGCACCCAGGCCAGCGCCTGGTGCTCCAGGTCGATGGCCGCGAACACGATGGTCGAGCGCATGCCCGCGAGCGCGCCGCCCTCGGCCTGGCGAGTCACCACGTCCAGGTTGGCCTGCTCCACCAGCCGGCGCAGCGTGGACTCGTCCAGCCCCGGCGCCACGGAGAAGCCGGCCAGCATGCTGGCGCGCGCGGTGGCCGCCGCCACGTCGCCACCGCCATGGCCGCCCGCGCCGTCGGCCACCAGGCAGGCGACGTAGCGCTCGTCGTGCCAGTGGCCGTGCACGTCCTCGTTGTAGGTGCGCCCGCCCTGGCGGGAGAGCGTGACGATTTCAATTTCCAAGCGGGGTGCCTCGCTTCAGCTGTTGCGGTGGTGGTTGTCGTTGGCGCCGTTCGCGTTGTTCGTGCCGTTTGCGTTCCTTGCGCCGTTGCTGTCGTCGCTGGACTTCAGCCGCGCCATCTGCGCCTCGTAGGCCTCCAGAAAGGCCTTGCCGAAGAGCGCATGAAAGTCGTCCTCGGCCTCGCTCGCGATGCCGCCGTACAGCGACACGAACTGGTCCCACAGCTTGGCCTTGCGGTTGGCGCTGAACAGCGCGTCGAGCGCGGTCTTGGCGCTGATCTTCTTCTCGAGCTCGGCCGGCTCGAAGCGGCCGATGACATGGGCCAGCGCCGCGCGCAGGCCCACCATCACGCCGAACTGGTGGGCGCGCAGGTCGTTGAAGGCGTCGCGCATCGCGGCCTCGGGCGGCATGAAGCCGCGCACGCCGGGGCCAAGCAAGTGCGCAAGCGCCACCTCGACCGTGGGAGAAAACTTCAGCGGGTTGTTGGCCTGCGCCGCGATCATCGTGACCTCCGCGCGCACCTCGCGCTTGAACTCCTGGCGTGTGAGCAGCAGCTGCAGCGTGCCCTCGGTGGCGGTGCGCAGCATGGCGCCGACGCGCTCCATCAGGCCGGGCGTGAGCATGGTGGGCGGCTGGTGCGTGCTGGCCAGGCCGCGCAGGAAGGCGGCGAGCAGTTCGTCGTCGGTGGCGGTGCGTTCGAGCGGCGCGGCCACGGGGCGCGGGGGCTGCAGCGCAGCAGGTGGTGGTGGCGCTGATGGCGGGGGCGGTGATGGCGGCAACAGTGGTTCGGCGGCCCTGCCCGCGCTGTCCGGTCCGACGATGCGGATCGGCTGGCCGGTCATGTCGTCGAACTGGGCGAGAGGCTGCACGGGTTGCACGGGCGGTGGTGGCGCGGGCGGCGGCGGCGGTGGCGTGATCGCCCTCGGCGGGTTGAACCCGAACTGGTCGATGGGCAGGTGATCGGCGCGCGGTGCCGGCGCGGCGGGCGCCATGCGCTGCAGCGCGGCCATCGGGTCGGCGTCGGACGCGGTGTTGGGCTGCAGCAGCGGATCGGCCAGCGGCGACAGCGCGAGCGGATCGCCGCCGATGCCGCCGCCCGCGCCCAGGCCAAAGCCCATGCCGCCGAACAGGTCGTCGATGCCCGCGGCCTTGCCGTGCGCGGGCGGTGCGCCGAGGTCGGAGAAGTCGTCCAGCGCACCGGCGCCGCTGTTGGCGCTGTTGCCACCGTGGCTGCCCGAAGGCCCGAGCAGATTGGCGAACGGGTCGACCTGATCGGCCTGCGCGTTGCGCGAGCCGCTGGCCATGGGGTCGGGGAACAGCAGCGAGTCGGCCTGCGCGGCGGCAGACTTTGGTGCGGAAGCCGCGGCCGGTGCGGCCTGTCCCGCAGAAGGAGAGAGGCCCGCGAGCAGGTCGGCAAAGGGGTCGTCGCTCGAAGAGGCGGCCGCCGGGCTGCCCAGCACGGTGAGGGGAATCATCGGCGCGGGGGCCGCAGGTGCCGCGGAGGTGGCCGCCGCGCCCATGGCGCGCACCGCAAGCTCGAAGCTGCCCACCACCAGCCGCGCGCCGTCGGTCAACGCGGCTTCCCTGCCCGACCCCAGCGACACGCCGTTGCATTGCATCGGATTGCTGCCGCGGTCGATCACGAAGTACTGGCCGTCGCGGCACAGCACCTGCGCATGCACGCGCGACACGGTGCGGTCAGGGTCGTCGAGCACCAGCGTGTTGGTGTCGGCCCGCCCGATGGTGCCGCCGTGGGGCCCGAAGTCCGCGGCAATGGCCGCCCCGGCCGGTGCGCCTTGCCGGGTGATGACAGCGATATGAATCATGAATCGGCCCCCGAAGGCTCTGTGCCTGAATGCGCCTGAACAGGCTCGCAGGGAGTATTCATTCCGTGGTGCATGTTGGCAATCTCGCCTTAAGAGGTATGCCATTGCAGCCAGGCGGCAACGGTGGTGAAGACGAGGGCGATGAGGAGCCAGGTGCGGGTGGCGGGGTCGCGCAGGGTGCGTCCTTTCGTTTGACGAAACGCAGCTGCCATGAGGAATGCAACGGCGAGTGCAGCAAGGATGTACTTGGCGACCATTGGCCAATCGCCTACGCGGGCGGCCACTGCGCAAGCCAGCGCTGCTGCCGCCATGCCGGCGCGCTCGTGGGAAAGAGCTTGCTCCCCGGCCGCAGCAGGCAGAGATATTGCGCTGCGGCGATGCGCTGTCGCTGGTAGCCGTGCTTCAACACGTCGACGCAATGCACCCAGGACGGTGCGGCACCCATGAAGTAACGTTCGCCAGCCTGAAAGCCATGCCCGTTGACCTCCCACCAGGCATGAATTTTCTGCGGGTCGGGCCAGGGCAATCCGTCGTCTTCGTCCATGGCGACGTCACCGTCCTGCGGTGCATCTGCGGGACCGGGGTCGAAGCCCTGGGGCGGTCTTCGCTCCAGGTCGAGCCAGGCAAGATCAAGTCCGGTGATCGTGCTGAATGCCTCGCCCGCCAGCCGCGAGCGTCGAGGCGCGTCCATCTGTGCAATGAGCCACGGCACCAGCCTCGGGTCGCCCACTGTGCCCGCGCAACGTATCGCATCCCTCACATGGTCCGGCTTGTCGAGCATCTCGGTGAGGAGCCTCGCCGCCTGCGTCGGGTTCGCAAGCTTGAACAAGAGCGACAGCGCCTGTGCACCGTGCCGTGATCCTGCCAGCAGGGTCGCGTCATGCAGAGCGCGAACAGGCCGATGACGTTCACCCAGAAGCACGGCCGAGCAGGCCGCCTGGATTCGGCAATCGGCGTCTTCGTCGCCCAGTGCGCCAATGCAGGCCGCGACCAGGTCGAGCCTTCCGCACGCCCCTGCGGCACGCAGTGCCCGCGCACGCAGCGTCGCATCTGCATCGGTGACGGCGGCGTGCAGCATCTCGCCAGGATCGACCATGTGAAAGTTGCAAGCGTCGATGGCGATGCCCCGACGAAACGGATGGGGCGAGTCGAGCATGTCCTTCGCGATTCCGCGCAGCGACTCCGCGCAAGCCCAGCCGCTTGCCAGCGCAATGGCATCGCGCACATCCGGGACCTGTTCGGCGACACCCAGCAGGCGTTCCAGTCGCGGCAGATCGCGGTTTTCGAGTGCCAGCACGGTCGCGGCAAAGACCTCGCCGTGACCCGCGTCGGCCAGCGCCTCGTCGCACGCCTTGCTGCCCTCTGCTGCGGCCACCACCAGCCCGTCGAGGTGTGCGGCAAGCCGGTCGTCAAGACGCCGCAGGTGATGCAGTTTCGCGTGTGCGGCGTTCGCGAGAAAGAATCGCTGATTGCAGAGCAATGCAGCTTCCTCGGCATGGCGCGTCACGACCAGCGGCACCGCAATTGCGGCGCGACGGCGAACCATTGCGGCGCTCATTCAACAGGCCCCGTCAGTCGTACTTCTGCCATGTCGTACCGTCGAACGACGCCACGTCGGCTTTTCCGACCGACCACAGCACGCCTTGCGCCACGCTCAGGCTGTAGCAGGTGACCGGCCCCATGGCGCCGTAATCGACCGGCACCAGTCGATCGGCATGCAGCGTGTAGAGCTGCGACATCGTCGCCACATACAGGCTGCCACCAAACCAGCACAGGTCCCACAGGTCGGCCGTGACTTCGTCCTCCCAGGCCACCGGTGCCCAGACATCCCCGCGCCCGCTGACCAGCACACCGCCCTGCCCGGCCACATGCACCGTACCGTCACCCGCGCAGCAGACAGCCGTGAGGATGACATTGGTCGGACTGCCGCACTGCGTCCAGGCCGCGCCGTCGTAGCGCCATATCTCGCCACCCCATCCCGCGGCATAGATTTCGTTTTCTGCGTAGCCGTCGATCGCCTCGAACCCGAAGACCTCGGTCTGCGCGGCAGGCGGCGCGCTCATGTCTATCCATTGCCTCTCCGCGACACGCCTGTAGACCTGCCGCTTGCTGCCGCATGCATAGACCTGGCCGCCGATTTCGCGCGCGTTGCGGATCATGACGGGGCGCGGATCGATCGATTCATCTTCGCGCCGCCCGCTCGCATAGGTGCTGACGTCGCCGTCCTCTCCGATGAGCACGACCTTCTCCGACGGCAGCTTTGCCACGGCGATGGCCGTGGCGTTCCAGGTGGTATTGAACGCATCCCCCCAGTTGCCTTTGTAGAGACCCACCAGGCTCACATGCGCAATGTCCTGTTCGAGCAGCGTCTTCATCTGGCTGATGACATACACCAGGTCCGCGAGGCGGGCTGCGCCCCTCACGAATTCACGTGACTTGGAAACTCGTTCGCTCATGGGAACTCCTTGCGGTCATGGCAGCGGCGAGCCAAGCTTGCCGGCCGTTTCGTTGATGGTGGTCTGCAGCGACGCATAGTGTTCGGGCTCCGTTCTGCCGGTGGATGAATGCTTCACGTCCTTGCCTGCATCGCCAAGCCCCTTGTGGCCTTCCTTCAACTGCGCCTCGATGCATTTCTGGTCGCAGTGCGGCGCCACCGCCTTCGCACCCGCGGCGCAATGTTCGACCTCCTTGTCGAACGGCCGGTGCGTTCCGCTCGGCACGCTGGAAGTGGCTTTGTGGTGTGTGTGCCGCAGCCCATGCGTGCCGGAGCAGCTGCCCCCCTCGGTGCACATGCACGGGGCCGCTTCCATCCTGTAAGGCTTCCAGCCGGGCATCGACTGGCCCCCGTAGTGGTCCTTGAAGAACGAACTCTTCGGGACGATGTGGTCGCCCGTCTGCGCGGGGCAGCAGCCCTTGATGCCGTCTTCCACCTGGGGCGAGGCATGGTAGGGCACCAGCCGGCATCGGCGCGCGGAGGCGCACTCGTTCTCGCTGGCCTTCTTGGCCGCACCCGGCAGATCGCCCTTGATGGAAGCGAAGTCGCCTCCAAGCCCGGTCTCGGCGCAGACGTCCTTGCCGTCCTTCTTGGCCGGCTTGTAGTCCGCACAAGCCTTTTCCTCGCGAGCCTTGTCCCCATCGCATGCCGTCTTGTCGATGTTGCCGTCGGCCATCGAGTCGACGAAGGGCCAAGGGATGGATTCGTTGGCCGTCGGGCTTCCGTGGTTGTTGGTGGTCTTGTCGAGATGTCGCACCGCGTTCTCGCCCTCGAACTTCACGTCCATCGACCAATCGATGAAGTACACCTTGCCCTTGTTCTTGCTCGATATGACGCCTTTCTTCGCGGCGCATCCGGCTTCGTCGCCCGACGAGGTCTTGAAGTAGGACTTGTTCTTCAACATGATTTCCTGACCGGAAATCTGCACGCTGCGGCTGCCGTCGGTGGTGTCGGAGGCAAGCCCGGTGTTGGGGTACGGCACCGGCACGCCCGGCGGGGTGGCGGGGTTCTCCGGCGGGGTCATGCATACGTCGGGCGTGGCGCAAATGGTCTTGCCCGCTCCGGCCTTGCATGCCACTTCCCTTCCGTTGGCAAAGACCTGGTTCGCCACTGTCAGCCCCCCGTGAAGTGCCAGGAAAAAATCATCGACGCGCGCTTGCCGTCGTCGTTGCCCAGGTGCAGCAGCACGTTGTTGCCTTTGGCGTAAGCCTTCTCGCACGCAGTCTTCAGCACGGCGATCATTGCGAGCCCCACGGGCGCGCCCACCTCTCCGATGCAGTCCGCCGGATGCCGCACATCGAACTCGGTTCGCCTGGTGCGATCGATCCGTCCGAATGCGAGGGTGGCCTCCTTGAAAACATACTGTCCGCCCGAAGCGTCGATGATCTTGAAATCGAGAATGCTCTCGTTGCATTCGGCCTCTTGCAGCGACTGCTTGATGGCCGCTGTCAGACCATCGGCACGCAGGGGCGCCTCGGAGTCGATGTGGGACTTCTCCACCGCAAACCCAATACCGCGGCACACCAGCTGGCCCCACGGTCGAGCGCGCAGCGGTTCCACGAGCAGCGCGGCGGCGCCTTCGCCAGGAATGAATCCGTCCGAGTTGTCGCTCGTCAGCAGCCGGTCCCGCGCCTCGCAGTCGGCCAGCGCCGCGCCATCGAGCAAGCTGTCGCTCGCCGCCACGACGACCTGTTGTGCGACGGATGCGCCGATGAGCTGGCGCGCGCGCAACAGCGCAACCGCCACCGACACATGACCCTTCGCGATCACCGCGGACTCCGGATGAAAGTCAAAACCCAGTTCCTGCTGCAAGGCGTCCAGAAAAGCCGGGTCGTTCGTCACGCCCCGCCCGGGTCGGTCGGTTTCAGCGAGGCACAGCAGCAGTGGCGTGGCCTCGCAGGTGGTCCGGTCGAAGCCCTCCGTGCATTCGCCGATGGCCCGCGCGGCCATCATCAGCAGCTTCTTCTCACCGCGCCACGGATGTTCGAGCGGCACCTCGCACCCCATGATCCACTCGCCATGCCGGTCCCTGAAGGAGGTTTGCCTAAAGTTGTCGATGGCACCACGAATTGCCGCGCAGCTCGCCGGTGCGTCCAAGCCCACGCCCGTCACCATGCCGGTGCGGCTTATCACCACAGGAATCGCGCTCATGGCGTGGGCTCCGTCGCTTCGCGCTTGCCCCGAACCAGGTCGCCAAGCGACGGATGCCAGGTCTTTCCAAGTTCGCGCGCACGCCACCAGCCGCGCGACATCGTGCCTGCCAGGATGTTCGATATCTCGAACATGTTCTTCTTGAGCGGCAGCGTGCTGCGCCAGGCGAGGGTCATGAGCCCTCGGTCGGCATGGATCGCGATGGTGTCGAGAACGGCGCGGCTGTCTTCATGCCCGCCCTTGCGCCGGAAGAAGGTGACCGGCACCTCGCGCAATGGCAACCTGAATCTCGTGTGGCCCTCGGGTGTCAAGTTGGCGAGCGCCAGTTCTTCGCCGCCCAGCGGAAAAGCGATCTGCTGATCCCGCGGTGCCGCCTGGTAGTGGTCATCCTGAAAGTCGGCCGGCAAGAACGGAAAGGTGTTGTCGATCCAGTCCTGGTCATAGGTCCCCGCATAAGGCAGCCTGCCTGCCCACCCCCTTCCGAGCGGCCCTAACGCCATCGGCGAAAAAACACCGTCCGGCGCATCGACGGGGCGATCGAGCTCCTCGGTGTTCGGCAACGGCGCACCGTCCACGAACCTGGCCTGCAGGTTGCGATGCCAGCCGCGCCCCACCGGGTTGGCCATGTAGGCCGCATGCCGGTGCGGATCTTCGTGGCGCTCGTCGACGCCGCCAAACGCCAGGTCATACGAAATCGGTTGCTGCAGAAAGAACTGCGGCGCGGATGCACGCACGCCCGACAGTCCGGTGTCCCAATGACGTTCACCAACGACCGAGAACACCTTCTTCCAGTTGCCCAGACGCACCCCTACCGGCACCCGTTGCGCCGGCTCGCCATGCGGCGCGTGCGCGCTGCCCGACACCAGCACGTCGCACCGGAGCTTGCGCGGCGCAAAGTCGACCTCTTCCGCGGGCGCCGAATAGCCCGGCGCCCCGGTGAAGGTGTCGGCCGTGATCAACGGCAACTGCGTCGCATGGAGGTGCGCCGTGCCACCGTCCGGCGGAATGGCGAAGGTTCCCTTCACGACCACGACAAGCAACTCGCGGCCTGTCGGCTCTACGCCCATGGTGTAGCCGGCGGTCATGCCGGTGGCGTTGATGAGTTCCATTGCGGCACCTCCCGCTCAGTTGATCTGCACCGCACCGCCCTTGACCCGGTTGACGCCGGTGGAGCGGCTCAGCACGTAGCTCCCCTGTATCAACACCTTGCCGCTGCGTGTCAACGTGATGCTGGCCTTGCCGCAGCGCAACACCATCTGCTCCCGTGCGCTCAGGATCATCCGCTCACCGTCGGCGTCGATCTCCACTTGCAGCGGCTTGCCCGCCAGCGGCCAGCCCTCGTCTCCGCGCAGCACACCCATCACGATCGGGCGGCGCGGATCGGCCTGCTCGAACATGAGCACCACGCACCGCCCAATGTGCGCGCCATGCAGGTCGACCACGCTGCGTGCGCGCAGGGCCGCGCTGCCCGGCTGATCCGGGAACATCACGAGCGGTGTGCGCCCCTCGTCGGCAATGGCGACCAGCTGTCCGGTTGCCATGGTGTTCCACGGTGCAATGGCCGAGGCCTCCCCCATTCCGGTGTCGATCAGATCTCTTGCGCTCATGGTCAGGCTCCTTGAATGAAATCAGTTCTGCAGAATCTTCGACCCCTTCATCACGATGTCGCTGCTCGCCTTCGCGTTGATCTTTCCGGAGGCGTCGATCGTGATGTCCTTGCCCTTGATCACGATGGTCCCGTCCTTCTTCATCGTGATGCTCGCGCTGCCCGTGGTGATGGAGATGGAGTCGCCCGCCGTGATGACCAGGTTCTTGCCGACCGACAGCGCGTCGTCCTTGCCCACGCTGCTCGTGCGCCCCTCGCTCACGCTGCGCGTCTCGTTCTTGCCCACGTTGGTCGACAGGTTCGCCCCCACATCCACCGACCGGTTCGCACCGATGCTGCTCGACTGGTTCACGCCCACGTTCACTGTCTGGCTCGCACCCACGGTCACGGCCTGCATCGCCCCCACCGTGATCTCCTGCGCCGCGCCCACGGTGATGGTCTCGTTGACGCCCACCGTGTGCGTGCGCTGCAGCGCCACGGTGGCGGTCTCGCTGGCGCCCACGGTGATCGTGCGGTTGCTGCCGATGGTGATGGTCTCGTTGCTGCCCACGGTCTCGGTGCGGTTCACGCCAATTGCAATGGTCTCGTTGCTGCCCACCTTCTCCGAGCGGTCCACGCCGATGGTGATGGTCTCGTTGTGGCCGACTGTTTCGGTACGGTCGTGCTTCACATGGGTGGTCTCGTCGTGGTCGACGGTCTTGCTGCGGTCGTGGCCCACCCAGTGCGTTTCGTCGTTCTCGACCTCGATGTCCTGATTCTTCTCGGCGTGCAGGTACACCTGCTCCGCCCCCTTCTTGTCCTCGAAGCGAAACTCGTTGCAGTTGGCCGCGCTGCCCTTCGGCGTGGAGCGCGTGCGAAAGCCGCTCTGCGTGTGGGTGCCGAAAGGAATGGGCTGGTCGTCGTTGTAGACGCGCCCCATGATCAGCGGCCGGTCGGGGTCGCCGTTCAGAAAGTCGACGATCACCTCCTGGCCGATGCGCGGAATGAAGTAGCCGCCCCAGCCCTTGCCCGCCCACGGCTGCGACACGCGCACCCAGCAGGTCGACTTCTCGTTGCTCTTGTCGTAGCGGTCCCAGTGAAAGTGCACCTTCACGCGGCCGAAGTCGTCGGCATGAATTTCTTCGCCCGCGGGCCCGACGACGATGGCCGACTGCGGCCCCGGCATCACCACGCGCGGCGTGAGGCGCGGCGCGCGGAACGGCACGTCCACCGGAAACACGGTGAGCAGGAAGGCGCAGGCGCCCGGCACGCCGGCCTGCAGCAACGGCGTGCGCGCGACGATGGCCTCGAACGCGCCACGGGTGTCGGCCAGCACCGCGTCGTCGTCCAGCGCCTCGCGCAGCAGCGTGCTCACGCTCACGCGCGGCTCCTGCAAATCGGCGCCCTCGTAGCCGGGATGGCTGGCAACGAAGGTGCAGGCCGCAATGACGTAGTCGCCGTCGCGCTTGCCGTCGGGGTCGTTCTCGAACCTGAAGCTGCGCCCCGCGGCCACGTCGGGCCACGGCGTGAGCGCCCAGTGCCGCTGGCGGCGCGCGCCAAGCTCTTCGCCGCGCAGCTTGCCCTTGTCGTCGGCGTCGCCGCCGCTGAAGTAGCCGCCCGCGAATTCGAAGGCCTCGAACTCGGCCAGCTCGTGCGTGTCCGGCGTGCCGCCGGCGGCCTCCAGCTTTTTCTTGATGGCCTTGAAGTTGCTATCGGCCGATGCGTACTGGCCGGTGTCCAGCTGGCGCTCGCTGACCCAGCGCGACACCTCGTTGAAGCGCGCCTCGGCCGCGTCGCCCGACACAAAACGCAGCGTGTCGGCCGCGGGCAGCTTGTCGTGCGCGATGTCGCTGGCGTCCGACAGGTGCATGGTGCCCGGTGCATCGTGCGCGTCGAACCAGCAGTAGATGCCCTCGTCTTCCAGCAGGCGCGATACGAACTGGTAGTCGCTCTCCTGGTGCTGCACGCAGTAGCGGCGCGGCTTGTGGGTGCCGATGACGTTGTCGGTCTTCACCTTCTTGAAGCGCTTGATGGGGCTGTCCTCGAACACCGCATCCAGCACGTCGAGCACGGGCTTGTCCTGCAGGATGCGCGAGTTGATGCGCTTGGTGAGCAGCCAGAACCACGAGCGCAGCGTGATGCGGTATTCGCAGTGGCGGCCCACGCGGCCGGCGCGCACGAAGCGCACCGCATGGCCCTGGCAGTGCCGCTCGTGCGTGCCGCCGTCGGCGTCCTCGAAGCCGATGACGATGTCGAAGGCCCGGCCCAGGATGTCCTTGGCGTCGATGGCCTTGTTCTGCGACAGCACGGTCAGCTCGTAGGTGGACGCGCGCGCCAGTGCCTCGTGCCCCACGATGCGCCAGAACATCAGCTCGTCCCTGGCGGGCGAATCGCTCTCGATGCGGAACTCCTGGTCGGCCATGAATGGCGCCTCCGTTGCTCTTCGCTTCTCTTCTCTTCTCTTCTCTTCTCTGGTCTGCTCTGCTCTGCCTCGCTCTTTGCGGGCGGCGCCGGTGCGCGCGCCGCCCCGGAATCGACCGCCTCGCCTCAGGGCGCCAGCAGCACCACCAGCGGCTGGCTGGGCACGGTGCGCACGCCGGGGCAGTTGGTGCTGTTCTGCAGCGACACGCTGGTGAGCCGCGTGGCGGGCATGCCGTTCCACAGCACCGTGAAGGCGCCGGTGAGATGTCGGCTCGGCCCCATCACGGTGCCCGAGGCCACGCCCAGCAGCACGCCGGGGTTGTCGCCGTTGGTCATCGGAATGGTGGTGCCCAGGTTGTGCGCCGGTGCGCCCATCACCAGGATCGTGGGGCAGTTGGGAATGGCCATCGGCCCCATGGCGATGTTGGGGTAAGGCACCGGTATGGGGGACGGTGCGGCGGGCGTGATGCACACATCGGGAAAGCCCATGTCGGTGCCCATCAACTGGCAATTGGCGAACATGTTTTTGCTCCTGTGCCGTGTCAGCCGAAATGAATTTGCGCGCCGCGGGCCTTGATGAGCTCGCGGCCGTTCACCAGCGTGTGCTCGCCCTCCAGCCGCAGCAGCTGCTTGGCTTCGCACTCCACATGCGTGGCGGCCACGCGGTCGATGCCGTCGGTGGTGCGCAGGTAGTGCCGGCTGAAATGCTGCACGCGGTCCATCACCGTCGACAGCACCGAGCCCACGAGCCGGATGCCGGTGCCGACCATGCTCAGCTGCCGGCCTACCAGCTCGGCGGTGTCGGTGGTCACGCTCAGCTGGTGCGCGTCGATGCTGAGTGCCTCCGAACGCACGCCAACGCGCGCCGCAGCCAGGTCGAGCGCACCGCCCTCCGCGGCGATGCGCAGGTTGCCGGGGCAGCTCACCACGTTGGCGGTGCCTTCTTCGCGCTGCAGCACGGCCATGACCCAGACCTCGTCGGGCGCGATGCGCAGGCAGGCCACGCTGTCGCCGGCAGCCGGTTCGAGCAAGCAGCTGGCCGCGCGCCGGGCCGCCAGGCGCAGCGTGCCGCTGGTGACGACGGGCATGCCGGCCGCGTCGAAGGCCAGCAGGCCGACGCACCACACGCCGCCGATGGCTTGGGCATCCGCGCCCTTGCGGCCGGGGGTGGCCGCCGAGCCCGGCTCGGCAGCCAGTGCGGCTTTTTTCGGACGCGCTGCTGTGCGGGTGTTCATGGTTTGTTCCTTCGTGGTGTCTGAATGCATGCGAGTGCCGTGTCACGCGACCAATGGCTGCCAGCGTTCTGCCGCAGCCAGTTCGGGGTCGCTCTCGATGGCGCGTGCGCGGTCGGTCATTTGCGCGTCTTCGGTGATCGCGCCGTGCAGCACGGTGCGTTGCAGCGTGGCGCGCCGCAGGTCGGCCTTGCTGAGGTCGGCGTGGCGCAGGTCGGCATGGGTGAGGTCGGCGCCTGTGAAATTGGCGCCCTGCAGCTTCGCTCCCGCAAAGTGCGTCTGGTAAAGGTCGCAGCCCGCAAAGCTGGCCTGCGGCAGCACGGCGCCCGAGAACAGTGCCTGCCGCAGCCGCGCACCCGAGAAGTCGGTGCCTTGCCCGGTGGCATCGCAGAAGATGGCCGACGGTGCCACGGCCTTCACGAACTTCGCGCCCGTCAGCGTCGCGCCCTGAAAGTTGCATTGCTGCAGCACGGTGCCGCTGAAGTCGGCCCCGCTCAGGTCGGCCGACGAGAACTGGCAGCCGTCGAGCGCCAGGCCCGCGAACGACATGCCCTTGAGCGAGGTCTTGAAGAACACGTTGCGCTGCATGCGCGCGCCGGCCCATGTGAGGTGCGAGAGGTCGCATTCGTTCACAGTGGTGTAGGGCCAGGTGGTGTCGTCGGCGCACACGTCCAGCAGCACCGACTGCGTGAACACCGCCGAGCCCAGTTGCGCGCCGCGCAGGTTCGCATGCGCCAGCGTGCATTGGGACAGCGTGGCCATGGTGAGCACGGCCTGCGCAAACTGCGCGTGCTGCAGGTCGCATTCGGTGAACACCGCGCCGTGCAGGTTGGCCTGGCGCAGGTCGGCATGGTCGAGCAGGCAGCGGTTGAAAACCGCGCGGCGCAGGTTGGCGCCGGCCGCCAGCGCACCGCGCAGGTCGCACTGGTCGAACACGGTCTCGCGCAGGTCGGCCTCGCGCAGATCGGCCTCCACAAAGCGCACGTTGGAGAACACGCCGCCGCCCAGCGACAGCCCCGCATAGCGGCCCTTCCCCAGGTCGAGGCCCTCCAGCGTCTCGCCGACGCGTACCGCCAGGGCCAGCAGCTTGGGGGTCATGCAGTGGCCTGCTGTTCGGGGGTGAGGCGCGGCCAGGTGCGCGCGCGTGTCAGCAGCGCACCGTCGAGCAGGGTGGCGCCGTCGAGCCGCACGCGGCTCAGGTCGGCGCCGAAGAGGTTGCTGCGCCGCAGGTCTGCGCCGCGCAGGTCGGCCTTCTGCAGCACCGCGTCACTGAGGTTCACGCCCGACAGCAGCGCACCGGCGCAGCCGCTCATGCGCAGCAACGCACCCTTGGCGCTGGCCAGCCGCAGGTCGGCGCCGTCCAGCCGCGCCTCGCACAGGTTGGCACCGTCGAGCAGCGCGCGCACCAGCTTCGCGCCGCGCAGGTCGCAGCCGCCCAGGTTGGCGCGGCGCAGGTCGGCGCCGCCCATGTCGGCCCCCGCGAGGCTGGTGTTCTTCACGGCCACGGCGCCGGCGCCATGCGCCATGCGCAGGTCGGCCCCGTCCAGCTTGCAGGTGACGAAGGTCGCGCCTTCGAGCTTGGCGCCCTGCAGGTCCACGCCCGACAGGTCGGACTCGATGAAGTTGCACACCGACAGATCGGCCCCCGGCCAGCGCATGCCGCGCAGGTCGAGCTTGTAGAAGGTCTGGCCGGCCAGCAGCGCGCCTTCCCAGTCGGCCACGCCCCAGGTGGTTTCGAGCAGGTTGGCGCCGGCGAAGCGCGCGCGCCGCATCTGCGTGCCGGCCAATGCGCAATGCATCAGCACCGCCTGCGAAAAGTCGGCACCGTCGAACACGCCGCCCGCCAGCGCGGCCTTGCCGAGGTTGGCCTTGCCAAACTTTGCGCCGATGGCGATGGCGCCTTCGAACCTGGCATGCGCCAGCACCGCGCCGCCGAAGTCCGCGCCCGAGAGGTTGGCGTTGCGAAAGTCCACGCTCTCCAGCCAGGCACCGCGGAAGTCGACCTCGCGCAGGTCGAGGCCGGAGAAGTCGGCACCGGTGAAGTCCAGGCCCGCGAAAAGCCGGATGCCCGCTGCCACCGCGCGCGGCATTTCGCGGCGCAGTTGGTTGGCTTCGGCGGCATTGGTGATGGCCATGGCCGGGGCGGGCGGCTGCATGTGCGCGGTTTCCAGATAGCCCTGGCGTTGCACCTCCTCCAGCTGTTGCAGCTTGGGCAGCAGCGGCGCCAGGTCGGGCGGGTTCGACCCCACCGCCGCCTGCGCGCGCAGGTCGGCCAGATGCTTGTCGGCCTTGTACAGGGGCGGTCCGCGGTGCTTGAGCGCACCCAGGTCGATCTTCTGCTGCGCCGACATGGCGTAGGCCCGCTCCAGCGCGGTAACGGCGTCTTCCACCGCGGCCCACTGCTGGGCCTTCATCTCGGCGACCACCTTGTCGAGGTAGGCCGGCAAGGCCTCGCCCTGTGGCACCTGCTCGCGCGGCGGCATGCGGATGCCCAGCGCGTCGGGGTCCTGGCCCAGGTCGCGGGCTTTCTGGCGCGCGAGCTCGACGTCCATCTGCGCGCGGCGGCGTTGCGCCTCGCCCTGCAGGCCGGCCATGGCAAAGGGCGCCTTCGCGGCCTCGACGTCGGGGTCGGCGGTGCTCACGCCTTCGGGCAGCAGATCGCTGTCGACCAGGGCGTAGAGCGCGCCGCTCTTCGGGTCGGCGCGCTTGGCGGCGGCATCCAGGTAGTGCTGGTCGGTGCGCGGCTGGCCGTTGCGCTCGACAGCGCCCATCAGGCTGAGCACGTCGCTGCCGTCGTCGGTGCCCACCTCGGCCAGCCCCTGGAAGATGGCGATGCAGCGTTGCGCATGCGGAAAGAACCACACGGTGGTCAGGCGCAGCGGCACCTCGCGCACCTTCGGCTCGGCGCCCTCGGCCTTGTAGCCGACGAACACACGCGCTCGCATGCCGGGCAGGCGCCCTTCCACGCGCGCGTGCTCGGGGTGCATGTGATCGAAGGCAAAGCTCTCGTCGCCGGCCAGCGGGGCGCCCATCCACTGGTCGGGCGGCGCGAGGTTGAAGAAGCGCCAGTCGGTGTCGGGCGCGAAGCCGGGGGCGTGCTGCTTCAGGTAGTCGGCGTCGTAGGTGCCGCGGTGCTGGGCACGCTGCGGGTGCATGAGGTCCAGCGCACCGAAGCCGGCCGGCGCCACGGCCTGGTCGGGCCGCAGCAGCCGGTCGCCCGGAAGCTCGATGTTGGGCAGCCACGTGAGGCCGTCGCGCGCCTCCCTGCCGCGGCCCAGCGGGTTGGCTGCGAAGCCGGGGCCGCCGTAGGCGCCTGCCCAGCCGACAGGCATGGCGGTGAAGGGCTGCGGCGCGCTGGGTTGCGCGCCGTCCCAGTAGCGCTCGCCGAACACCAGCAAGGTCTTTTCCTGTGTGCCGAAGCGCGCGCGCACGGCGCAGGCGTTCGGCCGGTCGGCGGGTGCGAAGGCTTGGCCATGCACCAGGAACTCGGGCGTGAGCTTGGCCACGCCTTCGTCGATCAGCGGCTGCGCCATTTCCTTCGACAGGAACGACCACATCGACTGCTCGGCCCACAGGCAGCCGCGCTCGTCCTGCGCGAACGGCAGGTACAGGTACGCGCTGATGCTGAGCCCGTAGCGCTTGCGGAACTCGATGGGCCGCGTGGAAAGGCCGAGTGCCTGGGGTTTGAGGATCTGCATGGGCTGTGCCTGTGAATCGCCTGCTACGACGAACGGCCACCACCGGCGCCGCCGGAGCCACCCGCACCACCTGCACCCCCCTCGCTGCTGCCGCTGGCACCGGCGCCCGAGCTGCTGCCGCCGCCTGTTGCCGCGGGCGGCGCGGGTGCCGGTGGCGGCGGTATGGCGGAGCCGTCCGCGTTGGTCGACGGCTCCTTGCCCAGCGTCTCCGCCGGCGTGTCGATGCCCAGCGCCGCAATGGCCCCTTCGCCCACGATCATGCCGACCGTTCCAAGCACCGAGTCGGAGCCGAACTCCCCGCCCGCGCGCCGTCCCCGTGTCACGGCCGCCAGGCTGGAGAGCCGCCCCGCGAGCCCCGGCAGGCCCTGGGCGGCCGCTTCCTTCGCGGCCTCGTCCAACGCCGTCGCGGCGTCGGCGTACTGCTTCAGGGTGGCGGCAATGTCCGCGTCGGCGCCCGCCGCACCCACCACCGCGCCCAGAATGCCCGCCACCGCGGCCGCGTCGCCCGCACCCGCGCCCACGCCGGGCGTGAAGGTGTGCAGGCCGGCCTGTTGCAGATCGATGGCAAAGGACTTGATCTCCGGCGCCGCGCCGTTCAGCAGCTTCACGCCCAGCGAGTTCTCGATGGCCACGCCCACAAAGTTGGAGATGGAGATCGCCAGCGCGCTCTCGATGCTCATGCCCATGAAGGTGGAGCGCGCGATGCCCAGGTTGGCCTCGCTGTTCATGCCGATGTAGCCGCTGGTGTTGGGCCCCAGGATGGTGGTGTTCGCGCCCACCGAGGTGGCGTCGATGCTGCCCACCGCCATCATCTCGATGCCGGTGTTGCTCATCATCTTGATCTTGTTGGCCATCAGCCCCAGCGGCCCGGTGGGCACGGTGATGTACTTGGAGCTGGCGCCCGTCACCAGCCAGTCGATGTGGCCGGCCTCGAAGCTCATCTTCGCGGCCTTGTAGGTGAGGTTGCCGCTCACGGTGACGGTCTGGTTGCCGATCACGCTGCGTGTTTCACCGGCGCGCGAGGTGTCCTTGCGTGCACCGGTGACGTCGGTGGTGTGCGTGCCGGTGACCGTGAGCGTGTCGTTGCTGTCGACGAAGGTGTCGCGGTTGCCCACCACCTGGTTGTTCTGCTTGCCCTTGACGGTGTTCTTCTGGTCGACCGCCACCATGGTGGTTTCATTGCGCGTCACCGTGCTCTTGCGGTCGCGGTCCACGTGGTGGGTCTGATCGCGCTTGACGGTGATGCTCTGGTCGCGGTCCACCGTGGTGGCGTCGTCGCGCTCCACGCTGCGGCTCATGTCCAGCTCGGCGTGGATGTTGATGTTCTCCTCGCCCTTCTTGTCCTCGAACATGATCTCGTTGTAGTTCGCGGCGCCGCCGCCGGGCGTGGAGCGGGTCTTGAAGCCGCTCTGCGTGGGCGACTTGTACGGAATGGGCTGGTCGTCGTTGTAGACGCGGCCCACGATGATGGGGCGGTCGGGGTCGCCGTTCAGGAAGTCGACGATCACCTCCTGCCCGATGCGCGGAATGAAGTACCCGCCCCAGCCCTTGCCGCTCCAGGGTTGCGACACGCGCACCCAGCAGGTCGACTTTTCGTTGCTCTCGTCGTAGCGGTCCCAGTGAAAGTGCACCTTCACGCGCCCGTGTTCGTCCACATGCAGCTCGTCGCCCTTGGGGCCGACCACGATGGCGGTCTGCGGCCCCGGCATCGTCACGCGCGGCGTGAGGCGCGGCGCGCGAAACAGGCGCTGCGTGGGTATCACCGTCAGCAGGAACACGCTGCTGCCGGTATGCGCGGCGGCCAGCGCGGGCGTGGTGGCCATCAGCTCTTCGAGCACGGGCAGCGTGTCGGCATTGACCGCGTCGTCGCGCAGCACCTCGGCCAGCGCGTCGTGCGCGGAGCGGGCCGCAGCACCAGCACCAGCACCAGCACCAGCACCAGCGCCTGCATTGGCGCTCACGCCTTCGTAGCCGCGGTGGCTGGCAACGAAGGTGCAGGCCGCAATGATGTAATCGCCGTTGCGCGTGCCGTCGGGGTCGCCTTCGAAGGTGAAGCCGCGTCCGGCGGCCACGTCGGGCCATGGCGTCACGGCCCAGTGGCGGTCGCGGCGCGCATTGAGTTCTTCGCCGCGCAGCTTGGCGCGGGTTTCGGCGTCGTCGCCGCTGAAGTAGCCGCCCGGAAACTCGAACACTTCGAGGTTGGCCAGTTCGTGGTCGTCGGACGCATCGATGTCGGCGCCCAGTTTTTTCTTGATGGCCTTGAAGTCGCTGTCGCGCGAGGCATGCTTGCCGGTGTCGAACTGTCGTGCGCTGACCCAGCGTGCAATTTCGTTGAAGCGCGGCTCGGCGGCGTTGGTGGCCATGTGGCGCAGGGTGTCGGCGGCGGGCAGTTTGTCGTGCGCCATGTCGCTGGCGTCCGACAGATGCATGGTGCCGGGTGCGTCGTGCGCGTCGAACCAGTAGTACACGCCTTCGTCCTCCATCAACCTCGACAGAAACTGGTAGTCGCTTTCCTGGTGTTGCACGCAGTAGCGGCGTGGTTTGTGCACGCCGATGACGTTGTCGGCCTTGGTTTTCTTGAAGCGTTTGATGGGGCTGTCCTCGAGCACGGCGTCGAGCACTTCGAGCACTTTCTTGTCTTGCAGGATGCGGGAGTTGGCGCGCTTGGTGAGCAGCCAGAACCACGATCGCAGGGTGATTCGATATTCATAATGCCGGCCCATGTGTCCGGCGCGCACGAAGCGCACGGCGTGGCCTTGGCAGTGCCGTTCATGCGGTGCGCCGTCCTGGTCCTGGAACACGATGACGATGTCGAAGGCGTGGCCGAGGATGTCGGTGGCGTTCAGGGTCTTGTTCTTTGAGAGCACGGTGAGTTCGTACGCCGATGCACGCGCCAGGGCTTCGTGGCCGACGATGCGCCAGAACATGAGGTCGTCCTTGGCGGGGGAATCGGTCTCTATACGGAACTCGTTGTCGGGCATTTTTTGTTCTCTGTTTACTCGTCTGCTGTTCAGGTGCTGCTGTTCAGGTGCTGCTGTTCAGGTGCTGCTGTCCAGGGTGCTACTGTTCAGGGTGCTGCTGTTCAGGGCGCTCTTGTTCAGGGCGTGTGCACAGGCCGCCGGGTACTCCCCTCCGCGAATGTCCCCCGGGCTTCGCCCTCCTCCTTTATTTCGCTGCGGGGAGCACCCGACGCCCTGTGCACCTGGACACGCTCTGGGTGATCGCGCGATCAACCACCGCGGCTTACAACGCCCACGTCGATGGGGTGCCTTGCGCAGCGAAATAAAGGAGGAGGGGCGCAGCCCCGGGGGACATTCGCGGAGCAAGGCACCCCGTCGGCGTGGGTGTCGCCCTGAATGAACCCGACTGCGCCGAAACGAACAACAAGCGCCCATATCAGTCGAACGCATAGGTGAAGTCCGCGTCCTTGACATCGAGAGCAACGCGACGAATTTCCCCTCCCGATGCCAAGCGCTGCAGGTACTCGACAGAAATCGTAGGCAAGACGGTGTTGGTAAGAATCGCGTCGATCACGCGCCCCCCCGACTCCGGGTCCTGACACCGCGCCACCACCTGATCGACCACCGCTTCGCTGTAGTCGAACGGCACACCATGATTGGCCTCCACCCGCTTCTTGATACGACCCAACTGCAGCCGCACGATTTTCTTCATCATGTCCGGCGACAACGGGTAATACGGAATCGTCACGATGCGGCCCAACAGCGCCGGCGGAAACACCTTCATGAGCGGTGCCTTCAACGCGTCGGCCAACGCGTTGGAGTCAGGCAGCAACTCCGGGTCGCGGCACATGCTCATCACCAATTCGCTTCCCGCATTGGTCGTCAACAGAATGATCGTGTTCTTGAAATCGATCATGCGGCCCTCGCCGTCTTCCATCCAGCCCTTGTCGAACACCTGAAAGAAGATCTCGTGCACATCCGGGTGCGCCTTCTCCACCTCGTCCAGCAACACCACGCTGTACGGCCGACGACGCACCGCCTCGGTCAGGATGCCGCCCTCGCCATAGCCCACATAACCCGGCGGCGCGCCCTTGAGCGTGGAGACCGTGTGCGCCTCCTGAAACTCGCTCATGTTGATGGTGATGATGTTCTGCTCGCCACCGTACAACGCCTCGGCCAAGGCCAGCGCCGTCTCCGTCTTGCCCACGCCCGAGGTGCCGCACAGCATGAACACACCAATGGGCTTTTGCGGGTTGTCCAGCCGCGCACGCGAAGTCTGGATGCGCCGCGCAATCATCTCCAGGCCATGCTTCTGGCCGATCACGCGCTGGTTGAGCGTGTCGGCCAACCTCAGCACCGCCTCGACCTCGTTCTTCACCATGCGACCGACCGGAATGCCCGTCCAGTCCGCGACCACAGAAGCCACGGCCTGCTCGTCGACTGAAGGAAGAATCAACGGATTCTCGCCCTGCACCGCCTGGATCTGCGCCTGCAGCGCATGCAGTTCCGTGAGCAGCGCAGCGCGCTCTTCGCTCCCTCCCCTTCCGGGTGAGGGTTGGGGTGGGGGCACGACAGCCTTTGCATCGCCGTCGGCCTCCCCCGAAGAGGCAGGCAGTGAAGCATCGACCGGCTGACTGCCCTTGCGCAACTGCGCGCGCAGCTCCAGCAACCTGTCGACCAGCCCCTTCTCTTCCTTCCAGCGCACGTTCAACGCATCGAGCTGCACCTTCGACTCCGTCAGCAACGCGGTCACGGCCGCCGAGCGCTTGGTCACGTCGATGCCAATGGCCTCCTCGCGCCCGATGATTTCCTGCTCCACCGTGAGCCCCTCGATGCGGCGCATGCAGTCTTCCACCTCGGGCGGCGTGGCGTGCTGGCTCACGGCCACGCGCGCGCAGGCCGTGTCCAGCAGGCTCACGGCCTTGTCGGGCAACTGGCGCGCGGGTATGTAGCGGTGGCTGAGCTTCACGGCCGCTTCGATGGCCTCGTCCAGCAACTGCACGCGGTGGTGCTTTTCCAGCACGCTGGCCACGCCGCGCAGCATCAATATGGCCTTGGTCTCGTCGGGCTCGGGCACCTGCACCACCTGAAAGCGGCGGGTGAGCGCCGGGTCTTTCTCGATGTATTTCTTGTACTCGGCCCAGGTGGTCGCGCCGATGGTGCGCAGGTTGCCGCGCGCCAGCGCAGGCTTCAGCAGGTTGGCCGCATCACCCGTGCCGGCCGCGCCGCCCGCGCCCACCAGCGTGTGGATCTCGTCGATGAACAGGATGATGGGGGTGGGCGAGCTCTGCACCTCGTCGATCACCTGGCGCAGGCGCTGCTCGAACTCGCCCTTCATGCTGGCGCCGGCCTGCAGCAGGCCGATGTCCAGCGTGAGCAGCTTCACGTCTTTCAGTTGCGGCGGCACGTCGCCACGCGCCAGGCGCTGCGCAAAGCCTTCCACCACGGCCGTCTTGCCGACGCCGGCCTCGCCGGTGAGCAGCGGGTTGTTCTGGCGGCGGCGCATCAGGATGTCGACGATCTGGCGGATTTCCTCGTCCCGCCCGGTCACCGGGTCCATCTCTCCCTTCTTCGCTTTCTCCGTGAGGTCGACAGCAAATTTCTTCAGCGCATCGCCCTTGCCCATGGCGGCCGGGGCCATGGCGCCGGTGTCTTCGCCGGGGGCGCCGCTGCCCATGCCGGTGCCGTCCTGCGCGCGCATCTGCGCCTCGGGAGATGCATCGCAAATCTTGGCGAAGTTGTCGGCCAGGTCTTCGACCTTGACCTTCTCGAACTGCTTCGACAAGTTGAACAGCGGGTTGCGCAGGCTCTGCGTCTTCAGCATGCCCACCAGGATGTAGCCCGTGCGCACCTGCGCCTCGCCGAACTGCAGGGTGGCATAGGTCCACGCGCGCTCGATGGCGTTTTCGATGTGCGGAGAAAAGTCGCTGATGGCGGTGGCGCCGCGCGGCAGGCGGTCGAGCGCGGCGGTCATGTCCTTGGCGACGACCGACACGTCCAGCCCGTAGTGCTGAATCACGCGGTGCAGGTCGGAGTCTTGTGCCTGCAGCAACTGGGCGAACCAGTGCTCCAGTTCCACATACGGATTGCCCCGCATCTTGCAGAACACCGTGGCGCCTTCAATGGCCTTGTAGGCCAGCGCATTGAGTTTTCCGAAAAGGGCGGTGCGGCTGATTTCACTCATGGAGGACTCCGTATCTCTGCTGAACGAATGACGATGGGGTTTATTGAAAGACGCTCTGGCTGCCGATGCGTACATCGGCCGCATCCGTGGTGCGTGCGCGCTCGCCGAGCCACGAGACCCAGCCCAGGCGCGGGCCGTTGCCTTTGAGCTCGCCCAGTCGCGTGGGCGGCACCTGCTGTTTCTCGAGCGCAAGCTGCGCGTCCCACTCGAGCTCGTCGCCCAGCAGCTGCTGCATCCAGCGCTGCAGCACGGGGCGGGCATTGCCCTTCCTGGCGAGCGGCAGAAACATGCGGTACTGCTCCAGCGTGAGCGGCCCGATGTGCAGGCGCACGCGGTGCTGGCGGTCCCACGCGCGGGAGCCGAGCATCGCGCCCATGCCCATCGACCGCGAGCTCTCGCCCTGCCCCAGGCGCGTGAGTTCTTCGGCGGGCAGGCGCATCCAGTGGCCGACCCAGCGCTCCAGCCGCACGGGCACACCGAAGTAGCTGCACAGCACGCGCTCCACGCTCTCCACGTTGTGCACGCGGCGCGCGAGCCAACCCGAAAAATGCAGGCGCGCGTCGTCATGAATTTCGTCGCGCCCCACGCGGCCCGGCGTGCCGATGCCCACCAGCGCGCCCACCTGCAACCGAAAGCGGTCTTCGCCCGGCCGGTCGAGCGCCACGGCGGGCCGGGCCTGCGCCCAGGCGCGGTAGAAGTGCAGCGAGAAGCGGTGCGAAAAGCTGTCCAGAAACGCGAGCCAGGTCGGGTCGCCGTGGTTCAGGCTGCGCTCGCGAATGAAGTCGCTCAGGTGCACCGGCAGCGGTCCGTTGGGGCCGATGTAGCCGAAGAACTGCTGGCGCAGGCGCGGCGGCGAATGCGCGGTGGCGGGCTCGAAGCGGCTGAAGCTGGCAGGCGCGAACGACAGCGAAGGCTCCTGCCCCACGCGCACCGGCTCGGCACTGGGCAACAGCGCGCGGCCCCAGCGCGGCGTGGTGGCGGCCACGGACTCCAGCCGGCGCATCACCGCGAAATAGTCGAAGGCCCACGGCTGCGCAGACCACTCGCGCAGGGCGGCGTCTACCCTGGCATTCACCGGCGCGTTCACCGGCGCGTTCACAGAATCTGCCGCGTCCCGCACAGCGGCCTCCAGCGCATCGTCTCGCCCTTGCCCGCCACGCGCAGCACGGTCTCGACGAAATGGTTCACCTCCACATGGCGCGAGAGAAAGCGCGCGAGCACCGCGCCGAACAGAAACGCGCTGTGCCCGTGAAAGGCGTCTCTGTCGACCTCGATCGTCACCTCCAGCCCGCGGCCGAAGGCAATGGGCCCCTTCAACGGCAGCCTGCGCGCGACCGGCTTGCTCTTCACCGACAGCAGCCCGCGCACCTGGCCCTGGCGCATTTCGTCGGCATGCACCGCATAGAGCATCAGCGTTTCGCGCAGCGCGGCGGCGCCCTGCTCCGGCGTGCTGTCGGACAGCGACAGGTAGTTCAGCGCCAGGTGATCGACCACCCGCCAGCCCAGCCCCTGGCTCACCACCGGCGACACCGGCCGCGACGGCCCGCGCACCATGCGCACGCGCTGCACGGGAAAGGAGTCGACGCAGTCGAAGTCGTTCTCGCGGCCCAGCGGCATCAGAAGCGGCAGGTCGCGGTTGGTGCACAGCGCGGTCACCGCCAGTTGCCGCAAGGTGGCCGCATAGGGCGCCTGCTGCGGGTCGACGATCTGCATGTACAGCTCGGAGCCGATGTGGCTGCTGCGGTGGCCTTCGGTGCGCTGCCTCACCGACAGCATGCGCGGCTCGCGCGTGGTCGTGAAGTACGCGGGGTGGCTGGTGCGGCTGCCATGAAAGGCCGAATAGAAAGGCCGAAACGGCTGCTCCGCCGCCACCGCGTTCTCGCCCGGCGCGCCGTGGCCAATGACCTCCGTGACGGTATGCACTTCAAAGTCTTGCGGGCGCGTGCGGTCGGGCACCAGGTGGAACTGGCTCACGCCTTCGCTCATGGGCACGCGGTCCAGCCGCTTGGTGAACAGGTTGACGGCGGGCACGCAGTGCAGTTGCACGTTGTCGGCACTCACCAGCTTCTCCAGTGCCGCGTCGCCGCGCGAGAACAGCAGCACGATTTCCACGTCGGTCACCGGCATCGCCGCGAGCAGCGCCCTGAGCCCGCCGATGCGCACGAACTGAAAGCGCTGTGCAAACGCAAAGTACTCCTGCAGCAGCCTGAAGCCCGAGAAGCCGGTGGCCGTCACCGGCAGCAGCGCCTCGTCGTCCTCGAAGCCGACCGCGTGGATGGCACTGGCCGGCAGGCTGTGCGCCGTGCCCTGCAGCGCGCCGCCGGGTGCCAGCGGCCGCACCAGCACGCCGATGGGCTGGCCCAGCGCGCATTCATGCAGCTGCCAAGCCACGTCTTCCGCGCCGCCAAAGTGCAGCACCAGATCGTCCATTGCAATCTGGCTGAAGTTCAGCCCCGCCGTGGCGCGCAACGCGATGCGCAGGCCGCCGCGAATGGCGCGCGACTGCGGGTGCGTGTTCAGCGGCAAATCGGGCGCGTAGCTGAAGTACTGCGCGCGCTGCACCTCCACCGGCCACACGCGCAGCGCGCTCGCGGTGCGGAACTCGCAGTGCGTGTTCTGCCCCACGGCTTGGCGTGCACGCAGCCCGCTGCCGCGCGGCAAGGTGGGGCCGGTCGCAAGGTTCGCGTCGTCGGGGTCGGGCACGAAGCTCGCGATCACCATCGCCGGCGTGGGC
The DNA here is from genome assembly GCF_046156345.1 of Variovorax sp. H27-G14. Classification (NCBI taxonomy): domain Bacteria; kingdom Pseudomonadati; phylum Pseudomonadota; class Betaproteobacteria; order Burkholderiales; family Comamonadaceae; genus Variovorax; species Variovorax sp. H27-G14. The sequence continues at coordinate 160,082 of NZ_JAYLVN010000012.1, forward strand.
GCCAGAAAGTGCGGGTAGACGATGTCCAGCAGGTGGCCGGTGAAGCGCGGGTATTCGGCGTCGAGCTTCAGGCCCACGCGCGCCGACAGGAACGCGGTGGCCTCGATGAGGCGCTCCACATACGGGTCGGCCACCTCCTGGCCTTCGATGCCCAGGCGGTGTGCAATCTTGGGGAACGCGCGCGCGAACTCGGCGGAGCTTTCGCGGAAGTAGCGCAGTTCCTGTTCGTACAGGCTCAGCAGCCGAGGGTCCATGTCGGACTCACCTTGGGTTTTGCGCCATGTCCACAATCTCTATGCGGCCTTCTTCGAGGTCTACGCGGCTTCGCATCAGGAACTCGAGCGGTACGGGCTGTGCCCACAGCATGCCGCGGATCTGCAGGCCAATGCTGTTGTGGGAGTCCAGGGCCGGGCCTTCCATGACGAGTTCAACTTCGAGAGTGCGGGACAGGATGCGCGGCTCGAACTGCAGGATTGCGTTCTTCAAAGCCTGTTCCATGCTGACACGCTGCACCGACGAGGTGAACTGGCCAGACAGCATAGGCAGTCCGTAGTTGATGACCGAGCGTGCCGCGTTCGGGTATTGCTTGTCGTCCATCGACAGGCCGTAGCCGGTGGCATTGAACAGCCACCCCAGGTCGCGCAGCACGGCCTGGCGCAGCGCCTGCTTGGTGAGGGTGCGCTTGTCGTCGCCCTCGCGCTGCTCGTCGGGCGCATGGTCGACGAGGCGGTCGAGCAGCGAGGGCTGCAGACGCTCCTGTGCTGTGAGCTCAGGCATCGACTTCGCCCGCTTCGGTGTGTGCGACTGGCTCCGTTGGCGTGAACAGAATCTCGCGCACGTCCATCAACGCGTACTCGCCCGCGTCGCTGCCGAGCACGCGCTGGCCATGACCGGCCCACACCTCGGGCCGCAGCTCGCGCCATTCGGTCTTGCGCGCCAGGCGCAGCTCGCCGTCTTCGCGGGTCTCGGTGCCTTCGTAGCGCGTGGGAATGAGCGCGAGCGTTTCGCCGCCGTTCTCGAACTGCAGGTGCGCGGGCATCCACACGCAGTCGCGCAGGTCTTCGGGCGGCTCGATCTTTATGTGCGCCAGGCGCGCGTAGGGAATCCAGTAGTACTTGCCGTTGACGAAGGCTTCGAGCACCGGGCCCAGGCGCATGTCGGCATCGGCCAGCCATTCGAAAGGCGTGCCGTCGATGCTGCCGGCAATGGCCGGCGCGCCGTCGAAGGCACGCTGGCGCAGGTCTTCGGCCAGTGCGCTTTCGCCGCGGCCCTGGCGCAGCAGCGACTCGATGAGCAGCGCCAGCCATTCGTCGGGCTGGCCGAAGATCATCGGCGTGCGCGTGCCCGCGAACACCTCGGCGCGCAGGCCTTCGCAGCGCACGGCCTCGCCGTAGACCTGCTTCATGGGCACGGCCAGCGCGTCGAGCTCGGCGGCCACGGTGAGCTGGTTGAGCGCGCGCTCCCACTGCCCGAGCACGCACAGCAGCTGCGCCATGAAGACACGGTGCTTGCTGTCGGCGGGCTTGGCGCGCACGTCGTCGCTCAGGGCCTTGAGTGCGGCCACCGGGTCGGCGGCCTTGAGAAATTCGGCGGCGGTTGTCATGCGGGGTGCTCCTGGGTGGGCTTCAGTCGCTTCGTGTGCTCTGTGCGCTTCATGCGCGGGTGAACTGACATTCGCGCACCGCGCCGCGCGCGCCGGTCGCCTTCTGCGGCGCCGACTTGAGCTTGGCCGTGCGGTAGCTGATGGAGATGAGCTCCGAGGGCACGCCCCAGTTGCCGCCGGAGTTCAGCACCAGCCGGCAGACGCGGGCGTTCTCCAGCACCAGCTCGAAGGTGGCTTGCGCCTCGGTGGAGCGCTGGTCGCCGCCGGCCCTGAAGGCGCTGATGACGACCTTCAGGTCTTTCTCCTGCGCGCGCAGCAAGCTGGCGATGGTGGCGGTGGCCGCGTCGCTGCGGCGCGCGACGATCAGGTTGTTGGGCACCACCTGGTTCTGCGCGGACGACTCGGGCACCTGCACCGACCAGTAGTAGCCGCCGATGCTCAGGCGCGCCTTGCCGTCCTCGAAGGCGCGCTCGAGCTCGCCTTCGACGGGCGCGCCCTTGTTCTCGATCATCATGACCAGGTCGACATCGGCCGAGCCGGTGCCGACCAGGTCGTAGAGCTGTCGTGCGTCTTCGGGGCTCCAGGAGCCGTCGTCTAGAAATGCCATATCACCTCCGGTTGTCGAGAAAAGACTGGGGCTGAAAGCGCGCGCGCGGGCGTCATGGCCGCGTGCCTGCGTTGTCGGGGGGAGCGCCGCGCCGCAGCAGGGCCGCGAACACCTGGCGCTCGCCGCTGTCGGCCGCCGGCTGGCCGCCGCGCACGCGCACCTGCTGCACCTCGGCCTGCGCGAAAGGCACGCCGAACAAGCGCGGCGCGCTGTAGGGCATTGCGGGCACGGCGATGACGAGCAGGCGCGGGTCGCTGGCTGCGGCATCGGTCGTGTCACCAGCCATGTCGAGCCAGGGCAGGTCGAAGCGCTGTGACGACGGCTGCTCGGGCGTGCCGCGCTTGAAGCGGTTGCTTTCGCCGAGCACCTCGGGGTAGACCGGCTGCAGCGCGCCGCGCGTGTCGATGCCGGCGATGACGAGGTCAATCGAACGGCCACTGGCGTTGCGCACGCTCAAGCGCAGGCGCTCGCCGGGGCGCAGCGCGGGGAACGTGCCGCGTGCCTGCGGTGGAGTTTGTGGCTGAGCAAGCGGAACACTGCGCAGCAGGCCCTGCGCACTCCAGACTTCGAGCGTGGCGTCGAAGCCGTCGAGCCGGCCGTCCTTGCCGTAGGCCTGCAGTTGGGCCAGCCACTTGAGCTGTGCCAACGCCTGCAGCCGACGGCGCAGCGCGGCGGTGTCGGGCAACACCACGGCGGACGCGCTGGCGCCCAGCAACGGTGACAGCAGCTCCAGGCGATGGCCCTGCACGCCGAGGTCGGTCCATCGCACGTCGGCGCCTGCGGCTGCATCGGCCACTCGGATCGCGGCCGGGTAGTCCAGGCTGAGGCCGGCGGGCAAGGGCTTGTCGGCGCGCACGCGCAGCGCGATGGCGGCGGGCTCGGCCAATGGCGTGACGCTCCAGAACGCGCTGCCCGCAACGTCTGTCAGCGCAGCGGGCACGGGTAGCTCGGCACCGCCCAGGCGGGCCTGCGCGACGCTGGCCGGCGCGCTGCGCACCGTGCCGTCGTCGAGCGTGGCCAGCACGCGCACCTGCTGCCGCGGCGCCAGGCCGTCGAGCAGGCCGGCCTGCACGGCCAGGCTGTCGCCGCTGCGCTGCGCGCGCCACACCGGGCGCGTGGAAGCGGGTGCGACGCCGTTGGCGAACAGCGGCGCGTCGAGGTTGCCTTCGGCCACCGGCGACGGCAGCTCGCGCGTGGGAAAGCGCTGCGCCAGCTCGTCAATGACGGGCGGGTACAGCGCGAGCACGCCGTCGAACAGGTCGCGCCAGGTGGCGGGCTTGCGCGTCAGCGCCTCCACCAGTGCCCAGGTGAGCAGGCCCTGCGGCCGCGCGTTGCGCACCTTGCGGGGCAGGCGCAGCTCGGGCGTGATCTGGTGGCTCTCGGAGGCGAAGAAGGCGACGTAGCGGGCGCGCGGCACGGCCTCTGCGGGCGGTGGGGGTCGCACGGGGCGGGTGGGCGGCGCGCCGGCCGCGAGCTGCGTGGGGCGCAGGCCGCGCCAGCGCACTTCATCGTCGGGCGGGCCTTCGGCGGTGGCGGGTGCATCGGCCGTGCCGCGCGTCATGGAGTTGGCCGAGCAGGTGTCGAACACCGAGGCGATGAAGACGTTTTTGGCCAGGAAGGACTGGATCCATGCATCGACGTCGACATCGCGCAGATCGCCGCTGAGCACGGTGTCGCTGCCGAGCGTGCCGCGCACGTCGCGCGCGAGAAAGTTCTCGGACAGGCCGTCGGGCTCTTGGTAGCGCTTGGTGGTGTCGCGCAGGCGGGTGCCGTGGCCGGAGAAGTACAGCAGCACGAAGTCGCCGCTTGTCGACTGGGCGAGCAGCGTGGCAAGGGCGTCGTGGATCGCTTGCGATTCGGGCAAGGCGGCGCCGCTCACGCCGTCGGCGAGCACGGTGATGTCGGCGGCGGCGAAGCCTTGCTTGAGCAACGCGTCGCGCAGCAGCAGCACGTCGTTGCGCGGCGCCTGCAGCCACAGGGTCTGAGGCTGGTTGACGAGTTCGGAAACGCCGACGAGCAAGGCGCGCGGGGTTGCGAAGGCGAGGCTGCCGCAGGCGAGCAGCCACAGCACGAGCAACGCCTGCAGCCAATGCAGCTGTCTTGCTCCTTCCCCCTTTGGGGGAAGGCTGGGATGGGGGCAGCCAGAGCGCCCAGTGGAGGCGCCGCTGGCCCCCACCCCAACCCTCCCCCGGGAGGGGAGGGAGCAAGAAAGAAAGCCGGCGCGCGTCATGGCCGTTCCGACACCGGCCCTGCCGACTCGACCAGCGGCGACGCCGCCAGCACCGTCAGCGCATCCACCGGCTCCGGCACGCGCAGCAGCCAGGCACCGCCGCCGCCGGGCCCGCCCACCACGTCGGCCGAGATCGACTGCAGCAGCCGGTCGGCCTCGTCCATGCGCACGCCCTCCTTCCAGCGCACGACCAGGTCCGCCCGTGCTGGCGCAGGTTCGCTCGCGCTCGGCACTGCACGAAAGCGCACCTCGTCGTCCTCCGCCGCGTCGCGTCCGCCCAGCAGTCCGATGTTCTGCACCAGCACGCACAGCGCCAGCACCGCGAAGGCTGGGCGCGCCCAGCCCTCCGCGCCGAACCAGCGGCGGATGCTGCCCCACCACCCACCTTCAACTCCCGGTTGCGGCCGTGCAAGCAAACGCGATTCGGCACCCTCCTCGCGCGGCGCCGCAGCCAGCCCCTGACTCAACTGCAAGCCCGCATTGCGATACAGCCCCTGGTAGTCCGCGCGCGGGTCCTGCGGCCCGAGCGGCGTGCCCGACAGCACCGTGAACCCGTCGGCCACGCTGCGCAGCGCGATGCGCCCTGGCTCGGGCGCGATGTCCGGCGCCGCCTGCGCGGCCCATTCGTCGTGCACCGCGCGAATGGCCGCCAGCCGCGTGGCCGACACCTCGCCCACCACGCGCGCGCACAGCCGCGGACTGGGCGCGAGCGTGATCACGTTCCACGCCTGCACCACGCCGAACATCGGCTCGAAGGGCTCGTCGCCGGGCTCCAGCAGCACGTCGAAGACGTCTGCCCAGTCGGGCTCGCCCGCGGCCATCCAGCCTTGCCACAGCTCACCGTGAATGCAGCGGTCGAGCAGCACGCCGAGCAGCCGACCCTCGTGCACCACGCTCACCAGGCACCCCGGTGCCCAGCGGGCCGCAAAGGCGCGCCGGACTACCGCCTCGCGGCGACGGGCCAGCTCGGCCAGGGGCAGTTGCAGATCGACCGCGCTGGCCGCAGCCACGGGCGCGGCCCTTGTTGCAGCAGCCGAACCGGGCAACGACACGACGGCCGCGGCAGGCGCCTCGTCGGCTTCGGTTTCCGGCACGGCCGCACCGCTTTCCAGCGCGTTGCGAATCACGCTGAGCGGGGGCCAGAGGTCGTGGGTCATGGCGTCTGTTCCTGAATGGCTATGTCTTCAGGCATAAGACGCTTCAGCCCCCAGGATTTTGAAAACCTGCAGGATCGCGGCCATGTTGTCCGGCGCAATGGCAATGCCCAGCGTCTGCTGCAGCCACCCGCCCAGCCGGGTCTTGGCGTAGTCCGCCGTGAGCCCTTCGCGCTTGTGCACCAGCCCCAGGCGCCCCGCGCGGTAGTGGTACGACGCAATCGCATGGCGCGACGCTATGCCCGCGAGGCCGCCCTCGGCCTCCTTGCCGAAGCCTTCGCACAGCAGCAGGCGCTCGGGCTCGGGCAGCTCGGCGATGAAGGCGCGCGCCGCCAGCTGCACGCGCTGCACGCTCAGGCCGTGCTCGGCCAGGCAGGCGTCGAGGTCTTCGTGCGCGCCGACCGCGTCTTCGAGCTGCGCCTCGGACACCTGGTCGCCCAGAGAGAGCTTGCGGCGGAAGGCGCTGGCGCGGGTGCAGTCGATGAGGTAGCGGCGAAAGTACGCGCACAGCGCAAACGCGGTGGAAGGCGCGCTGTGGCCCGCGCGCTCCGGCCCTGCGTCTGCCTCGTCGGAGTCGGCCAGGTCGGTGTTCAGCCGCAGCACCTTCACATAGATGAACTGCGCCACCAGCTCCTGGCGGCCCTCGCCCAGCACCTGCAGCTCGGGCGGGTTGCAGGCCACCAGGGCGTCGCCCACGATGCGGTACATGGTGCCCATGTCGTGCGGGGACAGCGTCTGGCGTTGCCGCCAGAGGCGGACCAGCTCGGTGCTTTGCGCGGACGACAGCGTTTCCTGCATGAAGGGCCTGGGGTCTCGGGTCTGGGGTCTGAGGTCTCGGGTCCGGGCGCCCGATGGGTCAGTCGTCGACGCAGCTGCCTTCGGAAGGCACCAGGCACTGCGGCAGGTCGGCGCCCACCGCGGCGCCGCGCGTGCGAATGGTGGAAGACACCGCCGCCTGCGCCACGGCCAGGCCGCGCGGCAGAAGAATCCACAGCTGGCCGCGCTCCTTCATGCGGCGCGCATTGGTGGCCGCCTGCTGGCCGTTGCCGAAGAAATAGTCGGCCCGCACCGCGCCGCGGATGGCGCCGCCGGTGTCCTGCGCGATGGTGAGGCGCTGCATCGGCGCGCCGCTGCCGGGCGTGCGCGTCGACACGAACACCGGATAGCCCAGCGGCGTGCTGCGCGGGTCGACCGCAATCGAGCGCCCCGCCGACAGCGGCACGCCGAACGCACCCACCGGCCCACCGACCGGCGACACGGCTTCCTTGAAGAACACATAGCTCGGGTCCTTGATGCCCGAGCCCGCCACCTCACCCGCCGTGCGCCGCCCCGGCACCACCACCGCACCGCTGGCCACGGGCCGCGCGAGCGTGAAGCCGCGCGTGCGGATGGCGCCGCTGTCGACCGAACCAGCAACGGCATCGTCGTCATCCCCATCGTCCAGTTGCAGCTCGATGGACGAGCCGCGCACCTTCACCGCGCTGCGCGGCTTGCCGTTGGCGGCCTGCGCCATCGTGGGCCTGAAGGGCTGGCCGTTCTGCTCGGCGTAGGCCACGCGCAAGATTTCTCCGTTGACCAGCTTGATGCGGCCCGAGCCCTGAATCTGCATCTCGTACAGCGCGGTGGCGCTGCTCACGAAGGCCAGCACTTTGGCGTTGGGCGCGCCCTTGGTCTCGATCTCTTCGCGCGTGTAGTACGGCAGCAGCTGCTTGCCCTCGACCCGCAGGCGCACCTTGCGGTCCAGCGTGTCGCGCGCAATGCCCGAGAGGTCGAGCGCGTACAGGCCCGGTGCGCCCATGTCGCGCGTGCTCAGGCCGGTCTGCACCAGCACGTTGCGCCCTTCCACTCGCGCGGCCACCGTGCCGTTGCCCGCGGGCAGCTTGCGTGCGTCGGCAAACAGCATGTCTTCGGGCTGGCCGTACACCGGGTAGATGTACGGCGCGCCGTACTGGCGCGCGCCTGCGATCTCGGGCTCGAAGTAACCGGTGACCACGCCGTCGGGCCGGCGGTCGTCGTCGCGAATCTGGTAGGCCGAGAACTCGCTTTCGAAGAAGCCCCGGATGGCGTTGGTGCTCTTGCCATCGACCTTCAGCGCGCGGGCGCACACGTCTTTCCACTCGGCGCCACGCCCGGTGAGCACCTTGCAGCTGCCGAGAAAGGCGGGCCAACTTTCGGAGAAGTCGTCGCGCGACCAGCCCGGCACCGCGTCGAAGCCGACCGACGTGTAGGTGGCCAGTTGCGTGGAGAAGGTGCGCGCCTGGCCGGCCACGCTGGCGCCGGTGGGAGCCGACGGGCGCGGCGCGGCGGCCTCGGGTGCCGTGCTGCTGACCGTGGTGGCCGCGGGCGGCGGCACGGCGCACCCGGCCAGGGACGCCAGCGCGGCCGCCGCGGCCCAGCGCAGCGTGGTAGTGAGGGTGAAGCTGAAGCCTTGCGGCCGTGTCGACGTTGTTGAATAAGCCATGAAAGCCTCCTTGTCCGAAAAGTCGCGGCCCGCGGGCCGACGCTGTGCAGACGATTACTTCTCGATGATTTTGAAATTCGCGACGCCGTAGACGTCGTTGCAAGGCGCGCCGGGGGCGCACACAGGCTTGCCCAGCAGCGGCGACGCTCCGCTGCCGCGCGTGGCCTCCAGCGAGGCCAGCACCGGCAGCGGAAACACTGGGAACACGCCGTCGTTCTGCACGCCCGCGGCGCTGAAGTCGCGCTCGTGCTCGCTGACGAGCACCGCGAACTGGTCGGTGCCGGCCGGGCCGCCCGCGTCCATCGGCCATGAAGCGCGCGGCAGCGAGAGCGTGCCGCCGGCGGTGATCTTGTTGTACTTGTCCAGCAGGTTGGGGAACAGCAGAAACATCTCGCCGCCGCTGGACAGCAGAAAGACGTAGACGAAGCCCTCGCGCTTGCTGCGCACTTCGAAGGCGAGGCGGTCTTTGCCGATGCTCACTTCCGGCTTCCTGGGTGCGGCCGTCACGTCGAAGCCCGGGGCCGCACCGGCCGCGAAGGACTGCAGCGATTCGGCCGGTGTGCGTGGCGCGGGAGGGGGCGGGGCCGGTGGTGGCGGCGGTGGCGCGGCCGGAGCTTCGGCCACCTTGGTATCGGGCTGCGCGGGCGGTGCGCCGGTGACGGGCGACGTGGGCGTGCCAGCGTTGCTTGCGTTGCCGGTACCGGGCTGCTCACCCGTGCGGCCCTGCGACCACCACCATCCGCCGCCTGCCACGGCGGCAAGAACGGCGGCGCAGGCGAGCGCGATGGCGGCCGTGTTGCGCTTTGCTCCGCTTGCGGCGGGCGCGGGTGCTGGTGTCTTGTTGCTCGCCTTGTTGCCTGCCTTGTCGCCAGCCTTGTTCGCGCTTGCGATGACGGTCACCGCATCGGCGTGCATGGAGCCTGCCGCGCGCGGCGGCTGCGTGCGCGGCGTGGATGCCGTGCCGTGGCCGCTACCGTCCTCCAGGCCGAGCGCTTCGCGCAACGCGCCCATCGACTGCGGCCGCTGCTCGGGCCGCACGCCCAGGCCCGCGTCGATCGCTTCGAGCAGCCGCGGGCTGTAGCGCTGGCGCAGGATGTCGTTGCCCGACAGCGGCACGTAGCTGTCGGACAGCAGCCGCGCCACCGATGGCGGCGGTGCGCGGCCGCATACCGCCACGTGCATCACGGCCGCGAGCGCGTACACGTCGGTCCATGCGCCTTGCGACATGTCGGGCATTTCGGCGTACTGCTCGATGGGCGCGTAGCCCGGCTTGAGGATGACGGTGATGGCCTGCGTCTTGTCGGTGATCACGCGGCGCGCGGCGCCAAAGTCGAGCACCACCGGCCGGCCCGAGCCTTCGAGCAGGATGATGTTGTCGGGCGCGATGTCGCGGTGGTAGCAGTTGGCGCTGTGCATCACCGCCAGCGCCTGCGTCACGCCGTCCATGATGCGCAGCAGCCAGCCTTCGTCCACGCCCGCGGGAATCGCGACCAGCGCTTCGCGCAGCGTGTCGCCGCGGTAGAAGGGCATGACCATGTAGGTGGTGCCCTTCTCCTGCCAGAAGCGATAGACCTTCAGCAGCGACGCATGGTCGAACTGGGCCAGCAGGCGGGCTTCGTTGATGAAGCTGCGCATGCCCAGGTCGAAGGTTTCGCGGTGGCGCTCCGACAAAGGGGCCACGGTGCCGTCTTGCTGGCGGGTCGAGAGCGACGTGGGGAGGTATTCCTTGATGGCGACCACGCGCTCGAGCGTGTGGTCCCAGGCTTCGTAGACGACGCCGAAGCCGCCCTGGCCGATGACGCGGGTCACCTCGAATTCGGCGAGGCGGCTGCCGACGGGGAGGAGGCCGGCGTCGTGGCTGGCAGTCGGCGCTGCGGTGACTGGCCGGTTGCCGGACGGGCTGGTGACAGCGCCGGCTGTGATGACCGTGGCGGAGGTGTCTGCCGCATCCGTGGCAGTCGGCGGCTGCGGCGACCTGGGCACGACGCGGGTGCGGTCGTCTTCCGAAGAGGCGTCGGTCATCGACTGGCTCCTGCTTTGACGCTGCAATGAGCTTGCTTCCCGAGGCCGGGTCTCGCCCCGGCAGGCGACCTACTTTTCTTTGCTTCGCCAAAGAAACGTAGGCAAAAGAAAGGCGACCCCACTGTCTGCGACCCCTGCGCTTCGCTACGGGGCAACCTGCGGTGCTCACGTTTCGCGGGGTCCCACCCAAACTCGCTTCGCTCAAACAAGGGTGGGCCCTGATCCGCGAAACGCTCCGCTCCTCGGCGCAGCCAGAGGGGAGGGGAAACCACACGGGCCATCGCTGCGCTCGGCCAACATGCGGCTGCTGGCGCTGCGCGCCAGCAGCCGTTCGCGCCGAGCGAAGCAATGGCGCGTTTGGTTCCCGTTCCCAAAGCCCTTCTGGCTGCGCCGAGGAGCGGAGCGTTTCGCGGACAAGGGCTCGCAGCTGTTTGAGCGAAGCGAGTTCTGCGAGACCCCGCGAAACGCGAGCACCGCAGGTTGCCCGTAGCGAAGCGGAGGGACGCAGACAGCAGGGTCGCCTTTTCTTTGCTTACTTTCTTTTGGCGAAGCAAAAGAAAGTGAGGCGCCTGCCGGGGCGAGACCTGGCCTCGAAAGGAAAGAAGAAAGAAGAAGTTCATCTCACCCCTCCTCCTCGAAGCCGAGAAACAGCGCATCGAACTGCCCATCGACCGGCAAGCCGCCGCAAAGCATCCGCATCCCTTCAGCGACAGAAGGATCGCAAAGCCAAAGAGAAGCCCCCGCCGCAGGCAAAGCAAGCGACCCGCCCGACGCATCGGCCGCATCAGGCGCACAGGCCGCCTCGCCAAACACCCTCAGCAGCAAAGCCTCGAAGCGCAAAGCATCGAGATCCCCCTCGAGCCCTTCCAACGCAGCCTGCGTGGCCCGCCCCCACCACCGCAGCGCTGCGCCCAGCGCCTCCCCTTGCAGCAGCACCGCCCCGTCGGAGCCGTGCAACTCCACCGCCAGCGTGAACGGAAAGTACCGCCCCACCCCGTCCACCGACGGCATCAGCACCCCGATCCATGCGCCCTGCCCCACCACCCGCGGGCCGAGCGCAAAGCACCAGACAGGCGCCTCCAGGTAGCGTTCCATCCAATCCGCATGCCGGTCGCGCAGCCGTGCCAGCCCGCGCTGCAGCCACGCGTCCCACACCGCGCGAAACCCTTCCGGCAGGCGCCGATGCGCGAAGTCCCCCATGCCCGGCAACTTGCCGAACCACCCCGGCAATGCCGCAGAGACAAGGAGCGAGGGAGAAGAAGCAGCGCTCGGCGTCACAGCCCCTCCGGACAAGAAAACTCCCGCAGCTCGCGCAGCCGAATCGGGTGCTGCACGCTGTTGGTCGTCACTTCGAATCGCGTCTTGCGTGCGCCCACCTGAAAGGTGATGAAGAATTTCTCCGGTGCGTCACCCGCTTCGAGCTGCCCGTCGTCCAGCGCACGGAACAGCGCCCACGGCCCGTCCACCGCCGCGCCGGAGCTGCCGGTGGCCGACGGCGGGCTCACCTGAATGCGCACCTGGTTGCTGCCCTTCGGCCCGGGCCACTGCACCGCCATCGGCACCACGGGGCCGTGCGCGTACTTCACGAGCTGGCCGTCCACGTCCAGGATGAACTGGGTGATGCCCGCGTCCATCTCCACCGGCTTGAAGTCCAGCCGCATCGACGGCCCGCGGCCACCGCCTCGGAAGAAGATGTCCTTGATGCGCGCGGCCCGCTCGAACTGCGCCAGCGCCTGCGTGGTGACGGCGCCGCGCTCGGCAACCGGCTTGTAGCGCCAGGGCTTGGTGCTGGTGTCGACCAGCGCGGCCAGCCGCTTCTGGAAGAAGTCGTCCATCAGGCCGCCAGGGCCGAACATCTGGCCGAAGTCTTCGGGCAGCACGTCGCGCTTGCTGCTGCCCACAAAGGGGTAGCGGCCCGCGATGGCGCGCGCGCAGAACTCGGCCACGGGGCGCAGGTCCTGGCTCAGGTTGCCGCGCTCGGCGGTCTGCGCCTGCGCGGCTCCCGACTGGCTCAGGTTCTCCACCATCGAGCGCACCGGCTCTGGCAGCCGGCCCGCGTCGGACTTGAGCTTGCCGGCCACGTCGCCCGGCGGCGGCGAGGTACGGCCCTTCACGGCCGTGTCCACCGCGTTCAGGTACACGTACACCTCGTTGAAGAGCTTGAGCGCGTCGTCGATGGGCGCGGGCTGGTTGGGCGCGCCGGCGGTGACCAGGCGGCGCAGCGGCTCGAAGCGGTCGTCCACGATGCTCTCGATGCGCTTGCCCGGCGCCACCTGCCGGGCAGAGTCGCCGCCGAACAGGTCTTCCAGGCCCTTGCGCGTGTTGCGCACGGTCTCGGTGGCCTTGCTCACCACGTCCTTGCCGGTGTCGCCCTGCGGGATCAGCGTGGTCTCTTTCACCACCGCGCGCAAAAAGCTGGCCAGGGGGGAGCCCACGCCAGAGAGGATGCGCGCGGTCTCGATGTTTTTCTCCAGCCCGGTGGCGCGCACCAGCCGCACGTCGGCCAGCAGCGCCTCCCATTGCTTGACGTACTCCTCCAGGTACAGGCGGCGCACCCGGTCGGTCAGCGCGCCCAGCGCGGCCACGTCGCGCAGGCGGTCGGCGGCGCCGCGGTCCTGGCCCAGCACCCACGGGTCTTCGTTGGCCAGCAGGCCGGTGAGCACCGTCACCTCGTTCTGAAAACGCTTGTGGTAACCGTCGTAGGTGAACATGCCCGGCACGCCTTCGCTCAGCGGCTTTCCGCTGATGCGCTCGAACACCAGCGGGCCCGACGGGCCGGTGGCAGTGGCCACGCTGAAGGCGGCAATGTCCTTGCTGGCGCGCTGGCGCTTCAGGCGGCTGAACACGCGCTGCTCCAGCGGGTAGCTGGCAAGCACGGCGCGCACGCTGCGCACCAGGTTCTCGTCCATCTTGAGCGGCGAGCGCGGCGGGCCCTGCGCAATGAGCACATCGAGCTGGTCTTCCAAGGCCTTGCGCTGGTCTTCGGGAATGCCGCGGTCGAGGTTGCGCGCCCAGTCGAGCGTGATCCAGGCCTTCAGCGCCTCGGGGTCGAAGTGCTCGGGCTGGTAGAGCATCAGGTAGCTCTTGAGGGCCTCGTAGGTGTACTCGAGGTTGTCTTTCTGCGCGGTGCGCAGCTGGTCTTCGATGCGCTTGGCAATCTGCGGCAGAAACGCATCGTTGAGCGCGCGCTGGTGCGTGAGCATGGCGGCGGCGTCGAGCTTGTCGCCCTGGTAAAGGCCCAGCGTCATCGACAGCGGCTCGTCGCCCTGGTGGTTGTCGGGCGTCTTCCAGATGTCGCGCAGGCTTTGCAGCACCGGCGCCACCTCGACCAGGTTCTGCACGCGGGCGGGCAGCGCGGCCAGGTTCTGCCTGGCCGGTTCGACGCGTGCCTCGACCGACTTCAGGTAGTTGATGTTCTGCAGCGTGCTGTAGCCCCAGGCCGCGAGCAGGCCGACGGTGAGCAGCGTCATGGCCGTGACGCCGATCACGCGCAGCGTGTGGCGGCGGCGCTCCAGCTTCACGTCGGCGCCGGCCAGGCGCTGCTCCGGGAAAACCACCTCGCGCAGCAGCGCGGTGAGAAAGTAGCTGCGCCCGCTGCTCTTTTGCGGCGCGAGCATGGCGCGCTCGATGCCGAAGCTGCGCGCCAGGCTGCCCATCACGCGGTCGATGGGGCTGCCCTCTTGCGTGCCGCTGGTGAAGTACACGCCGCGCACCCACGGCGGCTGCGCGAAGCGCGAGCCGGTGAACACCTGGTCGAGCAGGTCGGACAGCAGCGAACCGATGGAGCCGAACTGCGCCGGAAAACCGAAGATGGCCGCGCGCCGCGTGCCGTCGGTCTCGCGCTGCATGCGTGCAATGAGCCCGTCGTTCACCCGGTTGTGCAGCAGCGCGAACTCGCGGTGGAAGGCGGCCGACAGGCCCTTCTCTTCGAGCTGCACGTTCTCGTCGGCCGGCAGCGTGAAGCCGAAGACCTGCGCGCGCTGCTCCTTGCCAAGGTCGTCGAAGTAGTCGGTGAAGCCGTAGAGCAAGTCGCTCTTGGTGACCAGCACGTACACCGGCAGGCGCGTGGTGAGCTTGCCGTCGAGCTCCAGCAGGCGCGCGCGGATAGATGCCGCGAGCTGCGTGCGCGCCTCGGGGCCCTGGCTCAGCAAATCGGCCACGCTCACGGTGAGGAACACGCCGTTGAGCGGGCGGCGCGGGCGGGCCTTTTTCAGCAGGCCCAGAAAGCCTTCCCACGCGCTCTTGTCTTCGGCCTGGTGGCTGTCTTGCGTGGTGTAGCGCCCGGCGGTGTCGATGAGCACCGCCTCGTCGGTGAACCACCAGTCGCAGTTGCGCGTGCCGCCCACGCCGCGAATGGCGCCGGCGCCGAACTTCTCGGCCAGCGGAAAGCTCAGGCCCGAGTTGACCAGCGCGGTGGTCTTGCCCGCGCCCGGTGCGCCGATGAAGACGTACCAGGGCAGGTCGTACAGGTAGCTGCCACCCGAAATGGACATCCAGTCGCGCCAGCCCGGCTTCTTGCCCGCGGCGTGCAGGCGCATCTGCTTGAGCGTGGCGACGGCTTCGCTGAAGCGGGTGTCCAGGATCTGCTGCTCTCCATTGACCGGCGCACCGGTCTTTGCGGCAGGCGCCTTCATGAGCCCGTCGGTCAGGTGCTGGCTGGCACGGCGCGCGCGCCAGCGGCGGTACAGCGCGCGCAGCAGCACGGCCAGCACGATCACGCCGATGACGATGGCGCGCACCAGCTCGCTTTCGAGCGGCGCGAGCGCGCCGATCTTCACCAGCGGGCCGACCCACCAGATCAGCAACGCGACGATGAGCAGCGCCAGCAGCGTGAGCAGCAGCGGGCTGAACAGGAAGCCGAAGATTTTCTTGATCATTTCGTCGCTCCGGTGCTGGCAGCAACGCGATCCGGTTCGCTCAGCAGCACGATGTCGACGCGGCGGTTCTTCGCGCGGTTGGCGGGCGTGTCGTTGGCGGCCACCGGCTCGGCGTCGGCCTTGCCGTCGGAGCGCATGCGCGCGGGGTCGACCAGCGCGGTGAGCGCGCCCTTCACCGCGTCGGCGCGCGCGGCCGACAGGTGCCAGTTGGACGGATAGCGCAGCGAGCGAATCGGCTGGTTGTCGGAGTGGCCGGTGATGAGCACCTCGCCCTTCACCTCGGCCAGCGCCTGGCCGATGCGGCGCAGCACCGGCAGCGACTGCGCCATGGGCTCGGCGCTGCCGGAGCCGAAGAACGAGTCACCGCGCAGGCGCACCACGCTGCGGTCGGCCTCGTCGGTCACCGTGACCAGGCCCTGCTTGATCTCGGGCTCCAGAAAGCGCGCCAGCCGCGGCGTTTTCGCGGGCAGGGCCGGCGGCGCAATCTGCAGGTTGGGCGCGCGCAGGCTGGACACCGCGGCGTAGGTGGTGTCGGAGCGGTAATTGAGCGTGAGCCGCAGGCCGAACCAGGCCAGCGCCAGCAGCAGCGCGAAGCCGGCCGCGAACACCCACAGCGGCAGCGACTCGCGCAGCCGCACCGTGCCCGCGCCCTGCCCGCGCCAGTGCGGCGACAGCTCGGGCTCCACCGCGGGGCGGTCTTTGGCGATGAGGTCGGCCAGGCGCTGGCGCACCGAGTCGAGCTGCGCGCGGCCCTTGTCGACCACGCGGTAGCGGCCTTCGAAGCCGAGCGCGAGCACGCTGTAGATCAGCTCCAGCAGCTGGCGGTGCGTGGGCACATCCTGCGCGAGCTTGGCCAGCAGCTGAAACACCTTTTCGCCGCCCCAGGTCTCGTTGTGGAACTGCACCAGCAGGCTCTGCTTGTTCCAGCCGGCCTGCACGCCCCACGGGGTGTTGGCCACGGCCTCGTCCAGCGCGGTGCACAGCACGTAGCGCGCGGCCAGCACCGACTCGTTGCCCACACCGGCGCGGCGCGCGCTGGCATCGAACTGGTTCACCGCTTCCGCCGTGGAGGCGCGCAGGGCCGGCACGTTGGGCGGCTGCGCCAGGTGGCGCAGCTTGGCCGTGAGCACCAGCAGCTTGCCCGCGGCGGAGACCAGTGGGTTGAGCAGGCCGAGCTCGCCGACGTCGGCGGCGGGCGTGGGGTCGTTGCCGCCTGCAAACGGTGTGGGCGCCGGTGCGGCCGGCATGCCACCGGGCGTGCGCGGCTTGGGCTTGATGACCGTGCGCTCCGACTCGAAGGCGGCGAAGGGATCGGGAGGTGTGCTCATGGGGTTACCTCACTGCCGTTCGGGTCAAAACGACCGTTCGAGCGACCCACCCGTTCGGGCTGAGCTTGTCGAAGCCTTGCGCGATCAACCGCCGGCCCTTCGACAAGCTCAGGGCGAACGGGCTGAGGTGCGCGAACGGTGCGGCTTGCGGCTTCATGAACGAATCGCCCAGAAAGCGAGATCGAGACCAGGAAAGTCGCCCGCAATGTGCATCGCAATGCCACCCGACTGCTCCAGCTGGCGCCACAGGTCGCTGTTGCGCGTGTCGAGCTCGAAGTAGTTCGCGCCCGCGTGAAACGGAATCTGGCGCGGGGCCACCGGCATCGGCAACAGCGTGACGCCGGGCAGCGCCAGGTTGACCAGGTCGCGGATGCGCTCTACCGGGCCGATCTTCACCTGCGTGGGAAAGCGCGCGCGCAGCGCCTCGCTGGGCATGTGCGCGTTCACGGCCAGCACAAAGGTGGCGTTGCGCTGCAGCTCCACGTCGGTGACCACGGCCACGCGCACGCCGTGCTTGCGGTCGTGCAGGTCGATGCGAATGGCCGACTGCTCCAGCACCATCGACAGGCTGCGGCGCAGGTCGTCCATGACCGGGCGAAAGCTCAGCGCCAGGTCGTCGTGCACATAGGGGCCGAAGCGCGCCACGCGGCGCGAGTCCCTGAAGCTCGACAGGTCGCCCGCCAGGCCCAGCGCCTGCGCGAAGAAATGCTGCGGATGCAGCATGGCGCTCTTCGCCAGGTGCGCGAACACCGCCTCGTTGCGGTTGACGGCCTGCAGCAGCATGAAGTCGGCAATTTCGGCCACGCCGCCGGTGCCGCCTTGCGTCATGCGCCCGGCCAGTGCGTCGCCGCGCTGCCGCAGCAGGCCCAGCAACTCGTCGAGCCATGCGCGAATGACTGCATGGCCGGCCACGTCGAGCAGCGGCGGCAGCATGGCGCGGTCGAGCTGCACCTGGTTGTCGACGCGGCGCTCGGTCACGCGGGCCACGCCCAGCGTGGTCCAGGCGTCGGTCGCTTCGCCGGCGCGCATCAGCCGCGTGTGGAGCTGGCCCAGCTGCAGCATGGCGGTGCGCTCGCCGGCGGTGTTGGAGTCGGGCACGTCGGACTCGAGCACGCGGTGGCGCACCAGCTCTTCATATTCTTCAGCGTCGGCCTCGCGCGCGCCGGCGCGGCGCAGCGGCAGCGCCAGCACCACGGCCTCGTCGCGCATGGAAGAAGGAATGTCGATGGGCTCTGGCAGCGGGTCGACGGCCGGCATGTCGAACACGGTGCCGTCGCCGAAGATGCCCACCGCGCGCACCAGCGCCAGTTTGCCGAGCGTGAGCGCGGCGGTGTCGATTTCAATCTCGGCAAAGCCCCAGGCATAAGGGGTGGTGGAGCGCAACAGCACGTGCCGCGCATGGTCGCCATGACGCTCGCTTTGCTGCAGGTGCTGAGGCTGCAACAGCATCCCCTCGCTCCAGACCACTTTTGTTCGCCAGCTCATCCACGCTCCGTCAACGGCAAGGGTGCCGGGAAGAAAGAAACACGAAGTTTCAGGCGTGGGGAACGGCGGGCAAATCCGCCTTAAGGCCTAGCCAATGGCCTAGGCGGGGGATTGGTGGTACGGCGAAGGGAGTAGAGGGAGTAGAGGGAGCCGCGGGCCATGCCCGCGCGGTCAGCGGCCAGCGCCCAGAAACTCGACCTGCTCCGCATAGGTCTTCTCGATGCGCTGCAGCCGCTGCTCGCGCGCCGCCTCGTTGACCCAGGCCGCGGCCATGGCGCGCTGCTTGCCCAGCTGGTGCTCCAGCCGGGCTTCGGGCAGCAAGGCGCTGTCGTCCACGGCCACGTAGCCGTAGGCGGCGCGCAGGGTCTTGAGCACCTCGCGCTCGGCCTCGCCGCGCGCGCCTTTGGCCTTGCCGTAGCTGGTCAGAAAGTGCTGCAGGCGGGCCTGAAACTCGGGCGGGTAGTTGCGCCGCACCACCATCGGCGCGCCGGGCGGCGGCTCCGACTGCCACACCACCTGCAGCCGCTCGGCCTCCACCGGAAACTGCTGGCGAAAGCGCTCCAGGTCGGTGGTGTTGTTGGTGGCCACGTCGGCGTCGCCATTGGCCACGGCCAGCGCGGTGGCCTGGTGGGTGCCCACGAACTCGCTGCGAAAGCGGGTTTCCATTTCGATGTTGCGCGGCAGAAAGAGCTGGCTCTGCGGCACGACGAAGCCGGTGACCGAACGGCTGTCGCCGCGCGCCAGGCGCCATTTCTCGGGCTGCGCGAGCAGGCCTTCGAGCGTGTTGAGCGGGCCGGCCTTGCGCACCAGCAGCACGGCGCGGTGCTCGGGCACGCCGGGGTGTCGCGCAATCTGCGCCACCACCTTCATGCGCCGCTGCATCACGGCGTCGAGCGCCATCTTGGCCGACAGAAAAGCCATGTCGATCTCGTCGCGGCCGATGGCGCGGTCGAGCTCCTCGTAAGACGGCACCGAGTACGCGCTGACCGGAATGCCCAGGGCACGGCTCATGTCGGCCATGAGCGGCGTCCACAGCGCACGCGACTCCACGGTGCCGCCCAGCGGCAGCACGCCGAAGCGGATCATGGCGAGCGAGACCGGCGCGGCCCTGTCTGGTGCGGTGGGTGCGGCGGGTGCTGCGGGTGCGGTGGGTGCGGCGGGCGCAACAAGGGGCGTCGACTGAACGACGCCCTGCGCCGCCGCCAGCAAGGGCGCGGCCAGCCAGCAGGCACAGGCCAGCAGCGCGGCAGCCAGGCGCGGCCCGCGCTTCATGGCGACACGTCCTTCAGCACGCTCACCTGCTGCGCATACCCGCTCTCGATGCGCTGCAGGCGGGCTTCGCGTGCCGCATCGTTCACCCATTGCGCGGTCATCGCGCTCTGTTTGGCCAGCTGGTAGGCCAGCCGCGCGGCGGGCTGCAGCGAGCCGTTGTCGGCGGCCACGAAGCCGGCCAGGTCGTGCAGCGACTTGAGCACCACGCGCTCCGCGTCACCGCGCGGGCCCTTGGCGCGGCCGTAGCCGGTGAGAAAGGCTTGCACGCGCCGGCGCAGCTCGGGCGGGTACTCGCTGCGCACCACGATCTGCGCATGCGGAATCAGGTCGGACTCCCACAGCACCTGCAGCCGCTCGGCCTCGGCCGGAAAGCGCAGCTTGAAGCGCTCGAAGTCGGCGGTGTTGTTGGTGGCCACGTCGGCCTCGCTGTTGGCCACGGCCAGCGCGGTGGTCTGGTGGGTGCCGACGATCTCGCTCTGAAAGCGCGTTTCCATCGCGATGTGGTTGGGCAGAAACAGCTGCAGCTGCGGCACGATGAAGCCCGACACCGACTGCTTCTCCCCGCGCGCCAGCCGCCAGCTTTCAGGCTGCGCCAGCAGGCCCTTGAGCGTGTTCAGCGGCGGTGTCTTGCGCGCCAGCAGCAGCGCGCGGTAGCCGGGCAGGCCGTCGTGGCGCACCACCTGGGCCACCACTTTCATGCGCCGCTGGGTCACCGCGTCCAGCGCCATCTTTCCCGACAGGAAGGCCATGTCGACCTCGTCGCGCTGAATGGCCTGCTCCAGCGCCTCGTACGAGTTGACCGACAGCACGCTCACCGGGCGGGCGATGGCGCGGCTGAGTTCGGCCAGCAGCGGGTCCCAGTCGCTGCGCGACTCGAAGGCGCCGCCCAGCGGCAGGATGCCGAAGCGCACCGGCCCGTCGAGCGCACTGCCCTGGGGGTTTTGAATGACTTGAGTGACCTGCGCCAAGGCCGCCATCGGCAAGCCCATGCACAGCGCCAGCGCCGTGACACGAACGGCGACTGAAAGGTAAACAAAGCAACGCAGGAGAGCCAGCATTCTTGAACCGAAAGACATAGAGCCGTTGCGCATCGATGGGCCTAACATGGGCGGCGCGGACGCCATTAAATATCAATTGCTAACAATATCGGCGATGTTTTTCCTGACTTCACAGTTCCGTGGCGGCCTCTTGAGCGCGGCCTGCGCGCGGCCCCCGTGCGCGATGCGCCCATGAACTGGAACTTTCGCGTCCTGCGCGGGCTGGCCCGCCTCACCTTCGCGCAGCAGCTGATCCTGCTGGCCCTGGTGCCCGCCACGCTGGCCACGCTGGCGGCCATTGGCGTGCTGACGCGCCAGCACCTGGGCAACCTCACGGAGCTGATGCGCGCCAATGCGCAGACGGTGGCGCTGCAGGTGGCCACGGTGGCGCAGGCTCCGCTGGCGCGCATGGACCGCCGGGCGCTGCAGCGCACCGCCCAGTCGGGCACCTACCAGCCCAACGTGCAGCAGGTGCAGATCTGGACCGAAGACGGCGAGATCGTCGCCAACTCCGAAACCACCGACCGCGCCCGCGGCGAAGGCCTGCAGGTGGTGGTGCCCATCGTGAGCGACGACGGGCGCCACGCCGGCAAGGTGATGGTCGAGATGAGCCTGGCCGCCGTGCAGGGTGCGCGGCGCTCTGTGTGGCTCAACGTGGGCCTGGTGCTGGCCATCAGCCTGGTGGGCGTGGGGCTGGCGGGCTGGTGGGCGGCGCGGCGCATCAGCGAGCCGATTCGTGCGCTGGGCAAAGCGGTCGACCGCCTTGGCGCGGGGGAGGACGCCAGCGTGGCCATCGAAGGCACGTCGGAGGTGCGCCACCTGCAGCACGGCTTCAACCAGGCCGCCCGCGCGCTCGCGGAAAGCCACCGGCTGCTGCAAAGCCGCATCAACGAGGCCACGGCAGAGCTGGCGCGCAAGAACGCGCAGCTGGAAGTGGCCAGCCAGGCCAAGACCCGCCTGCTGGCCGCCGCCAGCCACGACCTGCGCCAGCCGCTGCATGCGCTCACGCTGTTCTCCGACGGCCTGGCCAACGGCGAGACCGACCCGGTGAAGCTCAAGCGCATCGGCCACATCCGCGAATGCGTCGACTCGCTCGACCGGCTGTTCTCCGAGCTGCTGAACCTGTCGCAGCTTGACGCGGGCGTGCTGCAGCCGCAGTGGACCGACTTTCCGCTGGACCGCCTGTTCGACGAAATCAGCCGCAACTTTCGCCCGGTGGCCGAGCAGCAGGGCCTGCGGCTGGTGGCGCGCAAGACCGAGCTGTGGGTGCGCTGCGACTACGTGATGCTCTCGCGCATCCTGAACAACCTGGTGTCCAACTCGCTGCGCCACACCATCGACGGCGGCGTGCTGATTGGCGCGCGCAGGCGCGGCAAGGGGGTGCGCATCGACGTGGTCGACACCGGCGTGGGCATAGCCAAACAGCACCAGGCGCGGGTGTTCGAAGAGTTCTATCAGGTGGAGCCCACCGGGCGCCAGGCGGCGCGCGGCGCCCGCGGCATGGGCCTGGGGCTGGCCACGGTGCAGCGGCTGGCCGAGCTGCTGAACACGCGCGTGGAGCTCAGCTCGCGGCTCAACAAGGGCACCTGCGTGCGGGTGCTGGTGCGTTCCGCGCAGGCCGCGCTGCCGGCGCCCACGGCCTCGCTGGCGGTGGCCGCCATCGAGGAGGAAGAAAGCCTGGCCAATGTGCGCATTCTGGTGATCGACGACGAGCGCACCATTCTTGAGGGCCTGAGCGTGGTACTCGCCAACTGGGGCGCCGAGGTGCTGCCCGCGCAGACCCGCGCCGAGGCACTGGCGCTGGCCGACACCTGGGAGCAGCCGCCCGACGTGGTCATCAGCGACCTGCTGCTGCAGGGCGGCGACAACGGCCTGGACGTGATCGCCGCGCTGGAGCGGCACCCGCACGGCATCGGCCCGGCCACCGCGCGCCTGCTGGTGACGGGCGAGACCAAGCCCGACCGGCTGCGCGAAGTGGCCAACGCGGGCATCACGGTGCTCTACAAGCCGGTGTCCCCGCGCGTGCTGCGCCAGGCCATTCAGGCGCAGCGCGCGGCGGTTGCGCAACTGGCCTGAAAGGGCTGCGGTAAGCACGGGGGTAGTGCGTCGGACATAGGCCGAGCGGCTGCCACGGCGTGAAATCCGTCACGCGGGCAGGCCCTTGTGAGGGTTGACATAAGCCCTCCGCCTTATCGCGCGAAGCCAGTCCGGTCCTTACATTGGTTCATCGCCCCTTGCTGCGAAAGCAGTCCATGCCCGTTGCCGTGAAACCCGTCCTCTTGCCCTTTTCCGAAAGGGTGCGCACTGTCGCCCACCCGGCGCGGCTGGCGCTCGCCGCGCTGGTCATGTGCACGGCAGGGGCCGCTGCCACCGCTTCGGCCAGCAACCTCACGGTGCTGATGGGCGACGACGCGGCGGCGTCTTCGGAGTTTGTGCAGCAGCTGCGCGCCGACCAGGGCACCGACGGCAAGTTCGACCTGGTGCGGCTGTCGCCGGGCGGGGTCGATCCGCAGGCGGCGGACAACGCGGCCGGTGCCGCCGACACCGAGCGCGCCGCCAACGCCGGCGTGCGCACGCGCAGCCTGCGCACCGCCGCCGATGCGCCCCTCACCATGGCCGTGGGCCCCGCCGCCGCGCGCGCCGCCGTCGAGCGCCCGGGCCAGGAGCCGCTGGTGCTGGCCATGCTCAGCCGGCTCGAGTACGAGAACCTCAAGGCCGCCAGCCCCGCGCTGCGCCGCGCCGACCGCCGCGTGGGCGTGCTGCTGCGCGACCCTGCCATGGCCGACCAGCTGGCGCTGATCAACGCGGTGCTGCCGCAGAAGCGCCGCATCGGCGTCATTGCCACGGCCGAGTCGCAGCCGCTGGTGCGCGAGCTGCAGCGCGCCGCGCAGGGCGCCACCCCGGCCTGGGACGTGCGCGTGGAATACGCGCCCGACGCCACCTCGCTGGCCAGCGCCTTGCGCCAGGTGGTGCCGCAGAGCGACGCGCTGATGGTGCTGCCCGACCTCATCGGCGACAACCAGGCGGCCACGCTGTCGGTGCTGCGCGCCGGCGCGGGCGCGGGCCTGCCGGTGTTCGGCGCCAGCGAAGGGCTGGTGCGCTCCGGCGGACTGGCGGCGGCGGTGTCCACGCCGTCGCAGCTCGCGCACCAGGCGCGCCTGCTCGGCCAGAAGGTGGCCAGCGCGGCCGGCGCCGGCAACAGCAACAACAACTCGCCGTTGGTGGAAGCGGCCACGCCCGCCACCGTGCGCGTCAACGCCACCGTGGCACGCGGACTCGGCCTGCGTCTGCCGGAGGAACGGGAACTGACCGAACGCCTCGCGGCCCCGCGATGAGCAGCGTGCCGCCCCCGGATGGCGCTGCACATGCAGCGGCGGCTGGCGCCCACACGCTGGTGGTGCGCGGCAACCTGCAGCACGACCTGTTCCGCCTGGGCGTGGTGCCGTGCGCCGCGGTGGCGCTGGCGCTCACCGGCTGGTTCACGCACAGCCGGCTGCAGACCCTGGAGGCCGCGTTCGACGCCGAAGGCCAGGCCGTGGCGCGCCAGGTGGCCGCCATGTCCGACCTGAGCCTGTACGCAGGCGACCTGCCGGCGCTGCAGAACGTGGCCAACGCCGCGCTGCGCGGCGGGCAGGTGGCGCGGGTGGAAATCAGCAACAGCGCGGGCGTGTACGTGGCGGCCGGGCCCAAGACCACATCGCTTGCTCAGCTGCGCATGTTCACCTCGCCGGTCACGCTGCGCGAGGCTTCACGCGCCAGCGCCTTCGCGCCCGCGGGCTCCACCGCGGGGGGCGACACGCCCATCGGGCTGGTGCAGACCTTTCGCGACACCACCGCCTACTCGCGCGAGCGCAGCCGCTCGCTGTTCGCGGGCGTGGGCATTGCGCTGGTGGCGCTGCTGGCGGCCTGGGCCTCGGTGCGCCACATGGCGCGCAACGTGGCGCGGCCGCTGCGGCGCGTGTCGCGCACCGTGGCGGCGCTGGAGGCCGGGCGCTTCGACGTGCGCTGCGGCGTGGTCGAAGGCGGCGTGCGCGGCACGCACGAGGTGGCGGTGCTGGCGCACGACATCGACCGCCTGGCCGAGCGCCTGCAGAGCAACCGCGAGATCAGCGAGGAACAGGTGCGCGCGGCCACCGCCGTGGCGCTGCAGCGCATGGCCGAGGCCGAACAGGCCGCGCTCTCGCGCGCCCGCTTTCTGGCCGCGGCCAGCCACGACCTGCGCCAGCCGCTGCATGCCATGGGCCTGTTCATCGACGGCCTGCTGCCGGGCGCCTCGCCCACGCAGCGCCCGGCCGTGCTGCGGCTGCAGGAGAGCACCGAGTTCATGGGTGTGCTGCTGGACGACCTGCTCGAGATTTCGCGGCTCGACGCACAGGTGCTCACGCCGTCGATCACCCAGGTGTCGCTTGCCGCGCTGTTCGACCAGCTCGACGCGCAACACGCCGCCACTGCGGCGGAAGCCCGCGTGCGGCTGCGCTGGAGCGACCGCGGCCTGGCCGTGCGCACCGACGCGGCCATGCTGCAGCGCATCGTGGGCAATCTGGTGGCCAATGCGCTGCGGCATGCGCCCGCGGGGGGCACGGTGCTGGTGGCGGCGCGGCGTGTTGCGGGGCAAGGCCCCGAGCAAGTGCGCATCGAAGTGCGCGACAACGGCGTGGGCATTGCGCCCATTCACCAGGGCCGCATCTTCGAGGAGTTCTATCAGGTGGCCAACACCGAGCGCGACCGCCGCCGCGGCTTCGGGCTGGGGCTGGCCATCTGCGCGCGCATTGCCGCGCTGCTGGGCACGCGCATCACCGTGCGCTCGGCGCTGCAGGCTGGCAGCACCTTCGCGTTCACGCTGCCTGCCGTCCGTGCGGCTGACATGGCCGACGTGCCGCCGCCCGAGCCCGCGCCGCTGGCCATGGCGCCGCTGGCGGGCCTGCGCTGCCTGGTGGTGGACGACGACCCGGCCATTCTGGACGGCAGCCGCACGCTGCTGGAGCAATGGGGCTGCCAGGCCGAATGCGTGACCACCGGCGCCGAGGCCATCGCGCGCATGGGCACCGGCGACATCGCCTTCGACGCCGTGCTGTGCGACCTGCAGCTGGCGGGCGACGGCGACGGCGTGGACGTGATCGACGCCGCCAAGCGCCTGCAGCCCGACGCGCTCGCGGTGCTGGTGTCGGGCGCCACCGGGCCCGAGGTGCTGCAACGCCTGAGGCACGGCGGCGTGATGCTGCTCACCAAGCCGGTGGCGCCGGCCAAGCTGCGGGCGCTGCTGACCACGCGGCGGCATGCGCATGCGGTGTGAGGGGCGGCAAGCTCGCACCCACTCATTCACTCATTCCCCTCACCTTCCCGCGGCACCTGTTCCACCGACAACCCGAAGCGCCCATGCTCCCCATCGACGCCCTGCAGCACATCCGCCCCTTCATCGCCACGCCCAGCTACACCGGCCAGCTCACCAGCGACTACGTGCGCAGCCTGCTCGGGCTGGTCAACCTTGCGTGGCGGCACGGCTTTGCGATGCAGACGCGCTTTCTCGACGGCGACAGCCTCATTCCGCGCGCGCGCAACCGGCTGGTGGCGGAGTTCATGGCGGACACGCGCTGGACGCACCTGTTCTGGATCGACGCCGACATCGGTTTCGAGCCCGACGCCGCGCTGCGGCTGCTGCTGGCGGGCCATGACGTGGTGGCCGGCGTGTACCCGCACAAGAGCGACGGCTGGCCGCGCGAAGGCCTGGCGCAGGCGCTGCCCGCGGGCAGCACGCGCGAAGACTTCGAGGCACGCCATGCGGTCTTTCCGGTGAACCTGGCCCACGCCGACGTAGCCCGCCGAGCCGACGCCGACGGCTTTGCCGAGGTGCTCGACGCGCCCACCGGCTTCATGCTGATCGCGCGCAGCGTGTTCACGCAACTCGCGCAGGCCATGCCGGAGCTGCGCTACACGCCCGACCGCATGGACGACGCCACCGCCGCCGCGCTGCCGCACCACCGCTTCTTCGACGTATGGGCCGAGCCCGGCAACGGGCGCTACCTCAGCGAGGACTTCGCCTTCTGCCGGCGCTGGCAGTCGCTGGGCGGGCAGGTGTTCGTCGACACACGCTCCTGCCTCACGCACACCGGCACGCGCACCTACCGCGGCGACTTTCTGCGTTCGCTCGCAGCCAGCGCGGGCCCGCCGTCCTGAAGCAGCGCCGCCAGGTCGTGCGGCAGGCTCGACAGGTCGTAGCCGCGCTCGCGCGCCACCTCGGAGAGCCGCAGCTGCGGCCCCTCTTCGGCCAGGTAGTCGTAGCCCATGGCCTGGTAGCGGCCTTCGGGGTCGAGGCGGCGGTACAGGTCGCGGCGCGCCGTGCGGTCCTCGGGTCGCACCATCTTCAGGTGGTACAGCCGGTAGTGGCTGCGGTACATCACGCCGTGGCGCGCCACGATGTCGGGGTACCACGGGCCATGCAGCGCGGGCGCCTCGTCGAAGCCGATGTCCTGCGGCAAGCGGAACAGGCAGGTGCGCTGCTTGCGCCCCCAGGGCCCGTCGACGCGGAAGCGGTCGGGCGCGTCCCAAAGGTCGTGCACCGAGAGCGTCAGGCAAGAGAGCTGCGCCTCCGGCAGCGAATCGACGATGGGCTGCAGGTGCGAAAGAAAGAGCGTCTCGTAGCGCTCGTCCGCGTCGCACACCAGCACCCAGCCGGCGCCGTGCGCGCGTGCGCAGGCCAGCAGGCGGCGGCGGTTCTCGCGTTCGTTCCACGCATGCGGCTGGCGCGGCGGGTTGCGCAGCAGCTCGAGCAGCTTCGGCTCGCGCCGCGCGATGTGCGCGGTGTCGTCGCTCGATCCGTCGTCCAGCAGCACGAAGCCGTCGACGTGGTCGCGCAGGTGCGCCAGACAACCTTCGAGCAGCCGTGCCTCGTTGTGCAGCTGCATCACGCAGACGATGCGCGGCCGCGCGGTCAGGCGCTGCGGCGCGGCCGGGCTGCAATGCGCGCAGTAAAAAGGCGGCGTGGGCTCGTGGTGGACCATGCGCGCGCAGATCTCGCACTGCCGGCGCGAGCCGATGGCAATCGCGGGCACGGGCATGGGCACGGGGCACAGCCAGGGCGGTGCAACGTCGGTCTCGCGCGACGGCACCTCAGCATCCTTGCGGGCGATGCGCGCAAAGTCGCGACCCCATTCATTGCCCTGGCCGGTGCCGTCGTCGTTCGCACGCGCCACGCTCGGCGTGCACCGCGCCCAGTCGTTGTCCGCATCGAACTGCTCTGCACCGTCGCGCGCCTCGAAGGACAGGTGCAGCAGCTTCAGGTCCGCGCAGGCTTGCAGTTGCCAGCCGGCCATTTCCAGGCGCACGCGAAAGTCATCGTCGTCGCCACCCCACCGCGCCAGCGATTCGTCATAACCGCCGACCGCCTCGAAGGCCTCGCGCGCGCAGCACAGAGAGCCGTAGAAGGTGCGCAGGTACAGGGCGTCGGGCACGGTCTGCGCGAACAGGTCGGACAGAGAGGCACCGGCACCTTCCCCCGCGCCCAGCGCGTCGAAGCGCGCAAAGCCGACGCGCCCCACCGCCACGCCACGTGAGTGGTGCATCGCCGTGTGCAGCGCCATGGCCGGTGCATCGCCCACGTAGGCCGATTCGGGCGAATGCACGAGCACGAAGCGGCCCGTGCTGTGGCGCACAGCCGCGTTGATCGCGCAGCTCGGCGGGCGCCACGCATGCGCGCGGTCGTTGACCAGCAGCGTCCAGCGCACCGCGTCGAAGCGCGCGAGCAGCTGCTGCAGGGCGGCCTCCTCGACGTTGTCGTCGAGCGCAATCACCACCTCGATGCCGGGGCGCGACCAGAACGGCGCGTTGAGGCCGATGACGCGCTCGAACTCCGCCAGCTTGCGATAGAACGGCAGCACCACGCTCAGCCAGGGTCGCGCTGCGCCAGCCGACGTCATGCCGCGCCCCGCCGCAAAACGCCACCGGGCGCGTGCTGGCCACGCGAGAATGCCGCACAGACACGGGTCATCACGCCATCATGAACGGTTGCTTCATCAATCTGCAAGGCAGCACCGCGCGACGCGACGCGATGCAGGTGCAACTGCTCGCGCTCGGCCTGCCGGGCATCGCCCGCCTGGAGGCCACCGACACGTGCGGGCTGCCGGCATCCGCCGCACTTCCCGACGCCCCCATCAGCCCGCGCGAGCACGCCTGCTTCGTCTCGCACACGCGAGCCATCGAAGGCGCACCGCCCGGTGCCTTCTTTCTGGTGCTCGAAGATGACGCCCTGCTGAGCCGCGCGCTGCCGCCGCTGCTGCACCAGCCCGAGGCGCTTACGCAGCTCGAAGGCTTCGACATGGTGTTTCTCGAATGCCTGCCCGACACCTCGGCGCCCAGCTTGTTGATGCTCTGGCAGAGCCTGCGCAAGCACCTGCCGCGCGACGCGGGCGCACCGCGCGATGCCATCGACGGCATAGAGATCCTCGACGCCCGCGGGCTCTACAACTGGGGCGCGGTGGCCTACCTTGTCACGCCGAAGGGCCTGCGCACGCTGCCGGCATTGCTGCGCGAGGCACTGGCCGCGGGCCCGGCGCAGCCCTTCGACACCACGCTGCATGCGCTGCTGCACGCCGGGCGCATGCGCGCCGCCGTGCTCGCGCCGTTCCTGGCCACGCCCGCGCTCGACAGCCATGCGCACAGCACCATCGACGACCGCCCGCGCAGCGCGGAAAACGATGCGCTGGGTGGCGCGCTGCGGCGCCTGTTCTTCGCCGGCACGATCGACGGGCTCGACGACCATGTGGCCGCCTACCGCCATGCGCCGCTCACGCCAGACCCGCAACTGCGGCTGCTGGCCGACCTGATGGCGCAGCTCTTCGTCATCACGGCGCGGCCGCCGGAGTGAGGCCACCCACTCAGAAGTCGGCGCAGCCGTTGCGCCGCTCGGTGTTGACGCAACTCAGCAGGTTGGGCCGCGAGCGCACGCGCGACCATTCGCGCGCCAGAACGTCGCCCGACTGTGATGCGCGGTCGCCGTCCAGCGGACCGGTCGCCAGGCAGATCGGCGCCTGGCCGATGTTGCGGTCGTAGAGGTAGGTGGAGGGCAGCTCGCGCACCACGTCCACCGAAGGCAACACCGGCCGCACGAACACGAAGGCCGGCGCTGCATCCACACGCAGGTCGCCCGGCACCACGTCCACCGAAGGCAACACCGGCCGCACGGACACGAGGGCCGGCGCTGCATCCACACGCAGGTCGCCCGGCACCACCTTCACCGCGTAGCCTGCGGCCGAGGCGAAGGCACCGTCGATCGGGTAGTGGCCCGGCGGGCTGCCGGCGTTGGCGCCGGTGCCTGGCGCGCCGCTGAAGCTTGCGCCGGTGTCGCCCAGAATCAGCCCGCTCACGCTGTACGTGAAGAACGGGTTGGGCGCGCCCTGGGGCCGCGCGGCGTTGTCGATGGTGACGGTGGCGGTGGGTTGCTGCGCGTAGATGAAGTGGTTGCCGCCGGTGGGCACGGTCACCGTGCACAGGCCCAGGTAGGCGCAGTGGTACAGGTTGGGCAAGGTGCCGGTGCCGGCCAGGCCGCCGCGCGTTTCGCCCACCCAGGTGTCGGCCCAGATGCGCCAGGCGCCCCCGCCGATGCCGAAGCCGCCGGGGTTCTGAAAACGTGCCGCCGCCACCAGGTCGGTGCCGCTGCCGCCATTGACAGTCGTGGCCAGCGTCAGGTCATTGGCGAGCGTGCGCACGAACACGGTGTCGGCCGCCATCGAGCCGACGCCGGTCACCGCGGCCTGGTTGCCGGCCGCGTCGAAGCCGGTCACGCTCAGCGCGCCCAGCGTGAGCGCATCGGCGTCCACGTAGCCGAAGCTGCCCGCGGCACTGCCGCTCACGGTGGCCACGTTGTTTGCGGCGTTGCGCAGATCGACCGAGCCTTTGAGCGAACGCGCGAGCAGGTTGGTGGCGGTGATGCTGCCCGCCGCCGATTGCGTGATGTTGCCGGCGGACAGCAGCCCGACCTGCGTGGCGTTGACGGGGCCGTTCACGGCGATGTTGCCGCCCGCGTCGTTCTGCAGCGTCAGCGCGCCCGGTGTGGTGAGCGCGCCGGCCACGGTGATGTCCGCCGCCTGCGTGTTGCTGCCCGCCACGATGGTGGGCGCTGTGAGCCGTGCAAACTCCGCGCCCGACACCGAGAAACCGCCCGTGCCCGCGCCGCCCAGCACGATGGGGGTGGTGGTGGCGTCGAACACCGTGAAGCTGTCGTCCATGCCGCCGGGCCGCAGGTCGATGGCACCGGCCGCGCTCACCGGCGCACCGATCACCAGCGCGTCGGTGCTGCCGTCGTTCAGCGCGCGCAGCACCACGTTGCCGCTGCCCTGCACCACCGGCAGCGCGCCCGGCGCGGTGGGCGAACCGCCGGCCTCGATGGCCACGCCGGTGCCGCCGTTGAGCGAGCGCCCGGTGATCTCGATGTTGCCGCCGCCGGTGGTGACGATGCGGGCACCGTTCTCCAGCCGCACGCCGCTGTCGCCATTGACGGCCGGCGCGGTCGGGTCGTTGTTGAAGTTGTAGCCGCGCAGCGCAATGCTGCCGCTGCCCGTGGTGATGCTGCTGCCGCCGCCCACCAGCACGCCGTGCGAGCCGGCAAAGGTCGACGACGCCTGCCGCCGCGCCACGCCCTGCACGGTGACGTTGCCGCTGGTGGTCGACAGCGCCGACGGCCCGCGGCCGCTGGTGATGACCACGCCGCTGTTCGAGTCCGCCGAGGTGCCGCGAATATCGATGGCGCCGGTGGAGCTGGCCAGCTGCACGCCCGACAGCGTCACGTTGCCGCCCGCAATCTGCACCGCGCCGCCCGCACCCGCGTCGCTCTGGCCCACGCGCGTGTCGATCTGGGAATCGATGAGCGTGACGAAGCCGGTGGGCGCGCCGGCCTGCCCGCTGAACAGCGTGACGGCACCGCCGCCGGTCTGCACCTGCGCGCCGTTCATGAAGACAGAGCCGCTGGTGGGTGTGCCGTCGCCGCGCGCGTTCATCGTGACGCTGCCGCCGCGCGTGTCGATGCTGCCGTTGTAGGTGATGGCGCCGGTGGACGCGGAGGGCGTGCCGTCGGGGTTCACGCCCGCGTTGAACACCACGTTCAGCGGGCCGCCCGTGCCCGACGAGCGAATGGTGGTGCCGACGCCGTTGGCCTGGATGCTGTTGCCGGAGTCCAGCTCAAAGCTCAGCGCGCCGTTGGCCGCCGTGTAGTCGATGAGCACGTCGTTGGCCATCGTGATGCTGCCCGCGCCCGCGCCCGCGCCACCGGTGCCCGTGGTGATCTTCACGCTGGAGCCGCCGTTCAGCGCGGCGTTGATGTCGCCGTCCTGCACGGTCGAATTGGCCAGCGCGTCGAAGGGGTTGGTGGGCAACGTGCCGCCGCCCGTGCCGTTGATGATGGACACGGCAAACGGGTCGATGAGCCAACTGCCGGCCTTGCCCGCGGTGCCTGCGGCGGCTCCAGCGTTCACGCGGATGCCGGTGAGGTCGACGTTGCCGCCCGAGGTCTCCACGAACCCGCCGTTGCCGCCCGCCGTGCCGCCGCGCACCGACAGCGTGCCGTGCGCGCGCAGGCTGTCCTGCGCCAGCAGGCGGATGCTGCCGCCGTTGCCGGTGGCCGAGGCGCTGTCGGCCAGCACCGACTGGCCCGCGGCCAGGGCCAGCATGCCGCCCGTGCCGTCGCTCGCGCGCACCGAGGCCTGCAGGCGCACGTCGCCGCCCGTGCCCACGCCGCGCGCATCGGCCAGCGTGCCGGCCTCGCCATCGAGCCCGCCGGCGTAGATGTTGCGGCCGGTGACGGTGATGGAGCCGCCGGCCACGCTGTTGCTCGCGGTGCTCAGCAGCGCGTCGGCCTGCGTGCCACGCTGCAGCAGCACGTCGCCCGTGCCGCCGTTCACCGTGAGCTGGCCGCCTTCCACGCGCAGGCCCTGGCCCGCGCCGCTGGCGCGGATCCACACCGCGGCGGGCGTGAGGCCTTCGTCGAGCCCGGCCGCGGGCGGCAGCGGTGCGCCGTTGAAGTCGTACACCACGCCGGCGCTGCCGGCAGTGCCCTCGACGTCGATGCGCCGCCCCAGCCCGGCCACGATGCTGGCGTCGCCCACCATCACGCCATGCGACGCGTTGACGGTGGACGACGCAGAGAGCTTGCCGAATTCCTCGTTGTTCAGCAGCGCGCTCAGGTCGGCGCCCTTGCCTTCGATGCGCACATTGCCGCCGGTGGCGATGTCGCTGCCGTTCACCTTCACGCCCGCACCCGCAGTGCGGGAAGACAGCCGCGCCACCGCGTCGCCATCGGACCAACCGCGCGTGGTGCCGGTCAGCGCGATGTCGCCGCTGGACGATGCAATGCGCGTGCGTGCACCGGGGCCGCCTTCGGAGGCGGTGCGGCCGATGTCCACGCCGCTGCCGGTGAGCCCGCCCACGCCGTCGATGGTGATGCCGCCGCTGCCGCTGAGAATTTCGGTGCTTGCGAGCAGCACGCCGGTGCTGCCCGACAGCGTGGAGCTGGACAGCAGCGTTCCGCCCAGGCCGCGCAGGCTGATGCTGCCGCCCTGCGTGCAGCTGGTGGCGCCCACGGCGCAGGTGGAGATGCGCCCGCCGCTCACCTGCACGCCGGCGCTGTCGAAAGGCACGCCGCTGTAGTCGTTGTCGATGTAGCCGACGGCGCGGCCGTTGAGCGCATCGCTCTGGCCGTAGAAGCGCACATTGCCGCCGTTGGTCTCGATGGTCGCGTCGGTCAGCATGATGGGCGCGAGCGGTGCTGCGAAGGCGACGGCAATCGGCGCGTCGCCGGCGGGCAAGGCCGCACCGAAAGCATCGGCGTTGAAGTCGACGTTCAGCGCGCCGGTCTTCGACTGGATTGCGGAGCCCGCCATCATCGAAATGCCGGTGGCCGAATCCACGCGCAGCGAAGCATTGCCGCCCTCGCTCTTCACCACCTGGGCGGCGGTGTCGAACACCACGCCCAGCGCTTGCTGCCCGCCTTCGGCATTGCGCGCGTTGCTCGAAAGCACCACGTCGGTCGACCGGCCGAGCGCGTTGCCCAGGGCCTGTGCGCTGACCTGGCTGGCGTCCGCGCCGCTCGCGTTGACATAGCTGCCGGGGTCGTACGCCGGCGCCTTGGAGGTCACGACGATCTGCTTGTCGGACTGCAGCGTCCACTGCCCGTTGGTGGCGCCACTGGTGGCGCCACTGCTGCCGCCGCCCGCGGCCGACACCGCGAGATCGTCACCAACCTCGACGGCATTGGCGCTGGTGAAAATCTTGCCGCCGGCACCCGACCCCGCGCCACGCGCCGAGAGTTCGCCCGACAGATGCAGCCCCAGCACGGTGGCCGGCGGTGCTTCGCTGCCGGTGCCCGGCAATGCCGCGTAGCTGGCCGCCTCGATGCGAATGTCGCCGCCCGCCGCATTGCCGGCCAGGCCGTCGGCGCGCAGCGTGGCATTGGGCGCGACCGCCATGCCCGTGAGCGCAGCGAGCCGCACCGTGCCGCCGCCAGCCTGGCCGCTGGCGTCCAGCGTGGCGTCTTCCACGCGCACGCGGCCACCCGACACGTCGATCCTGCCGCCCGCCACGGTGCCGCTCGACGTGGCGTCCAGCGTGCCGCTCACGCGCAGCTCGTTGTCGCTGCCCGCGCCCAGCACGATCTCGCCGTTCTTCACGCCCAGCGAACGCGCGCGCACCATGCCGGTCTGGTTCACCACCAGGTCGCCGACCGTGGTCGACTGGCCCACCAGCACCACCCGGCCACCGTCGGCCTGCAGCGTGCCGCTGTTGGCGACGGAGGCCTTGGTGGCCATCGAGTCCGGCGTGATGGTGAGGTTGGTGAGGCCGTCACCCGCCAGGTCGAGCGTGATCTTGCGCCCCGACGCCAGCGCCACCGTCTGGCCGTCCGCCGTGATGCTGCCGGCGTTGCTGACACCGGCGCCCATCAGCACCACCGGGCCGCCGCTGGCGCTGATTGCGCCGAGGTTGGACACGGTTTTGGCGTTGGCGTCGAGCCGCTCGAAGGTGAAGCTCTTCGTGCCTTCCAGAAAGCTCGGGTCGCTGGTGCTCATGGCCAGCGTCGAGGCCAGCAGGCCGCCGACGTTGACGCTCGCGCCCGCGCCGAACAGCACGCCGTTGGGGTTGATGAGAAACACGCGGCCGTTGGCGTTGATCTGGCCGGCGATGGTCGACAGCTCGCTGCCGGTCACGCGGTTGAGCAGGATGCTGGCCACGCCCATGGTCTGCTGGATGTTGACCGCGTCCTTCGCGCCGATGGAGAAACTGTTCCAGTCGATGATGGCGCGCAGCGTGCTCTGCGAGATGCCCAGCGCCTGCCCGCCGGCGGCGGTGGCCGTGGTGGTGGTGCCCACCGTGACGCCGCCCTGCGTGACGAAGCGCCCCGGCTGAAAGCTCGGCAGCACGGTCTGCGCCAGCGCGGGCGCCATGCCCATGCCCATGCAGATGAGCGACAACGCGAGCGGGCGCAGCGGGAGGCGCGTCGCATGCTGCACCGGCTGCGGCATCGAGTGCCGCATCGGATGCCGGATTTGGAGTGTGCGTGGCTTCATGGTCAGAACGCCTTTTGGAGCTGGACATACAGCCGCGGGCCGCTGCCACCGCCGCCGCCGTCGGTCTGCGCGCGCGGTGTGCCGTCGCGCCAGGCCAGGGTGGCGTTGATCGAGAAATTGCCGGGGCGCGACCAGCTCACGCCAACGCCGTAGCCACGCAGGCTGCGCGCGTTCTCGCCGTCGAGCAGCGAGGGCCGGCGCGCCAGCTTGCCGCGCGCCGCGTCGTAGAACACGAAGGGCGTGAGCTCTTCGTTCACCGACCAGCGCCATTCGACCGTGCCGATCAGCCCCTGGTCGGCCAGCAGCTCGCCCGACGGGTAGGCGCGCACCGCGCGCGCGCCGCCGAGCGCGAGCTTTTCGGACGCGTCCAGGTTCTTGCTGGCCCACTGCCCGCCAATCGACAGGTACAGCGAATGCCGCGGCACGATGGCCTGCAGGCGCGACAGCTGAAAGCTGGCCTTGCTGAAGCCGCCTTCGGTGCGCCGCCCGCCGAAGGCCTGGTCGTCCGCCAGGCTCTGCGGATCGCGGATGGACAGCGAGCCGTGGTACAGGGTGCCCGAGCTGGCCCAGTAGCCGCCGCCCAGCACGTCGTCGCGCCGCTCCCAGGTCCACCCCAGGCCGAGGCCGCGCACGCGCTTCTTCGAGTTGAGCTCCACGGCGCGAATTTCGTCGGTCAGGTCTTTCACATCGGCGCTCAGGCGCAGAAAGAGGTTCTGCTGCCGCTGGCGGATCAGCGGATAGTTGATCGACGCGTCGAACACGTTGGCGCGGCCTTGCGCTTCAAGGTCGGCGAACTGTCCGCCCAGCTCGTAGCTCACGCGCGACAGGCCCATGCCCGCGCGCAACCCGCTGGTGCCGATGGGCGCCTCGTAAGAGACGCGGCCGAACTGCAGCGCGTTGCCGTTGGACAGCAGCACGCGCGCGTCGAGGTTGTCGCCGATGCCGAACGGACTGAGCCAGCGCGCGGTGCCGCCCACGCGGTAGCGGCCCGACTCCTTGGTGCCGTGGTTGTCGGCCTCGCCGGTGAAGGCCCAGCGCGGCGCGGCGGCCACTTCGACGGACAGGTCGGTGGTGCCGGTTTGCCCGCCTTCCTGCAGGCCGGAGGACACCTTGATGCCGGGCTGGTCGGACAGCAGCAGCATGGCGCGTTCGTACGCCGGTGCGCTCACGGCTTCGCCGGGTTGCAGCGGTGCCAGGAAGCCGCGCACGCGCGCCTCGCTGATCGGCGCATCGGGCGCGACGAGCACGTCGACTTTGCCGAGGCGGCCTTCGATGACGCTGATCTCCACGACGCCGTCGCGCACGGTCTGCACGGGCACGACGGCCTGTGCGAGGAAGTAGCCACGCTCCTTGTAGCGTGCGGTGATGGCCTTGGCGAGTTCTTCGAGGTCTCCCAAGGTGACGTCGCGGCCGATGTAGGGGGTGGTGATGGACTGCAGTTCGTCGTTGCTCAGTGCTTTCACGCCGTTGAGCCGCAGGTCGTTGAGTTTGAATGTCGGGCCGGTGGGTTGTGGCTGTGCCGGCAGGCTCTGCGGCGCGACGGCTCCGGTGGCCTGGGTCAGCGGGCGGGCGCAGGTGTCGCACGGGTCCTGGGTGGGGCGCAGCGTGTTGGTGTCTGTGTCGCTGGCGTGCGTGCGTTGAGCTGTCATCAGCAACGCGGCGCTGACCAGGGCGGTGACTGCGAATGCGGCGTTTTTGGAGCTTT
This sequence comes from Variovorax sp. H27-G14, assembly GCF_046156345.1. Classification (NCBI taxonomy): domain Bacteria; kingdom Pseudomonadati; phylum Pseudomonadota; class Betaproteobacteria; order Burkholderiales; family Comamonadaceae; genus Variovorax; species Variovorax sp. H27-G14. Next base: position 196,409 of record NZ_JAYLVN010000012.1, read on the forward strand.
GACTAGCGCGCATGGCTTGGCTCCGTCTTTTGCTGGTGTGCTGTGAGGATTCGTTCAGGGCGTGTGCACGGGGCGCGTTGTTCAGGGCGTGTGCACAGGGCGCCGGGTACTCCCCTCCGCGAATGTCCCCCGCTTCGCTCCTCCTTTATTTCGCTGCGGGGAGTACCCGACGCCCTGTGCACTGGGCACGCTCCGTGTGTTCGCCGATCAACTCCGGCTCTGATGACGCACACGCCGATGGGGTGCCTTGCGCAGCGAAATAAAGGAGGAGCGAAGCGGGGGACATTCGCGGAGCAAGGCACCCCGTCGGCGTGGGCGCGCCCTGAACAGCGGCCTACAAAAAACAAGACGCAAAGAAAAGAACAAGCGCTCATCTCAGCTCCCCACCGTCAGACGCCAATTGCCGATCAGGTTGAACGGCGCCCAGAAGAAGGGGTGTGACATCTTGGGGTCCTTCAACACAGCGAGCTGCCCCGCCTGCATCGCCTTCTGAATGTCACGGCCCTTCGCCAACTCGCCGTACAGCGTGCTCATCAGCACCGCCGTGGCGTCGTCGGACACGGGCCAGAGCGAGGCGATCAGGCTGGAGCTGCCGGCCGAGAGAAACGAGCGCGTGAAGCCCAGCACCTCGTCACCCTGCGCAATGCGCCCCAAGCCCGACTCGCAGGCCGACAACGTCACCAACGCCGTGCCGTCCATCGGCAACTCAAGGATCTCGTGCGCCTCCAGAAAGTTTTGCTTGCCACCCTCGTTGGCCAACAGGATGCGCGAATACAACGGGTCGACCGCATCGGCCTCCGCATGCGCCGCCACATGCATCAACGGCGAGCGCGCGGCCACCTCGCGGAACTGGGTCTTGGTGGCGGCGGCGCCCATGTACACCGTGTTGCGCGGGAACAGCTGCGCCAGTTGCTTCACCTCGGCCTCGGCGCCAGGCAGGTCGTACTTGTCCTCGATGCGCGGATTGCCGAAGGCCACCAGCGAGGCGTTCACGCGCGGCGTGCGCTGCGCCAGTTGCACCGCGATGCTGATCGACGGCGCCACGGCCACCGGGTGGGTTTCGATGATGTAGCGGCCGTCCAGCCGCAACGCCTGAAACGGCAGGTAATGCAACGGGCCGTGCGGCACCACGATCAGCCGCTGGCCCGGCACCAGGCCCAGCGGGCCGAGCAGCGCGGCGCCCAGTTTGTCGGCGTTGGCAATGGCCGTGCGGCGGCCACGCACGATGGAGTTGCGAAAGGTCTCGACCAGCTCGTTGAGGTCGTCGCGCTTCACCGCCACCGTCTTCTCGGCAATGTCGGTGGGGCTCACGACCCACACCACCAGGCGGTCGGGCAGCGAATGGAACTGCACCACGCGCTCGTCGGGCGCCAGCGTGCGCTGCAGCACCGCCAGGTCGATGGTGGTGGCAGCCTGCTCGCTGATCTTCGCGCGGCCACGCACCGCGTCGAGCAGCGCGCGCGAACGGCTGTGCTCGCTCACCTCGAAGGCCTGGCGCGCATCGCCCGCGTCGCTGTACACGGCCACGCCGCGCTCGAACACGGTCTGCAGGTCGGAGAACAGGCCCATCTTGAATTCTTCGCTGCGGAACTTGGCGCGCACCTTGTTGATGTCGCCCAGCGCGCGGCCCACGGCCTCGGCCGCGGCCTGCTTCTGGCCCAGCGCCAGCTCGCTGCGCGCCACGCCGTCCCAGGCCCAGAGGCGGTAGTACTCGGTGTCGACACCCACCTGGCGCGCGGTGAGCGCGCGGTACATGTCGCGCGCCGCGGCCGGCTTGTTCTCGGCCAGCAGCAGGCGCGCGCGGGTGCGGTCGAGCAAGGCGGTGAGCGGCGCGTCCTTCGGCGGCGCCATGGTGGCGAGCACCGTGCGCGCGCGCGCCGGGTCGCCCGACTCGATCAACGCGTTGACCAGCGAGGCCTGCACCAGCGGCGCATAGCGCGGCGAGCTGTTGGCCAGCGCCTCGTCGTAGCTGAGCACCGCGCCGGCAAAGTCGCCACGGCGGGTGCGCACGTCGCCGATCACCTTCTGCACCGGGCCGACCACCAGCTTGGGGTCGCGCGCCGGATGGCGTAGCGCCTCGCGTGCGAACTCCTCGGCCTTTTCGAGTTGGCCCGAGTAGCTGTAGACGATGGCCAGGTCCCGGTTGGCCATGGCCAGCAGGTTGGGGTCGTTGGTAGCGTTGGCCAGGTGCAGCGCCTTGCTGGCGGCACGCACGCTCTGGCGAAACTCGCCGGCCTCGGCCAGCGCGACGGCCTGGCTGCAGTACTGGTAGCCCGAAAGCTTGACCTTGTCCTCGCCGTAGAGCACCGCGCCCTGGCTGGTCAGGGCCAGCAGGTTGTCGGTGTCGTCGAGCCGAGACTGTTCCATCTTGCTGCCCGCAGCCTCGGCGTTGGAGACCGCTTGCACCGAAGGCTGTTGCTGCTGTTGTTGTTGCTGTGCCGATGCCGCAAGGCTGAAGAACAGCGCCAGACAGCCTGCACAAGCGACCGCCCCGACAGCCCCCGCAACACTTGCAGGAGCACGCGCACGAAGGCGCGCCGGGTGCACCCATTCCCATCTCGAAAACCAAGCCATTGGACCCCCGCACATGGCCCGTATGAGCCCGCCGTCAGCGGGCCGTGAGCGTCGCAGAAGTGCGCGCCGTTCAGGGCTCGGGGCGAGTCTAGGAGCGAGGGGGTACCGCGCCTATTCGCAATACGGTCTAGCGCGAATGGACTAAGCGGAGGTAGCCGGCCATGCCTTGTGCCAATTATCAAAAAAAACGGTTGCCGAAGACACCCGCGCTGGATATTGCCCACCGTGCCGTGCACCACCGGCACACGCCGCCGTGTTCTCAGTTGATGCGCGCGTTGCTGAGTTCCAGGTGTTGAAAATTGCTGCCCGTGAAGTCCACCTGATCGCCTTGCAGGTTGCGCCCTTCAATGGTGGTTCCCTTGCAGTCCAGGATGCCCACGCGCAGCCAACGGCCGCCATCGAAAGTCAGGCCTTCCCACGTGCAGCCCACGAACGTGCAGTGACTCCAATCGGCGCCATCAAACGACGAACTCCTGAATATGCAGCCAGTGAAGGTGCACCCCGTCATGCGCATCTGCTCGAAGTCGCACTTGCTGAAAGCACATCCATCGAACTGGCACGAGGACCAATGCGCCGCCTTGAACGTCGTCGCCGAAAAACTGCTGCCAGAAAACGTGCTGGCGGAAAACGTGATCAGGTCGAGGTCGAGCCCGGCGTAGGCATTGGCATCGCTTTGGCCGGCCAGGCCAGCAGGCGCTCCGCCAAGCCCTTTGCGCCACTTGTCGTGAGCGAGGATTGTTTGTTGTGTGCTCACGCCTTGCGCTTTCCTTGCTCGCCGTGCAAATCTGTCAGCGTCACATCCACGATGCCGTTGCTTCGAGGCTGATTGGCGTTGTCCAGCCACGTCCAATGCACGTCATGCGGATCGAGGTCGATGTACTGATCCCTGGGCATCGGAAAAGACTGATCCTTGGTCACGTAGGCCATGCGATCCCAGCGGTCGTAGAGAGCGGCCAGCGGATGCGCCTTTCCCGCCTGGCCAAACCACACGCCGGTGCGCGGACAAGGCATGCCGCCCCGGCAACGCAGCAGCAGTTCGGGGGCCCGGGTCATGCGCGCAATGCCCTGCGCGACGCGGGGGTGAACGGCCACCGTCGCCGCCACGGCCACGCCAAGAAAGTGCCAGACAGTGCGGGGCGCGATTCCGGCGTACTCGCCCATGCTCGAACGGTCCATCGCCTCGAAGGCCTCGCCCTTGTCGTACCGCTGAGGCACCTGGGCGTGTTCCCAGGCTTCCTCATGCTTGCGATGGACGGCATACAACCGAGGCATCCAATAGCCGCTGTACGGCACGAGCGCATTGACTTCCACGGCGCCCAAAGGGTGGACCGGCCGACGCAGCACATGGCCCTGCGGAAAATGAGCGCGCCCGGTGCGCTGCGAGCCGGGGGTGGGCTGCACCTTCGGGGCGATCACCAGGCCCTTGGCGGCATCGACGAGGGTGTCGCGCTGGCCGTCCCAGGTGGGCAACTCGGCCGGCGGCAGTGGCAGCACCTTGTCCAGGTTGGGGAAGCGAAGGTCGGGGTTGAGTTCGAGGGCCGCTCTCAATTCTCGATAGCGGTCTGCGCGAGCTGTGTCAATCGTGTTGCCGGTTAGCGGTTCTATTTCATCGAAACTGACGGAGAGATTGCGTGCGCTTTCCTTGCTTCCAAACTTCACGCCATCGTGATAAATCCGAAGCGCACGGGCATACTCTTTCGCGGTGTTTCCGTCCGTGTTTTCCAACGACAAGGCCAACTCGAACGCGGCATTGCCATTGCCCTGCGCAAAGCCGCATTCCAACATCTTGAGTCCCACCTTGCTATTGCCCCAAAACCCCTGACTGGGGTTGTCGTAAGCCGCATCTAATTTCGGCCCCAAATAGGCCTGCGCCGCCGCACTGCCCATGTCGGCCGCCAACTGCCAGAACGCGTAGGCTCGACTGGTGTCACCCTTCACACCGATGCCACGCTGGTGGTAAGTGCCCATCTTGTCGAAGGCCGCAGGCACGCCTCTTTTCATCAGACCTTCGATGATCAAGACCGCCTGCTCGGTGTCGCGTGGCACTCCCAACCCTTGCTCATACAGCCCCGCTAGATTCATTGCGGCCTTCCAATGCCCAAGATCGGCTGCTTTCTTCCACAGTTCAGCCGCATTCACGTAGTCCCGCTTGTCAGGCCACAGGTCGTAGCTGGTCGCCGCCAGGCCTTGCTGGAAAAGTGCTTCCGCTTCCGATGTGATGGGCGGATTCGCGTCCGCCTCGTATTTGCACGTGAACTCGGCCCGATGTGGATCGAAAGCTTTGAGGTTCGTATTGCGTGGAAGGTTGATCATGTTGCAGGCAGTGAGACTAAAAATGGCGAGGACGATGACCAACACCAACGGGGGCCAACGAAGAAGCGAGGCGCGATACATGCTCATCCCAAACGGATGCTGCTGAAGCGTTCGCCACAGAACTTGACGATGGAGCAGGACCGAGGGTCACCCGCAGATTTGCGATGGACTGCATACAACCGAGGCATCCATTTGCCACCGTGCGGCACGAGCGCATCGACTTCCGCGGCGCCCAAAGGTTGGGCCGGCCAACGGAGCACCTGACCTTGCGTAAAGTGAGCGCGCTCGGTGCGCTGCGAGCCGGGTGTCGGTTGTACCTTCGGAGCGATCACCAAGCCCTTGGCGGCATCGATCAGGGTCTCGCGCTGGCCGTCCCAGGTGGTCAACTCGTCGGGCGGCAGTGGCAGCACCTTGTCCAGGTTGGGGAAGCGAAGGTCGGGGTTGAGTTCGAGGGCCGCTCTCAACTCTCGATAGCGGTCTGCGCGGGCTGTGTCGATCGTGTTGCCGGTTAGCGATTCAATTTCACCAAAGTCGACTGACAGGTCCCGCGCACAGTCCTTGCTGCCGAATTTCACACCGTCGTGATAGATGCGAAGGGCGCGAGCGTAATACTCTGACGTCTTCCCTTCTCTGTTCGCAAGCGTCATGGCCAATTCATACGCGCCATCTCCGCTACCTTGCGCAAATGAACATTCAAGTATCTTGAGCGCGATCTCGCGGTTACCCCAGAATCCTTGGCCGGGGTTGTCGTAGGTGCCCTTCAACTTTGCGCCGAGATATGCCTGCGCTGCTGAACTGCCCATGTCGGCCGCCAACTGCCAGAACGCGTAGGCACGACTCGTGTCACCCTTCACACCGATGCCACGCTGGTGGTAGGTGCCCATCTTGTCGAAGGCCGCAGGCACGCCTCTTTTCATCAGACCTTCGATGATCAAGACCGCCTGCTCGGTGTCGCGTGGCACTCCCAACCCTTGCTCGTACAGCCCCGCTAGATTCATCGCTGCCTTCCAGTGCCCCAGGTCGGCTGCTTTCTTCCACAGTTCAGCCGCATTCACGTAGTCCCGCTTGTCAGGCCACAGGTCGTAGCTGGTCGCCGCCAGGCCTTGTTGGAAAAGTGCCTCCGCTTCCGATGTGATGGGTGGGTTCGCATCCGCCTCGTATTTGCATATGAACTCGGCTCGATGCGGATCGAAGGCTTTGAGGTTTATATTGCGTGGAAGGCTGATCCTGTTGCAGGCAGTGAGGCTAAAAATGGCGAAGACCATTGCCAACACCAAGGCGGGCCAAAGACGAAGTGCTGTGCGTTGCATGCTCATCCCAATCGAATGCTGCTGCTGCGTTCGTCATAGAACGAGACGAGGAAGGATGTAAGAGATTGGCCCTTGCGTTTATTGACGAAGTTGGTGCCAGCCTCTTTCTCCCAGCGATCGAACGTCTTTGACATCACCACCTGATCTGTCGCATCGCTGCCACCGTCAAATCGTTTGGTGTGCTGCTTCCACACCCTCTGGCGCAAGTCCTTGGCCTTCTCCGCGTTGTCGCTCGCGATATTGATTTCGCTGTCCACCGCGAAGCTGCGCAGATTCAGATTCGCACTGCCCAGCGTGAACATGCTGTCGTCGATGATCATCAGCTTGCTGTGGATGTAGACCTCGCGGTAGCGTTGGGCGGTCGCCTCCTTGATCTGCTTGCTTCGATCGGGCGGCAGTGCAGGCGGCACACCGCTGTCGCTCGAACTCGGCCACCCGCCAGCATTGATGCTGCGGGCCCTGGCTTCGGCCTGAGCAGCCTGATGGCGATCCCACTCCTTCTTTTGCTGCGCATACCGCCGCTGCTCTTCTTCAGCCTTGCGGACCGCGGGAGTTTCGGCCAGCGACCAGGACGGGTCATGGCTCCACAGGCTGGCGACCAGGGTACGCATGCCCAACGTTTGGGCCAGTTGGTCTCGCACCGCTTGGCTGTCCTTGCTGACGCCTGTTTGCTTGTGGCTTTGCGCAATCCCGGAGAGTGGCTGCGGCTGTCCTGGATACACGGGAGGCTGAAGTTCGCGACTCTGCCCCGACTCGTAGGCTCGACGCCGCCTTTTGAAGTCTTCCAGATCCTGCTCAGCTTTGGCATGGCGATCCAGTTCTCTTTGAACCATCTTGTCCTGATCAGGCATCGAGTCGGCGTGCCCCAGTTCGGTCACGACGTCATGCGTGCGCGGCACCATGAACCCGTGCTCGGGCGTCGGGGTGACCACCATCACATGCAATACAGGCAACTTGGCCATGGGGACCTTGGCAGTCGCACAGCCTTGCACGTGGTCTTGGCGCAGGCTCTTCAGTGCACGCGCCCAGTCAGCGTTCTGGAAATACTGGTTCTCGATGTAGACGTAGTTGCGCGCAAAGCTGCCCGCCTGGTAGTACAGCCGGCTGATGGAGCGCTCGCTGCCTTCTTCCGCGGGGAGCGTGCGCAGAATCTGCGCCCGCTGAAAGGGCGCCGTGAGATTCTTGATGAGATTTTTGGGCGGTCTGTTCAGGTCGATGGCGCGGCCTTGGATCGCACTGCCGGCACCCGGCCCCTCGACTCTGGCGGTGTTCCACGCATCGGTGAAGTTCTTGCACACCGCCACAACGGCATCGCCTTCCACGCGGCATACAAAGTCCTGATACGGCTTGAGCGATGGCTGGCCCGAACTGGCGGACTCCCAGCCCTTGCCCACGGAGTGATCCTTGTCGTCACCCTCGAAATTTCGGCCGCGCCTGAAGTCGTTGAAGATGTGTTCTTCGGTGTCCCAATAGTCCGTCACCGAGTTCAGACCCATGACATACGCACGCGGGTTCTCGCCCTCGTAGTCGATGACGATGGTTTTCTGATGGTGGGTTGCCACCAACTCGAAGCTGATGCGTTCTGCGCTGCCTGGAGCGGCTCCGCGGTCCTTGCCCTCGCCCTTGAGGCTGTCCATCACGGCGGCATTCACGCCGCCGCGCGTGCGCAACGACAGGCCGGCTATTTTTCCGGCCAACGCATCCCGCCACCAGGCGCTGTTGAACATCTCCCGCCTGTCCAGATCTGTCGGAGCCGCCCGCGGAGCGAGGTTGAGTTGGGCCGAGTTGCCGCGCGGCTCGGCCCGCATCCTGGCGCGCACGTCGGGGTCGACCACGGGGCTCTGGCGTTCGTACTTGCCAACGCTCTTGTAGCCCGGCATGTTGTTGGCGATGGCGCTGCCAAGCGTGTCATGCCACACCAGCAAGCGCACCTGGACTTTCTTCTTGCTCTTGTTGAGCTTGCCCTGCGTGGCGTCGCGCAACAGATCGCCCCAGGTCACGCCGCGCGGCCATTCCTTGATTTCGCGTATCAGCTCCATGGCCGGATCGAAACCCCAGAACGCAAGATCGATGGAGTGTTCGGCCGCCTGGATGTCTTCGGCGATGCGCTTGAAGCTGTCCTCGCCGCAGATGTAAACCGTCAGGTTATTGAAATGAAAAACGGGCGTCTTTGCGTCTTCGTTCTTTTCGAGCTTCCACTGAACGCTGCCAGTGGCCGTGCAACTGACATCGCTGAGCGGAATTGTGGATTTCTGCTGGGTATCGGGAGGGCTGGACATGGGGGAATCTCCTGGCTTCAGACTTCGCCCTCACCGCCTTGGCGGTGCAGGTAGTGTTGATGACGGTCTTGAGGCGCGTCCTGCGCCGCACGGAAACCCTGGGCCGCCAGCTTCTGGTCGATGCCCCGCAATTGCGCGGTGACCGGCAGTTCGAATTCATTGCCATTGGTCAGCTTGATCTTGTAGACACCGGTGCTGGACCGATGGTCTTCAATCAGCACTTGCCCCTGCGCATCGGTGACGCCCTTCCTGACTTCGGCGCCGTCCTTGTAGAGGGTGAAAGGCTCCATCGCGATGGGACGTCCGTCTTCTGCGTGCGAGCGCAGAACGAAGCTTCTCGCGGTCTTGTCGTCGTTCAGGCTGGAACTGCCGCTCAAGGGGGCCGTGGGCGCATTCTTCGGGCCGGTCATGCTGTGCGTGGCCGCATAGACCCGGTGCAGGCCTTGGGTGCCGCCTTCGATGCCGCCGGCATCGAGCTTGAAGTAGCTGCCGCCGCCATTGAGCTTGAGCTCCTTGCGCGCGGTGATGCTGATCGACTCCGCCGTCTGCGTGATGTTGAGCTGGGCCATCACGCTGATGCTGTCTTTCAGCGCCTTGATTTCAATATCTCCGCCAAAGGCGATGAAGCGCATGCCGGCCTTGTAGGCAAAGAGGCGCACCGCCTGCTTCGCGCTGGCGAGGAGCGATTGCCCTGCAGAGATGCTGGTGTGCTTGCCGCTCGTGAGGGCGATGTGCTCACCGGCCTGAACATGCGTGCTCTGCGCGCTGGTGCTCTGGATGCCTGCAGGAGATGCCAGTACAAGGTGGGGTTCGTCCAGTTCGGGGAAATGCCCGGCTTCGGGATTGGCTGGTTTGCCAGCGCCCTTGATGGCGTCGTTCTGCTCTTTCAGTGCCTGGGTGACCTGATCCTGATCGCCTGCATCCTGGGCCTTGGCTTCCTGCGCGGCGGCCCCCAACGAGCCGTGCAGGCCGTGGCCCTGCGTGAGCCGTGCCACCGTCTCGCCCATGTCGGTGATGTGGGCCTGCGCCCTGGGGCGCGGCTCGGTGGAAATCAGCAGGCCGTCTTTGGCGCGCAACGCGCCATGGCCGTCCGTGCGCAGTTCGAAGCCTTGGCCTCGCTGATCCTTGCGGCCCGCATGGTCTTCGACACGGGCAATGTGGCCCAGGCTCAACTGGCTGTGCTGGTGGTCGCTCTTGAGCTGCGTTTGAATTTCCCCGGCGGTGTCGTCCATCAGCAGATGGTTGCTGCGGCCCGCCGCGCTGTTGCCGCCTTCTTTACTCAACTCTCGGCTGCGAAAGCCCGAAAGCGCGCTTTGGTCCGGCAAGTGCCACGGCGGCTGGTTCAGCTGGTTGTGTACGCGGCCCGTGCAAATCGGCAGATCAGGATCACCTCCGAAGAAGTCGACCACCACCTCCTGCCCGATGCGCGGAACATGGACACCACCCAACTGATTGCCAGCCCACGGCGAGCTGACACGCAACCAGCAAGTGCTGTGCTGGTTCTTCTGGCCGACGCGATCCCAGGGGAACTGAACCTTGATGCGACCGAGCTCGTCGGTCCAGATGTTCTTGCCCTCGGGACCGACAACGAGCGCCGGTTGAGGGCCCCCGGTTCGGGGTTTGGCACGCGTCAGTACCGGCCGCAAAGTTTCAGCGGCCGGATGGGCCGTGAAGTCGACCTGCACGCGCCACTGCTGCGTTCGGTCGGGCGCTGCCCCGTTGGCCTGGCTTTCCTGCCCGACGTTCTCGATCACGAAGTGGGTGTCGAGCAGCAGGTATTCAGCGTTGGCTTTCTGGCGAGGGTGCTTCTGCAGCTTGAACGTGCAGCCCGGAACCATGCCCCGGAGATTGCCGCTGGCTTGCGCACGCGCACCGTGGGTGCGCAGTGCCTGCATGCGCAACTGGGCCAGCAACCGGCCTTCTCCGTGCGGATCGTTGGCGCCGGCCGTGCCCGCGAGAGGCTGGGCGTAGTGGCTGCCTGCATGCCCGTCGTGCCATTGGTAGACCTCGCCATCGGCCTGCCCCGTGGGTCGTGGGTCTTTGCGGCTGGCACTCAGGTCGGCGCGTGGCCGGGTGTAGTCGAAGTCGCGCGTGGCGTACCGCCCGCTGGTGAGGTGATGGGCCGGAGCGAAGCTGTGCACGTACTCGGCATCGATCTTCCATCCAGGCGCGTGGTACTCGACCTGGTGGTACGCGGCACTGTCCGTCTGCTTGTAGGCGCCCATGGCATCGGCCAGGACCAGGCGATGCCTGTCGTTGGAATGTTCGTGGTGGTAGCTGATGCCCCACTCCTGGCACAGCCGCTCGAAGAACGCGAAGTCGCTCTCGTTGTACTGAACCTGGTATTCGCGCACCGGGTAGGTTTCGAACAGGCGCTTGTCGACGGGAAAGGCGTAGTCGGCCAGCAACTCGTCGAAGATCTCGACCACGGTCTTGTTCTGGAAGATCCTGCAGTCGGTGCTGAGCGTGGCCAGATGCAGCCATGGGCGCAGCGTGAGCTTGTACTGCACGTGTCGCCCTTCTTCTCCCCACAGCGCTGCATCGGTGATCAAGGCATTGATCTGCCGGACACCGGCGCCGATGTGATCCGTGCTCGCGCCCACGGCACCCGCAACGAAGGTGCCCGATCCGTCCAGCTCGATCGTGCAGGTGATTTCGCGGCCGATGAAGCCGTCAAGATCGAAGTCCGCCGCACCGCTTGCGCCGAGGTTCAGAGCGTCGGGTGTCTTCAGGAGCAGTTCGTACGCGAACAGGCTGTTGATGCCCTCTTGGCCAGAGAGCCGTATGGGCTCCAGCGCCGGCTTGCCGAGCACGATGGGAATGGCGGGCGAATGAATCGTGAGCGTGCGCGAATGCGCACCATCGAAAACGGACATGAGGCCTCCCCGGCATGCCAGCCTCTCATGTCGAGGGCTGGTCTGCGGCAATTATGGGAGGCTGCGAATCGGCGCAACTGCAGCGAAATGTTCGCTGGAGAGACATATCCGCCAAGCGTGATCAATTCCGCATGACCTGCTCATCACACTGTTAGCACGCCGCACGGTTGTTAACAGACCTCGCTATTCAGCACCTGCAGTTCGGTTCGAAATGGCGCTCGCCGCTCGGGCCAAGCCGATACCATGCGCCGATGTATCCGTGACCCGATTTTTATGACCACGTTGAAGTCGCCATGCCACGCAGAACCCTCACCGAATACACCCAAGCCAAGGCCCGTCCGCCGGGCGCAGACTTTGCCGATTACTGCTGCGAGTTGATGGCAAGCCTTGGCGACATACAAGCCAAACGCATGTTCCTCGGCTGGGGTTTGAGCGTGAACGACCTCACCGTGGCCGTCATCGCCTGGGACACGCTTTACCTCAAGGCCAATGCCCAGACGCAACCGCACTTTGCGGCTGTGGGCAGCCAGGTGTTCGAACACGAAGCCAACGGCAGAACGAGGCGCATGCAGTACTCCACCGCCCCGGAAGGTGCGCTCGAATCCAGCACCGCGATGCAGCCCTGGGCGGCGCTGGCCATGCAGGCCGCAGTGGCGGCACTCAAGCCGGCCAGAACGACGAGGCGAAGCGCGACGGCCAAAACTGTGGCCGTGGCCGTGACCGTGACCAAGCCACGCCAATCAGGCAAGCGCTGAAGCATTCACCCGAACCTCTTGGCACCACAGTGCCAAGAGGGCGCTCACAGACTTTGCGGCTCCCTGGTTCCACTGAAGGACGAACCCCATGCGGCCCAGCTTCGCCGCGCAGGTGTGGCAAGCGTTCAATGACCTGGGTGTTGCCCTGGCCGCACACTGGGCTCGGCCCGATCGAAGTCGAAGCCGCTGCTGTGCGACCTTGACGGGTCGGGTAGGCAGGCGGCTCCGACCGCTCAGGCCGGCACCGCATCCACATTCGCCCGGTCCCAATGCCGGTGCTTCGCAATCGCAGCGATGAAGTCGCTCGCCACCTGCGCCGCGGCCGTGGTGTCGCCCATGTTGGTGACCGGCGTGGCCGCCACCACCACGCCGGCGGGTGCATCGGCTTGCTGCGTGTCGGCGGCAATGCCCAGCGAGGCCAGCAGCTTCACGCCGTCGCCCACGGTGCAGATGGCCTTGCAATGTTTGTAGGCCTCCAGCACGAAGTGCACCGCATCGCCAATGCCCAGCATTGCCGCAGCGGCCTCACTGCCCGCGGGCACGAGCACTGCGTCGAACATCACCGACGGCGTGTTGGAGAACGTCATGTCGATATCGATCTGCCGCTTGGATGCGCTGGCCACGGTGCCCAGGCGCGGGCCCACCACCTTGCACTGCGCGCCGGCCTGTTCGAGCGCGTCGCGAATCGGCTTGAGCGACGCCGAATCGACACCGTCTGCCACCAGGATCGCGATCTTGCGCGTGCGGATGGAGCCGTCGCCGGTGTCGACCATGCTCAGCGCGGGCGACTCGTCGATGGGCAGCGACATGCGGTGGTCGCGAAAGCCCGCGCGCCCCGCCGCCGCCTTGGCGTCGGGCTCGCCAATGCCCAGCGGCTCGGCCACGCGGCGTGCGAGCTTCTCGTCCACGTGCGCCAGGTTGTCGACCATGCGCTGGCGAATGGCCGGCACCTCGAGCTTGGAGAGCTCGAAGCGGAAGGCCGCAATGATGTGGTCCTTCTCGGCCGCGCTCTGGCTGTTGAAGAACAGGCGGGCCTGCGTGAAGTGGTCGTCGAACGACGGGCTGCGCCGGCGCACCTTGGGCGGGTCGATCTCTTCGGGGAAGGACTGAAAGCCGTTGCTGCCGCCGTCCACCCGAAACTCGGTGCCGCTGCCCAGGGTGTTGGGCTCGTAGGCCACCTGGCCGCGCGCAATGGTCTGGCGGTGCATGCCGTCGCGCTGCATGTTGTGGAACGGGCACACGGCCTTGTTGATGGGCAGTTCGTGAAAGTTGGCACCGCCCAGTCGCGAGATCTGCGTGTCGGTGTACGAGAAAAGTCGCCCCTGCAGCAGCGGGTCGTTGCTGAAGTCGATGCCCGGCACCACGTGGCCCGGGTGAAAGGCCACCTGCTCGGTCTCGGCAAAAAAGTTGTCGGGGTTGCGGTTGAGCACCAGCCGGCCGATCTTCTGCACAGGCACCATTTCTTCAGGGATGAGCTTGGTGGGGTCGAGCAGGTCGAAGCCGAGCGAATGCTCCTTGTCGGCCGGAATCATCTGCACGCCGAGTTCCCATTCGGGGAAGTGGCCATTTTCGATGGCCTCCCACAGGTCGCGGCGGTGAAAGTCGGCGTCCTTGCCGGCGATCTTCTGTGCCTCGTCCCACACCAGGCCGTGCACGCCGAGCTTGGGCTTCCAGTGGAACTTCACGAAGTGGCTTTCGCCGCGGCTGTTGATGAAGCGGAAGGTGTGAACGCCAAAGCCTTCCATCATGCGCAGGCTGCGCGGAATGGCGCGGTCGCTCATGGCCCACATCAGCATGTGGGTGCTCTCGGGCATCAACGAGGCGAAGTCCCAGAAGGTGTCGTGCGCGCTGGCGGCCTGCGGCATCTCGTGGTGCGGCTCGGGCTTGACGGCGTGAATGAGGTCGGGGAACTTCATCGCGTCCTGGATGAAGAACACCGGAATGTTGTTGCCCACCAGGTCGTAGTTGCCTTCGCGGGTGTAGAACTTGACGGCAAAGCCGCGCACGTCACGCACGGTGTCGGCCGAGCCGCGCGAGCCGGCCACGGTGGAGAAGCGCACGAAAACGGGCGTCTTGGCGTCCGGGTCCTGCAAAAAATCTGCGCAGGTGAACTGCGACATCGACTTGTAGACCTGAAAGTAGCCGTGCGCAGCGGAACCGCGCGCATGCACGGCGCGCTCTGGAATTCGCTCGTGGTCGAAGTGCGTGATCTTCTCGCGCAGGATGAAGTCTTCGAGCAGCGTGGGCCCGCGCACACCCGCTTTCAGCGAGTTGTGGTTGTCCGGTATCTGCAGACCCTGGTTGGTGGTGAGGGTCGACGGATGCTCGACGGTGAAGCCCTCGAGCTGCTGCTGCTTGGCGCTGCCGCCATCGCTTGCTTTGGAAGCGCTGGTGCGGCGGCCTGCGGCGGCCTTGTTCTGTGGCGTCATCGTGGACCTGCTGTCTTTCATGGGGAGGGCGCTCAGCCCATTTCGTTGTTGTCGAGGAACATGTCGAGCACATTGACCACGGCCACCAGGCAGATGCAGCCCGCTACCGCGGCCACCGCCCAAACGAGTATTTCGTCGCCCCAAGAGGTGGTGGTGAGCGTGTCGAAAAGCGAAGAAAGCTCCATGATTCCCTCCAAGGAAACAAACAGCGAAACCGGGTTGAAGCCGAGTCGATCGGGGTGGTTGCAAGCGAATTGCAAGGTTATGTTTCGCGCTGTCATCAGGCCGTAGTGACCGCCCTCCCCCGTTTGTGGGAGAAAAGGGGCGCATGCGGTAGGAGCGCACCGACAGCGCACCGCCGCGGCCTACGCGGGGTCGCGCTTCCTGGCCGCAAGGGCTGCACATTCGTCGCATAGCATCGGCGGGGGCGGCATCAATCGTGCTTGTCGTTCCTTGCCAAGCAAGCGCGCCGGCCGCACCCGCCGGGATCCACCCAGGGAAGAAAGACAGCCATGCAGATCAGGATCGGTTTCGACATCGAACTCGGCGTGACCGCCCCCACCGCGTTGATCTACATGCTGCAGGTGCACCCCTCGCGGGCGCACGACCTGCAGGGCGCGGAAAACATCACCATCAGCCCGCCGCTGGTGACCGACCACTATCAGGACAGCTTCGACAACCATTGCGCGCGCGTGCAGATTCCGTACGGCGTGAGCAGCGTGCGCCTGCGCAACCATGCCGTGGTGTACGACACCGGCTGGCCCGACCCGGTGGACCTTGGCGCGCAGGAGCATGCGCCGGCCGACCTGCCGGTATCCACCCTGCCCTTCGTGCTGCCCAGCCGCTATTGCGAGGTCGACAGCGAGCTGCTGCAGTTCGCCTGGGCCAACTTTTTGAACGTGCCGCCGGGCTGGGCGCGCGTGCAGGCCATTTGCGACTTCGTGCACCGGCACCTGCGCTTCGACTACCAGAACGCACGCGCCACGCGCACCGCGCTGGAGGGTTACAGGGAGGGCACGGGCGTGTGCCGCGACTTTGCGCACCTGGCCATCACGCTGTGCCGCTGCATGAACATTCCGGCGCGCTACGTGACGGGCTACCTGGGCGACATCGGCATTCCGCCGGTGCGCTACCCGATGGACTTCAGCGCATGGTTCGAGGTGTACCTGGGCAACCGCTGGCACACCTTCGACGCGCGCCACAACACGCCGCGCATCGGGCGCGTGGTGATTGCACGCGGCCGCGACGCGGCGGACGTGCCGATCACGATGATGTTCGGTGCGAACACGCTGCAGCGTTTTGATGTGACGACGGAAGAGGTGCTGTAGCGGGCTCTGTCTTGCTCCTTCCCCTTCCGGGGGAAGGCTGGGATGGGGGCCAGCGGCCTCTGATCGGCGCAGTGCTTCATCGAAAGCCGCCGAGCCCCCACCCCAACCCTCCCCCGGGAGGGGAGGGAGAGATTTGGGGAAGAGCGGCTATTTGGTGGGCTTATAGCCCAGCAACTTCATCGCCGCAGCCAGCCCCTTTCGGCTGCCCTCCACCGCAGCCCACGGCGTGTTCCCGACCTCGAAGCGCTCCGCCGCATTGCCCACGGTCCATTGCGACGCGCTCGTGAGCTCCGGCAACTCCTCCCACGCCACTGGCACCGACACCCCCAGCCCCGGCCGCGAGCGTGCGGACCACGCAGAAACCGTGGTCGCACCAAAGCCATTGCGCAGGTAGTCCACAAACACTTTCCCCACCCGGTTGCGCGGCCCGCTCTTGGCCACGAAGCGCTGCGGAATGGTCTGCGCCAGGTGCACCACCACGGCCTGCGAAAACCCCTTGACGGTGTCCCAGTCGTACTGCCTGCGCAGCGGCACCACCACATGCAGCCCCTTGCCGCCGCTGGTCTTCAAGAAAGACGGCAGGCCCAGTTCGTCGAGCAGCGTGCGCACCAGCATCGCGGCCTCCTGAATCTGCGGCCACGCCACGCCCTCGCCGGGGTCGAGGTCGAAGGTCATGCGGTCGGGCTTGCCGATGGCGCGCGAGGTTGCGTTCCAGGTGTGCAGCTCGATGACGTTCATCTGCGCGGCCCCCAGCAGCCCGGTCTTGGTGTCGATCTGCAGCAGCGGCTCGTGGCCCGGGTCCAGCGCGGGGTCGAGCAGGCGCACGCCGGGAATCTCGCGGTTCTGCAGGTGCTTCTGAAAGAACAGCTCCCCGCCCACACCCTCGGGCGCGCGCACCAGCGACACGGGCCGCCCGCGCAGGTGCGCCAGCATGAGCGTGGCCGCGCTGTCGTAGTACGCGGCAAGCTCGCCTTTGGTGGTGCCGCTGTGCGTGTCGATCACGCGGTCGGCGTGGCTGATCTTCAGGGCCATGGGCTTCGTTGCTCCTTGCTTGCTGGGCACTGCCGCAGGCTCGCCGGCAGGTTGCGGCCGTTCACGGCGGATGTCGCGCGCGGGCTTGTCGGCGCGCAGGCCCTGAAACACCGAATGGCGCACGCGTTCTTCGCGCGTCCACTCGCCGAACGACACCTCGGCCACCAGCATGGGCTTGACCCATTGGGCCTTCACGCCGACGGGCCTGGGCGCGAACGGGCAGTCGTCGGTCGCCAGCTTGTCGAGCCTGGCCTTGATGTCGGCCAAACGTTTGGCATCGAAACCCGTGCCCACGTTGCCGCAGTAGCGCAGCCGGCCGGTGGCTTCGTCGTGCACGCCCAGCAGCAACGCACCGAAGCCGGCGCGCGTGCCCTTGGGCGCGGTATAGCCGCCAATCACGAACTCCTGCCGCTGCTGGTTCTTCAGTTTGATCCAGTCGGGCGAACGGCGCGACACATAGGGCGAGCCCTTGCGTTTGCCGACGATGCCCTCGAAGCCGATGCGCGCAGACGAGGCCAGCAGGTCGCCCGGTGCCGCGTCGAAGGCCTCGCTCAACCGCAGCGATGCCTTCGACGCGGGCGGCTTCTTGCCCAGCAGTTGCGCCAGCCGCGCGCGGCGCTCTTCCACGGGCGCATCGCGCAGATCTTCACCGTCGAGGAACGGCGCGTCGAACAGCCAGTAGGTGATGGGCGATGTGGCGCCGGTGTCGAAGGCGTTCTGCAGCGCCTGAAAGTCGGGCGCGCCGTTCTCGCCGTCGACGGTGATTTCGCCGTCGAGCCAGGCCGAGTCGGTCGGGAGTTTGGCCAGCGCCTTGGCGAGCGCGGGCAGCTTCGCGGTCCAGTCGTGGCCGTTGCGGGTGAAGCAGCGCACCTTGCCCTTGTCGATGCGCGCCAGCAGCCGGTAGCCGTCGAACTTGAGCTCGTAGAGCCAGTCGCCGGGTGATGCGGGCGGTGCGGCGGCGAGCGTTGCAAGCTGGGGCTGCAGGGTCGCGGGCAGCGCGACTTTGCTGGCGGTCTTCTTGACGACCTTCTTCGCAACTGTCTTTGTTGCGGCCTTCTTTGCCGGCACCTTGGCCGCAGCCTTCCTGGGCGCCTGGCCCACCTCTTCCACGCCAAGCCCCGTGATCACGCTCGCAGGCTGCGCCTGAAGCACGTCGTAGTCGTCGAGCGGGCGTGCCTCGGCGTCGCGCTCCTTGATGAGCAGCCAGGGCTCATGCGACTCGTCGCCCTTGCCGTGCATGCGCACCAGCGTCCAGTGGCCGTGCAGCTTCTCGCCGCGCAGCTCGAACTTGAGCTTGCCCGCCGCCAGCGACTTGCGCGCGTCGCCGTCGGGCAGCCAGTCGCCTCGGTCCCAGACGATCACCGTGCCTGCGCCATATTGCTTGGGCGGAATGGTGCCCTCGAAGCCGGCATAGGAAATCGGGTGGTCCTCCACGTGCACCGCCATGCGTTTCACGCTCGGGTCCAGGCACGGCCCCTTCGGCACGGCCCAGCTCTTGAGCGTGCCGTCGAGCTCGAGCCGAAAGTCGTAGTGCAGATGGCTGGCGTGGTGCTTCTGCACGACGAAGGACAACACGCCCTTGCCACCTTGGCCGCCGGTCTTGGGCTCCGGCGTGCGGGTGAAATCGCGCTTGCCGTGGTAACGCTCCAGCGCCTTGCGCGCGGTCGATGCGGTGCTGCTGGCCATCGCCGATGGCCGGGGTCAGGCGGCGCGGCGCGGCCGGGTGGGCGCCTTGGGCGCGGTCTTGGTCGCCGACTTGACCGCAGCCTTGGCAGCGGGCTTGCGCTTTTTGGCGGCAGGCTTGCGCGCGGGCGCTTCTTCTTCCTCGTCGTCGTCGTCCTCGTCGGCCGCCGCCTTCGGCTTGGCGCCACCCTTGCGCAGGCTGCGCTGAAGCAGCTCGGTCAGGTCGATGATCTTTGCGCCACGGCCCGCGCTGGCCTGACCCTCTTCGGGCTCGGGCTGGGTCACCGTCTCGGTCTGGCCGGCCTTCACCTTCTTGTCGATCAGCCGCAGGATCTCGTCCTTGAACTCGTCCTTGAATTCGTTCGGGTCCCAGTCGGCGCTCATGTCTTCCACCAGCTGCTGCGCCATCTTCAGCTCACGCTCGCTCAGGCCCGCTTTCTTCACGTCTTCGGAGGGCAGCGGCAGGTCGGTCCAGGGGCGAATGTCCGCGCCCCAGCGCAACAGGTTCAGCACCAGCCCCGGACCCACGGGCACCAGCACGGCCAGGTGCTGCTTGGTCTGAATGACGACGCGCGCCACGCCAACGCGCGCGCTGCGCTGCAGGGTCTCGCGCAGCAGGGCGTACACCTTGGCGCCGCGGTTGATGGGCGCCACGTAGTAGGGGCGCTCCAGGTACACGAAGGGGATGCCGTTGGCCGGCACGAAGGTCTCGATCTCGATGGTCTGAGTGGTCTTGGGGTAGGCCGCGGCAATTTCCTTGTCGCTGAGCACCACGTACTCGCCGTCTTCGTACTCCACGCCCTTCACGATCTGCTCGCGCTCGATTTCCTTGCCGGTCTTCTTGTTGATGCGCTTGTAGCCCACCGGGTCCATGGTGCGCTTGTCGAGCCAGTCGAAGTCGATGCCGTGGTCGGTGGTGGCCGAGTAGAGCGCCACCGGAATGTGGACGAGGCCGAAGCTGATGGCGCCCTTCCACAGGACGCGCGGGGCGGGGGATTTTTGTGAGACAGGCATGGACACACTCCTTCAGTCAGGCAATGTGCGCCGGCTATGCGCGGGCGGTGTAGGAACGCGGCCTCAGCCTGCGCCAGCTACTGGCCCGAGCTGCCGCTCACTCGAAGGATCAAAATCCCGACCGAGCTGCCGCTCGCTCGAAGGATCAGAAACCCGACCGAGCTGTCGCTCGCTCGGGTGTGCAAAGTAGAACCACTCCGTCCCCGGCAGCGCCACCGCATTGGGAAACACGATGAAGCCATCGTCCGGCGCGCTCACCAGCGTGCCGTCGTGGCGCATGCCGATGGGCTCGCCGCGGCGCACTTCATCGAAGGTGGCCCAGTCGCGCACGAAGCTGTCGTCCTCGTGCAGGCGGTCGGTCACGCTGGCCAGGCGCAGCAGCTTGGGCTGGCCCGACGCGGCCGCCAAACCGTGCGGCAAGGGCGCCATCCGCAGCAGCGCCAGCGTGCGGCGAATGGCGCGCCACGCCACCTCGGGCGCCTGCGGGTCCAGGTGCTGGCCACATTCGAGCGTGACGCCGTAGCCGCCGCAACTGCGGATGTACTCGTTGGTGCCGCGGCCGAAGTCGAGCGCGGCCTCGTCGGCGGGCGTGCCGCCCGCGCGCTGCGCCAAGCCGGCGGCATAGATGTCGAGCCAGCCCTCCACCACCACGGGGGTGCCGATGTGCAGCCCCAGCTGGCCTTCTTCGTCAGCGCGGGCGAAGGGCTCCAGCGTGCCGGTGTTGTCGCGCGGGCCGATCATGGCAAAGGCCTCGCCCTGGCTCTGGAAGGAGTGCAGGTCGAGCAGCACCTCGTGCCGCGCGATGAGCGGGGCCAGCACGTTGGTGATGCGCGCCTCGTAGTCGGCGGGCGCATCGCTCGGGCGGAACAGCCGGTTCAGGTTGCGTTCGCCCTCGCGCTGCAGGCGGCGGCGCGCGAGCGGGTTGGCCACGGGCACCAGCGTGAGCTCGCCGCGCTGCAGTTGCAGCGCGCCGGACGCCAGCTCGGCCAGCACGCGCTCGATGCCCAGCGTGCCGGAGATTTCATCGCCATGCACCCCGCCCAATACGAGCAGCCGCGGTCCGGGGGTCAGCGAGGCGAAGGTGTGGATGCGCAGGCTGTCGGTGGCGACGCCGGCAAAAGGATCGGAGGACATGCCCGGGATTATTGCGGAGCCCCATGGCCACATGCAAAGGCGCGCTCCCGCTTTCATCGCGTCTGGCGCACGCCTGGCGCCGGTCGAGCGCAGGCCTACAGGGGCCGCCTCGACTGTCCTACCGAGCGGTGGCAGTGGGCGCGGCACGCTCGTGCCAACTGCAAGGAGCACCGCCATGAACACGAAGAACACCACGACCACCAAGACCCAACCGAGCGACCCGGGCAAGCACCCCGACGACGGCAAGACCAAGGTGGCGCAAGACGGCGAAAAGGCCCCGCGCCTGCCGCACGAGCGCGACCAGTCGTCGGACAGCCAGCAGACCCCGGACGGCAAGCCGACCGAGGTGGGCCGCAAGGCGCATGACGACGTGGAGCGCGGCGTGGTCGACACCGACCGCGGGCCGGAAGCTGACCGCGTCTACAACGACAAGGTCAAGCGCTGAGCATGTGCCGCGGTCGATCGCCGACCGCGACACCGTCATTCAGGCGCTGGGAATGCCGGCCAGTTGCTTGCGCATGTCGCCGATGACCGCGCCGTAGTCCTTGGCGTTGAAGATCGCGCTGCCGGCTACGAAGGTGTCGGCACCGGCCGAGGCCACGCGCGCGATGTTGTCGATCTTGATACCGCCGTCCACTTCGAGGCGAATGTCGCGCCCGCTCTGCTCGATGCGCTTGCGCGCCAGTTCGATCTTGCGCAGCGCCGAGTCGATGAAGCTCTGCCCGCCAAACCCGGGGTTCACGCTCATGATCAGAATCAGGTCGATGTCGTCGATGGCCCAGTCCAGCGCCTCCAGGCCCAGGCCGGGGTTGAACACAAGGCCGGCCTTGCAGCCCGCGGCCTTGATGGCCTGGATGCTGCGGTGCGTGTGGGGCGAGGAATCAGGGTGAAAGCTGATGAAGTCGGCGCCGGCCTGCGCGAACGAGGCGGCCAGCGCGTCGACCGGGTGCACCATCAGGTGCACGTCGATCGGCACCGGCGTGCCGTCAGCTTTCTTGGCATAGGGCTTCAGGGCGTGGCAGATCATCGGGCCGAAGGTGAGGTTCGGCACGTAGTGGTTGTCCATCACGTCGAAATGGATCCAGTCGGCGCCGGCCGCAATCACGTCGGTCAGTTCTTGGCCGAGGTGCGCGAAGTCGGCGGACAGGATGGAGGGCGCGATGCGAAACGGGGTGCTCATGCCCCCGATTCTCGCAGCCGATGGAATTCCGACGAAAGGCCTCCGTTACCATGCGCCCCATGTCAAACAGCCCCTTCAGCGTCCAGGTCGAACCGCGCTACCTGGCCGACCAGTCCTCCGCCAAGGACCACATCTACACGTTTTCGTACACTGTGACCGTCACCAACACCGGCTCGGTGGCGGCCCAGCTGATTGCCCGACACTGGCTCATCAACGACGCCTCGGGCCATCCGCAGGAGGTCAAGGGCCTGGGCGTGATCGGCCAGCAGCCACTGCTGGCGCCCGGCGAATCCTTCCGTTACACGAGCGGCTGCCGCCTGCAGGCGCCAAGTGGCACCATGCACGGCAGCTACCTGGTGGTGACCGAGGAAGGCGAGCGCTTCGACGTGACCATTCCCATGTTCGTGCTCGAAGCCGACGTGGGCGGCGCCCCCATCTCACGCGTTCTTCACTAACCAGCACCGCCCCACGGCTTCGCGCACGGCGCGCAGCCTGTCCTTCGCCCTCGCCGGGGGCGGCACCGGCGGCCCGGCAAAGCCGGCTTTCGCGGTGTTCAACGCACAGATCCACTCACACCCATGGCTGCCGCTTCGCGCGACCTGCAGGGGCTGCTTGCCGGCCTCGACCCGAAGGCCGATGTGGCGCAGCGCCACATCTGGCTGATCAACCTCTTCGACTGGCTGCGCGGCGATCGCGCCTCGCCCCAGGCGGCCATGGGCCGCGTGCAACTGCTGCTCGACGCCATCGAGGCGCGCCCGGAGCTGCGCGAGCGCCTGCGCGCCTGGTGGCGCGCCTTCACGCAAACGGTCGACCTGACCACGCTGCTGGCCGACTACGGCTTTGCGCCGCGCACCGCCTTTGCCAGCGAGCTGGCCGAACGGCTGCGCCGCAAGATCCTGCCGGGCACGCCCGAGACCACCGACGCGTCCGACCTGTTTCGCATGGTGCTGCCCGGCGTGTTCGACGCGGGCTGGATCGCGCTGCTCGACGAAACGCAGCTCGCGCGCATTGGCGCGCTGCTGGCCGACGCGGCGCTGGACGACGACGGCGCGCCGCGCTGGCGCCACACGGTGATGGACGCGGTGACCTACTGCGCCAGCCAAGTGGTGGCGGCCGGCTTTTCGCCGGAGCTGCGCCTGCGCATCAGCGCCGAGCACCACGAAACCCGCCCCTTCCACGGGCTGATGGCCGACCTGGACGAACTGCGCGAGCAGATGTTCGAGCAGCCGCCCGAACGCGACCCCGAGCAGGCCGAAGCCGCCCTGCAGACCGCCTTCGTGGCTTTTCGCGACCGGCTCGACGCCTGCCGCGCCAGTGCCTCCTCGGTCTACACGCACCTGGAAGACAACGGCATCTCGGTGGGCTTGGTGTTTCGCCTGCGCCAGTTGCGCGAACGCGTGCTGCGCATCCGCGAACTGCTCGACTGCCTGATGTCGCCCGTGCCCGCGCCCAGCGTGGCGCGGCTCATCGGCAAGCTGGTGCTGGCCGGCGGCGAGCGCAACAGCATCCGCGCGCTGATTGCCTCCAACTCGTCGATGCTGGCCGCCAAGGTGACCGAGCGCAGCGCCGAGACCGGCGAGCACTACATCACCCGCGACCGTGCCAGCTATGCGCGCATGGTGAAGAAAGCCGCCGGCGGCGGCGCGCTCACCTCGCTCACCGTGCTGCTGAAGTTCGGCATCTATGCGCTGGGGCTGTCGGCCTTCTGGAGCGGTCTCACCGCCGGTCTCATGTATGCGGCCAGCTTCGTGGCGATTCAGCTGCTGCACCTCACGCTGGCCACCAAGCAACCCGCCATGACGGCGCCGGCGCTGGCGGCGCGGCTGCGCGACATCAAGTCCGACGGCGCGGTGGGCGACTTTGTCGACGAGGTCGCCAATCTGGTGCGCTCTCAGGTGGCGGCCGTGCTGGGCAACGTGCTGGTGGTGGTGCCGGCGATGCTGGGCGTGGCCCTGCTGGTACAGCAGGCGCTGGGGCACCCGCTGCTGGACGCGGCGCATGCCGCAGCCACGCTGAACTCGCTGTCTTTGCTCGGCCCCACCGCTCTTTACGCGGCAATGACCGGCATCCTGCTGTTTTCGGCGAGCATCATCGCCGGATGGACAGAAAACGCCTTTGTCCTGCATCGCCTGGACTCCGCCATGCGTTACAACCCCCGCATCGGCGCTTTTCTGGGTGCCGCCCGGGCTCGACGCTGGGCCGACTTCATGCGCACGCACATCTCAGGCTTCGCCTCCAACATCTCGCTCGGTCTCATGCTCGGACTGCTGCCCGCGTTCGCGGGTTTCTTCGGGCTAGGGCTGGACGTGCGGCACGTGACACTGTCGGCCGGGCAGATTGCCGCGGCTGCAGCCTCCACCGGCCTTGCGGTGCTGCACCAGCCCGCCCTGTGGTGGGCGGTGGCGGCCATTCCGGTCATCGGCGCGCTCAATGTGAGCGTGAGTTTCTATTTCGCTTTCCGGCTGGCGCTGCGCGCGCACAGCGTGAGCCTTGGTGACCGCGCCCGCATCCGCAGCGCGATCTGGGCACGCTGGCGCAGCCGGCCGGTGAGCTTCTTCCTACCTGCATGAACCTCACGAGCTTCTTCAACGATCTGCTGGGCTTCTGGTCCGAATGGGTGCGCCCTTCGGCCGGCCTGCCCACCATTCTTTGGTCACTGCTGCTGGCAGCGGCCGCGGCCTCCGGCCACCTGGTGCAACGCTATCTGGGCCTGCCCAAGGTCATCGGCTATTCGCTGGTGGGCGCGGTGGTTGGCTTTGCCGGCTTCGAGGGCGCAATCTGGCCGCTGCGCGGCATCAGCCTCTTTCTGCTGGAGCTGGGCGTGGCCGTGGTGTTGTTCGAGGCCGGCGGCCGGCTGCCGCTGCGCTGGTTCCGCCACAACCCGATGGTGCTGGTGCAGAGCCTGCTCGAAGCCACGCTGACCTACTTCGGCGTGTACTGGGTGCTCACGCTGCTGGGCCTGCCGGAGCCGGTGGCCAACCCCATCGCGCTGATGGCCATCGTCGCCTCGCCGGCGGTGCTGAGCCGCGTGATCATCGACACCCGCGCCGCGGGCCCGGTGACCGAGCGCGCCATGACGCTGGCCACGCTCAACACCTTCTATGCGCTGGCACTGGGCTATGCGCAGGCCGGCCTGATCGAGCGCGCGCCGCAAACGCTGCTGCAAAAGCTCTACCCTGTGGGCGTGGTGCTGGGCCTGTCTTTTGTGGTGGGCGCCATCATGGCGCTGGCGCTGCGCTCGGCCTTGCGCGTGATGAGCCCGACCAGCGAGAACACCTCCATCCTGCTGCTGGCCATCATTGCGGCAGGCGCCGCGCTCACCGCGCACATCGGCGGCTCGGCGCCGCTGGCAGCGCTCATCGGCGGGCTGCTGCTGAAGGCACTCAACCCCAAGCCCTGGGCCTGGCAGCGCCAGCTGGGCACAGCGGCGTCATTGCTCACCATGCTGATGTTCGTGCTGGTGTCGATCGTGGCGGCGCAGGCCGACTGGACCTTGCCGGTGGCCAGCGTGGTGCTGGCCGTGATTGGCGTGCGCCTGCTCACCAAGATTGCCGGCGTGGCCATTGCCAACCCGGGCAGCGGCGCCAGCTGGAAGCAGGCCTTCTGGGTCGGCTGCGCGATGTCGCCGCTGTCGTCCATTGCGCTGCTCATCGCCTCCAATTTCGCCACCGCCTCGCCGCTGCTGGGCACAATGATCACGCAGGTTGCGCTGCCCTCCATCCTGTTGATGGAAGTGGTGGGCGCGGTGCTGGCGACGGTGGCCATTCATGCGGTGGGCGAGAGTTCGGTGCCCTGGGCGCCCCAGGCCTTCAGCACCACCGAGGACACGCAGCGATGAGCACCGCCACCAACCACCCCGGCAGCACCCCTTTAGACCCCGACAGCGACGACGTTCGCTCGGCCCCGCTGCCGCGCGACCCCGAAAGCCGCACCGTCAAGCTCGAGCCCTTCAACAAGTCCGAGGCGCTGTCGCTGGGCGTGGAGCTGGAGCTGCAGCTCGTCAACACGCACGACTACGACCTGGCCCCCTACGCCGAGGACATGCTGCGCCTCATGGCGCAGACCCCCCTGCCAGGCAGCGTGGTGCCGGAGATGACCTCGAGCATGATCGAGATCTCCACCGACATCTGCCACTCGGCGCAGGACGTCATCACACAGCTCTCGCCCATTCGTGAGGCGCTGATCCGCAATGCCGACAAGCTCAACATCGCGGTGGTGGGCGGCGGCACGCATGCGTTTCAGCAGTGGCACGAGCGGCGCATCTACGACAAACCGCGCTTTCGCGAGCTGTCGGAGCTGTACGGCTACCTGAGCAAGCAGTTCACCATCTTCGGCCAGCATGTGCACATCGGCTGCCCCGACGCCGACGCGGCGCTGCTCATGCTGCACCGCATGTCGCGCTACATCCCGCACTTCATTGCGCTGTCGGCGTCCTCGCCTTTCGTGCAGGGGCAGGACACGCAGTTCGACTCGGCGCGGCTGAACTCGGTGTTCGCATTTCCGCTGTCGGGCCGCGCGCCGTTCACGCTGAGCTGGAAGGAGTTCGAGGCCTACTTCGAGCGCATGACCCGCACCGGCGTCGTGCGCAGCATGAAAGACTTCTACTGGGACATTCGCCCCAAGCCCGAGTTCGGCACCATCGAGATTCGCGTGTTCGACACGCCGCTCACCGTGGAGCGCGCCGCCGCGCTGGCGGGCTACGTGCAGTCGCTGGCTGCATGGTTCCTGCAGGAGCAGCCTTTCGAGCCGTGCGAGGACGACTACCTTGTGTACACCTACAACCGCTTTCAGGCCTGCCGCTTCGGGCTGGACGCGGTGTACGTCGACCCGGCCACCGGCCAGCACATGCCGCTGCGCGAGCACATCCTGATGACGATGACGCAGCTCGAATGGCACAGCGAGGCGCTCAACGCCACGCAGGCCCTGGGCGAACTGCGCACCAGCGTGGAAGCCAACCGCAACGATGCGCGCTGGCTGCGCGAGAAGCAGGGCAAGGAGCGGCTGCTGGCGGAAGTGGTGCGGCAGGCGGCGTTGAGATTTCGCGGGCAGGCTTGAGTTTTTCCGCGCGCCCTGCGCGCTTCAGGTGCCTTTCACGCTTCATGCGGCGGCGGCATCCTGCGAGAACTGTCTGCGATACGCCGTGGGCGACACCTTGAACGCCCCGACGAAGTGCTTGCGCAGCGACACCGCCGAGCCAAAGCCGGCGTCGGTGGCCACGCGCTCCACCGTGCGCCCGGTGGTCTCGAGCAGGCGCTGCGCCAGTGCCAGGCGCTGGTTCTGCAGCCACTGCCCGACCGTGGTGCCCGTCGACTCGCGAAAGCGCCGCGTGAAGGTGCGCCGGCTCATCAGCGCGCGCCGGGCCAGGCCGTCCAGTTCATGCGGGCTGTGCAGGTGGCGGCCCAGCCAGTCCAGCAGCGGCGCAAGGCGGTCCTGCTCGGCGGCGGCCGGCATCGGCTGCTGGATGTACTGCGCCTGCCCGCCCTGCCGGTGCGGCGCGACCACCATGCGCCGCGCGGCGCGGTTCGCCGTCTCGGCACCGTAGCGCACGCGCAGCAGGTGCAGGCAGCAGTCGATGCCCGCGGCCGTGCCGGCGGAGGTGAGCACATCGCCGTCGTCCACGTACAGCACCTCGGGCTGCAGCGTGACCTGCGGATACTGCCTGGCGAAGGCCGCGGCCAGGTTCCAGTGCGTCGTGGCTGGGCGCCCGTCGAGCAGGCCCGCCTCGGCCAGCACGAAGGCGCCCAGGCACAGCCCGACCACGGTGGCGCCGCGACGGTGCGCCGACTGCAACGCCCGAATCAGCGCGGGCGGCGCCGGCCGGCCATCGTCGCACCACGAGGGCACCACCACGATCTGCGCGCGGCGGATCGCCTCCAGCCCGTGCGACACACCCAGCGTGAAGCCCGCGTTGGTCTGCAGCGGGCCAGGCTCGCTGGCGCACACGCGCACACGAAAGCGCGGCGCGCCCGTCTCGGTGCGGTCTTCGCCGAACACCATGCAGGGCACGGAAAGATGAAAGGGGCTGATGCCGTCGAACGCGACGACCGCAATGGTTTCGACAGCGTTTTGAGCGGAGGTGCGGCGCATGGCCCGATCTTATCGATGAATGGCTATCGGGCCACTTTCAGCCAGGCGCCTTGCAGCGAAGAATCGGGCCATCGCCCACACACCCCAGGAGCCAGAACATGACACACCCCGCACCGCGCCGCGCCCTCGTCGTGATCGACGTGCAGAACGAATACTTCGAAGGCGGCGGCCTGCCGATCGAGTACCCGCCCGTCCAGAGCTCGCTGCCGAAGATCACGCAGGCCATGGACGCCGCCCGCGCCGCGGGCACCCCGGTGGTGGTGGTGCGCCACCACGCGCCCAAGGGCGCGCCGGTGTTCCAGGCCGATGCCCACAACGGGCAATTGCACCCGGAGATTGCGAAGCGCCCGCACGACCACCTCGTCACCAAGAGCTTGCCCAGCGTGTTCGCCGGCACCGACTTCGCCGAATGGATTGAGCGCCACCAGATCGACACGCTCAGCGTGGCCGGCTACATGACCCAGAACTGCGACGCCTCCACCGTGTACGAGGCCATGCACCGCGGGCTGAACGTGGAGTTTCTGTCGGACGCCACCGGCGCGCTGCCGTATGCCAACGCGGCGGGCCGCGTCAACGCGGAAGAGATCCACCGCGTCTTCAGCGTCGTGTTCCACAGCAACTTTGCCGCGGTGGTAACCACCGAGGCCTGGATCGCGGCGCTGCAGGCCGGACAGGCGCTGGAGAAGGACAACGTGCTCATGTCCAACCGCCGCGCGCGGGGCTGAGCCGGCACCGCTTATGCTCTCACCCCCATGGGTGAATTCGACCTGATCACACGCTACTTCAAGCGCCCCGCCACGCGCTCCCCGCTGGGCGTGGGCGACGACTGCGCACTGCTCGCGCCCGCCCCCGGCATGCAGCTGGCCGTCTCGTCCGACATGCTGGTGGAGGGGCGGCATTTTCTCTCGACCGTGGAACCCGCGCGGCTCGGCCACAAGGCGCTGGCGGTGAACCTCAGCGACCTGGCCGCCTGCGGCGCAAAGCCGCTGGCCTTCACGCTGGCGCTGGCGTTGCCGGGCGTGGACGAGCCCTGGCTCGAAGGCTTCTCGCGCGGCCTGTTCGCGCTGGCCGACGCGCACGGCTGCGAACTGGTGGGCGGGGACACCACGCGCGGCCCGCTCAACATCTGCATCACCGTGTTCGGCGAAGTGCCGGCCGGCGCGGCGCTGCTGCGCTCGGGCGCGCAGGCGGGCGACGACATCTGGGTGAGCGGCACGCTGGGCGATGCACGGCTGGCGCTGGAGGTGTTTCGCGGCACGATCGCGCTGTCGGCCGAGGCCTTCGAGTCGGCCCGCCTGCGCATGGAACAACCCACGCCGCGCGTGGCGCTGGGGCAGGCGCTGCGCGGCATTGCCACGTCGGCGGTGGATGTGAGCGACGGGCTGATCGGCGACCTGGGTCACATCCTCGCGTCGAGCCAGGTCGGCGCCACGCTGGACGCGGACGCCGCCACCGCGTTGATCTCGGCCGAGGCACCCGGCCTGCGCACCGAGCTGCTGCGCACCTGTGCGCTGTCGGGCGGGGACGACTACGAGCTGGTCTTCACCGCGCCGCCGTCAGCGCGCGACGCGGTCGCGCAGGCCGGCCTGAAGAGCGCCACGCGCGTCACGCGCATCGGCCGCGCCGAGGCCGATGCCGGCCTGCGCATCGTCGATGCCGCCGGCGCGCCGGTGGCTCAACGCTTCGGCTCGTTCGACCACTTCGTCTGACGCGTTGCGGCGCTCCGTTCAGGAGCCTCGCACCATGGCCTGCATCTTTCGCTGTGCCGCATTGATGGCGCTCGACTGGCCGTTCAGCTGCTGCAGCATCTTGTTGAACTCGGCCTGTACCACCGGGTCGGTCACGCTGACGGTGCTGCCCGAGATCTGGATCTTCGACTTGTTCTGTTCGATGTAATTGCCGATGGCCAGCGCGCTGTCGAACACGGCGTCCAGCGCGGGGAACACCTCCTTGAAGGTGGCCGAGGGTGCCGTCACGGTCTTCTCGTAGGCCTTGTCGTAGACCTGCTTCAGGTCGTCGGGCTGCTTGAGCTGCGCGTGCGCGGCGTCGGCCTTGGCGGTCTGCTGGTCGAGCGCGGTGCGCAGGCCGGCCAGGCCGTCCTTGGCGGACTTGATGTCGTCGCGGCGCGAGACCAGGTCGCCGATGGAGCGCAACCCGCCCTTGGCCATGATCTGCGTCATGGGCTGGCTCACCGACTGGTTCATGCCTTCGTTGAAATCGGTGATCACCGCGTAGTGCTGCGCGTAGTCGCCGAAGGAGGCCTTCTCTTCCGCGGTGGGCTTGGGCACATGGATGCCGGGCTTGTCGAGCACGCGGGTCTGGAGGTAGGTGGTGAAGGCCTTGCGCTGCTCGGCCTCCTTGTTGCCGCAGGCCACCAGCGCGAAGCTGAAGGCCAAGAGGAGCGACAGGGCCCCGAAACGTTGAACGAAATTTCTCATGAGCCAAGGCCCTCCCGCATGTTGTGAATGCGAAAAATTATAGGGAGCGCCTTGTGGCATCGATGCAGGCGAGCGCCGCGACCTGGCGGCTGCGGCCGGCCTTCGTTTGTCTTCTCACTTGCCGCGGCGGGCCACGGCGCGGTACGCCAGCCACACCGCCACCGCCGGGGCCAGCGTGAAGCTTGCGAACAGCCAGACGGCCGCCGAGCGCGCGCCCTCCACGCCGCCCGGCGTGGTGAGCCCCGCGGCGTTCGCCACCAGGCCCGCCACCGCGGCGCCCACGGCCATGCCGTAGAGCTGCACGGTGGTGATCGAGGCAGAGGCCAGGCCCTCTTCGCCCTTGGGTGCCAGCGACATCACGCGCGTCAGCAGGTGCGGCCAGCCGATACCCACGCCCAGCCCCACGGCCGCGAGCGCAATGGCGACCAGCACCGTCTCGGCGCCCGCGCCAAGGTGGCCTGGCGACGGCAGCAACAGCGCGAGCGCCACGAGCCCCAGCGTGCAGATCACCGGCCCGGCGCGCAGCATGCGGTCGGCGCCCGCGCCGCTGCGGCCCGACGACGTGAGCGAGCCCGCGCTCCAGCCGCCGGCCATCGCCGCCGTGAGGTAACCGGCCGCCAGCGGCGAGTGGCCGTGCAGCAGCTGCAAGAAGTACGGCACGAAGATTTCGGTGGTGGTGCCGATCAGCAGCAGCGCCACGCTGGCGTAGATGGCACCCAGCGGCGCGCTCATCGAATAGGCGCCGCTCGGCAGCACGCGCACGGTGGCGCGGGCGTCGATGCGCGTGGCGGCAAAGCCGATGCCCAGGCCCGCCAGCACGCCCACGGCCTGCCACGCCAAGCTGGCCACCAGCCCGCTGGCCGCTATCACCAGCACCGAGGCCGCGAGCAGGCCGATCTGCACGCCGGGCACGCGCGGCAAGGTGGCGGGCCGCTGGTGCGTCACGCCTGCGGAGGGGCGCAGTTGCACCAGCACCAGCAGCGCCTGCGCGGCGGCCACCGGCAGCAGGAACCAGAAAGCCCAGCGCCAGTGCCCGGCCTGCGCGAACAACCCGCCCACGGCCGGCCCGCACAGCGTGGCGACGCCCCACATGCCCGACACCAGCGCCACCGCGCGCGGCCACAGCCGCTGTTCGAACACCAGCTGAATCAGCCCGTAGCTCAGCGCCGCGAGCAGCCCGCCGCCCAGCCCCTGCACCGTGCGGCCGGCGAGCATCCAGGGCATGGCCGACGCCATCGCGCAGCCGACCGAGCCGGCGCTGAACACCGCCAGCGCGGCCAGGCAGGCGCCGCGCGGGCCGAGCACCGCGAGCAGCCGCACCGACAGCGTGGCGCCAAGGATCGAGCCGACGACGAAGAGCGTGGTGCTCCACGCATACCAGTCGAGCCCGCCAATCTCGCGCACCACCGACGGCAGCACCGTGGTCACGATGTGCACGTTGACGGCATGCAGCGCCACGCCACCCGTCAGCGCGAGCGCGCGCCAGCCGTTGCGCCCGCTGAAGAGTTCGCCCCATGCGGCGGTGGGAGGTGGTGCAGAAGACAAGTCGGCAAAAGAAGTGGACATGACGGAATGGGAAGCTCGAAAAACAAGCCCGGATACTAGGCGGCGGGCCTCAATTAAACAAGCTATTGCTTTGATAAATAAAATGACCCCCGCACCGCCCCCTGCCGCCGCTGCCGCAGATGCGCGACACTCCTGCCCCTGATGCACGCTGCTTCTCCCTCCTCTCCTTCTTCTCCACCATCTCCACCCTCCGCTTCCGGCGCCATGCCCCAACCCTCGATGCGCCGCCCCACGCTGCGCTTTCTGCTCTCGCATCCCGCGCACCTCATCGCGCTGGGCTTCGGCTCGGGCATGCCGCGCTTTGCGCCCGGCACGGTGGGCACGCTGTGGGCCTGGGCGGCCTTCGTGGTAATGCAGATGTGGTTCACGCCGGCCACCATCGGCTGGATCATCCTGGCCTCGCTGCCCATCGGCTGGTGGGCCTGCACCGTGACCGCGCGCGACATGAACGTGGCCGACCCCGGCGCCGTGGTGTGGGACGAGGTGGTGGCCTTCTGGATCGTGCTCTGGCTGGTCACACCGGCCGGGCTGCTGGCGCAGACCATCGCGTTTGCGCTGTTCCGTTATTTCGATGCCGCCAAGCCCGGCCCGGTGGCCTGGGCCGACGCGCTGTTCAAGCAACGCGACGCCGCGCAGATGCGCTGGTGGCACGCGGGCTTCGGCATCATCCTCGACGACCTGGTGGCAGCCTTCTGCACGCTGCTGGTCATTGCGCTGTGGCGCGCATGGTGAACCCGATGGATTCTTCTTCCCCGATGTCGACCGCACCCTCGGCCCCCTCTTCACCTTCGGCCCCGGCCGACCTCGACACGCCCGAGCTCGTGCTCACGCTGGCCGGCCTGCTGCAAGCCAGGGGCTGGATGCTGGCCACCGCCGAAAGCTGCACGGGCGGGCTGATCGGCGCGGCCTGCACCGAGGTGGCGGGCTCCAGCGCGTGGTTCGAGCGCGGCTTCATCACCTACTCGAACGAAGCCAAGACCGAGCTGCTGGGCGTGGATGCGGCGGTCATCGCGGCGCACGGCGCGGTCAGCGAGCCGGTGGCGCGCGCCATGGCCACGGGTGCCGTTGCGCGCTCGGCGCCGGCGCGCGTGGCGCTGGCCGTGACCGGCGTGGCGGGCCCGACCGGTGGCACGCCCGACAAGCCGGTGGGCACGGTGTGGTTCGGCTGGTCGGTCGATGGCGCCGTGCGCACCGAGCGCCGCCGCTTCGACGGCGACCGCGCCACGGTGCGCGCGGCCACCGTGCTGCACGCGCTGCACACGCTGGTCGAGCTGCTCGGCCGCTGACCCGAATTTTCACAACCCCAGAGGCCCCATGACCGCAGCCACCAATGCCCAGACCATCGAGCGCTTCTACAGCGCCTTCGCCAAGCTCGACGCCGCCACCATGCAGGCCTGCTATGCCAGCGACGCCCAGTTCGACGACGAAGCCTTCTCGCTGCGCGGGCGGCGCGAGGTGGGTGGCATGTGGCGCATGCTGGCTTCTGCCACGCAGGCCAAGGGCGCGGACGTGTGGCGCCTGAGCTGGCGCGACGTGAAGGCCGACGACACCACCGGCAGCGCCCACTGGGACGCGCACTACCGCTTCAGCGCCACCGGGCGCCTGGTGGACAACAGCGTGGACGCGCGCTTCACCTTCACGCCCGACGGCCTCATTGCCACGCACCACGACAGCTTTGCGTTCTGGACCTGGTCGCGCCAGGCGCTGGGCACGCCCGGCCTGCTGCTGGGCTGGACGCCGATGCTGCGCAAGAAGGTGCGCGCCACCGCCGCGGGCAATCTTTCCAACTACCTCGCACGCCAGCCATGAGCACCATCGACCTCGCCTTTTCCAACCAGGAAGCCCAGCACCGCTACGAGGCCGCGCTGGACGGCAAGCTCGCGGCCTATGCCGAGTACAACCTGCTGACCGACGCCATCATGTTCACGCACACCGAGGTGCTGCCGGCATACGAAGGCAAGGGCGTGGGATCGGGCATCGCCAGGCATGTGCTGGACGAAGCCCGCGCCAAGGGGCTGCATGTGATTCCGGTGTGCCAGTTCATCGCGGGCTACATCCGCAAGCACCGCGAGTACGTGGACCTGGTGCGGCCCGATATTCAGCGCGCGTTCAAGATCTGACGGTGTCGGCCTTCGGCGACCGAGGGAGGCATTCCGACGGACTTCTTCGGATTGAAATTTTTAGCAGCAGGGTAGTGAACCTGCGGTTTCTCGACGACTAAAGCTTGTACAGCACACCGTAGCGCTGGTCTGCGAGACTTCTCTGTCATCACAAAACAGAGGAGCTAGTAAATGAAGCGGGCACCGGATCAAGCAGAAAAACCCAGTGTTTTTCTAACCAGTCAAGCCACCCCAATCAACCCTAGAACGGCATGGGTTGGATTCGGCCCCGTTCTATCAATAGCTTCACTGATAACAATCATTTTGGCCTCCCTGGGCTATGGCGTTTCGCTCTCGGTTGAATCCGAATTCGGACTCCCTCATGCGAGTGTGTTCACGTCGGCTTTTGATCTCATCGATCTTTCGAGCGTGGCAATCATGACGTTACTCAACGCGGCGATGACTGACCTTTGGAGCATCGCTGGCCTTTTACATATCGCGTCACGATTTGGGATGGTGGCGCTAATCCTTTGCTTTGTGTGGATCGTGCTTTTTCTCTTGATTCGTGTCAGGAAATGGCCGTCCCAAAAATTTGCAATGCCGCGTCGGGAAAAAACTTGGTTTAGGACACCGACACGTGACGACTCACACCTACAACTATTGCAGTCCTTAGTTTGGCCAGCGATCGCCGCATTGAGTGGATTTGCGTCGACGTGGATTGCTTGCGTCGTGCTTCTTGCGATCCCAGTCGCTTTGGCGATACTGCCGTCGATCGGGCATGAACTGGGGCGTGCTCACTTTAAAAAGTGGGTCATTGGCGCTCAAATTTGCACTCCATTAAGAACGCGTGATACACGTCAACGGTCGAAGCAAAAAACCCAGGAACCGCTCAGAGCGGTGGACTGTGTAGCTTTATCAAAGGATGGGAAGACGCTAGGGAACGTCTGATCAAGTCCACCGATTGCCGACCTGAACGTTGATCACCCAGCTGAAGGAGAGCCAACGATGAGCCAGATCAGTTTTTCGGATGCCGAGCATGCAGGCAAGAGAAAGAAG